>CAVXJY010000010.1:0-129572 GCA_963761855.1 Bryobacterales bacterium | reverse complement strand
ATGTATCGCCTCCACAGCGGTTACCTCAGCGACGCTGATGGCTGCCGGTCGCTCGCCCGGACTTCCTGCATTCTGCCTGGTGAAGGCGGTCTCAAAGCCGACCTCCGACTCTGAAATCCACATCGAAGTCTGGCTGCCTGTCGCGAAAGAGTGGAATGGAAAGTTCCTGGGGACGGGCAATGGCGGGTACTCCGGGGCGCTCGGTTATCGAGCCATGGAGGGAGCGCTCAGGCAGGGATATGCGGCTGCAGGCTCCGACACAGGGCATGAGGGCGAGGATCTCTCGTTTGGGATCAGCCATCCGGAAAAGGTCGATGACTGGGCTTGGCGCGCCACACATGTGATGACGAAAACGGCGGGGCTGACGATTCGCAGTTATTACGGCCGCTTCGCCGCGCATTCTTATTTTGCCGGCTGTTCCACTGGCGGCCAGCAGGCACTCACGGAAGCGCAACGATTTCCAGACGACTACGACGGTATCGTTGCAGGCGCGCCAGGGAACAATCGCATCCGCCTGAACGTGGGCTTTCTGTGGAACTGGAGGGTGCTTCATCGGGACGGAGCCGAACCGTTGCCCGCCTCGAAGCTCTCGATGATTCATACCGCCGTCGTCGCGGCCTGTGACGCTCTCGATGGGATCAAGGACGGTCTCATCAGCGAGCCACGCCGCTGCACCTTCGACCCTGGTGCCCTTCTGTGCAAAGGAGCCGACCAGGCCACTTGTCTCACTGAATCGCAGGTCTCGGCAGTGCGAAGAATCTATGATGGGGCAAGAAATGCTCGCACGGGGGCCAGGATCTTCGCAGGCTGGGAACGGGGAAGTGAGACTGGGTGGGGCGCCTACTTCGTCGGTCACACCGAACCCGCTCGAATAGAGTTCTGGCGCTATTGGGTGTTCAGCGACCCCAACTGGGATCCGGACAGTTTCGACTTTGACAAGGATGTCGCTTATGCCGACGCGCAATTGGGCGCCATCAGCGCCAATGATTCCAACCTGACGGCGTTTAGGGAACACCGGGGAAAACTCGTTATGTACCAGGGATGGGCCGATCCAGTCGTACCGCCGGAAGACGTGATTCGCTACTACGAGAGCGTGGGACGCACCATGGGCGCGGTCGCTGACTTTTACCGGTTATTCATGGTTCCCGGCATGTCTCACTGCGCGGGAGGAGCCGGCCCGGACTCATTCGACGCCCTAGGCGCTCTTGACCAGTGGGTGACGCAGGGGATCGCGCCAGACAGGATCATCGCTTCTCACTCAACGAACGGAAAGGTAGACCGCACGAGGCCACTGTGCCCCTGGCCGCAGGTAGCGCGATGGAAGGGATCTGGCAGCACCGATGACGCAGCGCAGTTTGTTTGCGCAAGTTATTAATTCCAGCTATTACAGAGATCCAACACTTTCAATTGTGCCAGCTATGCGCGGGACATACCATAAGGGCATCTGGCGCTTTGCATGACAGAACCCTCCCGGCCCACGCTACGCCCGGTGACGCCGCTAGCTTGCCTGCTGGCGGGCGCGGCGGCGCTGTTTTTCATCGTGGGCCCGGCGGATGCGCGCATCGTGCGGATCGACGTGCAGCACCGGGAATCTCCAGCGTATGCGGGCAAGTCATTCGGGGCCGGCGGGGTATACGAAATCCTGACCGGGGTCGCTTTCGGCGAACTCGATCCGCGGGATCCGCTGAATGCGATTATTAACGATCTGAACCTGGCACCTGAAAACGCACGAGGCAGGATGGAATATTCGGCGAAATTCACCCTTGTACTTCCGCTCGACCCGGCGAAGGCGAGCGGTGTCTTGTTATATGAAGTGCCGAACCGCGGAAACTCGCCGTTGAACTTTCGGACTTTCACCGACGATCTGGGTGCGGGTCATGCCTTGTTGAGTAGTGGGTGGCAGGGCGATCTGGAGCCGCGGCCCAAATTGGAGACGATCGCCGTTCCAGTCGCGCGCAACGCCGATGGTTCTCCCATCGCTGGTCCGGTTCTAGCAAGGTTGAGTGACCTGCCTGCGGGCACAAACACGGCCTCGCTGACGGCCGGCTATGCCGGACTGCGGTATCAACGTCCCGCCACTCTCGACACCAGCAAGGCCCTGCTCACGAAGCAGGCCTCCGACGACGGGCAAATAATCCCGATTCCCTCCACCGATTGGGCATTCGCCAATTGCACGAAGGCGTCATTTCCTGGCAAGCCGGATCCCTCCATGATCTGCCTGAAGAGCGGCTTCGATCCGGGACTGCTTTACCAAGTCGTCTATACGGCGAAAGATCCCCTGGTGCTGGGTATCGGCCTGGCTGCGACTCGCGACATTGTCTCTTTCTTTCGGTATTCCGAAAGAGACGATAGCGGCAACGCCAACCCGCTCGCACGGCGCGTCCGACACGTGGTCGCTTTCGGCACGTCGCAATCGGGAAACTTCATCAAGACGTTTCTTCATCTCGGCTTCAATCAGGACGAAGCGAAGCGGCCGGTTTGGGATGGCGCCAATCCGAACGTTGCCGCGCGGCAGACTCCACTGAATTTTCGCTTCGCAATTCCGGGCGGGGCCGCCGGGCTCTATGAGCCGGGCAGCGAAGGCGTGCTGTGGTGGAGCGACTACCACGACGAGGCGCGCCACCGTCCTGCGGCCGGGTTGCTCGACCGGTGCCGCGCCACGCACACTTGCCCGAAGATCGTCGAAACATTCGGAGCGACTGAGTTCTGGGGCTTGCGTATGTCTCCCGGCCTCGTCGGAACGCGGGCGGATACGGATATCCCGCTTCCACCCGAAGTGCGCCGCTACTATTTTCCAGGCGTGACGCATGGCGGCGGCAGAGGTGGCTTCGACCTGACGACCGCACCAAGCGGGCCTTGCACGCTGTCCTCGAACCCCAACTCCGTGACGGAACCAATGCGGGCGCTCAGACGGGCACTGATTGACTGGGTCGTTAAGGACCTGCCGCCGCCGGAAAGCCGCTATCCGCGGCTCGACCACGGCGACCTGGTGCCACCCACAAGAGCAGCGATGGGATTTCCAGCGATTCCGGGCGCTCCTCTGCCGGACAACATGATCAATCCCTTCTGGGATTACGATTTCGGGCCCGATTTCCGGTACAACGACCTCTCAGGCGCCATCGGTTTGCAGCCGCCGTCGATACGGACGACGATTCCGATGCTCGTGCCGAGGACCGATGCGGATGGCAATGAAGTGAGCGGCATTCTGACGGTGTTACAGCAGGCGCCACTGGGTTCCTACCTGGGCTGGAACGTGACTGCCGCTGGCTATCGCAAGGGCCGCGGGTGCGGCTTCATCGGAGGGCTCATCCCGTTTGCCCGGACGAAGGCGGAGCGCCTCGCTTCGGGAGATCCACGTTTGTCGCTGGAAGAGCGCTATGAGACACACGCGGAGTATGTGGCGAAGGTCCGGGCCGCAGCTCAACGTCTGGTGGAGCAGCGATTTCTCATGGTGGACGATGCCGCTCGCATTGTGCGCGAGGCCGAAGCCAGCAGTATCCTGCGGGAAACGAAATGATTCGAATAGCAAACGGCCAGGGATTTTGGGGCGACTCGATTGACGCGCCGGTGGAACAGATCCGGCGGGGCCCAATCGACTATCTGACTCTCGATTACCTGGCGGAAGTGACCATGTCGATCCTGCAGAAACAGCTCGCCCGGGATCCCAAGGCAGGCTATGCACGCGACTTTGTCGAGATGATCGATCGCGTTCTGCCGGAACTGGTGGAGAAGAACATACGGGTTGTCGCCAATGCAGGCGGTCTTAATCCGCCGGCGTGCCGCGGCGCCGTGCTCCGAGCGGCCGAGAAGCACGGGCTCAGCATCCGTGTGGCCACGGTTACCGGCGATGACATTACGGGCTGTCTGGACGAGATGATGGCGCGGGGCATCGAGTTCCGAAACATGGACACCGGCGCGCCGCTCTCGGACGTTCGAGACCGTGTGCGCAGCGCCAACGTGTATTTCGGGGCATTTCCCATCGCGCAGGCGCTTGATGACGGTGCGCAGATCGTCATCACCGGCCGGTGTGCGGATGCGGCGCTCGCGCTCGGTCCCATGATTCACGAATTCGGCTGGCGAGCGGACGACTGGAATCGGCTGGCGGCTGGAGTTGTCGGCGGCCACGCGATTGAATGTGGCGCCCAGGCAACCGGCGGGAATAGCCAGGTGGATTGGGAGTCCATTCCCGATCTGGCGGGCGTTGGCTATCCGATTCTCGAAGTCGAGCCCGACGGCACCTTGGTCTTAACCAAGCATGCCGGCACGGGCGGCCGGGTGAGTATCGCCTCAGTCACGGAACAGCTTCTGTATGAAATTGGCGATCCACGCGCGTATCTCACGCCCGATTGCGTTGCCGATTTCACCACCGTTCAACTGGAAGACGCGGGCCCGGATCGCGTGCGCTTTCACGGCACCCGGGGTTGCCCGGCAACGGATTCCTACAAAGTCTCCATCAGCTACTCGGCTGGCTTCAAGGCGATCGGCCAGCTCGCCTACGCGTGGCCGGATGCTTACAAGAAAGCGCAGGCCGGCGACGGCATTCTCCGCGAGCGTCTGCGCCGCCTCGGGCTTCAATTCGATGCAATTCGCAGCGAGTACCTTGGGGCATCGGCGTGCCATGCGATTCCCGCCGCGGCCCCGTCGCCGGAGTTGGCTGCGGAATTGCCGGAAGTGGTTCTGCGCTTCGGGGTGCGCGCGCAGGATCGTGCGACCGCGGAGCGCTTCAGCAAAGAGATTGCTCCGCTGGTTCTGAATGGTCCTCCTTCTGTAACGGGGCTTGGAAGCGGCCGCCCCCGGGTGGAAGAGGTGGTGGCATACTGGCCCACCTTGATTCCGAAAAGCGAGGCGACGCCTGAGGTGACGATATGAGCCGAGTTCCGCTGATTGCGCTCGCGCACGCGCGATCGGGCGACAAAGGCAATATGTGCAACATCGGCTTGATTGCGCGCAAACCGGAATACTACCCGATTCTGGTTGAACAGGTGACTGCGGAGCGTGTCAAGGAACACTTCACCGGCGTATGTCGCGGTAAGGTGGAACGCTTCGAGCTTCCCAACCTGTGCGCGCTGAATTTTCTGCTTCATGAAAGCCTGGATGGTGGCGGCACGATAGCGCTGCAAGCCGACCCACAAGGTAAGACATATGGCTCCGCACTGCTGCGGATGGAAGTGGAGGACAACGACTAATGCCAGCCACGCCCTCCACGTCCGCACTCAGTGGGATCCGCGTTCTGGATTTCTCCCACGCGCTCGCCGGTCCATACTGCACCCTGCTGCTGTCCGATTATGGTGCCGAGATTTACAAACTGGAGGCGCGCGAAGGCGACATGGCCCGCGGATGGGGTCCGCCGTTTGCCGGCGGCGTCGCCAGCGTTTTCCTGGGGCTGAACCGCGGCAAGCGCGGCATTTCCATCGATCTGAAGCAACCGGAAGGGCTCGACCTCTGTCTGCGGTTGATTGGCCGGATGGACGTGCTGGTGGAGAATTTCCGTCCGGGGTCGATGGACAGGCTGGGGTTGGGCTACGACGCCGTCCATCAGCGCAATCCGCGGCTCGTCTATTGTTCGATTTCAGGCTACGGGCAGAATGGTCCCTCCCGCGACGAGGCCGCGATGGACCTGGTGGTGCAGAGCTCCAGCGGACTTCTGAGCATGACGGGGACACAAGATGGCGAATCGGTTCGCTGCGGCTATGGTGTCACGGATGTTACAGCGGGGTTGTTCGCGGTCATCGGTATCCTGCTCGCATTGCGCGCCCGAGAAAGGACCGGCACGGGGCAATTCATCGATGTTTCCATGCTCGACAGCATGATCTCGACGATGAGCTCCAATTACATGAGCTACCTCGGATCCGGTGTCATCCCGCGGCCGATGGGAACATCGTTCCCTACGGTGGTGCCTTATCGCGTGTTCCACACGAGCGATCGGGAGATGGCCATCGCGGTCGGGAGTGAGAAGCTGTGGTCGGCATTCTGCAGAGTGCTGGAACGGCCGGATCTCGAAAAACATCCGGACTATGAATCGAACGCCGCGCGCATCCGGAATCGCCATGCCCTGGAAGCGTTGCTCGAAGGAGTTTTCCGGCAACGGCCCGCGGCGGAGTGGATCGGTAGACTCCGGTCCGCCGGGATTCCGTGTTCGCTTGTGCGGAATTTTTGCGAGGTGGTGGAGGATCCGCAGTCCGAAGTCCGGCAGATGTTCCCGCTGATCGACCACCCGACAGCAGGCAGGCATCGCGTAATCGGGACGCCGGTAAAGCTCTCCGAGACGCCTGGCGGTCCGTCCACTCCCGCGCCTATCCTGGCTCAACATACCAGGTGCGCCCTGAAAGAGTTCTTCGACTTGGATGACTCTGTGCTGGACGACCTGGCCGCCCGGTGCGTGATCTTCGAATAGCCCCATGCTCGCCATTCTCGGCTTTCTCACCATCGCGGCCGTGTTGGCGGCGATTCTCAGCCGGAAAATGGCGCCGCTCACGGCGCTGATCGCGATTCCCGTTGCGTCCGCGCTGGCCGGCGGATTCGGGCGAAACATCGCGCCATTCATGGTGCATGGCATCCAAAGCGTGGCCGGCGTTGCGGGGATGTTCATCTTCGCCATCCTCTATTTCGGGATCATGACGGATGCCGGGATGCTCGATCCCATCATCGACCGAATCCTCCGCACCGTAGGCAGCAATCCGACCCGGATTGTGATGGGCACTTCACTGCTTGCTCTGCTGGTCCATCTGGACGGTTCGGGCGCGGTCACGTTCCTGGTCACAATTCCGGCGATGCTGCCGCTCTATGATCGCCTTGGCATGGATAGACGGGTCCTGGCGTGTGCCGCTTCCCTGGCCGCGGGCGTCAACTTTCTTCCGTGGACCGGACCCATGATCCGTGCGTCAGCGGCCCTGCACATTCCCGTTATGACGATCTTTCGTCCATTGATCCCAGCACAGATCGCCGGACTCGCATTCGTGTTCGCCTGCGCATGGTGGCTCGGAACAAGAGAGGAGCGGCGACTGGGCGTAAAACGCGGTGGCAGTGGAGTAGTGATTCATCGCGAGCTGGATGATGCCACCCAAGCCCTGCGCCGTCCGGAACGTTTCTGGCTCAACCTGCTTCTGACGCTGGTTCTCATAAGCGGCATGATTGCCTTCCGCCTGGATCCGGTGGCCGTCTTTATGGTTGGCCTGGTCCTGGCGCTATGGTTGAACTATCCGGATCTGAAAATGCAGCGGGAGCGCCTTGACGCCCACGCCCGAGCCGCGCTCCTGATGGCCGGCATCCTCTTCGCGGCCGGTGCGTTCACCGGCATTATGAAGGAATCCGGGATGCTGGCTGCCATGGCAAACTCGGCAGTGGCCTTCGCTCCGCCGAGGCTTGCGCCGCATTTGCCCTTCGCTTTGGGGCTGCTCTCCATGCCACTGAGTCTGCTGTTCGATCCTGACTCTTTCTATTTTGGCGTCCTTCCGGTCCTGGCGGCAACAGCCCGCGCCTTCGGCATTGCTCCAATCCAGATTGCGCAGGCCGCCGTCCTCGGTCAAATGACCACGGGCTTTCCGGTCAGCCCTCTAACCCCAGCCACGTTTCTCATCGTCGGGCTTGCCGGCGTGGAACTGCGCGAGCACCAGAAATTCAGCATCCCTTTCCTGTTTGGTGCGTCCGTGCTGATGACAATGGTCTGCGTCGCCATCAGGGTATTCCCAATTTGACGAGTCCCGGTATTGTTTACTGCGCTCTATGGCTGACATTCAGGATTTTCAATTGTCGGTCAGGCGAGCGAGAGTTACCATGAGGCATACAAAAAGGAAGGGCGATTGCGGGTCTCAACAGGACTGTGTCGTGCGAAATGCCCTCTCATCGCCGGACGTTCACGATCAGGCAGTAACCGGTCGCACAAAGCTCGTACAGGAGATGTAAGCACATGAGGGAGTTTTTCACAATCGTGGCGGCGCTGGCCTGCGCACTGACAGCCGGCGCGACGGCGGCGGACCAGGTCAACGTTGAAAGTGGCACGCTCGAGGGGACGGTCAACGCCGACTCGTCTGTCCGAATCTTCCGGGGTGTGCCGTTCGCGGCGCCACCAGTGGGGAACTTGCGCTGGCAACCGCCGCAGCCGGTTCCCGCTTGGAGCGGCGTGCGCAAGGCTGATGAATTCGGCGCCCATTGTGTCCAGGGCAAGGTGTTCGGGGATATCAATTCCCGTGGGAAGGAAATGAGTGAAGACTGCCTGTACCTGACAGTTTGGGCCCCCGCTAAAACTACTAGAAAGCGTCTACCTGTGTACGTATGGTTTTACGGCGGCGGCTTCGCGGCAGGGTCGGGCGATGAGCCTAGATATGACGGCGAGAGCTTCGCGAAACGAGGCATCGTCGTCGCTAACGCGAATTACCGGTTGGGTGTCTTCGGTTTTCTGGCACATCCGGAACTCACCGCCGAATCCGCGCACAAAGCCTCAGGCAACTACGGCCTTCTCGATCAGGTGGCGGCGCTCGAATGGGTGCGGAAGAACATCGCGGCGTTCGGCGGCGATCCGCACCGCGTGACAATCGGCGGGGAATCGGCCGGATCTCTTTCGGTAAGCGCATTGATGGCCTCACCTCTCTCTCGCGACTTGTTCCAGCAGGCGGTGGGCGAGAGTGGGGCGTTCTTCGGAGCCGTGGGCGGCCGCGGTTCGAATTCGCTGGCGGAAAGCGAGAAGCAAGGCGTCGCGTTTGCGGCTTCGATTGGAGCGAACTCAGTTGCCGAATTGCGTGCGAAATCCGCCGACGACCTGCTCAGTGGGGCTATGAAGATGAACAACGGATTCGGCTTCTGGCCGAACGTGGACGGGTACTTCCTGCCGGAGGAAGTACAGTCCATCTTTGCCGAGGGGAAGCAGAGCCGGATCCCGCTGCTGGCGGGTTGGAATGCGGATGAGGTCCGGATGCAGGTGACCATGGCGAAGGAGAAGCCGACCGCCAAGACCTTCCCGGAGCGTCTGCGGCAGCAGTTTAAAGACAACGCTGATCGCGCTCTAAAAGTGTATCCGGCCTCGACCGACGAAGAGGCGGTGCGGTCGGCCGGTGATCTCGCGAGCGACAACTTTATCGTCTTCGGAACGTGGAAATGGCTCGAGATGCAGGCCAAGACCGGCAAACCTGTATATCGCTTCCAGTTTGACCGCGCCGTGCCCATTCCCGACGCGATGAAGGGCACAGGGCTCAAGACTTTTGGTGCGGCTCACGCTACGGAATTGGAGTACGTGTTCAATATGCTCCAGTCCAAAAAGGCGGATTGGCAGCCAGATGATCAGAAAGTCGCGGAAACAATGAACGCATATTGGGCGAACTTCATCAAAACGGGCAATCCGAGTGGCCCGGGTCTGGCAAAGTGGCCCAATTACACGAAGACGCACCAGGTGATGCACATCGATATTCAGAGCCGGGCGCGTCCCGAAGAGCATCGCGACCGATATGAATTCCTGGACTCTCTCCAGCCGTCCATTGCTCCAAGGCGAACGCAATGAAGTCTCCCGCCTAACTCTCCGGCGGATAGCAACGGCGCACCCGATTCTGAGGACAACATTGCTGAGCGGCGCTGCCTTCCATCAGCGTCGTGGGCGCGGGACTGTCGCTCCCCTTCGACGCCGAACCCTACGGGCCCGAAGACGACGAGCATGCCGCCGGCCAGCGTTTGCTGGCGCGTGCCGCCGTCGGCTTGGGCCCGCGCTTCACGGATTATCTGGTGGTGGATAGTGAATATGCCAGCGCCCGGTTTCCTGCACGTCGCCGACAAATGCGCCGAAGATGGCACCGTTGCTGCCGTTCGGATTCAGGCTCTGACACATTGACCGGCAATCGAAAGATGACCGCCGAAGGAACATATACCCAACCTCGCTTCTAATGCAGGTTAGCGATGTATATGTTGGCCGACTGGTCGTATCGCTCAAAAATGATCTGGTCTCCGCGGGGCGACCATGCGGGGTCGCCAACCGAAGCTGACGGAGTGGCAAAGTGCGTAAGTTGCCGTACCTCTCGCGTCAGTCGATCCACCCAGTAGATGTTCCAAACGCCACTTCGCAGGCCGGCGAAACTGATTCGCCTGCTGTCGGGAGACCAGTCGTAGGCGAGCGATTGGGCCGGTTCTTTCACCAGGGTCTGAATCTCTCCTCCGGTGGACGGAAAGACCACCAGAGCCGCTTGCCCATCGAGGTTCTCGCGTGCTGCTATCCAGCGCCCGTCCGGAGACCAGCAGGGGAATTCGATGTTCCTCGTTGCCGGCGTCAGAGCCTGCGGTGCGGCGCCCCCGAGGTCGGCGACAACCACCTTATGGCGGCCATCAGCGCCTTCCACGTCGGCAACTGCTTTCGTGCCGCGCAGGCGAACATTGTCGGACCGGGCCCAATCCAGTTTCAAATCGGTTGGCTGCGGGGAGCCATCCAGCGGCTTGAGCCAATAAATTGCCCCTTCCTTTTTGGTGACTTCGTACCCGACCTGATTCGCGTCGACCCACTCCGGATTGAACGCCTGCTGATCTTCCGGCGACAATGCGGTAGCTCCTGTGCCGTCTGAACTCGCCACATAGACCGCCATCTTCAACCATTCGGCATCGCGCCGAATCCAGGTATAGGCGATCCGCAAACCATCCGGTGAAAACGCAGGGCGCAGGATTCGGCGCACACGTTCCCGAATGAGCGGCCTCGGTTCACCCGACGCCGCCCCGGTTGGGCTCAAAGGCACCGTCCACAGCGCACTCTCATCGATGGAATGGCTGAAGGCGAGACGCGTTCCCGAGGTGTCGAATTCCAAGTCGCGAATCAGAGGGCCATTCACGGGCATCACCGCTTCAGGGGGCTGTGCGCGGTAGGCGCCATCGATGCGGGCACGCCATAGTCCCGGTTGCTCGCCGAACCGAACTTCGAAATACAGGTACTTCAGATCGGGCGAAACAATCGGATTTCTGACGCGCAGCGGCCCAAATGGGATCGTCTTCCACTTTGCGCTGCGAATGTCGACGATTGCCGGGATGAAGTCCGGCCGCGGCGTGGTCGGCGGTATGAGCACTGCGGTTTCAAAAACCACATGCGACCCGTCTGATAACCAACGGGGATTCTCGTGGCCGCCCGGCGGACTGCCGTGATTGGTGAGGCGAACCGGTTCGCCACCTTCGGCGTCGACGAGCCAAAGCGTGGCGTCCGGTATATCGATCGGATCCTGGGCCGGATTGAAGTGGACGCCGGGGTCGCGAAATACCAGCCGGCGGCCGTCTGGCGACCATTGTGGCGAATCCCCGAAATCCGTACGGTATCGCACGGTGCCTCCGGAGGCGGGAATGATGTTAATCCCGCCGCGCTTCAAACAAGCGTAAGCAATGTAGTCGCCCTTGGGGCTCCAGGCAGGCTGGATATTGTCGAGATCGTCGAAAGTGATCTGCTGGTCGCTGCTGCCGGGCGCAATGGACCTTATATATATCTGGTAGTGGCCGGTGCGATCTGAGGTGAACGCCATCTGGCTGCCGTCAGGGGAAAATGCCGGCCAGCGATCGAGCGCCACGGATGTAGTGATCTGCTCCAGCGCGGTGATACGGGGCGGGTGGCCCGGCATTCGGCGAATCACCCACACCGCGGCGACGACCAGGATCGCGCCCGCCAGCACGGGCACCAGCCACCGCCGGCGCGGCTGCCTGGGCATCGGTTCCTTCGCCGGCGGGGAAACCGCCGGTGTTTCCCGGGTTGTCTGGATTTCTGCGATGAATCGATAGCCCGCGCTGGAGGCCGTGTGAATATAGCGGGGTGAGCGGGCGTCATCCCCAAGCTGCTTCCGGATCTGGGCGATCACGCGCGTCAAGGCGTTGTCCGTGACGGCGGTTCCTGCCCAGACTTCCCGAATCAACTCCTCTTTGGAGACCACCCGCCCGCGATTATCGATGAGATAAAAAAGCACCCGGAGGGCTTTGGGCTCCAGTTCGGCAATCTGCCCTTGACGTCTCACCTCCAGGCGGTTCGGTTCGGCGATGATATCTCCGAAGGACCAAACATCGAGCCGTTCCGGTCCGGTCACAAAAACCTCAGCAGCATCATAGCAATCATCACTCCATCATCACGACTTCACGCGGCCGGGCGAGTAAATTGTCCCTCGGGAGACCTTATGATCAGAAACAATATACCATCGCATTTCGAGTACTGGGACGAGTTGTTACATGAGCTGACGAACAGCCCGTTCCCCGCAACCCCGCGTTCTCACCTGGCGCGCTGGCGCACCCATCTCGGGCCGGGGAGCGGTGTTCTTACCGGACACGCAGAGGGCCCCCAACCCGCGGGGCCATTTCCGAACCCCACCGTAGACTACCTCACCATGCTCGTCGGCATGCAGGAGGTCGCCGAGACCATGGACAACAGGGAGGCAGGCAGGGAGTTTGCGGCCAACATCGAGTCGTCGATGGCACGATTTATAGACGATTACTGTGGCACACCTTGGCCTTTGCCGGGCGGCCCGCCGTGGGCTGCCATCCTCGTGGCTGAATTGGTGAGCGCCGCCAATTTATATACAGAATCTTTGCGCACGCGGCTGCTCCTGCTGGCTGGACGGGTAGCGCAGAGGGCGCTGGGCGCGGCACAGACCGCCGCGGCCGGCTCATAGACGGCGAGGCAGGGAAGGGAATGACATGAAACCAATTCACAAGATGGCCATTCTCGGCGTCTGCGGCGCCGCGGTTCTCTCACTGGGTCAATCCCGCCCGCAAGCCGACCCCGCCGATCCGTTGGCTGCCAAACTCGAGGGCACCTGGCGCGTTTCGGTAACTCTGCGCAATTGCGATTCGGGCACGACCCTGCCGCCCTTCCAGTCACTGCTCACGTTCGCGCGGGGTGGCACCCTTACGGGTACCACCTCCAGCCCGGACTTTCTACCCGGACAACGCAGCCCAGACCACGGTGTTTGGAGTACCGCAGGCGGGCACGCCTTTCGCGCCGCACAGGAGGCGTTCATTCTTTTCGACTCCCCATCGCGGCCGAACCGTCACGGTTTCAGAACCGGAACGCAACGCATCAGCCAGACGATCGAGCTCAAGAACGACGATGAATTCACCAGCAACGCCTCCACCGTCTACCTGGACTCGAGCGGCACCATGCTCACCACGGGCTGCGCCAACGCCGTGGGCCGGCGGCTCAAGTAGGTTCCCGGCCCGATCTCAAAAAAAGGGGTACTGCAATGAAAACGCTAATTTGCACGCTGGTTGCCTTCGCCCTGCTATGGGGAACGGGATGCGGGAAGGCCACCGCCACTTCACAGGCCGCTCCTATCGACCCGGGACGATACTATGCAGTCCGAAGTCTGCCAGGTACGCGTATCCCCAGCCTTAGAGAGGTTCTGGCCGCTGATCTGCACCCAGGTGTTGGGCGCGATGGTCGTGCTTCCGCCGGCTGCATTGATGACGAAAGAAATGGATGGCGCGGATGAATCGGCCGGGCAGGTCGGCGGCGGCAGTGGTGTCGGCTGATTTGCCATTGCCAGCAGGTCGTGGCTTGCGCGGTTTAGCAGATCCTGCAGCGAAAAGGAGCCGGTAAACGCACTGGGGGCTGGGGCGCATGGATTGGCTTGCGCATATTGCACGTCGGTGTAGGGTACATCCAGATACTGGATGGTTGCCGTGCCCGCCGTCCCGCCATAGAAACCGGCGGCCGGAGTGTCATAGAAGAAAACGCTCAGCACGTTGTACGCGGCCAATTCCACGGTCAGGCCGGTGCAGCCACCGCTGGGATCGGGACACCCTACGCCTTGGATGTTGGCGCTCGATACGGGGTAATCAAATTCGGCGCCGCCGGAAAACGGAATGGCCGGCACCGGCGAAAGTGAGGTGAGCACTTTCACACCGGCAATGCCGATATCGCCCGGGGTCTCCGGGACGGAAGCGGTCATCCCGCCCGTCTGGGTTGCCTTTCCGTTGGGACCGGATACCGACACGAAGTACGAGAGGATCTCCGTCTTGGCCTCGCAAGACATGAGCTGGGTCTTGTCGCCGTTAATGAAGTCCGCGCAGTCCTGGGCGTAGAGAATGTTGTCGGCATGCGGAGTTACCTGCTTGCTGAAGCCGGGCAGGTCATTGCCGGCATCCGCGCCGATGAAGAGCGTAACGCCGCTAAAGATCTTTTCATAGGTGTCGATTGCCTGGTCCCACGTGTCAATGAACACCTGATCGGTGTTCCGATAAGCGCTGTTGGTGGGAAAGGAATCTTGAATCAGGGCGGCCCAGGTGTTGTCTGGCGTCAAGCCCGAGGGCTGGGTGACGGTGTCGTTCTGATCATTGGGATAGATGATTTCGTCGGACGCGCCCACCGGCCCGGCAATGGCGATGGCGACGAACGCGGGATTGGATCCGTACCTGGCGTTGAGCGCGGTGAGGAAGTTCGCCCACCCGGCTTGATAGGTTGTATTCCAGGGCAGCGGAAGCACCGTTCCATCTGCGCGCGCCTCTTCGGGAAATCCGGCAAATTTCACTTTGCCGCAGTTGGCCGGGGCGCTGCCTTCGCTAAATAGCGCGTCACAGGACGGAATCTGGGAGAGCAGCCATTGCGGCGTATCGAAGCCCGGAGTGATGATGAGCTGAACGGGTTTCTTAGCCGCTGCCGCTTCCAGAAAAACGTCGTCCAAGTAACTCCAGTCATAACTTATGGAATTGGTGGGCTGAATGTTGTCCCAATGCTGTCCCACGGTGATCCCCGAAATTGCTGGATCGGCCAGCAGGCTGGCGTATAGGTTCTGCAAATAAGAGTGCAATTGGCTGGAGGTCGGCGCGGTCGAACCCGGATATCCCGCGATGGCCGTCTCCACGTCGACCTTGACGAACACGCCCAAGGGTTTGGGTGCGGCTGCGCTGGCGAGACTGGTACAGAATAGTGCGAATGCCCACCAGGCGCTGGAAAGAATTCGATCACCGGACATGGTCCCCCTCCGTTGCGGTGCGAAGCCCTGGCGCGGCACGATTGCGTGGGCTGCCCGCACTGCCCTGGTAAACGCAGGCGCGGCACAAAACCGGACATCGATTCGAAGATTTCTTGCGCTACCGGCCTGGTGCTGCTGTCTTTTCAGCCCATTGGCCGACCTGGTGCAGAACGAGGCGGTATTCCGGCGGGATCGAAGCCTTGCGCTCCAGCAGTTTCTGGCGTGCCGAAGCCAGCAACGGCCGCCCCTCCGCGAACTGGCCCGAGCTGCTGAGACTCGCGCCCAGCAGGCACTCGGTGTAGTAGCGTCTCCAGTTGTCGGCGCCGTGCTCGCGATAGAATATCACCGCATCGCGCAGCAGGCTAGAGGCCTCAGTAAAGGCTCCGCACTGCAGTTTGACTTCGCCCAAAGCGCACAGGGTATTGGCGGTGAAGGGATTGTCCGCGCCATAGGTGCGCCGCCGGGCCTTGAGCAACCGTTGATAAGCGGATTCAGATAGGGACAATTTCGCTTCCCTGCGGTACGTCTCCGCCAGATTGTTCAGGCAGCTCTGGGTATCCGGATTGTCTTCGCCCAGCACGCGGCTGGCGGCCGCCACGGCGGAAACCAGGAGGGCCTCGGCGTCGGCATACTTCCCCTCCATCGAGTACAGCAGGCCGAGGCCGTTCATGCTGGCCAGCGTATCGCGGTGCTGTTCCCCCATGGCATGCCGGCGGGTCTGCAATGCCTCTTGCAGCACAGGCTCGGCCTCCGCGTACTTGCCTTCGTTCCGGTACAGAACTCCCAGGCCATTCAGGGTGGTCAGGGTGCTGGGGTGCTCCGCGCCCAAGACGCGGCGCTTGGTCTCCACCAGTTTCCGGTACAGCTCCTCGGCCTCCGGGTACTTGGCCTCGCGCGCCAGCACGGCGGCCAGGTTATTGACGGTCGCCAACGTCACCGCGTTGGTTTCGCCCACGGTTCTTCGCTCGATCTCGAGAGCTTGGCGATCCAGCGACTCAGCGCGCGCATAATCGCCGCGGCTGCTCACCGCAATGCTGGCCAGGGTGTGCAGAGCCGTGACCGCTTCCTGAGAATCTTCGCGGCCGAGACGGCGATCCGCTTCCAGGAGATTGTTGAGCAGCGCCTCCGCGGCGGCGAACTTGCCCTCGTCCTGGTAAACCTCCGAAAGCGCCTCCGCGCTTTTCAACGTGTCTTTGTGATGCGCGCCGAGGACGCGCCGGCGGAGTTCGAGCGCCCGTTCCGTCTGTTTTTCCGAATCGGCATAGAGTCCCAGGTCCAGGTACGTGTCTCCGATGGTCTGCCGGATTGCGGCTTCCACTTCCGGCTGTGTGGCAAATTTTCCGTT
The DNA here is from genome assembly GCA_963761855.1 of Bryobacterales bacterium. Classification (GTDB taxonomy): domain Bacteria; phylum Acidobacteriota; class Terriglobia; order Bryobacterales; family Bryobacteraceae; genus Bog-375. The sequence goes on along the minus strand of CAVXJY010000010.1, from coordinate 113,324 downwards.
TAGGCGCGCCGCGGCCCGGTCCAATGCCGTGCGCACTTTGATATCGGGGTCGGGAGCCCGGCCCGGTCCGGCTTGCGCCGCCGAGCCGGCCTGCGAGAGGAGATCCCGCTGCAGAAAATCATTGACGGCCCGCGCGGTGGCGGCTTCCGTATCGGCCCGGCGTTGCGCCGCGACCGCGCGATGCGCCTGCCACAGCGCCACCCCCGTTCCGGCAGTCAAGGCCAGCGCGGCGGTCACGGCCGCCGAAGCCGCCACCTTATTCCGCAAGATGAATTTTCGAGCCCGGTACCAGCGGCTCTCCGGACGCGCGAGCACGGGCTGCCCGCTCAAGTGTCTCTCGATGTCCTGGGCGAAAGCGTCCGCGGTCGAGTACCGGGCTCGCGGCTCTTTCTGGATGGCTTTCAGGATGATGGTGTCCAGGTCGCCACGCAGAGCCGCCGCCAGTGCTTTTGGGGTGATGCCACCGCGCGCCCGCGCCTTGGATTCATCCGTAGCGGACTGACTGGGCCGGGCCGGATTCTGGGCCTGAATGCCGGCCGTCAGATCGCCGGTGGATGCGCCTTTTGCGAGGTGGTAAGGCCGGCTTCCAGCGAGCAGTTCGTAAAGCAGGATGCCCAGCGAGTAGACGTCCGTCGCAGTGGTGATCGCCTGGCCCGCGATTTGTTCCGGGCTGGCGTAATCCGGCGTCAACGCCCTGCCGCCAAACCGGGTGATTTCGGTCTCGGCCGCTTCGCCCTCTTCGAGCAGCTTGGCGATACCGAAGTCGAGCAGGCGCACCTGGCCTTTGTTGGTCACCTGAATGTTGGAGGGCTTCAGATCGCGATGCACCACCAGGTTAGAATGAGCGTATTGAACGGCCTGCAGCACTTCCAGGAACAATTTCAGGCGCGCGCGGATGTCCAGCCCCAGGCGGTCGCAATACTCTGTGACCGGCTCGCCGTCCACATACTCCATGGCCAGATACGGCTGCCCCTGGGCGGTAACACCGGCGTCGTAGAGGCGCGCGATGCGGGCGTCCTCGAGTTTCGCCAGGATGTCGCGCTCCCGCGCGAACCGGCGCGTGAAGCCGCGGTCATCGAAGTAACGAAGCGGGAATTTAAGAGCGACATCGCGGTTGAGCGAACCGTCCGCGCGCGTGGCGAGCCAGACCACCCCCATGCCGCCCCGCCCCAACTCCCGCACCAGACAATACGGACCGGCCAGCACCCCCGGGACGAGCGGCCCTCCGGCCGGGGTTGAACCTCCCGTGTCATCCTCGATTTGAGGCAGCTTATCGAGAAAGACCGGCGCGGGTTGGAAGAGAAGTTCCCGAAGCTTCGGCAGCAGGTCCGCGTGGGTAACCTCCAGACGGGCCAGCCATTCCGTCCGCCGCTCTTCCGGGAGATCCAGCCACTCGTCCAGGAGTGCCGAAAGCACCGGCCAGGATTCGGGATCGACTTGCATGCTAAGATCCGCGCCTCCCCTCGGCGCGTGCCCCTATTTTAGCGCCTGGGCAAGTAGCATCCGCGCCTTTTCCCAGTCTCTGCGCACGGTGCGTTCGGTGAGCGAAAGCGCCTCCGCGATCTCCGTTTCCTTCAACCCGCCGAAGTACCGCATCTCCACCACTTTCACCAGCCGCTCGCTGACTGTGGCCAGATCCCGGAGCGCCTCGTCGACGCGGATGATTTCGTCTTCCCCCGCCGGAAGCGTGGCTGGGTCGGGCAGGGTGTTTGCGTCGCAGCCGGAAAGGCGATCCGCGCCGCGCTTGCGGACGAAGTCGACCACGATGGAACGCATGGCGCGCGCCGCATAGGCCAGAAAATGAGAACGGTCGCAAATCTGAACATAACCTGCCTGATGAAACCGCAGGTACGCTTCATGAACCAGGGCCGTGGTATCCAGCAGAGTACAGGGCTTCGACCGCTTCAGCCGGCTGTGCGCGAGCTGTCGCAAATCGCTGTAGAGATGCGAAATCAGCCGATCCTCCGCGCCTGCGTCACCTAGTTTCGCAGCCGAAAGCAACTCTGAAGTATCGGTCATTTGAGCCAAATAGACCTCCATTTACTCACCCGTCAGCGCCGCAGGCCGTCGATACGCCGGTGCGGTGCGGTCACGACGGTTCGGTCCTATTCCGGTTTCGACGGTCAACAATTGGGAAGCCCACTTTTCCATAAGATACATCTTTTTTCCATAACATACGGCTTGGCCAGCCTCGCTGGTTCCGCCGGCGGATGCCGCGCTCATCGAGGTACCGTCAGCAGTCTCTGGCGCAGCGTAGTGCGGGACAGGCTTCCGCCTACACTGCGCGACGAAGCCCGTAGCGCCTCAAGCAGAGCCTTCCACGCGGATGAGATGGCGGGCAGCAGGCCGGCGGAAGAGCGGCTATGACGTTGCAGCGCGCGCCGTAGAATCAATCAGGCAGGCTTGACCCCATTGCCTCCGGAGCAAAAGGTCCATCGATCGGTTCGAGTTTCAGCGAGTGAGTGCGACGAGGCCCGGAAAATCCGAGAACCTTTGCCCATAGTTCTAATGACAGCAAAGGCACTCCCGCCCTTCTGCGTATCTTCTAGTTAGCTTATTCTAAAGGAGATTCGGCGGGGCTGAGCCGCCTCTCCAGTCTTTGGCTGTCTTCGTTTTCCGCCTGCTCGGACAACAAAACGGACAACACGGGCGGGCTAAGAACGGGCCTTCCGATATCTCCGTTTTTCGAGCCGCCTCATCATCTCGAACTACGTTCTAGCGCAGAAAGTACAGGGCAGATTAGACTCGGGCGGCGCAGCTTCCACGCAGTTGCCAGAAGATGCGCGAATCGCCTCCATCAACATTGTTCGCAGCCGCCGCGCCGGTGCTGTACAATTGACGTTAAAGAGTTTCAGGCCAGGTTCTCCTATGCGCAGCACGTCTTCGGCAGAAGTCGTACTCCAGAATGAGATCGAACGCCTGCGGACGCGTGTCGCCGAGCTTGAGCGCGAGCGTCGGAGCCCGTCGGAGCGGGAAAACGAAGCCATCCTGCGCAGTTTCTTCGATAGCCCCGGGGTGATGCGGGGAATCGTGGAAATGATCGATGGCCGCATCTTTCACGTTTCCTGCAATGGGGCCGCGGCGAAAATGTTCGGCGTGGACCGGGACTCGATTTCGGGTAAGCCGGCTACCGAAGCGGGCGCCTCGGAAGCAGTAGCGCGAACCTGGGCCGGTCTGTACGAAGACAGCCGCCGCACCGGCAAGTCCATCTCGATGGAATACACTCGGCGGGATGCGGACGGCCGGGACCGCTGGCTGCTGGCCACGGCCAGCTACCTTGGAGCCGGGCCTTCCGGAAGCCCGCGATTCGCCTATACCATTCTCGATCTCACGGAGCGCAGACTCGCCGAGGAGGCGATGCACCAGCAGCGCCAATGGCTGGAGGTGACTCTCCAAAGCATCGGCGACGCGGTGCTCGCCACCGATACCAGCGGCAGAATTACCTTCCTCAACCCCGTTGCGGCCAAGCTGACCGGCTGGACGGAGGGTCTGGCAGTCGGCCAGCCGTCCTGGGATGTGTTGCGGACCATCGATGAACGGACGCGCGACCGGGCCGAGGACATGGTTGGACGCGTTTTGCGGGAAGCCTGCGTCATCACCATGGCGAATCACACGTCTCTGGTGGCGCGCGACGGGCGCGAAATACCGATCGAGGACAGTGCAGCGCCGATTCGTGACAGCGCGGGCAATGTGCTCGGTGTGGTGGTCGTGTTCCACGATGTCACCGAGAAACGCCGGGCCCGCCAGGAATTGCAAGACGTGCTCAACAGCATCAGTGACGGTCTGCTGGTGCTTGACAGCAACTGGCGCTACACCTACATCAACGAACAAGGCGCACGGATGATCGGTATGCCCCGGGAAGCCTTGATCGGCAACTGCGTCTGGGAACTGTTCCCGCATGCGAATGGCACCAGGATTTACGAAGGCTTTCACCGCGCCGTGGAGACCGGTCGGCCGGTTACGTTCGAAGAGTATTACCCGCAGCCATTGAACAAGTGGTTCGAATGCCACTGCTATCCCTCCGAAGCGGGACTCTCCGTTTACTTTCAGGACATCACGGAGCGCAAGCGGGCGGAGGAGACGGTGCGCGAGAGCGAGGCCCGACTCCGCACCCTGAGCGACAACCTGCCGGAGGGCGCGATCTACCGGTACCGTCACGACGTCCAAGGCGAACCCCACGTCGATTTCATCAGCGCCGGCATTGAACGGCTGACGGGCGTGCCTGCGGCTGAGTTCATGGCCGACGCCGCCGTGGTGAACCGGAATGTTCTGCCTGAGGACCGCGCTCGATTGAACGCTGCGATCGCTGTGTCGCGCGAGCGGCTGACTCGGTTCGAAGTGGAAGTGCGCCACATACACCGTGCGACCGGAGAGATCCGCTGGTCGCTCATGCGCTCGACGCCAACTCGCAATGCGGATGGCTCTACGACGTGGGACGGCATCGAGCTCGACATCACCGACCGCAAGCGGGCGGAAGAGCAGATGGCCTGGATAGCGTCGTTTCCGGAGCGGAACGCCAATCCGATTGTAGAGATCGATCCCTTGGCAGGCGTGGTCCAGTATGTCAATGCGGCAGGCCGGCGGCTTTTTCCGGACCTCCGGGAACGTGGGCTCTCCCATACCTGGCTGGCGGGAATGGAGCAGGTGGCGGAGAAGTTGGCCAAAGGAAATGGGGACAGCGCTCGACGGGAGGTCATGGTTGGCGACCATTGGTATGAGCAATCTGCCAACTACATCGCGGAGAAGGAGCGGCTGCGAATCTATGCCATCGATATCACGGAGCGCAAGCGGGCGGAAGAGGTGCTGCAGGAAAGTGTGCGCCGCGAACGCTTTCTCGCGGGGATTCTGGAAGCGTCCGAACAGCCCTTCGCCATTGGCTATCCAGACGGCCGGTTGGGAATCTGCAACCGCGCATATTGCGAACTGACCGGCTACAGCGAGGAAGAGTTGCACAGCGTTTCCTGGACGGGGCCGTTGACGCCTCCCGAGTGCTCCGAGAGGGAAATGGCAGCGCTGGCCGAGGTCGAGCGGACCGGCAAGCCCGTCCGGTATGAGAAGGAATACGTCAGGAAAGACGGCCGGCGCGTGCCGGTGGAACTGCTGGTTCACGCGGCTCGGGACGAAGCGGGTAAGGCGGAATTCTATTACAGCTTCCTGACCGATATCACAGAGCGCAAGCGAATCGATGAGGCCCTCCGGCAATCACGCGACAAATTAGAGCTGCGTGTCCGGGAACGGACCGAAGATCTTTCCTCGGCGAACAACACCCTGGCGGCGCAAATCGAAGAGCGGAGGCGGGCGCAGGTTGCGCTGCAAGAGACTGAAGCCGCGTTTCGAACGCTCGCCGAGTCTGTGCCGCAATTGGTCTGGATATGCAATCCCGATGGCTTGAACGTCTACTGCAACCAGCGGTGGGTGGAGTACACCGGGCTCACGTTGGAGGAAAGCTACGGCAGAGGCTGGAACACTCCCTTCCACCCTGACGACAAGCAGGCCGCCTGGCAGGCCTGGAACCACGCAGTCGAAAGCGGCGATATGTACCGTGTCGAGTCCCGGCTGCGGCGGGCGGACGGAAGCTACCGTTGGTTTCTGATCCGGGGAGTGCCCTCGCGCGACGCGGCGGGACAGATCGTCAAGTGGTTCGGGACCTGCACCGATATCGACGATCTGAAACACGCCGAACAAGAGGCTCGATCCGCCAGGGAACGGCTGGCGTATGCATTGAAGGTAGGGCGCTCCGGCACATTCGAGTGGGACATCCGCAACAACGTGAACGTCTGGACGGCCGAAGTCGAAGAGCTATACGGACTCGCGCCCGGGACGTTCGGCGGGAGGTATGAGGATTGGGAGGCATTGGTGCTCCCCGAAGACCTGGGGCACGCGCGAGCTTGTCTGGAGGAATCGCTGAAAACCGGCGAGTTCTTCTCGGAATGGCGTATCCGCCGGGCCGGAAGCGGCGAAATACGCTGGCTTGTGGGCCACGCTAAGGTGTCCTTCGATGAAGAAGGGCGACCCGTTCGCATGATCGGCTTCAATAGGGATATTACCGAGCGCAAGCGGGCGGAGGAGGAAGTGCTGCGCTTGAACCAGGATCTGGAGCGTCGCGTGGCGGAGCGGACATGCCAACTCGAACGCACCGCCGCCGAATTGGAGAAGCGCAATCGGGAAGTCGAGCGCGTGAATCGGATGAAGACCGAGTTCCTCGCGCGCAGCAGCCACGAACTGCGCACGCCGTTGAACGCGATCGTCGGCTATTCCGATCTCCTCGCCGAGCAGTCCGCCGGGCCCCTGGCTCCCCCATACCCGCGGTTTGTAACGAATATCCAGGAGGGCGCCCGCCATCTGCTCGACATGGTCAACGATCTACTGGACCTCTCCCGAATCGAAGCCGGCCGCATCGAATTGAACTTCGAGCGGTTCGACGTTGCCGCGGCACTGGACGAAGTCCTCTCAGTCATCACACCCCTGGCGGAGATCAAGTGCATCCCCGTCGAGAACCGCATCGCTGGCGGCACAGCCGTGGTGGCGGACCGCCTGCGGTTCAAACAAATCCTGTATAACCTGACGAGCAACGCCGTGAAGTTTACCCCCGAAAAAGGCCGGGTGTGGATCGAGTCTGCGGCTGACGGAGAGATACTCACCATCTGCGTAGGCGATACAGGGGCTGGGGTCGCCGCCGGCGAACAGGAAGCGATTTTCGAGGAATTTCACCAAGTGGCGTCCGCAACAAATGTTGCAGCGGCGGGTACCGGGCTTGGCCTGGCGATTACGCGCAAACTGGCTCGCCTTCACGGCGGCGATGTTCGTGTCGAAAGCGAAATTGGAAAGGGCAGCCGGTTCCTGGTCTCGCTGCCGGTCGCGGGGAAATCGAGCGCGGCGGGAAGAATGGAGGTCAATGCCGAAGGTGCTGGTAGTGGACGATAATCGGCCGAGCCGCGATCTGATCGTGGACATCCTGCGCCCGCTGGCGCTCGAAGTAGCCGAAGCGCCGGACGGAGCCACCGCCCTTGCCGCCGCGCGCGGCATGCGGCCGGATCTGGTGATTCTCGATCTTACAATGCCCGGCATGGATGGTTTTGCGGTCCTCAGCGAACTGCGGCACGACCCGGACTTCGCCGCGACGCCGGTTTTGGCCGTCACCGCGAACGCCATGCCTGGCGAGCGCTCCAAGGCGCTGGCAGCCGGCTTTTCGGATTTCATGACCAAGCCGGTGCGCAGCGCCGAGTTGCGGGGACGGGTGGAGGCGTTCCTGAACGGCTCTCATGGCTGATCCCTCATTCACAATCGTCGCCATCGACGACGACCCGCGCGCGCTCGAGCTGATCCAGGACGTTTTCTCCGCGGAGCCCGACGTGTCCGTTGCGACCGCTTCGGACGCTGCCTCCGGCCTCGCAACCGTGCGCCGTCTGCGGCCCCGAATCGTCCTCTTGGATCTGGTGATTCCGGGAGCCGAAGGCATGTCGGTTCTGGACGAAATCATCCGTTTTTCTCCCGAAACCGACGTCATTTTGATTACCGGCAATTACTCCACCGACTCCGCGGTGGAGGCCATACGGAAAGGAGCCAGCGATTACCTGACCAAGCCGGTCAGTGTATCTCTGTTGCGCGAGCGGGTCGGCAGGCTGCTCGACACCCAGCGCCGGCGTGCGCGCGCAAACCGATTGAACGCCGAGTTGATGGAGACCTGCCAGTTCCAGGGCATGGTCGGCATCAGCCCTCTCATGCTGGAAGTCTTCGACCATATCCGCCGCGCGGCTCCGCACTTCCGGACTGCGCTGGTGACAGGCCCGACCGGCACGGGCAAGGAGCTCGCCGCCCGGGCTCTGCACTGCCTGAGCCCCGTGCAGTCCAAAGCCCTGGCCGTTTCCAATTGCTCCGCCATTGTGGAGACGCTGTTTGAGAGCGAACTATTCGGGCACGTAAAAGGCGCCTTCACGGGAGCGGTTGCCGATCAGGTTGGCCTTTTCGAATACGCCGCCGGCGGCACGGTGTTTCTGGATGAGATCGGCGACATGCCGCTTACCACGCAGACCAAGCTGCTGCGCGTGATCGAGAATCGCGAGTACCAACGGGTCGGCTCTCCCGTGGCGCGCAAAACCGACGTTCGCATTATCGCCGCCACCAACCGCGATCTGCGGAGACTCGCCTCCCAGGGCTCCTTCCGCGAAGATCTCTATTACCGCCTGTCCATGATCGAGATCAAGCTGCCGTCCCTCGCCGAGAGAGGCGAGGACCTTCCCCTGCTCGAACGCTTCTTCCTGGAGCGCTTCTCGAGAGAATACGCCAAGCCCATCCAACGGCTGAACCGCCGCGGGGAAGCCGTGCTCGCCCGTTATTCGTGGCCGGGAAACGTGCGCGAGCTGGAAAACGTTTTGGGGCACGCCTGCATGATGACGGATGGCGATACCATCGACGCCGCCGATTTACCCGAGCACCTCCACAACCCGCCGCCGCGTTCCTCTTCCGAACAGGCTCAGCTTGTGCCTATGTCGGTGGTGGAGCGGCGCCATGCGGCCCAGGTGCTGGCCGCCACGAATGGAAACAAGGTGCAGGCGGCCAAAATACTCGGGATCCATCGCGCCACTCTGGCGCGGCTGCTTCAGGAAGACGGACACGCCGTCGGCGCCCGTGACGCGGACCAGGAGGCCGGTATCCTCCCGCGCTCCCATTACGCGGGGTGAGAAGGCCGGCGGCCTGTCCGCGTCTACGGGCTCGGCTGCTCCACCCCCCCGAGCCGGGCAGCCACAATGAGGCGCGCGCGCTCCACGTCCCTCGCGCACCCGTGTACGATCACCAGCGGGCGCCCCTGCAAAGCCCTGAGTTCATACTCGCGCGCCGCGTGCCGCGAAATCCCCAGACTGTAGAGGCCGCCCGCGATCGGGCCCAGGTCTTCGAAGAGTCCCTCATTGGCCAGGGTTCGCACGACGCACACGGCAAAGGGACCTGCCAGCAAGATAGTCCGTTCGCCGGGCCAGACCAGCACGGCGGCAGATCCGGGAAGAGCCTCCAACAGACTCTGCCCGCTGCCTCGAACCGCTGTCCCGCGCAGGCGTCCGCCTTCAAAATAATACGCGATGGGCATCAACCCACTTTGTGCATCTACCGTGACGACGGAGATGCGATCCTGTTCAAGGCCTTGCTGGCCGAGTTCGGCGATGGCCGCTTTGGCGTCAGCCGCCGCATCGCACACTGCCACAACCGCGTTTTCGGGAGGCATATATCTTCTACTCACACTCAGAGCACGCCTGGAGCCACTTTACAATTCTTCATTAAGCCTTTGAATCGACGTCCGATCGGCGCAAGCCCGGTACGCTTTGGCGCATTCTCCAGCAGCGTGGCGATTTTTGCAGCACCGGGCGGCGACGGAACACTTGCCCCAGCGCTTCCCGGCCGCGAAAGTACTAGCATATTCAGCTATTGAGTCCTGCATGTCCGATGGCAAGTGCTTTGCTGGAGGTTCTGCCATGTACAAAATGAAGCACACGCCGAACGAACGCTCGGGCGTCCATCTTCATGGATGGGACGCACAGGCAGAATCGTGGAACGGGCCTATTCCGCTGGCGGCCTGCAGACGCGGAGATCGCCTGACTGCAAAGGTGAGAGCCGCGCGCGGCACTTTCCAGGGGAAGCTCCGCTGTTCGGTGCCCGGACTGCCCTGCATCGAGTTCTTTACTTCGATTTACGATCTTGGCGACGCGGGCCTGGCGATCGTTCATCTGGAAGGTTCCCACAGCGGTCCGGCCGGGATTATGGCGGTTGTCCCGCGCGACAGACGAAGACTCTTGAGGAACGATTTCGCTTTCGAGTTGATGACAATCATCAGCTTCCTTGGCGCGCCGGTGGTCACTGGTTGCGAACTCCAGATCAACGACTACATCGAGGAGGCCCTCAGCTCGGAGCCATCGGCTACGCAGGTTTTTGCGGTGGAAACGGCGGAACTCGATGCCGATATCGGCATTGTATTGTCGGCCCATTTCGAACACCTGGCGGCCGCGATGCTGGATTGGATGGCCGACCGGCAACCGCAGGACGACGCGCTGCTCGAAGGCGAGCAATATCGGCCTTGCACGAACATCCCTGGCGATTGCCCGCCAGCCGCAATTCCTCCACACGGCGTCTTGCCGTTCGCCGGCAACATGGTGTGTCAGCCGCATAGCATTCGTTGAAAGAGTATCCGTGTATCTAAAAATGAGATTTCGCTTATCAACCCCTATGGTGTACACCATGGAGCGGTCTCGCACGCCGGGCCATGATATGGTCGGCAAGTCTCGATGTTTGGCGGATGATTATGGCGTGCCACTCTCTCGCATTGACGGTACGGCGAGTGCATGCAGTAGTCACGAGACTGCCTTAGAGGGTTCGGTTGTGATTGACCGAAGCCTCTCGAAGATGTTCGTCGCCGCTTACCTGCTTACGGGCAGCGCAAGACAAGCTGAAGCGGTGGTGTCGGAGAGCATTCAGCAGTTGGATGTCGACGCAACGCGGGCGGCGCGTCTATCCTGGAAGGCAATCGCCGCCGCCATCCTGCGGGCGGAGCCGAATTCGGAGCCAGTCGCCGATGAAGCGCCGGTTGCACTGCCTGTCGAATTGCTGCGCGTAGCGAGGCTTTCGCCCCGCCTTCGCCAATGTTTTGTGTTGCGCGTCTTAATGGCAATGCCTTGCCACTATTGCGCCGGACTGCTGCGCATGGGTGCCGAGCAAGTCGAGGCCAACTCCAGCCTGGCCGCGCGGGAATTGGCAGGGATCATGGCAGGAGAGGCGACCCACTGAGGCACTCGCTGCCCATCGGCACAGAGGCAATCAGAAGCTAACGCAGACAAGCTCGCTTGCCTGCCACGGCGATTGACTCAGAGCCCGGCATCGGTGCCGCAGATGTTCACGGCGAGGCCGAGTTCCTGGAACATGGCGGCCTTGACGGCAAGGGCCTCATTCGCGCCCGCGGCGTCGGGACCATAGGCGACCTGGATGTGATTCGATTTGTGCTGCGCCATCAACTGATCGCGGCCCACTCCGTACATGACGGTATGCATAACCGGCCACTGCGGCGTGGTGATGTTCCAGCGGCGTTCGGTTTCTTCCCGCGGCAACTCCACCGCACGGCCTCGACCGATGTCCACCTTCAGCGCGCCGGATTCAAGATATACACGGCTCCAGACAATTTCACCCGGCTTGCTCACCCCTTTCACGGTTCCTCCGCCGAGGCGAAAGTACATAGCGGGCTGCCGCTCGCTCACCGCTCCGGAATAGCCGCCGATGAGATGGGCGGGTGGCACAGCCCCCGAGATTTCGAACACCCAGACGAACTCGTTCCGGCCATTAACCGGGAACTCCTCGCCGTAACGTACGTCGTGTAAAGTGGTCTCGGGAGCAAACCCCAGATGCCGCCACACGCGATTGGTGATCAGGGCATCCAGGCCGGCGCACTCGTCCACCTCGTTAAAGTGCGGAAGTGGCAGGCCTTCATATAAGACACGCCCGTTTCCGCGAGCCTGCACCGGCGGCCGATCGGAGTTATTTAATAGACCTTCGGCCAGGTCGGAGGCCGGACAGAGATCCTTCAGGCCCTGCTGGTATTGGATTCCAATCACGTCGCAGCCAAAATCGTCCGCGATACGCAACGCGGCAATGTACATCTTGCACTGATCGAGAATCTGCGCATCGGTCAGATTGGTCTCGGGGTCGGAACCGGTGAGGAAACGCATCCCTCTGGCATCCAGCCAGGAGCGCACGGCCCGCGCCTCGGCATCCGGCGTGGCCAGCATCTCCGCATACAACGCCGACTGGCTCAGCCTCTCTTTGCCTACGCCCAGCGGCAACAGGAAGGAGTCCTCGATGATGCCGTTGTACATGCCCATGCAACCCTCATCGAAGACGCCGAGGATGGCCTTCTGGCGGCGCAACTGGCCGGCCAGATCCCTGCCCGCCTTCGCAGGCTTTTCCGGAAGTTTCACGTCCTTCAATGGGTGCACGTGGCTGCGATCATGAACGACGGTCCCGCCGGCGAGCCATTTGCGCAATCCGTTCAGGAAGAACTCATCCTTGAAATCTGCGCTCCAGAGGGTGCTGAATGGAATGCCGGCCTTCGTCATGCAGGCATTCAGGTTGAGCATGCCGACCAGCCCGGGCCATTCACCGCTCCAATTGGCGACGGTCAGGATCGGCCCCTTGTGCGAAGCGAGTCCGGTCAGAACCTGGTGGCTGTACTGCCACACGGCCTCACAGACAATCAGGCTCGACTGCGGTGGGATGTTCTCAAACACCGCGATCCCCTGCTTCTGGCTGCCGATAAAGCCGTGCTTCAAGGTAGAGTCGTACGGATGTCCGCGCTGAATCTCCACTCCCTCGGCCCGGACCGCGGCCATGACAGCCGCCTCGGCATTCTGTTGTGCGGCCCAGCACTTCTGGTTTGCCGAGAGACGCAGGTCGCCGTTGGCGATTAGGTATACGGTTTCTGACATCTGTTTACCTTTACTTGGTTAGGTTGGCTCTGCTCAAGCCGGTGGTTCCGGACAGGGCCGATTGGGGCGAACGGCCTCGCGACCGAACAAAAGCAACTTCGGGACGCCTGCCATTTCCTATCCGCCCAACGTGCCAGTCACTTTGATCTGAAGCCTGACTATAGCGCTGCAAATTTAGGCCTGTCAAGATCAGGAACAGTGTTGCCGGTCACAGTATTGACCCGGCCGGGTTCTGCTTGCTTTCACAAGCTGCCCTGGATCCCCAACTCCCCGGCGCAAGACTGCATCGCCCTCACGCAGAAGTCGATGTGCTCGTCGAGCGGCACGCCCAACTCGGAGGCGCCATCGGCGATGTCCTGCCGGTTCACCGAGCGGGCGAACGCCTTGTCTTTCATCTTCTTCTTCACCGAAGCGACGTCCACTTCAAACACGCTGCGGTGCGGCTTGACGTAGGAGATGGCGGTGATGAAGCCGGCCAGTTCGTCGCAGGCGTAAAGCGTCTTTTCGAGCGGCGAGGTGCGCGGCACGCCCGTGTGATTGGCATGCGCCAGGATGGCGCGGCGGGTTTCCTCGTCCACTCCGCGCTCGGCCAGTATCGGTTCGCCGAGTTGCGGGTGCCCTTCAAGCGTGGGATGGATTTCCCAATCGAAGTCGTGCAGCAGCGCGGTGACCCGCCAGCGCTCGTCATCGCCGCCGAACCGCTTTGCGTACGCAAGCACGCAGGCCTCCACCGCCAACGCGTGCTTGCGCAGTCCTTCCGATTTAGTAAATTCACACAGAATGTCCCAGGCCTGTTCGCGGTTGATCATCGCCATTCATCATATCCCGGGCGCGCCCCACTGGGCGTGGCGCGCGGCACGGAAGCGTTCGCGCGAGCGCTTACTGACTCGCACGGTAGTCAGGCCGCCGGGCGTGCAGGTTTCGAGCTCAATCAGGCCGGAATAATGGCGCGGACGGCCGACGATGCGCGCGGCCGCCGGCCCGGCCGGCTCGCGTGCCAGCGCCACGTAACTGTACTTCTCATCCTCATAGCCCAGCCCCGCACCTTTGATGCGGCGATGCAGCGAGGAGCGCTCGACGCGCGCGGCGAAGTGGCACCAGTCGGGATCGACGACGGGGCAGGCGCCTTCGGCGGGGCAAGGTGCAATCATATGTGCGCCGGCGGCAAGCAACTCCGAGCGCGCCGCGCGGATGGTGGCAAAACCGCGCGGAGTGCCCGGTTCGATGAGAATCAGCGCCACGCGTGCGGCCTGCCACAGCCGTGCCAGGGGCAGCGGTGACATTTCACCAGCCGAATAAGCCAGAATCACCAGATCGTGTGGCTCTAACGTCAGTATGCGCGTCACATTTTCCACCAGCGTGCGCGCCTGGGGCAGCCATTGGCGCGCCGCATCCAGCAACGCCCGATCGCGATCCACCAGGGTTATAGTGGCCGCGGGGTACTCTTCGAGCGCTGCCAGCGACGCCGCTCCTCCACCCGCACCGACATCCAACACGCTCGCAATCTCGCGGCCGCCCAGCGCGCGATGTGTCTCGCGCAAGACCGCGCGGGCCGCGGCATAAGTAGCCGGCATGCGCGTCACCAGGTACGCGGCCTTGCGCTCCGCCGCCGGAGTGCGCGGCGGGTTGGTCCCTGCGCGGTAAGCGTCCGACATCGCCACGGCCGCACGTTCAAGCGCCGCGAAGCTCACCTCGAGGGCACTCTGTTCGATGGCTTCGCGCACATGCCGCGGCAACTGCATGCTTCCATCATGACCGAAAACCGCGCGGAACTTCCGCTGGCGAAGCGGTGTCTATGGGGGTGAGCGGGCAACGCGGAAGCGGCTTAAAGAAGCTGAAACAAAGGGAATTCCGCCCTTCAGGGCACCGCGTCCGTAGTGTGCCCGCTCGCGGAAAGGAGCCACGACGATGTTCGAACAAGCCGTTTTTGCCAATCCCTCCAAGCGCGTTTGGAGCACTTGCGCCGGGATGACGGCCCAGGCGCTGCTGGTGCTGGCGGCCTGCCTGGCGCCGGTCGTCTCGCCGGATGTCCTGCCGCGCGCGCAAATGCTGGTCTCCCTGGTGGCGCCCGGCGCGCCCACGCGTCCGCAACCTGCCGAACAGCCTCGCCAAATAGCACGTGCGGTGGCCGTACGCCCATTCCAGCCTACGACCGGCGTTTTGACGTCGCCGGCAGCGGCTCCGGCTCATGCACAGCGCATAGAAGACGCTCCCGCCGATCTTTCCAGCCCGGGCGGCGGCTTCCTTCCGTGGAGCGGCGGTCCACCCAACGGCCTGTTGACACACCTTCTGAACCCCAGTCCGGCGGTCCCGGTTCGCCCCCAGCCAAAACCCGCCGCGGCGATTCAAGCCATGCCCAACCAGCCCATACGCTTGACCGGCGGCGACGTTCGCCTGGCCCACCCCATCTACCGCGTAGAGCCGCGCTATCCCCCAATGGCCATCGCGGCCCGCATCTACGGGGCGGTCGAACTGGAAGGCATCGTCGGCACGGATGGCCGGATTCGTAATCTGCACGCGCTCAGCGGCAACCCGTTGCTGATTCCCGCCGCGCTCGAAGCCGTGCGCCAGTGGGTCTACACGCCCACCCTGCTGAACGGCAAACCGGTGGAAGTGATCGCGCCCATCACGGTGATCTTCAGGTTGACGCAGTAGCGACCGCCGGGCGGCGGGGTGAGCGGCGTGGAAAGCGTAGCAGGTGCCCTGGCGAAACCAACGCCCGCCATTTTCACGCCGTACCCCCACACTCTTCGCGGCCTTACCCGAGACGCCCCGCGCGGGGCGAGTGGTATAATTAGGGTGTTTAGCACTCTTTCTCTTTTTTTGAAATGACCAAACATCCCAAGGGCACGGGAGCCCGCATTCTCCTTAGCTCGGTTTTCGGCCCCTACGCGCAGGACGACGCGTACGGCAGCCGCACCATCAACCCGATGGAGCTGTATCACAACCAGGTGACGCGCGAGCAGGGATCGTTCTCGCTGCGCATGTTCCACCGCTCGTGGGGCCTGCTCATGATCCAGCGCAACATCTCGGCGCCTACCACGGTGCTCGACTTCCCCACGCGCCAGGCGTTCGAGGCCGAACTGACCAGTCAGGATTACGATATCGTCGGTATCTCGTCGATCATCGTCAACGTAGGCAAGGTGCGCGAGATGTGCCGCATGGTGCGGAGGCTGGCGCCTACAGCCACTATCGTGGTGGGCGGGCACGTGGCCGCCATTCCGGGCATCGAGAAGATGATCGATGCCGACCACATCGTTAAAGGCGAAGGCATCTCCTGGATGCGCCGCTTCCTGGGCGAGAACGAATCCGCGCCCATCGCCCACCCCGAGATCGTCTCCGGTTTCGGCGCCCGCACGCTGGGCATGAGGTTGCCGCAAACGAAAGGCTCCACGGCGGCCACCATCATTCCCTCGGTGGGCTGCCCGATGGGCTGCAATTTCTGCACTACCTCGGCCTTCTTCGGCGGCAAGGGCAAATATCTCAACTTTTACAACACCGGCAAAGAACTGTTCGGCGTGATGAGCCACATGGAAGCGAAGCTGGGTGCGCGGTCGTTCTTCATGATGGACGAGAACTTCCTGCTGCACAAGCGGCGCGCCATGCAACTGCTTGCGCTCATGAAGGCGGCCAACAAGCCGTGGTCGCTCTACGTCTTCTCCTCCGCCAACGCGATCAACCAGTATTCGATGCGGGAGTTAGTCGAGTTAGGCGTCTCCTGGGTGTGGATGGGCCTCGAATCGGAGCACTCCGCTTACGACAAGCTCAAGGGCACCGACAGCATGAAGCTGACCCGTGAGTTGCAGCGGCACGGCGTCAAGATCCTGGGTTCGACCATCGTCGGTCTGGAGCACCACACACCTGAGAACATCGAGGCGGAAATCGAGTACGCCATCGCGCACGATACCGATTTCCACCAGTTCATGCTCTACACTCCGGTCCCCGGCACTCCCCTGTACTTTGAAATGCAGGAGCAGGGCCGCATGTTGGAAGACGTGGATCTGGCCGATATTCACGGCCAGGACCGGTTCAACTTCAAGCACGCCGCCATTTCGCGCGAGGATTCCAAGCGGTTTCTGGACTGGGCGTTTCGCCGCGATTTCGAGCGCAACGGGCCCAGCATCTACCGCATCTGCCGTACCACGCTGGATGGTTGGCTGCGTTACAAGAACGACCCCGACGCGCGCGTGAGGGCCCGCTTCGCCCGCGAGTCGCGCTCCCTGCGTGACGGCTACACAGCCGCGCTCTGGGCCATGGAGCGCCACCTGGCCGGCACCAACCAAGCGGTGGCGGAGAAGATCCGCACTCTGCGCCAGCAGGTGGAACGCGAGTTCGGCCTCATCTCCCGCGTGGTGGCACGCACGCTGGGCCCGGTGATGCTATGGTCGGCCCGCCGCGAAGAACGCCGCCTGGCCGAAGGCAAAACCTACGAGCCGAAGACGATCATCGAGCGGAGAAACTGGACCTGGACCGCTCCTCTGCTTCCGGCCTCGCCCCTGCCCGTCCTGCCTGTGGCCGAAGAATCCTCGGCGGGTTAGGCAGTAAGCCAGCCTGCAACAGACAACCCGTCCTAGCGACTCCTGCTACGCCCGAAGGCGGACCGCGCTTCCAACCACCCAAAAATGGACCATCCTGGCCACCAGTCTCCGCCTTGATCCGCGCCGGCCCTCAGGGACCCGTGTTACTATTCCGTTTTGCAAACTGGGAGCCAAGCGTGAAGGTTTACGAGAGCAAGGAGATCCGGAACGTCGGTTTGGTGGGCCACGGCGATTCCGGCAAGACGTCGCTCACCGCCGGCTTGCTATTCACCGCGGGAGCAGCCAACCGGCTGCTGCGCGTGGATGAAGGCAATACCATTACCGATTTTGACGAGGAGGAAATCTCCCGCAAAATCAGCATCTCTACCGCCATCGCCGTGGCGGAGTGGAAGAAAACAAAGATCAATATCCTCGATACTCCCGGCTATAACATCTTTATCAACGACACCCGAGCCTCCCTGGTGGCGGCCGATTCGGCCCTGGTGCTGGTGGATGGCGTGGCCGGCATCGAAGTGCAGACCGAAAAGGTCTGGGATTTTGCCAATGATTTCAAGCTCCCGCGCGCCATTGTTATCAACAAGCTAGATCGAGAGCGGGCCGACTTCGCGCGCACCCTGGAAGGCGTTCAGGAAGCCTTCGGCCGCTCCGCTGTGCCTATTCAGATCCCCATCGGCGCCGAACGCGATTTCTCCGGCATGATCGATCTGGTGCGCATGAAGGCATACACGTACACTGCCGATGGCGACGGCAAAGGCAAAGAGGGCGAGATTCCCGCCCACCTGGCCGACACCGCCAAGGCCGCTCACGATGCGCTGATCGAAATGGTGGCCGAGGGCAATGACGCCCTGATGGAGGAGTTCTTCGATAAAGGCACGCTGCCGCCCGAGCACATCGACGCCGGGCTCAAGCAGGCCATCCGCGAAATGCGCATCTTCCCCGTGCTCTGCGCCGGAGCCCTGCACAATGTCGGCAGCGACTTGATCCTCGACTTCATGGTGGAAAACCTGCCCGCCCCCACCGAACGCGAGGGCTTCCCGCGCCTGACCGACGGCGAGGAATCCGCGCAGAAGATTGCCGAGACCGGTCCCTGCTCCCTGTTTGTATTCAAAACCACGGCCGACCCCTTCGCCGGCCGCATCACCTACTTCAAAGTCATCACAGGCGTGGTGAAAAACGATGCCGCGCTGCAGAACCTCACACGCAACTCAACTGAGCGGCTGGCCCATCTCAGCAGCCCGCAGGGCAAGACCTTGCAGCCGGTCACCGAACTGCACGCCGGCGATCTGGGCGCGGTGGCCAAGCTGAAAGACACGCTCACCGGCGACACCCTGGCCGACAAGGGCTTCTCGGTCACCTACCCGCCGGTGAAACTGCCCGAGCCTTCCATCGCCTTCGCTATCGAGGCCAAGTCGCGCAACGACGAAGACCGCATGGGCAACGCCGTACACCGCATTCTCGAAGAGGACCAGTCGCTGCGATTCTACAGGGATCCGCAGACCCGCGAGTTTCTGCTGGCCGGCGCCGGCCAGCAGCACGTCGAGATCGTCGTCAGCCGCCTGAAGAAGCGGTACAGCGTGGACGTTACCCTGAAGGCGCCCAAGATTCCCTACCGCGAGACCATTCGCGGCCATGCCGACGTGCAGGGACGCCACAAGAAGCAGACCGGCGGGCACGGCCAGTTCGGCGATTGCTGGATCAAGATGGATCCCCTGCCGCGCGGCGCCAAGTTCGAATTCGTCAATGAAATCTTCGGTGGCGCCATCCCGCGCAACTTCATCCCCGCCGTGGAAAAGGGGATTGTGGATGCTGCCGAACACGGATTCCTGGCCGGCTATCCCATGGTCGATTTCAAAGTCACCGTTTACGACGGCTCCTACCACGACGTCGATTCCTCCGAGTTGGCGTTCAAACTGGCGGCCCGCAAGGCCTTTAAGGCCGCCATGCAGGAAGCCAAACCCACCCTGCTGGAGCCGATCATGAACGTGGAAATTCAGGCGCCCGGGGAATACGCGGGCGATCTGATGGGCGATCTGAACAGCCGCCGCGGCCGCATCTCGGGCAATGAAACCAAGGGAAGCTCCACCATCGTCCGTGCCCAGGTGCCGATGGCCGAAATGCTGAGCTATCAAAGCGATCTGACCGCCATGACGCAGGGCCGCGCATCCTTCTCGATGGAATTCGATCACTACGATTACGTGCCGCAACTACAGGCCGAGAAGATCATTGCAGCGGCCAAAGCCGCCAAGACGGGTGAGGAGGAAGAAGAGGAATAGCGACACAGTGCAGGTGTTGCCGGGACACAACGGCACGTGTTGCCTAGACACAGTAGTGCAGACCTTACCTTATGCCAGTTGCATTACGCACTCATAGTGTTGTAATGTTTTAGCGTTCCTCTCGGAGCGCGGCTAAGGTAAGTGTTTTAGAATCTTTCGTTGAGTGTGTGGATGAACGCGCGAACGCAGACTCTCGTATCCTTTTTCGTGCTCGCCGGGGCCTCCCTCACCGCTGGATGCGGTGTAGATCAGCACTCCAGGTTCCAAAACGCGTTTCTGCCGCCAGCCGCCCGCTCCGATCCAGCCGACCTGCTCCCGGATCATCCCCCCGTGGTCGAACCTAACGTCTATATCAAGGATGTGCCCGGCTTCCTGCTGTCGGATCCGCAGATGCCTCCACGCCACACACGCGGCGATGCGCTGATCGAAGAAGCTGAGCGTCACTTCGCAGCCGGTAAGCAGGCCTACGCCACAGAGGATCTCGCCACCGCGCGCCAGGAATTCGATCTGGCAGTCGACGCCATGGTCGATGCCTCGGACCAGCACCCGGCGGACCGCCAGGCGTACGAACGCCGGATGGACCAAATGGTGGACACGATTCACAGCTTCGATCTGGCCGGTTTGGGCGCTTCCGACAGCAGCGAAGAGGGCCGGTTCGACAAGGCACCGCTCGAAGACATTCTGCAAATGACCTTTCCGGTGGACCCCAAGATCAAGGACCGGGTGCTCGACCAAATGGCGGCCACGGTTTCGCAGTTGCCGCTGTCGGTCACGGATGCCGTGCTGGGTTACATCAACTACTTCTCCAACCGCGGCCACGGGACGATTGTGGTGGCCATGCAGCGTTCCGGCCGTTACCGCACCATGATCCAGCGGATCCTGGACGAGGAGGGGGTGCCGCAGGAGTTGATTCACCTCGCTCAGGCCGAGTCGGGATTCATGCCCCGTGCCGTTTCCAGAGCTCGCGCCGGCGGCATGTGGCAGTTCATGGCCTGGCGGGGCTCCGAGTACGGACTCCAACGCACGGCTTACGCCGACGAGCGAATGGACCCGGAAAAGGCTACCCGCGCCGCCGCCCGCCACCTGCACGATCTCTACAACCAGTTTGGCGATTGGTACCTCGCACTGGCCGCTTATGACTGCGGCCCGCAGACCGTGCAAGCGGCCGTGGAACGCACCGGTTACGCGGATTTCTGGGAGTTGCGCGCACGTAGCGAATTGCCTATCGAAACCACCAACTACGTGCCCATCATTCTGGCCATGACGATCATGGAAAAGAACGCCCAGGCTTATGGTCTGGACCAGGTGCAGATGGACCCGCCGCTCGAGTACGACACGGTCGAGCTTTCCGCCCTTACCGCCCTTCCGCTGGTAGCCGACGCCCTGGACACCTCGGTTGCCGAGTTGGCTGAGTTGAATCCTGCATTACTGGGCAACCTGGCGCCGGCCCACTACGCGCTGCACGTGCCCAAAGGCTCGGGTGCCCGGCTGCTGGACGCGCTGGCCCTGGTTCCCGCTGAACACCGCGCGGCGTGGCGCCTTCACCGGGTAGCGGCGGGCGAGACTCTGGCGGCAATCGGCACCCGGTATGGCGTTTCCATCGCAAGCCTTGTGGCGACCAACAGCCTGCCGGCGCACAGTGCCGTCGAAGGCGACCTGCTGGTGGTCCCTGCCGCCTCCCGGCCCGCACAGCCGGCGCGCCGGGCTGGGCGCAGGCACACTGTGGCCAGCCGCGCTGGTTCGCATTCTTCTCCCCGTACCGCATCCACCGAAGCCGCGCGCCGTCGTGCTCGTGCCTCCGCGGTGCCGGCAGCCAGAAGGCCGGTGAAACCGGTCGCCACTTCGCAGCACCCGCCTGCACCGAAGGTGGCCACGTTGGTGGCGCACTCCACTTCAAGATAGTCTGCGCTGGATTTTTCCGGCGGCTTACCGTTTTCACTATTGCCTCTTCTGTAAAAAGGGGTATTCTAGGGTTGATTGTGCCCAGACGCAGGAGGCTTGGTGAATGTCGCATCGCTCACTGATCGTTGCCAAAGACGAAGAAGAGATGGAAGACTTCCACGACTACGAGGACGAAGAGCACGAGGATCTGGAATCTAAGCTCGACGAATACGACGAGGAAGACGAAGAGGAAGAAGAGGAAGCCATTATGGAAATCGATATTGTGGAAGGCGTAGCTCCTCCCGTAGCCCAGCCGGCGCCGGCTGAGTCCGGGCCGTCTGAACCCGCGGCCGTTGTGGAAGCCCCGCCCAAGAAACCTGTGAAGAAGGCCACCGCGCCCAAGCCAGCGCCCGCGAAGAAGGCCGCAGCCAAGGCGCCCGTCAAGAAAGCCGCTAAGAAAGCGCCGATCAAGAAGGCAGTCAAGAAGGCTCCAGCCAAAAAGGCAGCGGTGAAGAAGGTAGCCAAGAAAGCGCCGCCGAAAAAGGCCGCTAAAAAAGCGCCGGTGAAGAAAGCCGCTAAAAAGGCGGTAAAGAAGGCCGGCAAGAAGCGCTGATGCGCGGCGGGAACGCGATCCACCGTTCCCGCTATTCTTCCTGGTTCACCACCTGCCGGCAGCGCTGGAACAACTCAAGAAGGGCTTCCGCGTGCTCCTCCGCGGAATGGGTGCCAGGCTTTCCCGAAAAGCCCGCCGAGGACTGTGGCGACTTGCCATAGCCCGTCTGCAACGTGATAAATCGCATGAGTTCCAGCGCAACTTCGTCTTTGGTGCGTCCACCCGCCGGTGGCGTCTGGGCGCCGGCGTCGACTTGGTTCGTAGGAGTTCCTGTTTCCGCCATCTGTGATCCATCCCTCCGTGTGATACAACTCTAGATTACCCGATTTTCCAGCCGATGCCGCTCACCGCTGTCCGGCACATCCGAAAGATGCGAGGAGGCGCCCAGTCCCACCTGCTGGAGGCCGATGACGGCCAGTGGTACGTCGTCAAGTTCCGCAACAATCCCCAACACCGCCGCATCCTCGTTAATGAGTTGCTCGCCTCCCGCCTGCTCGCCTATCTTCAGGTAGCGACTCCGGAAACAGCTTTGGTGCGGTTGAGCGACCGGTTCATCTCCGACAACCCAGCCATCCACCTGACCCTCGGCAGCCGGCAGATTCCGGTCGAACCAGGCTGGCATTTCGGCTCGCGCTATCCCGGCGACCCTGCCCGCACCGCGGTCTACGACTACCTGCCCGATGCGCTGCTGCCCAAGGTAGCCAACCTGGAGGACTTCCGGGCCATCCTGGTGTTCGACAAGTGGGTAGGCAATGCCGACGGCCGGCAGAGCATCTTCTACCGCGCCATGGTGCATCGCCCGGAGTCCGCCAGCGGCAGCCTGGGCTTCGTGGCGTGCATGATCGACAACGGCTTCGCCTTTAACGGCCCCTACTGGGATTTTCCGGATTCGCCTTTGCAGGGGCTCTACCCGCGCCGCCTGGTTTATGAAAGCGTGCGCTCGCTCAGCGATTTTCAGCCGTGGCTCGACCAGACCATGCACTTTCCGGAAGAAGTGGTGGACCAGGCCTGTAAGGCTATCCCGCCGGAGTGGATCGAGGACGAAGAGGACGCCATGGCGCAATTGCTCGGCCGCCTGTTCGACCGCCGCAAACTGCTCCCCGAGCTGATTGCCGCCTGCCGCCAGGCGCGCGCCAACCCATTCCCCAACTGGCATTGAGCCGGCAGAGCTTCGCCCTGGGTTTCCCTTCGGGGTGGCGGCTCCGTTATAACCTTCCGCCTCCTGACTCCTGGCTTCTGGCTTCTGGCTTCTGCCCTGCAATTCTTGCGAACGATGCGCCCGCCGTGATCGTAATGAGCGGTATGG
Source organism: Bryobacterales bacterium (assembly GCA_963761855.1). Lineage (GTDB taxonomy): Bacteria > Acidobacteriota > Terriglobia > Bryobacterales > Bryobacteraceae > Bog-375. The sequence goes on along the minus strand of CAVXJY010000010.1, from coordinate 90,255 downwards.
GTACATTCGCTTTCGACATCCGGTATGCGTTCCGTATGCTGGCCAGGAATCCCGGATTCGCCGCTATCGCGATTCTGGCGCTGGCGCTGGGGATCGGCGTCAACACGGCCATCTTTACGGTGGTGAACGCCGTGCTGCTCCAGCCCCTGCCCTACCCTGAACCGGACCGCCTGATGGAGCTCGACCGCCAGTTTCCCAATGGCCGGGGGAATTCCATCTCCATTCCCAAGTACATGGCCTGGAAGGACAACCACGTTTTCCAGTCGATGACTCTGTACGGGTTCGCAGCCTCCGGGATGAACCTGGGCGCAGGCGACAGGCCGGAGCAAGTAAAGACGCTCCAGGTTTCCTCGGGCTTCTTCCAGGTCTTCGGCGTGAGCCCGGAGGCGGGCCGTACCTTCACCGCATCGGAAGATGTGCCAAACGGCCCGGCCGTAGCGGTGTTGACGCACGAAATGTGGCAGGCGCGCCTGGGCGGCGACCCACGCATCATTGGCCGCCCCGTCCTGCTCAACGGCCAGCCTTATACCGTGCTCGGCGTGCTCCCCAAAGGCTTCCGGTCGGTGCCCCAGGCGGATGTATTCCTGCCGCTTCAGGCCGACCCGCAAAGCACCAATCAGGGCCATTATCTGAGTGTCGCCGCCCGCCTCAAGCCCGGGGTGACCCTGTCGTCGGCACGCGCGGAGATGAAGATTGCGGGCGAGCGCTTCCGCAGGGCTAATCCGAAGTGGATGGACAAGGACGAATCCGTCGCCGTGACGCCTATGGGCGAAGCCGCCGTCAGCGACATCAAGACGGCCCTGCTGGTGCTGCTGGGCGCGGTGGGATTCGTGTTGCTGATCGCCTGCGCCAACGTGGCGAACCTATTGCTAGCGCGGGCCGCCGCGCGCCAGCGCGAAATGGCGCTGCGCGCCGCGGTGGGAGCCGGCCGCTGGCGGGTGGTGCGCCAACTACTCACTGAAAGCGTCCTGCTGGCCGGCATCGGCGGCGCGCTCGGCTTCGCGCTCGGGTCCTGGGGAGTGCGCGCACTGCTGCTGTTGGTTCCCGCCAATATCCCGCGGCTGATGGATGCCGATGGCGTCCGCGCCGTGGCGCCGCCGCTCGATTGGCGGGTCGCTGCGTTCACTTTGGCGGCCGCTCTGCTCACCGGTATCCTCTTTGGCCTCATTCCGGCGCTCCAGGCATCCAAGCTCGACCTCGTATCCGCCCTCAAGGAAGCCGGCAACCGCTCCGGCACCAGCCGCCGCCACAATCGCGCCCGGTCGTCGCTGGTGGTCGCCGAAGTAGCGCTGGCGCTGGTGCTGGTGGCGGGCGCGGCGCTGTTGATCCGCACCTTTGTCGGCCTCAGCAACGCCCAGCCGGGCATCGACCCGCACAACGTCCTCACCATGATGACATCGCTCACCAGCGGCGCCTATTCCACCACCGGCAAGATCGACGCGTTCACCACCGATGCCCTCCGCCGCATCGAGAGCATCCCGGGAGTGGAGGCGGCTTCGACCGCGGTGCTGCTGCCAGCGGTTGGCTACGGAATCGATTTGCCGTTCAACATTGCCGGCAAGCCTCCCACCAAGGGCGAGCAGTACAACGGCGACGAGCAATACCGGTACGTTTCGGGCCATTATTTTCGGGCCTTTCGCATCCCGCTGCTGCGCGGCCGGCGCTTCACCGAAACCGACACAGGTAACTCCGCGCCGGTAGTGATCATCAATCAAAACATGGCCAAGCACTACTGGCCCAACCAGGACCCCGTCGGCCAGGTGATCACGATCGGCCAGGGTCTGGGCCCGCAGTTCGCGGATCCCCCACGGCAGATTGTGGGCGTGGTGGGGACGGTTAAGGAAACCGGCGTAGCCAATGGCGATGCCGCCGTGATGTACATTCCGCAAGCCCAAGTGCCGCAAGGAATGATGGATCTGGCCCGCCAGCTCATTCCGTTGGCTTGGGTGGTGCGCGCGTCTGGGGGCGACCCCATGAACCTCCGCGCCGCCGTGGAGCACGAAATTCAGGCCGTGGACGCCAGCATGACGGTTTCGCGCGTGCAGCCTATGGAAAAGGTGCTGGCGCTAACCGTAGCGCGGCAGGATTTCAACATGCTGCTGCTGACCATCTTTGCCGTTATCGCGCTGCTGCTGGCGGCCATCGGCATCTATGGCGTGATGTCGTATTCCGTCGAACAGCGCACCCAGGAAATCGGCATCAGAATGGCCCTTGGATCGAGCCGCGGCGATGTGTTGAAACTGATGCTCGGCCACGGCTTGAAGCTGGCTGGAATGGGCGTGGCCATCGGCCTGGCGCTGGCCTACCTGCTGACACGCTTCCTCGCCAGCCTGCTGTTCAGCGTGAAAGCCGGCGACCCCTGGACTCTCGCCGCGGTGGCTGCGATCCTCACAATCGTGGCCCTGATCGCAACCTACATTCCCGCCCGCCGTGCCGCTGCCACCGATCCCGGCCAGGCGCTGCACTACCAGTAAGAGTTCGGCAGGCGAAAGCGCCAGGCGGGAGCATCCGCCCCAATTACTGCGCTAGCGCGCTGGTGCAGAAGGCGCACTTCCTGGCGGCGATCGGAACCTCGCTCAGGCATTCGGGGCACTTCTTGGTGGTCGGGTCGGGCGGCACTTCGCCGCGCTTCAGGCGAGCCGTCAGTGTGTTCATGGGAATCACCACAAAGAAATAAACCGCCGCCGCTACCAGCAGGAACGACACCGCCGCATTGATGAAATCCCCGATCGGAAACTTGCTGCCATTGATGGTGAAGACAATGCCCGAGAAGTCCGGCTTGCCCACCGCGGCCGAGATGATCGGCGTCAGGAGATCCTTTACCAGCGCCGTCACCACCGTTCCAAAGGCCGCACCCATCACCACGGCTACCGCCAGGTCGACTACGTTGCCCCGCATCAGGAACTTTTTGAAACCGCTCAGCATGGCATTTCTCCTCACGCTATCATGCCGAATTGATAGCCCTGTTGCAAGAATCTTCTTAGGCGCTCCATGGCCGGCTCGAGGATCGACCGTTCGGCCGCGTAGCAGATGCGCACCGAGCCCTCACCGCCGGCGCCGAAGGCGACACCGGGCGCCAGCCCCACCCGGGTTTCTTCCAGCAGACGCCGGCAAAAGGTAAAGGAATCGGCGACTCCCTCAATCCGCGGGAACAGGTAGAACGCCCCATCCGGCTCGGGAACGGTCACCCGCGGCATCGCACTGAGAGCATCGAGACACAGGTCGCGGTTCGCCCGCAGGCCCTCCAGCATGCGCGCCAGTTCCTCCTCGCCTTCCGCCAGAGCGGTCTCGCCGGCTTTCTGCGTGAAGCTGGGAGCGTGCGAAACGATGAATTCGTTCATCTGCGCCGCCTTCTCCGCCAGGTCCCGGCGGGCAATCAGGTAACCCAGCCGCCATCCCGTCATGCGATAGGTTTTGGAAAACGATTGCACCACGATCACCGCGTCGTCGCGTGAGGCCAGCCGTAGGATCGATGGCACCGGTTCGCCCAGGCGCGCGCCCAAGTGATTCAGCCGGTCGTACACTTCATCGGCCAGCAGCCACAACCCGTGGCGCCGTGCGAATTCGAGCAGCCGCTCCTGGTCGGCCTGGGTGGCCACCCAACCCAGCGGGTTCGACGGGGAAATATAGGCCAGCAGCCGTGTGCGCCCGGTCACCGCCGCTTCGAGCGCGTCGAAATCGATCGTGTAACGGCTGCCGCATAACGGGTGGGGAATCTGCCGCGCCACGGCGTTCGAGAGAGCGACGATCGAACCGGCGTTAGGCCAGGCGGGCGTCAGCAGCAGCGCTTCATCCCCGGGATCGAGCGTTGACCGGATCGCCACGTTCAGCGCTTGCACTCCCGAAGCCGTGATCACGATTTCGCCGTTCGGGTCGATCTCGACCTGGTGCAGTTTGCGGTACGAATCGGCCACCGCGCGCCGCAGGGAAGGCAACCCGGCGTTTTCGGTGTAAAAAGTGTAGCCCTCGCGCTTGGCGCGTGCGGCCGCGTCTTTAATGTAGTCCGGCGTCGGCAGGTTCGATTCGCCGAAATAGAGCCGCAGCACTCCGTCCATCGACATGGCAACGTCCGCCAGTTCGCGGATGCGGGAGTAGGGCACTCGTTCGACGGAAGGGGCGACACGCGGCATCTCAGCTATTGTCGCACTGGCGGGCGCGGCAGCGGCTTCGCCTGGCTCAAAGGGGTTGACGGAACCCGATACTACGGGACGGATCAGTAGTCGTAATGAACGGTGGTGAGCATCCGATTAGTGTCGACGGCTTTCTTCCCCGTCAAGCGCTCCAGCCCGGAAAGAAAATTACGGTACTCGCTCTTGTTCAACTTGAAGAGGACTTCCACCTTGGGCGTCCTTCCACCCGTCCCGGCGCTGTTCAGCCAGGTAACGCCTACGTAGTGCTCTTCGCTCTCACCCAGATGCATGTACGGAACGACGTCGAGCACGGCGGCGCCGAGGCGGCGGTGCACACCGGTGGCGCACGCGATCTCCGTAATGCTGCCGGCGGGCACGGCGATCCGATGCCCACGCTGGACAAGGATCACTTGATCGGTACCCAGCGTGGCTTTCACCTTGCTGCGATGCAGCGGTAGGGTGCCACCTTCATAGCTGGCAGGGTAACTGGCGGCCGCGGCGTTCTTCGACTCCGCGACAGCGGGTGCAATCGCCAGGAAGAATCCCAGCAGAGCGGGGAATATCGTGGATAACCTTCTCATTAATCTGTTAGACGCAGATTGCGCGGCCTCGGTTACTCGCGGGCCAACCGGCACACCACCGCGCCAGCATTCACTGCGGGCGTCAGTCGCGTGAGGCGCCGGCGATCCAGGCTGCGTCCAAGCAAAGAACTCTCGCGAATAGAACGCGCGCCATCCTGCTGCGCAACAACGCGACGCCAAGGTAGGTTCCGAGTGTATTGGTGGCGATGTCCGACATACCGGAATCTCGCGTTGGAAGTCGTGACTGAAGAATCTCAATGGTGAGGCTGACCAGCGTTCCTAACACCACGGTCGTTAGTGCCGCGTGCTTGACACGGCGCGCCATAGATAAACGAGCGCAGAAGCAGAAGCCGAAAGGGATGAATCCGGCAATATTTTTGATAAACGCGCTCCAATAGCTCTCCGACATATTGAATTCCGTCCAAAATGGCTCCAGTAAGATGTGATCCAAAACCACATCTTTTTCGGGAATCCGCAGATCGACGCCTGAATCGCCGCGACTGTGGATGACGTTCCCGGAGTGCTCGTCAAAAAGATAGAGCGCGACGTTTCCTTCTTCCCCCTGGATCTGGAGGCGGCCCGTTTGTGTCCAGGCGTCTCGATGCCTAAGAACCTGCGCCGCGGTTAGCTCCCGATCGTAAATCGCGAAGCCGAGGAGCCGGCCGGACCAGTTATCGGGCTGCCCGGCTGAGTTACCGAGCACAATGCGGCCTGTGAACTGATTCGGAGATAGTCGAAACTGCGCCCGCTTGGCCAGAACACCGCCGGTGTAAACCGCTGTCCCTTCCGCGCCCGTAGTGACGGTTATGAATACCGGCGCTGGGTTGTGAAGCGTAGCCTCGCGAAACGCACCCTGAACGTAAAGATCGACCGCTTTGGTCCGACTCCTATCGTCCTGAAGCGCAGCGTGCAGTTGAAGATCCGTTTGCGACTGGCGCAGCCAAAAGCGGAAAGGAGTTTCAGGTGTGCAAAATGCGAGGAAAGTGCCGCTGTCCCAGACGCGCTTCGGCTGTAACCAGATCTCAAGACTGCCGCGTAACTCGCCGCCATGAGAACTCGCCATTTCGAATTCACCGGAACTCAGCACCGTGCCAAACTTGCCGAAGCGCAGACCGTTGCGCGCCTCCAGCCAGGTGACGTCGTTCTTGGGCGCATGGAAGGGCCAAAGACCCAACGTCAGGATGGTACATAGAACAGCAATGCAAACTATGTCTAGAATTCTTGCGTTCATTCGCCCTTGCACGGTTGCGCGATTAATCCAGCCCGGCTAAAAGTTCACTTGCATCGGCTAACTTCGCATCTGCAGCAGCAGGTACAGCCCAGCCAAACCGAACACCACATCCGGCGACCAGGCCGCCATAGTGGGTGGGAGGAGATTCACGTCGCCGATCTTCTCAAACAGGATGCCCAGGCCCTTGTACGTGACGCCGATGGCCAGGCTGACGCCGATGCCGGCCATGGCGCCGCGGTTGCCCACCAGGAACCCGTATGGCACAGCGATCATGGCCATGATCAGCGCAAACAGCGGCAGCGCGAATTTCAGATAGAACTGTACCTGGAGCTTGCCGGTGGGAAATCCGCGCTCTTGCAAATCGTGAATGTAACCGTCCAGGCGGAGAAAGTTCATCTGCTTTTCCTGCACCGCGGCGGTCACGAAGTAATCGGGCGGCTCGGTCAGATCGGGGAAGGTAGCCGCCTGGGACTCGCTGGCGCTCAAAAAGGACTGATAGGCGCTGCACGAGTCGCCGGCATAGCGGCAGCTCCAGCCGTTTTCGAATACCCACGTTTTCAACGACGGGCTCCACTGCCCGCGCGCAGCCACAATCTGGCGTTTCAGGCGGAATGTGTTGAGGTCCATGTCAAACACATCCACTCCGTGCATCACGGCCGCCGAGTGGTCGAAGAACTCGTAGTAATAGACGCGAGAGTGACCCATGATCCACTTATGGTCGGCGCGCAGGTAGGTCTGTTTGGGCCGGCCCTTGATCTCGTCGCGCATGGCGTCCTGCCTGAGATTGGCGCCGGGCACATAATAAAAATCGAACGCGAACAGTCCGCCGGCAAACACGGTGCCGGCTAACAGCAGCGGCATCGCCAGCCGGTAGAGGCTCACGCCGCACGCCCGGAACGCGGTGATTTCGTTCTGCTTGCTCAGCACACCCAGGTGGACCAATACCGCCACCAGAATGGCGAACGGGAGCGTTTCATAAATCAACTCCGGTGTAAGAAAGAACAGATACGAGAACATCTCCATGAGCGGGATCTTGTTGCGGATCCAGTCGCCCATCAGCTCGAAGAAGTTATAAGCCAGAATCATCGACAGCAGGCTGGCCAGCACAACCGCAAGATAGAACATGAAGCTGGTCAGGATATAGGCATCGACGATCTGCGGCAGGACGGGAAGCCTCCAGTGCGGGAGGCGGGCCGCGCGCACAGCCGGTTCCCGTTTGCGGCGTGGCAGCCAGGCGCCTAGCCGCGCCAGCGCGCCGGTTATGCCGCCCAACAGGTCGCGATCTCCGGGCCGCTCCATGCGGTAAAGAAAAATGATTCCGGCCAAGAAAAATACAGCATCGGGCAGCCACACGGCCATCGGTACAGACAAAGTTCTTTGCTTGGCGAAGCCTATCAGCGTGAGCGAGGAAAGGTGGTAGCAGAAGAAGCTGAGGAACAGCGCGATTACGTAGCCGGCGGATTTACCGCCCTTGCGCGTGGCGATGCCGAGCGGGATGCCGACCAGCGCCAGCACGATGCAGGCCACCGGCAAGGCAAACCGCCGGTGCAGCTCGATGCGCACCTCGGTCCAGTCATCCCCGGAACGCGGATAGCGCAGCAGCTCGCGCGTGTTCATGGCTGCCGTCGGCGGCGTCTTGTGTTCCGGCGGCGAGGCATCGAGCACCTGCGTGCCGACCGGTGCGCACGAGTCGTTGGCCACGCGGTCCTTGCCCATCTCGTGTGTACAGTAATCGTACAGCGTGACCTGAATGCGATTGTTCTTGGGATCCGGCATGGCGATGGCTTCGCGCGCCACCGTGATCATCGGCCCTTCCGCTTTGTCGCGCATCCCCGAAACGCGCTGCTCGGGCGGAGTGATATCGGCGATGAACACCGGCCGCCATTTCACCACCGGCCCGGTCCCCACGTCGCCCACGTAGAGGATCCGGTTGGGGAAGTTTTCATTGAAGACGCGCGGCTCGATTGCCGCCGAGAGCTGCCCCTGGAGCAGTTCGTTGACGATGTCGGTGGTCCTGCGGTAGGCGAGCGGCGTCAGCCGCAGCGAGGCCATACCCGCCACGCTCATCCCCAGTGCAGCGAACAGCACCACCGGAGCGATCACCTGCCGGCTGGAGACGCCGGCCGCACGCATGGCGGTGATCTCGCCGTCCGAAGCCATGCGGCCGAGCCCGATCAAAATGCCCACCAGGACGCCGAACGGAATGGTGAGCGGCAGCACCGGCGGCATGGCCCAGAGAAGCAGCGCCAGCACGGTGGTGACGGACGCATTGTTGGCGCCCACCAAAACCGCGAACAGCTTGTCGGCCGCACGCAGGAAGATGATGAACGTAGCCAGCAGCGTGCCCAGCACCGCGCTGGTCAGAATCTCGCGGAATACGTAGCGGCCCAACAGGCGCATAGCCGTTCCTAACGCGCCATCTCCGGCGGCGGCACCACGGGCAGCTTGGGCAGTTCCTCTTCCACCGGGTGCAGCTCCAGATCGTCGATGATGATCGAGGGCGCAACCACGCAACTCTCCGTGGTGTAGCTGCCCGCTCCCACCAGCGCCAGCGGCACGCCGTTGTCCAGATAGTCGAACACGTTGCTATCGTCGCCCGCCACCACAATGTCCTTGAGCGAGCGCACGTTCAACCCGCGAAAGCGCAGCCCGCGCACCAGTTCCTCGTGCCCGTCCGGATAGACCTTGTAGACCAGCGCCGGCGAGCTGAGGGGATGCGCCGCGTTCTCCGCCGTCGCGAACAGGCGCCGCAATTCGTCGATCGACGCTGTGGACGGGTAGTCCATCTTGCGCACCACCAGGCCGTAGGCCAAGCCGCGCGCCTGGACCAGCTCGATCAGTTTCTTCTTGAGCCCAGCGGCGGGCATCGATTCCGAAGAGCTGACGAACAGGTTGCCGACGCCGGCGGTGGCTGCGCCAAACCGCCCCGGCAGGCGTGCGTGGCCGTTGGAGGCGGAGAATCCGTGCACCGGCTGCCGCGTCAGCAGGAAGCCCTTGAGAATGCCTTTTTCCACCAGCGTCAGCGGCTGCGCGCGGACGCCTTCGCGATCCACGTCATAGGCGCCGAACAGCGGCCGGCCGCGCCATTCCTGCTGCGTCGGGTCGTCCACCACGTCGAACGACTCGGGCAAGACGCGCGCGCCCAGCCGCCCCTCGAGCTCGCTCGAGCTGAACCCGGCACGAGCCCCCTCCGGCTTGCGCGGCAGAGCCAGGTTATGGCCCAGCACCTCGGCGAAGATCTGCGCTCCAGCCTCGCCTTCAAACAGCACCGGGCCGCTGTAATCCTCGCCCTTAGGTGCCTTGGCCAGCGCCTCCAGGTTCTGAGCCATCGCACGAAAGGCGCCGTTCATGGCGGCATCGCCCGGCAGGTGCGCCGGGTCAAACGCGAGGAAGGTAACGGCGTCATGCAGCATCATGCCATCCGCGGCTTGCGAAACCGCTCGCGCCCGCAGAAACGTGGCATTCTCGGGCGCGCGTACCACCGTGCCTTCGGAATTCACCACGTAGTAGCCGCCGGCCCCAGCCTCCAGGTCCACGCGCGAATCCAGCACCCCCGGATAATCGGCGAAAATCGCGGACAACGCGCGCACCCGCGCCGCCCAATCGTCTTCGTCGATCGCCAGGCGGCCCAGCTCGTGGATATACTCCACCGGTTGGGCGTGCGAAAAGTCGTCGGTCGGATTGCTCTCGGTGAGATTGCGCAGCGCAGCGCGTTTGCGCGCTATGGTTTCCACCGCGCCTTTGTAAGCCGAATCCGTCGCCAGCCATAAATAGCGGCGCAGCACCGGATACGAGTTGTCGAGCGGCCAGCGGCCCAGGTCATAGCGCGTGCCGCCCACGGCGCCCGAGAAGTTCGTGTTGTCGAACTTGAAGTCGCCTACGCGCACGCAGATCTCCGGCAGCCGCAGGTGGTCGTGGCGCCGCGCCAAGAGGCCGCCGAGCGAAGCCGAGACGCTGAAGACGTCCGCCTGGTCGATCACGTATTGGATGAAGTACGGGGCATCGAGATTGGAGACGGTGAGCTTGCGCTCGCGCCCGATTTCGTCGCGCATCGCCGCCAGCACAGGGTCTGGCGCGGGAGCATCTGCCGCCAATGAAGCCAGCGCCGCGAGCGCCGCTCCCATCGCAGCCAGCACCAGGCGTTTCACTGTCCGCTCCCTTTTCCGAGCGTCACCGGCTCCGGGAGAAGCGGCGGGCGGTCATTCGCCTTGGCTTTCTTTTCGATCTCGATTTCCGATACCAAAATCGCCGGCGACACCGCAGAAACCGGCACGCTGCCGCTTTCCGCGCCGCAATAACCATTGAACACTTCCGCTTTGTCCCCGGTCGCCAGGATCTTGGCGAAGCTCGCCAGCGGCGTGCCCACGATATCCGCGCCACGCACCAGCTCGTCCGGACGGCCGTCGGCATACACCTTGTACACGATCACCGGAACCACGCTGAATGCCTGCAGCCCGGCGCGGCTGGTGGTGGTGAACCCGTTCGTGATGTCTTGGAAGTAGAGGCCGTATGGCTTGTTCTGCCGCTTGATCTCTTCGATCAGCATTTCGCGCAGCCTGGCGTCGGACACCGCCTTGGCCGATTCCACAATCAAATTCGACTGGCGCGAAACCACTTCGTATCCCGGCTGGCGCCGGCCGTGGCCATTCGACTGGCTGAAACCCGCAATCGGCGAGCGCGACATCAAGAATGTCTTCAGCACGCCGTTTTCCACCACAGTCACCGGCCTCGTCTTCACTCCTTCATCGTCGTAATCGTACCAGCCGTAAAGGTCTTCGCCCGCCATCGAACGCCGCGTGGGATCGAAAATCACCGACAGGAAATTGGGCAGCACCTCGGTGCCGACGCTCTTGGTGAAGGTCTGCCCCTCGTCCTCATCCTTCTGCCGGTGACCCTCCACCCGATGGCCGAAGATTTCGTGGAAAAACACACCTGCCGCGCGGCCGGAAAGAATGGCGGGTCCCACGAACGGCTCGGCTTCGGGCGCGCCGAGCAGCGCCGTCACATTCCGGGCCACGTGGTCGATTGCCGCCAGCACCGTCTTGTCGTCCGGCAAGTTGCCCGAGTCTTCCGCTTCGAAGCTGTCGAAGTCGGCGACGTCCGCGCCATCGGCGGCTTTAGCGGAGGCGGAAACGAAAATGCGCGCGTAAGCCCCGGCCGAATTCGAGGCGCGTTCCTTCCGTGTTCACGAAATACCGCGTCTCGGCCTGGCCGGTGACCGTCACCCGGCTGGTGAGCACGCTGGGGTAGCTCTGAAACCGCGCGGAAAGCTTGCGTACGCGCTCGGTCCAATCCTCCACGTCGAACTTGAGCTTCACTGGCGCGGCCAGCGAAACCTCGAGGCGGCGCGCTTGAAAAATCGGCCGAAGCGTCCTGTTCCGCCACTTTCACTTGCGTGTTGGTTTGAATCCGGATCAGCCGCTCCGCCGCCGCGCGATACGCGCGATCGGTCTCCTCCCACAGGCGGTGCTTGATGGAGTTGGCGTTGTCTTCGTATGTGACCTGCGCCCCGGACGTGAACCGCGGGGCGCCGCCGCCGGCTCCACGCACGCGATGGTAGTTGTCCAGTTTCGGTGTGCCCACTCGCACGGAAACGTCGAGCGTCCGCGATTTCCCGCCGCCGTTCGAGTCGATCGTGCCCAGCGTCCCCGAAAGCGTGTAGATTTCTTCCTGGGTGATTTCGTAACTCAGAAAATAGGGTGGAGGATCGGCCTTGCCTTGAGCGCCTGAAAGTTGCGCTCCAATTCCTGGGACATGGCATCCACCAGCGCGTCGATTGAGCCGTGGCGACGGATGCCAGCCCGAGCGGCAGCACCAGACGGAGCAGGATCGAGCGGGTCAAGCTCCCAGCATAGCAAACTGGCCTCAACGTCCCGTTGCGTTGGACCCCGTTGTGCTACAAAACTAAGGTAGGGCCGATGGTCGGCGCAACCGGACCCCGTCCGCCTCTCGGAGGTCATTCGTCATGACGAACCGCCACCCAGCGACGAAGCTGCTTCCGCTGCTTGTGCTGCCTGTTTGCCTTGGGCGCAGAATCCGCCCACCGCCGGTTTGGAAATTCGCCGTCTCCGGCGATTCGCGCAATTGCGGCGATGTGGTCATGCCAGCCATCGCCAGCCAGGTACTGGCAAGCGGAGCCACCTTCTATTGGCATCTGGGCGACTTCCGCGCGATATACAAAATCGACGAGGACCTGGCGCCGCCGCCCGAGCTTCACCTGAATACGCCGCATCTCAACAGCCGAGCTACTTGAAGGAGGCGTGGCCGGATTTCGTCCGGCACCAGCTACGTCCTTTCGGCAGGCTCGAAGTTTTCCTCGGCATCGGTAATCACGAATTGATTTTTCCGAAGACGCGCCGCGAATACGCGGCTGAGTTCGAGAGCTACTCTGAACAGCCCCCGCCTGGCCGCCCAGCGCCGGGCCGATGGCGACCCAGCCGGCCCACGCACTTACTATCACTGGGTCATGAACAAAACCGATTTCCTTTCGCTCGACAACGCCGGCAACAGCTTCGACGCGGACCAGATGAACTGGATCCGCGCGCGTCTGGCCGCCGACCGGAAATCCGCCGGCATCACCACCGTCGTGGCCGGCATGCATGAAGCGCTGCCCGGCAGCAGGGGCCTGAGCCACAGCATGTGCGATTCCAGCGCGGGAATCGAAACCGGGCGCGAGGTCTACAACCTGCTCTGGGACCTGCAGCAGAGCGGCAAGCGGGTGTACGTGCTCGCCAGCCACTCCCACTACGTGATGGACGATGTCTTCCGCACCTCTTACTGGGGCGATCGCGTGCTGCCGGGTTGGATCGTGGGGACTGCCGGAGCGGTTCGCTACCGGCTGCCGCCAGGCGTCGCGGGCGCCACCATCGCTCGCACCGATGTCTATGGCTATCTGCTGGCCACCGCCATGTCGGACGGTTCCATGCGGTTTGAGTTCCAACAGCTCAGCCGGGACGATCTGCGCCGCGCCAACGCCGGCATGAACCCGGATGCGCTGGTCGGCTGGTGCTACGAGCACAATCAGGACCAGAGAATACCCGAACCGGCAGCTTGCGGAGTGGGGAAGTAGGCGGGGGTGAGCCGGTTGGCAACCGACGCAGGTCGCGGGTTGTCAATCTGCCAGGGACGCCACTTCGCCTTCGGAGGCGGGCAACTGCGAGCTTTGACCAAAACCTCACTCTCATGAAAGTGCACAGGGAGGCCATGTAGAGTAAGATAAAGGATAAAGGAGCCGTATTTATCCATAACTACTTGCGTCAGGTCTATCGCAACGCGCTCCCACTGCTCTACGCACGCAGTCAGTTCAAGTTATTCCTGAAGGCCGGGTTAGGAGACATCGAGCTACGCATGCTCGCACTGGCTTCCGTGACCGACTACTTCTCCCCCTTTGTCCGCCCCATCCCAATCCGGGCGCCCTTCGGCAAATCGATGCTCGTCGTCGCCCCCCACCAGGACGATGAAGCGATCGGGTGCGGTGGAGCTCTTGCTCTTCAGATTCGCAGCGGACATTTGGCCTCCATCGTCATCCTTCAGGACGGTGCCGACGGGTTCGAGGAGCTGGGCTTCACGCGACAGGGCCTGATGGAGTTGCGAAATGAAGAGTCCCGGCGCGCCGCCGCCTTGCTCCCCGCGCCTCCTCCCATTTTTCTCAATCATTCCGTGTTGGCTGATAGTGCTTCTCAGATCGAGGAAATGGCGGACATCCTGCTGGAGCGCAAGGCGGACGCCGTCTTTATCCCCTTCGGCCTCGATGGACATCCCGATCACCGCATCGCCAACTACATCCTGGCCGACGCCCTCCGCAAGGTTTCCTGGAATGTGCGGGTCCTCGGCTATGAAGTCTGGGGGCTTTGTATCCCGAACGTGGTTATGGTTATTGACGATGTGATCGAAAAGAAAACCGAGATGCTACGCTGCTTCACCTTTGCCAATTCAGCGCTGGATTATACCAACAGCACGCTCGGCCTGAACATGTTTCACTCGCGCATGCTGGGCGCCGGCGAGTGCCGGTATGCGGAGCGATTCTTCGAACTCCCCCGCCAGGAATACATCGAGCTGGTCGACCGCATCCGCACCGCCGAAACACCCGCGGCGGCGAAAATGTGACAACCGTCCGGTTCGCCTCCGCTCTGGCAAACTGGAGATAGGGCGTCATGACGCTCACTCAGTCTCTCGCCATCATCAACTCCGGAAAGGGGCGCCCCGATTCGCTGCGAAGCGCTACCGCACGCCGTCTCGAATCTGGCAGAATGAGACGTTGCCCAAGATGAACGATACGAAAGAGAAGGTCGCCCGTTGTTTTTCCAACGTATTCCCGGACATTCAGCAGGATGAGATACCCCGCGCCAGCCAGGCTTCGATTGCTGCCTGGGATTCCGTGGCGCACATCACTCTTCTCGCCTCGATTGCGGAAGAGTTCGGCCTGGACTTCGAGTTCGAGGAATTTGAGGCGCTGGTTTCTTACGCGTCGATTGTCGACTATCTAGAGGGCAAGTCCGCCAATGGATGAGTCGCGCGCATTAACCGCCAGCGACCTGCGTCGCGGTCTCCAGGCCGACTTCGAGCGAGAGATTACGGTGGACGACGTAACCTCATTCGCCGACCTTTCCGGCGACTGGAACCCGTTGCACACCGACGAAGCCTACGCATCCGAAACCAACTACGGGCGGCGCATCGTGCACGGCGCCTTCCAGGTCGCGCTCGCCTCGGCGATGGCCGGGATGTATCTTCCCGGCCGGCAGGTTGTCGTGGGGTCCTTCCAGTGCCGCTTTCCCGCCCCGCTGTACTATCCATCGCGCGTGCGCGTGCAGGGTGAGATAACGGCATGGGTGCCCGGATCCGCGAATGGAACGATGCGGGTGCGCGTGACCGAGCTTTCCACCATGACTCTGACCTCGGAAATCCACGTCGGGTTTGCGCTTCATGAGGCCCGGGCCGCCGAGTTCAAGGAGGCGGAAGCCGGGGCGCCAGCAGCCGAGGATGGGCCCATCGTGCTTGTCACCGGCGCCAGCGGCGGCCTGGGCCATCACCTCGCCTCCGTCCTTTCCGGCGCCTACCACATAGTTGGCATGGCGAGGTCGGTACCGGCGCCGCCGGAGCGGATGACTGGCCGGGGCGTAGATTGGGTTGCGGCGGACCTGCTCTCAGGCGATTGGGAGCAGGTCATGGAGCGCCATGTGCGCGGCCGCAGGCTTCACGGCGTGGTGCATGCGGCATGGCCGGCTGGTCCGCAAGGCAGCTTGCTTGATGTGGAGACCGATGCAGTCCGCACCCAAGTCGAATTCGGCAGCGTGACCACGATTCGAATCGCGCGATTCCTGCGCTCGCTGAGCGGCCCCTCTGGCCGGCTCGTCATCTTGGGGACAACCGCGGCTTCCATTAAGCCGGTTGTGAGCATGTCCGCGTACTCGCTTGGGAAGGCGACGCTCGAGCATACCGTACGCCTGCTGGCTCCGGAGCTTGCGCGCGGTAACATCACCATTAACCTGGTCGCGCCGTCGTTTGTCCCAGTGGGGATTAATAGCGCCAAAACCCAACGGGTCATCCTGGCGGAAACAGCCAAGGTGCCTCTGGGGAAACTCTGCTCGCCGGAGGACGTCGCTGGGGCGGTGGCCTTCTTCCTGTCCGAGAACGCCGCCTTTGTCACCGGTCAGATTCTGCCGCTGACGGGGGGCCAATTGTAACCAAGGACCAAGCTTATGGGGGAAATCCAAGCCTTCAGAGAAGAACACGCTAACGGGGCGGCGAGCCTGTACCTCCGCGCCATCCGCGGGCAGAATCGGCCGCCCAGCAAGACATTGACTGAGTATTTCATCGAACTCCACCTCTCCAACCCATGGGCTTCGCCGGAAATGCCGGCTCTCGTTTATCTCGATAAGGGAAAGGTTGTGGGCGCCCTCGGAGTCTTGCCCAGGCCAATGGAGTTTTGCGGCCGCCCGATCGTCGTGGCGACCCTGTCGCCATTCATGGTCGATCCGGCGTACCAAGGCGAATCCGTTGGTGCCCGATTACTCGAAAAAGCCTTTAGCGGCCCGCAAGATCTATCGTGGACCGACGGAGCCTCCGGACACGTCAAGGCCGGCTGGACTGCTCTCGGAGGCCACGCGGCCGACCTCTACGCCTTCAACTGGATTCGAGTTCTCCGGCCTTTCGGGACCGCTCGCATCGGCCTGGACCGTGTCGGCCGTGCGGGCCGGCTGCTGAGACCAATCTCGGGGGCTCTAAGCGTCCCACTCGATCTGCTGCTTTCCGCACTGCCAATGCCCCCCCTACGGACTCCGGTCTCCCCTTACCGGGGGAAGACCGTCTCGTCCGAAGAGCTGCTGGCTTGTGTCACAGAACTGGGCTGGCGCGAATCGTTGCGGCCCTCGTATTCCAGTCCGTCATTCCAATGGCTGATGCGCGAGTCGGCGAAGGCCAGGCATGGCGATTTCCGGATGGTAACCGTTATGAATCCGGAAGGTGTTCGCTCCGGTTGGTTCATTTACTATGCGTGCCGCGGCGGGGCGGCCTTTGTCCTCCAGATTGGCGTCCGGCGGCGGCACGATTTCAAGAGCACTCTGGCGGCGCTTTTTCGCGATGCTTGGGAGCAGGGCTGCGTCTATGCTAAGGGCGCGTCGATTCCGCAATACCTAACCGCCCTGACAGAACAACAATGTTTCCTCCGGCATCCCCACGACCGGGTCCTCATCCACTCGCGCAATCCAGAGATCGCCTCGGTTGTCAGGCTCGGCGAAGCCGCCCTCACGCGGCTTGAGGGCGTCGGCTGGTTCCGATTCGCGAAGGAGAACTGGGACTGACGCCCGTGGCAAACGGCGAGACGATCGTGTACTACGTTATAATTCGGTCGTCCACATGAGCGCCGTCGCCCCCGGCCACACCGATCTGCTCTACGCCCTCAGATACCCAGTTGATGTGGCTGTCGTGCTGCGCAAGAGGAAGGCCTTGCGGAACCTCCTGCTCGAACGGTCCCCGAGCCTCACCAGCCGCATCGCTATTCTCGGCGGATCGACCACCGGCGAGGTCAGACCATCGCTGGAGTTGTTCCTGTTGGATCGGTTCATCCAGCCGGAGTTCTACGAGGGAGCGTATGGCCGTTTCTCGGAAGAAGCCCTGTTTGAGAATCCGGAGCTCGACTCGTTCCGGCCGCAAATCGCCTACATCCACACCACTTGCTTGAATATCCGCCAGTTCCCGCCGGTCGGCGCGACTCCTGAAGTGGTCGATAGCGCGGTCCAGGAAGAACTTGGCCGGTTCTGTGCCTTATGGGCCGAGCTTGGGCGTAAGTACGGATGCATGATCATCCAGAATAATTTCGATCTTCCGGTGCTTCGGCCTCTCGGCAATCTGGAGGCCGGCGCCCTGTTTGGGCGTGTGGCGTTCGTCAACCGGCTGAATGCCGAATTTGCGCGATTGGCCGCGCTCAATCCGAGGTTGGTGATTCACGATGTTCACTCTCTATCGGCGGAAGTCGGCTTGGCCCGCTGGTTTGACGTGGACTCCTGGTTCAGTTACAAGATGGCGGTCTCGTCGCATGCAACCGTGCTGCTGGCCAAGAGCCTGGCCGCTCTGGTGAATGCCGTGTATGGCCGCAGCAGAAAATGCCTCGTGTTGGACCTGGACAACACACTCTGGGGTGGTGTTGTCGGCGATGACGGCTTGGCTAATCTGAAGCTCGGATCTGAGACAGCACTGGGCGAAAGCTACACCGCCTTCCAACGGTATGTGAAACAACTGAAGGATCGTGGCATATTGCTGGCCGTCTGCTCCAAGAACGACGAAGCCTCCGCGATCGAAGGCTTGCGCCATCCCGACGGGCTGCTACGGCCCGAGGACTTCGCAGTCATCAGCGCAAACTGGGCACCCAAGCACGAGAACATCGCTGAAGTTGCGCGCCGTCTCAATATAGGCCTCGAGAGCCTCGTGTTCGTGGACGACAACCCAGTGGAGCGCGACATCGTTCGAAGTCAGTTGCCCGAAGTGGCGGTTCCGGAGGTCGGGTCCGACGTCTCGCGATTCCCGATGATCCTGGAGCAGGAGCGGTACTTCGAGACCGTGTCCGTTAGCCGGGACGACATCGAGCGGTCTGTGTATTACTCCCGGAATGCCCAGCGAGATGCAGGGAAGGCCGCGTTTGCAGATTACGGCGAATTTCTGCGCTCACTCAACATGGTCGCCGAAATCAGACCGTTCGCGCCGGTCTATCTGGATCGGATCACCCAACTTACCAACAAAACGAACCAGTTCAACTTAACCACACGACGATACACGCAGCCGGAAATCGAGCGAGTGTCACACGAAGACCGCTTCATCCACCTATATGGCCGCCTGACTGACAAGTTCGGCGACAATGGCCTCATCAGTGTGGTCGTAGGCGAGGTGGCGGACGATTCGTTAGACGTACTCCTCTGGTTGATGAGTTGTCGCGTCCTAAAGCGCGGTATGGAGCAGGCTATGATGGATGCCCTAGTCGAATCCTGCCAAGCGCGCGGACTGAAGGCGATCGTCGGAACGTACCTTCCCACGGCAAAGAATACGATTGTGGCGGGTCTGTATGGCGAGTTAGGCTTTTGTAAGGCGTCCGCGGATGAAATCGGAAGAACGGTATGGCGGTTCGAAATTCCGGTGTCCTACGCACCGCAAAATCAATTCATCAGGAGAGTGAAGTGAGTGGTACTCTGGCTCAGGTACAGGATATTTTCCGGGACGTTTTGGATGACCCGGGCATCGTTTTGACGCGGGAATCCAGCGTTTCAACCGTTCCCGGCTGGGATTCCATGACCCACGTCAACCTGATTTACAACATAGAGCAGGAGTTCTCGGTGCGCTTCGCCCTTGCAGAGTTGCAGGACCTCAAGAATGTTGGTGACCTTGTGGACGTCCTGGACCGCAAACTCGCTCAGTCCTAAGCGTAAGCAGCGGGACGGACCATCAGTACGTATCGAAGAGTGAAAAGTCCCACGCATCGGCTGTGGACAAAGCGGCTTTGAGCTCGGGGGACGCGGTCTGGTAATACAGTTGCCACGACGCGAGACGATAAGTGTAGGGCCGCAGCCGATCGGCGGGGGCACGCTTCGCCGGAGTGCCAGAAAGGAGCTTCACAGCGTCCACTCCTGCTTCGCGCGCGATTCTGATCGACCCGAGTATAAGGTCCCTGATGACCGCGGGGTCATCCTGTAGTGCCTGAAGGTCGGCCACATCGTACACAGTTATGCCGAGCTCCGAGAACTGCCGGCGCAAGAGAACGGCGTACCCGGAGAGTGTTCCCCCCTGACCCGCCGCGACAATCGTCGCCAGTCCGCTGCGGAGCTGTCCGCCAAACCTCCACTCCAGCACCGCTCTGGTGCGCACCGCGCGCAGACGCGGCGGGTCTGTACGAAGGCTCTGCCAGAAAGATTCGAATCGATCGTCGAAGTCTCTAATACGGTTGACTGGATAAGTTATGCGCCCACGGCCGCTCCGGCGGATAGTGTCTCTAGCCCACAAGAGGCCTCCCACGGGCCGCCCCAGAATGTTTGCTGCGGGGATCGATCTCTTCATCAGAACCGCCTTGGCAAATCCCTGCGGCCGCGCGGCCCAGAAGCACGGGACATCATAGCCGGGGATCGGGATGCGCGCAAGTTTCATGCCAGTCAGCACCCGCGATGCGGTGGGATTGGCACTGCCGTTCAACCAAAGATCGACGTTTGTCTGCTTTAGGAAGGTGGTCATAAGCTGCAGCGACTTGCTGCGGTGAGCGGCATCCACCGCCCAGGCTGTGGCAATCGCTCCCTTAACGTTTCGCCCACCCAGATCGTAGAGCATGTGTACGTTGCCGAGAGAGCCCACCACCCGGCCATTCCCTGTTTCGAGAATCCACCCAATCGCGACGTCCCGAAATTCCGCGTCAAAGGGATAGCCATCCCACTGCTCGCGCCACGCCACCGCGTCGAGGTCGCCCAGTCCGTTCCGTTTATGCAATTGTCCGATCGCTTCCGCGTCGGCCAATGTCGCAGTCCGGAGCCGTACTTCCCTTTCAGATCCCATCTGGTTCTCCTTTCCGCCGGCAATGAGGCTATGCCGCTCTCAGGTCATCCGGCGCGGAGCATGCCGGCACTCGATCCCCGCGCCATTCGCGGCTCTTATAATGCAGCTTCACTCAGCACGGCACCTTCCTTGCGCAGGCCCAATAGGAAATGGATATACCGGTTGAGCTTGTCGCGATAGAAAATCCACAGGAACCCGAGATAGGCCGTGCCTCCCACGGCCATCTGAACCAATAGCCTGATCACCGCCGGAGCGTGAGCATCTCCAGCCCAGATGCGGACCGCCAGCACTGCTGCCGCCATCACCGTGCATCCAGCCAGCGCCGGAATCAACATCCCCAAGTAGTCTCGGTATCGCACTCCTATGGAGCGGAGTACCTTCACCGCCAAGGGAAGAACCGTCACCGGGGACAAGATCAACCAACTGGCGGCCACGGCATTCGTGCCCCAGCGGGATGCCACGATGAATGCCGTCGGCATCACCACGAAGCTGATCAACGAAACGCACATATTGAAACGTGTGTGTCGAAGCGAGGTGAGCACCTGGCTGAAAAGCGAGGACAGGGTCCGGGCGCACATGAAAACCGCCAGCCACCGGAGCGGCCCCACGGCTGCGCTCCATTTCGACCCCAGTAGCACCCGCACCGCATCCGGCGCCACCACCGCCAGACCGATCAGCAACGCGAAAACGCCCAGCGATACCGTCTCGCTGATGATCCGGAGATAGCGCCGTACCAGTTCCTGGTCCTTCTGCACGCGAGCAAATAACGGCCCGGTCACCCGCATGATCAGCAGCCCGACCTTTTCGGCCGGCGCATTGGCCAGAGACATCGCCATCTGGTACGCGCCGAGCGCCGCTCCACCCAACATCCGTCCCACGATTATGCCGTCCGACGACGCATACGCCCCGGCTGCCAGTCTGCCGATCGCAACATGCGACCCGAGGCGCATCGGCGCCTGGATCTGCTTCCACCGCGGCCATGCGAACGGGACCGGTTTCCAGTAGTACGTCAAGACGGCTCCCGCTACTCTCCCGGCAAGCGCGCCGATCACCAGGGACCAGTACGCGAACCCGCCGAGAGCGAATCCCACCGTGACCACGGCCTGCACAAGAACTGTGACCGACTCTCCCACCGACAGCCGCCGGTAGTCGAGGTCCTTCTCCAAAAGGCCGTTTGGCACCGATTGGAACCCGGTAATGATCAACCCCAGGCTGCCAACCACCACCAGCGCCCTGAGTTGCTCGGACTTGAAGAACGCCGCTATCAAGGGTGCGGCCAAAACCAGCAGGCCGTATGCCGCCAGGCAGATCGCCGCGCAAGCCGTGTTCAATTGCGCCACCGTGCCGGCCTCCAACTCCGGCATCTGCAACACAGCCTGGCCCATGCCGAACTCGGCCAGCATGCTCGTCAGGACGTTGATGAAGCCGGCCATATTGACCAGGCCGAAGTCGGCCGGCGAAAGAAGATGCGCCACGATCAGGGTGAACGTCCAGGTGAAAAACTGGGTCGCCGTTTTGGCGCCCGCGGCCCAAGCCAGGCCTCCGGCCAGTGTCTTGTCGAGGCTGCGGACCGAGTGCGGCGCTTCCGGGCTCATGGGCCGCCTCGCACCGCGGCCGTGACCAGCGCGGTGAACCTTTCCACGTAGACCTGCTCAGTTAATTGCGTGTGCGCCAATTCATAGCCCTTCGCGCCCAGCCGGCGCCGCAACTCAGGATCGGCCAGCAGCTCGCGGAGCCGTTCTTCCAACTCCCGGACGTTGCCTCCCGGCACTATAAAGCCGTTTTCCCCTTGATGGATCAGCTCCGGGATGAAGCCTACGTCGGAACCGACCACCGGAACGCCCGCCGCCAATCCCTCAATCACAGTCCTGGGGCCGCCTTCACAACGCGACGGGTGCACCAGCACCAGGCAGCGGCTGATGATTGGCAAGGTGGTTGGGTTCGATGCGGCGCGCACCAGTTCGATCTGCTCCATGCCCCCGGCCAGCGCCTCCAACTGCTCACGTTCCGTCTTCAGGTACCAGCCAACGATCTTGAGTTTGACATCTGGAAAATCGGCAGCCAGCCGCTTGAATGCTTCCATCAATCGGTCAGCCCCCTTCAGGTACCAGGGTGAGCCCACCATCAGGACGTAGCGCTCTTGGCTTTCGGTATGGGCCTGGATGGTCGAAATCGGAACGAATTCGTGAAACACCGAGGTCTTGACTTTGCGGAGCAGCGGATACCCGGCAAGCTGAGTCGTGTTGAGAAGATGAACCCGGTCGGCCGCCCAAAGCGAGAGATGGAGGCATACATCGGAATAGAGCTTCTTGAGGCGGTCGCCGATCGTCGGCCGGGGGCGTGTCGCCAGGTAGGCCAGTTGCGGGTTGGTCGCCAGCTCGACGATCAGCTTTGCACCCGTCAGCAACTTCAGCAAAGCCGCCACCAGCCCCGTCGTCATGTGGGAATAGGCGATTATGCAATCAAAAGGTCTCTCCCGGTGGAGTTGCACACCCTTGCGAATATAGAACCAGAACTGCGCCAGCCGCGGCCGCTTCCGCCCGTTGGGGCGCGACACCAGAAACCAGTGATAGCGAAATCGTCCCGCCACATAGACCGGAAAGGAGCCGGGACCGAGCTCCGCTTCAACCTCTTCCGGCGTTCGGAACCAGAGCGGCTGAAAAACGTCGCCTTCCAGAGTTTCCGACAACAAAAAGAACCGATCCAGGTGCGTGTCGAGCGGCGGTGGCACCTGAGTCGAGTGAATGTAAAGGATTCGCATTGAGCGGGTTCGGCTAGAGCTGCGCGTTCCCTCTCAGAGTACCCGATTGGCGCGGGTTGCGTGGGCTTGTTTGCCGTCGCGGCGGCGAATCGCGGGTGCCCGGCAAACCGCCGCCTGGGATCGGGCCCAAAACCAGACCGGAACAACGGTATAAAGGATGAGGGACCCGTCGTCCCAATCCAGCGGCAAGCGAGAAACAAGTGACACCAACGGCAGAGCCCATCATCCAGGCCCGCGCAATCGAAAAATTCTATGGGCCGCCCGAGGCTCGTATCCAGGTGCTGGCAGCCACCGACCTGGCCGTGTATCCGGGCGAGATTCTGGCGCTGCTCGGGCCATCCGGTTCGGGTAAATCTACCATGCTGCGCATGCTCTCCGGGCTGGCTCCGCCCTCGTCGGGTGAGGTCCTTTGGCATGGCCAGCCGGTGGCCGGCCCGTGCCCGAACGTCTCCATCGTCTTCCAAAGCTTCGCCCTGTTTCCATGGCTTACAGTGCTGGATAATGTCGAAGCGCCGCTCAAGGCGCGCGGCATCGCGGGCACCGAACGCATAAAACGCGCCCTGCGCATCCTCGATTCCGTAGGCCTGGACGGCTTCGAGATGGCTTACCCCAAGGAACTTTCCGGCGGCATGAAGCAGCGCGTCGGCTTCGCCCGCGCCCTGGTGGTAGAGCCGGAAGTGCTCTTCATGGACGAGCCTTTTTCCGCTCTCGACGTGCTCACCGCCGAGAACCTGCGCTCGGAGCTTCTGGAGCTATGGGACGGCAAGAAGATGCCCACGCGCGCCGTGTTCATTGTCACCCACAATATTGAAGAGGCAGTGACGCTGGCGGACCGCGTGGTGGTGCTGGGGAAGAACCCGGGGCACGTTCGCACCGATTTCCGTGTCGCCATGCCCCGGCCGCGCGATCATCACGATCCCCCTTTCCTGGAAGCCGTGGATTTCATCTACCGCGTGCTCACCCAGCCGGATCTGGTGCCCACGCCGCTGCCTGAGCCGGAAGCCGCCCCAGCCGCCAGTCCGACGCGCGCCAAATATCCCATGATGCCGCACGCCCGCCCGGGCGGAATCGCCGGCCTGCTGGAGCTGTTGGCCGATCGCGACGGGCGCGACGACATCTACCACCTGGCGGACGATCTGGCCTTCGAGATCGACGACCTGCTGCCCATCGTCGAAGCCGCCTCCCTGTTGGGTTATATCAACGTGAAAGAAGGCGACGCAGAGATCACTCCCGAGGGAAGGCGCTTTGCCGAGGCCGGCATTCTGCGCCGCAAGGAACTCTTCCGCGTAGCCGCCGAGCGCGTTCCGTTGATCCGCCAGATTAGTCGCGCGCTGGCCAACAAAGCCGACCACTCCATGCCCGCCGATTTCTTCCATGACCTGCTGGACGAGCATTTCAGCGAAGAGGAAACCGAACGGCAGCTCGAAACCGCCGTGACCTGGGGCCGCTACGCGGAGTTGTTCGACCGCGATTCCTCCGGCCGCTTCTTCATTCCTGAAGAAGCGACGCAGCCGGCGGGCGAAGAGCTCGGCGGTAGCTGATGGCTTTCCCGCAACTGGCCCGCTCGCTGATTCGGGAGCGCAATTGGTCCGTTCTGGTCGACCTGCTGGTGTTCGCGACCATCCTCGCCGGCATCTACGCGGTGCTCGCCACGGTGCGGTACTGGATGGGGGTGGTGACGCCGGCCGCCCACATCTCGCGGTCGCCTGCGGCGCTACCGGCCTATGCCTTCTACTCCCTGGTGCGGATGGCGGTGGCGTACCTGCTGAGCCTGGTGTTTGCCGTCGCCTACGGTTACATCGCCGCCAACAACCGGCGCGTGGAGATGGTGATGATCGCCGTGCTGGACATCCTCCAGTCCATCCCCGTGCTCAGCTTTCTCCCCGGCGTCATGCTTTCCATGGTGGCGCTCTTTCCTACCCGGCAGTTGGGCGTGGAGCTGGGTTCGATCGTCCTCATCTTTACCGGCCAGGTGTGGAACATGGCGTTCAGCTTTTATTCCTCGCTCAAATCCATCCCACGGGAGCTGCGCGAAGCCGCCTTGATCAACCGTTTCAGCGCCGCCCAGCGCTTCCTGGAACTGGAGCTGCCGTTTGGAACCATCGGCCTGGTGTGGAACTCTATCGTTTCCGTGGCCGGCGGATGGTTCTTCCTCATGGCCTGCGAAATGTTCGAGCTGCGGCACCACGATTTCCGCCTGCCCGGCCTCGGCTCCTATCTCCAGACGGCGGCGAGCGCCGGCGATACCGCCGGAATCCTCTGGGGCCTCACCGCCATGATCGCGGTAATCGTGCTGCTCGATCAACTGGTGTGGCGGCCCGCCATCGCGTGGTCGGAAAAGTTCAAGATGGAGCAGGTGGAGAGCGCCTCTGAGGTCACTTCGCCGATTCTCGATCTGCTGCGCAACTCCGACGTCTCGCGCTGGGTCGAGAGGCGCGCCGTGGCGCCGCTTTGGGAACGGCTGACAACCAGTCCTCCACGTGAGGCTGCGGCGCCTGCCGCTTCGAGAAGCAATCGCGGCCGAATCGCCGGCGCCGTGGCGCTGGTAGCGTTGGCGGTGGTGGTGCCGTACCTTTTGGTGAAAGCCGCGCTGCTGCTGAAGGGTCTTCACGGCGCGGAGCTGTTGCTAACCCTGCAGGCAGCGGGGGCCAGCTTCGGACGCGTGGCCGCTTCGCTGCTCATCGCGTCGCTATGGGCCATTCCAGCGGGCGTCGCTATCGGCTTCAGCCCACGGTTGGCGAAGGTGGCGCAGCCGCTGGCGCAGATTGCGGCATCGGTGCCAGCCACAGCGCTGTTCCCGGTTGTGCTGCTGGGCCTGGTGCGGCTGGGGGGGGGGTTGGGCGTGGGCTCCATCATCCTCATGTTGTTGGGCACGCAGTGGTACATCCTGTTCAACGTGATCGCCGGCGCCATGGCCATCCCCACCGAACTGCGCGAAGCGGCTTCGGTCTTCCACTTCACCCGCTGGCAGCGCTGGCGGACGCTGATCCTGCCGGGCATTTTCCCCTACCTGGTGACCGGTCTGGTGACTGCATCCGGCGGCGCCTGGAACGCCAGTATCGTGGCCGAATACTTCCATTTCCAGGGCAAGACCATGACCACCTTAGGCCTGGGTGCCCAGATCAGCTCTGCCACCGATTCCGGCAACGGCGAGTTGCTGCTGGTTTCCACCATGGCGATGGCGGTGCTGGTGGTGTGCGTCAACCGCCTGGTGTGGCGCCCGCTGTACCGTCTGGCCGGGTCGCGGTTCCGGCTGGATAGCTAAGGCAGTGTAGGCACGTTCCCCTTTGGGCGGCGGTAAAATCTTGTATAGCTATGCAACTCCGGCTGCTGCTGTCGATTATGGTCGCGGCATGCGCGGCCACTGCCCAGAAGTATGACGGGCCGCGGCCGCCGAAGCCCGACGTGCCGTACATCAAACATGCAGATAGGCTGCTGGCCACCGAAGTGGTGGAGGCAAAGACGGAGAAAAAGAAGGACGATACGGTGTACATAGTGGCCGGCGCCAACTCGCCCACCAGGACGCCCCTGGCGGCGCCGGTCCTGCTCTTCGTGAGCGGTAAGCTCAACCCGGAAAACCTGCAATTGTTCAAGATGGAATCGAAGAACGGCCAACGCGAACTGGTCGTGTCAAAGAGCGGGGAGCCAATCCTCGTCGAAGTGGCGAGGCTGGATGGCGCCCTATCCAAGATCGAACCTAACAATGGGCTGGACCCGGGCGAGTATGCGCTGCTTGTCAGCGGGACAAACCAGGCATTCTGTTTCGCCGTGTTCTAGCGCTGCGCGCGCGCAGGCGCGCGGGCCAAGCGCGTTATATTAGTACATTCCCATGCAAATTGAAAAGGTGTACGAGCCGCAGCGGTTCGAGCCGCGGTGGGCGCAATGGTGGATCGATTCCGGCATTTTTCGTGCCGACGGAACGTCCGCGGCGCGTTCATTTTCGCTGGTGATTCCGCCGCCCAACGTGACCGGTTCGCTGCACATTGGCCACATGCTCGAACACACCGAAATCGATGTCACCATCCGCTGGCACCGCATGCTGGGAGAGGACACGCTATGGCTGCCGGGAACCGACCACGCCGGCATCGCCACCCAAATGGTGGTGGAGCGCAAGCTGGCCGAAGAGGGCATTCGCCGCCAGGATCTGGGCCGTGAGGCTTTCGAGAAGCGCGTCTGGGAATGGAAAGCCGAGTACGGCGACAACATCAAGCGGCAGATGATCCGCCTGGGCGCAAGCTGCGATTGGTCGCGCGAGCGCTTCACGCTCGATCCCGGCCTTTCGCGCGCGGTGCGCGAAGTCTTCGTGCGGCTGTACGAGAAGGGCCTCATCTACCGCGGCGAGTACATGGTCAACTGGTGCCCGCGCTGCCGCACCGCGCTTTCCGATCTGGAAGTGGCTCACGCCGACGTGCAGGGCCATATGTGGCACCTGCGCTACCCGGTCCACGGGTTGCCTGGCCGCTTCGTCACGGTGGCTACCACGCGGCCGGAAACCATGCTGGGCGATACGGCCGTCGCCATCAACCCCAAGGACGAGCGCTACCGCGACCTGCACGGCCGCACCGTCGACCTGCCGCTGATGGCCCGCGAGATTCCGGTAATCCTCGATGAGCTTGCCGATCCCGAGTTCGGCACCGGCGTGGTGAAAGTGACGCCTGCGCACGATCCCAACGATTTCGAAGCGGGCCGCCGTCACAACCTCGCCAAGATCCAGGTGATCGGCGAAGACGGCGTCATGTTAGCCGCGGCGGGGAAATACGCCGGCATGGATCGCTTCGAGGCCCGCAAGCAAGTGCTGGCCGACCTCTGTGCGCTGGGCGCGCTCGAGAAAACCGAAGACTACGCGCTCAACGTCGGCAAATGCGCGCGCTGCGGTACGATTGTCGAACCGCTGGTTTCCACGCAGTGGTTCGTCAAGACCAAGCCTCTGGCCCAGAAGGCGATTGAGGCGGTGGAAACCGGCCGCGTCGTTTTCGTCCCCGCCAATTGGAGCAAGACCTACTTCGAGTGGATGTACAACATCCGCGACTGGTGCATCTCGCGGCAGCTCTGGTGGGGCCATCGCATCCCCGCCTGGCATTGCCAGGAGTGCCACGAAATCATCGTAGCGCGGGAAGCTCCCGCGAAATGCACCCGCTGCGGATCGGCCGAACTGAAGCAGGACACCGACGTGCTCGACACCTGGTTCAGCTCCGGACTCTGGCCGTTTTCCACCCTCGGCTGGCCCGACGACACGCCGGATCTCAAAGCCTTTTATCCCACCTCGCTGCTCATCACCGGTTTCGACATCCTCTTCTTCTGGGTGGCGCGCATGGTCATGCTGGGCATCGAATTCATGGGCGATGTGCCTTTCCGCCAGGTCTATATCCACGGCCTGGTGCGCGATGCCGAGCGGCAGAAGATGTCGAAGACCAAGGGCAATACCATCGACCCGCTGATCGTGACCGAAAAATACGGCACCGACGCCGTGCGCATGGCGCTGCTGCAGGGCGCCGCGCCAGGGACCGATATCGTGCTCACCGAAGAGCGCATGGAAAGCTCGCGGGCGTTCGCCAACAAGATCTGGAACGCCGCGCGGTTCTTGCTGGGCAAGATGGAGTATTGCGGCGTGGAACCCTGGTTGCCGGCCAGCCTGGAAGGCTTCCGCCCGGAGGCCGACCCGGCGACCGGCGCCGTGCCCATCGAGGACCGTTGGATTTTCAGCCGCCTCAACGCGCGCGCCGCGCAGGTCAACCGCTCCATTGAAAACTATCGTTACCACGAAGCCGCCCAGACACTGTGGCACTTCTTCTGGCACGAATTCTGCGATTGGTACCTGGAATTGAAGAAGCTCGAATTCCGCGAGAATTCCGGCCTCACGGCGGGCTGGCGCAACGCGCTAGCCGCGTTTGAAACTGCGCTGCGGCTGCTGCATCCGGCGATGCCGTTTCTTACCGAGGAACTGTGGCAGCGGATTTCGGAGAGTAATCGGCCATTTGCCGTTCCCATTCCTGGGCAGGTTGGCTCGTGGCGTTCGACTCGCCCGGTTTCGATTGCGCTGGCCGGCTACCCGCAGCATCGCGACGAAGTAGCCGACGCCGAAGCCGAGCGCGAAATAGGCATCCTGCAGGAGATCGTGACGGTGGCGCGCACGCTGCGCACGGAGGCGAAGCTCGATCCCAAACTGCAGGTCGCTGGCGTGCTGTATTCGCTAGGCTCCGCCGTTGAGGTGGCGCGGCGCAATGGCGAAGCCATTCGCAAACTAGCCAACGTGAATCTCGAGTTGAAAGCCGAGGCGGCTCCTGGAGCGCCCGGCATCCGCTCCGGCCCCGACTTCGACCTGGCGCTGCACCTGCCCAAACCCCAGGAAGAAGCGCAGCGCAAGCGCGAAGAAAAAGAAATCGAGCAACTTCTTAAAAACATCGCCAATATCGAGCGCCAGTTGAGTGACGAGAAGTTTCTTGGCCGCGCTCCCGCGCACATAATCGAAAGCCTGCGCCAGAAACTCGCCGAGTATAAGGCGCAGCTTCGCAAGCTCGACCCGAGCGCTGAATGACACCGCTCGACATCGGCGGCCTGCGGCGTGAGTTTCCGGATCGCCGGATCGATTACTACGCGTCCATCGATTCCACCATGCGCGTGGCGGCGGCGTTGGAACCGGGCGAGGTGGTGTTGGCCGAAGAACAAACCGCCGGCGTGGGCCGCCACGGCCACACCTGGCACTCCGAAGCGGGCAGCGGAGTTTACTGCTCGCTGGTGGTAGCGCCGGCGCCGGTTGTCACCCTGGCGCTGGGCCTTGCGGCGCAGGATGCCATCGCCAAATCCACCGGCATCGCCTGCGATCTGCGCTGGCCCAATGACGTGATGATTGCCGACCGGAAAGTCGCCGGCATTCTGGTGCAGTTGTCCGGCTCGAAGGCCATCGCCGGTATCGGCATCAACGTGAATCACAAATCGTTTCCACCCGAACTGGCCGGCGAAGCCACTTCGCTGGCCGAATGGCGCGGGGCCGCCGGCGCGCCAATTCCGCGCGAGCCGATCGTTGCCGCACTGTTGCGCGCCGCCGACGAATACCTCGCATACGACACGCCCGCCATCCTGCGCCTCTTCACCCAGGCGTCCAGTTATGCCGCGGGCCGCCGCGTGGAGGTCGAGCAACCAGGTGGCGTGATTCGCGGCGTCACCGCCGGCCTCAATCCGGACGGCTTCCTGGTGGTGCGCCGGGACGATGGAACCGATACTCTGATTATTGCGGGAGGCGTACGTGCTGCTGGCTCTTGACGCAGGCAACAGCAACATCACCATCGGAGCTTTTGAAGGAAGCAAATTGCTCTCCCAGTGGCGGCTGCGCACCGTCCATGAGCAGACCGCCGACGAGTGGGGCATTCTGCTGCATAATCTTTTCGAACCGGCCGGCCTGGATATCGGCGCGGTCGATGGCATCATCATCTTCGAGCGTTGTCCCGCCCATCGATTCCACGCTGGCCGCCATGACCGAGCGCTATTTCCACACGGAGGCCGTGTTCGTGGGTCCGAAGACCGATCTGGGGATTGGGATCTTGTATGACAACCCCAGTGAAGTAGGCGCGGACCGCCTGGTGAACGCCGTCGCCGGTTTCCGCAAGTACGGCGGCCCGTGCGTGGTCGTCGATTTCGGCACCACCATCAACTTCGATGTGGTCTCGCGCGATGGCGATTACCTGGGCGGCGCCATCGCGGTGGGTGTGGGCCTGTCGGTGAAAGCCCTCTTCGCCAAGACCGCCCGCCTGCCGCTGGTGGATTTCCAACCGCCGAAAAACGTCATCGGCACCAACACCGTGGCCAGCATGCAATCGGGTTTGTATTATGGCGCGGTGGGGTTAGTGGACGGGATCATCGAGCGCATAATCAAACAACTGGGGCCGGACACGAAAACCGTTGCCACCGGTGGTCAGGCCCGCCTGGTGGTCAACGGTTCGCGTTATTTGAAGGTGGTCGATGAGCACCTCACGCTGGAAGGTTTGCAGATGATCTGGGAGCGGTTGCACCGGCCGTGAGCGGCGATCCCGATTTCCTCCGCAACTACTTCAACTACTTCACCGAAGTGGAAGAGCACTTCCAGCGCGCCCGCGGCACCGCGCTGTTTCTGATGTCGCCGCTCGATTGGGCACTGGTGGAAAGCTGGAAAAACGGCGGCGTACCACTGGAAGCCGTGCTGCGTGGGATTGACGCAGCGTTCGAGAAGTGGCGCGGCCGTAAGGTGAAAACGCAGATGGTGAACTCGCTCGCCTTCTGCGCGCAGGCAGTCCTCACCGAGGCCCAGGCCATGGCCGGCCAGCCGGACCCGCGCGAGCGGCGCGAAGCCGCGCCGCCATTTCTGCTGGAAGATCTGCGCACCTATCTCACGGCCAACGCCGAGGCAGTCCGCAAAGCGTCCCCGGAAATCGCCGCCTCCCTGACGAAGTTGGCCGCCGAAGCCGAGATGCATTACCAGGACCTGGAAGGCTTGGAACAGCGGTTGACGGTTCTCGAAGAGAAGATGATCGCCGCCGCGCGCGCCCGTCAGAGTGATGAGGATTTACTCCAGGCCCGCCGCGAGTTAGACGCCCAGTTACGCCCCTATCGCGGCAAAATGACCGCCGACCAATTGTCGATGTTAGAACGCCAATACCTGGAACGCAGCCTACTGGAAAAATCCAGGCTGCCAAGGTTGAGCTTGTTCTATATGAGGTAGGGCACGCTTTAGCTTGCCAACGCCCGCCTGCGGGCGCATTCTTCGGGGCGGTCTCAATCTCCCGCTCCCGCCGGCACCACTGCCCTTGCCTCATCCGCCGCTATCTCGGCGTTCACCTTGCACATGTGGTCGTACCAGGTGAACTTCAGGATGACGGACGTCACGCCGACCACGGCCAGGCAATACCAGATGGCGGGAATGTTAGTCCGGATCACGATGTAGATCGGAAGCGCGACCAAGGCGACTTGCCAGGTTATGCCTACCGCGATGTTGAACATGTCGCGTCCAAAGTCCCGGTTCGGCTGGAAAGTCGGATATTGCGCCATCACCTTGGCCTTGACCGGACCCCAGAAACCCCACGGCCGCACGCGGCGGTAAAAGTCCATCAGAACCTCGTCCTCCTCGGGTTGAGTAAGAAAGGTGCCGAGCAGGCAGCCAATCATGCCGATCACGAACACCAGCCCGAAGCCGAGAGACACGTCCAGGTTCAGCGTGTGCAGGCTCGCCCAGTTCTGCAGCGAGGGAATCCGGCTCAGAATCCCGGGAACCGCCAGCGAGGCCGTGATGCCGCTGACCATGCCCCAGAAGTAGCCGTAGCCGTTAAAGCGCCACCAGTACCACTTCAGGACGTTGGAGGCCGTGTAACCGCCCCACAGGCCGGAAACAATCCAGATCACGACTGAATTCACCGAAGAGACATACCAGCCGATCAAGACGCCAATCAACACCACCAGAAACGAGCTGAGGTAACTCAGCCGCACATAGGTCCGGGGATTCGCGTTCGGATTGATATAGCGCTTGTAGATGTCATTGACGAAGTACGGCGGCGCGGCGTTCACTGTGGCTGCGAAGTTCGACATATAGGCCGCCAGTAGGCCGGCGATGAGGAATCCCAGCAGACCGGCCGGAACGAAACGGCCCAGCGCATACGGCAGCACCAGCTCGAAATCCATCTTGGTGCCCATGCCCTTGATCTGGTCGCTGAAGAAAACGATGGCCAGGATGGTGAGACCGGTGATCAGGAAGTAGCGCGGGAACGTCAGCACCACGTTGACCCAGCCGCTCATCATCGAAGCCTCGCGTGGATTCTTGGTGGAGAGCACGCGCTGCATGTCGTAGTTAGGAGCCGGGCCGGCGGCGCTGATGAGCACCCCCTTGAACAGCAGCGCCATCACGAAGAAGCCGAACAGGCCGTAGCCATCCTCAGCGACCTTCGCATTAGCGGCTGGAATCAGCGTGGACCAGTCCATGTTGAGGTGCCAACCGAAGAAGAGGCTATCCCAGCCGGCGGGAACGAACTTGGTCAACGTCCCGGGCGCGATCTTCATCATAGCGATGATGCCCACTGCGAACGATGCGACCGAAAGAATGCAGAACTGCAGCACCTCGGTAATCACCACGCTGAACATGCCGCCCTTAATGACATAGACGGTGGTGATCGCGATCAGCATCAGCGCGTATTGGTTGGGGGTAAAACTCCATGGCAGGAAGTTAGCGGCGAATTTCCCAATGCCCTTGAATCCGTAACTGAAGAACCCGATGATGCCGAAGAAAGCGTAGACCACCACAATGATGTGCGCAAGCTGCGCGCCGCGGCCCTTGCCGAAGCGCGTCTGAATCCAGTCCGCGCCAGTCATGGCATTGGAACGGCGTAGCCAGCTCGAGAGGAACACCATGAGGAAGACCTGGTTGAAGGTGGGCCACAACCACGGGATCCAGACGCTCTTCACCCCGTAAACGAACGCCCAGTAGACCAGCAGCATGGTGCCGCTGACGTCGAACATACCGGAAGCGTTCGACACGCCCAGCACATACCAGGGCATGGTGTTGCCGCCCAGAAAGTAGGCCTTGATGTCGCGGGATGCGCGATGGGAAACCCAATAGCCGACCAGAACGGTGGTGGCCAGATAGAGGACGATAATGGCAATGTCGATGAAATGCAGATGCACCGGAGACCTAGCCTCTCACGGCCCGCACCCGGTCGAGGGGGGTACAGGCACACTCAGAGCGGCCCCCGCCAGAGCCGCACTTGAATCAAGCATCATAACAGAATGAGTGCCGGAGAAAACGGACCCGCTTATCCGGCTGAGGCCATTCGGGCTCCGAGCGGCCCAGAAGGGACCACTTCCGGTACGCCGATCCTCAGGCCGTGCGCACTTGCGGGATGCGGGCCTGGAGCGGAGGCAAGGCGGGAAATTCGGTATAAGGCGCGGATTGATACCAGTAGGCCACGGAGAAGAAATTGTCGCCGCGGTCGTTGCCATGGCCGTGCTCAATCGTATGTTTCAGATAGCGCTCGAAGGTGACGGGGTTGTCGCCGTGCCACCGGTAGCAGCAGTAGCGGCCGCCGGTGCGCTCGGCGTTCGAGATCAGCGGCGCGCCGTACATCTGGTGGCCGAAAGGCTGCGCGCCATCGCGCCCGCCGAAATCCCAGCTTCCCAAAAAGTAGTCCTCCGACCCGGTGCCGTTGATGAGCGGC
The DNA here is from genome assembly GCA_963761855.1 of Bryobacterales bacterium. Classification (GTDB taxonomy): domain Bacteria; phylum Acidobacteriota; class Terriglobia; order Bryobacterales; family Bryobacteraceae; genus Bog-375. The sequence continues at coordinate 56,356 of CAVXJY010000010.1, read as the reverse complement.
TTGGCCTCATCGTCGACGAAAATCATATCGTCGCCTTCGCCCCACCAGCCATCGGCGTTTTCGAGCACGCCCAGCGTGACACCCATCAGGTGGCCGCGTCCGCGCGTTTCGACAAAAACATAATTCGAGCCTCCGAGTGGATTCAGCCTCGCGGCTTCGCCCGTAACCGGTGTGCACGGCGCCGCCTGCCGGTATTGCGCATGAAAGTAAAGAGCGTCTTCAGGCAGCGACGGCACGGCCATGTAATCGATGTTCGAATAGAACGCGCCCACCCCCTGCTTACCCTCGTTGGTCACAGTCAACCGGGCGCCGTGCCGATACGGCATGGCAAAGTAGCAGTTAAGCGATTTACCGGGAGAGCAGGCCAGGTAACGGGATTCGTAAATCCGATAGTCGGCGAGGTTCAGGCCAAAGAAGTCGCCGATGGGGCTCTCCACGCTGGGCCTGGCGCTGCCGTCCCAATAGGCGCGCAGCACCAGTTCCTTCAGATGATACTCGCTGCGGGCGGCAATAGTGAACCAGATGTGGCTGATCAGGCCGGCGCCTTCGGCAAGGAACACCTCCTTCGAGGCGCCTGCTGGGATGTCCCAAAAGTCGCGGTTGCCGCCGGCGCGGTCGTAGCTCGATTGCTTGAGCGAGCGGTAGTGCTGCGCCCGCGCGTAGTCGGGCAGCAAGGGCGCGGCCGCGTTCCCGGCTTGTGCCTGCGAGGCGGGCGATACCACGGCGCCAACGCCGGCGGCCGCCAGCGCGCCCCGCATGAAATCGCGTCTTGGACTGTCGCTCATATGTCCTTCCCTTCCGGCCTTACTTAGCTTCCATAACCATCAACTGCTCCCTCTGGTCTCGGCTCCTGAGCCTTCAGAGCCGCGACCGTGCGTGAGCGGTTGCCGGCAATTGAACTTACTTATTTGCCTGCATGCTCTTACTTCGCCAGCGCTTTGCCGATAGCTTCTTCCGCCAGCGGCGTCATTACCTCATAACCAGCGGCGTTGGGGTGCAGTCCGTCGTGGGTCAGGTCTTTGCGCAGCATACCTTTGTCATCCACCATGGCGCTGAAATAGTCGAGGTACACCAAGTTATTCTTCCCGGCGTAATCCTTGAGCCATCGGTTGAGCGCCAGAATCTTTTCGGGCGGTCTCTGCGCCGTCTGCGGCCTGATATAGTCGCAAACCGGCAGCAGCGAGGACAGCACGACCCTGATGTTATTGGCGCGGGCCATGTCCACCATCGACATGAGGTAGTCTTCGATGGATTCGATGCTCATGGGGCCGACATTGCCGCCGAGGTCGTTGGTGCCGGCCAGTATGACCACGACTTTGGGCTTGAGCGCAATCACGTCCTGATGGAACCGCAGCAGCATTTGCGGCGTCACCTGGCCGCTGATGCCGCGGTTGATGTATGGCTTGCCGGGGAAGAAAACGCCGACGCCGCGGCCCCAGAAATCGGTGATGGAATCGCCCATGAATAGCACGCGATCCTCGCCCGCCGCCGGCGGAGGCACTCGCGCGTCCTCTGCGGCGTAGCGCGCCGTGTTGCCGTAATCGTTGATCATTCGCGCCAGTGGATCGAGCATGCGCACGTGCGGCGGCACATCCTGCGCGGGAGCCTGCGCTTGAGCGCGCAGCAGCAGAGCCGAGAGCACAATCAGAGTGATTCGCATAGGCCCTATTGTAGGGCAGAACCAAGTTGGTCGGGCACGCTTGGCTTGCTCGTTGTGGCGTTTTCAGGCCGGGGCAAAAGCCTCGCTACTGTTCGTAACCCGGCATGGGAGCGAATGCGGGCGCGAGATCGCGCCAGGTGCCGACGTGGAAGCGGCGGCCGTCGGTGCGAATGCTAACCAGTCCATCCAAATCGGTGCGATAGACGACTGCATTGTGGTCGAGGAGCCGGTCGATGACATCGGCGTTCGGATGGCCGTAGCTGTTGTCCTGGCCGACGGAGATGATGGCGAATACCGGCCTGACGGCATCCAGGAACGCCTCTGTGCTGGAAGTGTGGCTGCCGTGATGTCCCACCTTCAGCACATCGTCCGGTTGCAGCTCGTTTTCCGACAGCATGCGGTACTCGATGGGCCGTTCCGCATCGCCGCAGAGCAGAAACGAGTGCTTGCCGTAGCGCACGCGCATCACCAGCGAATCGTCGTTGGTGGGCTCGCCGGCCGGAACGTAATCCGCAAACGGCGCCAGGATTTCGATTTGCGCGCCTCCCCAGGCGAAACGCCGCGGCGCCAGCATGGGCACGATTTTGACGCCCAGGCGTAGCGCGCGGTCGCGCAGGCCGCGCCAGGCGGGACTGTCGGGCGTGGCGCCCGTCCATAATTCGCGCGGGCGAAAATCGGAAACCAGGGCGGGCAAGCCGCCGATGTGATCGTCGTGAGCGTGAGACAGCGCCACCACGTCCACGGTCCGGATGTGACGGTCCCATAAGTATGGTGCCACCACGTCCTCGCCTACATCGAGTTGCGGCTTGGGCCGGTTGCCGAACGTGGGGATGCCACCGCCATCGAGGATCATCCGCTTGCCGTCGGGAAAGACCACCAGCAGGCCGTCGCCTTGCCCGACATCGATCACCGCGAGTTCCAGCTCACCTGGATGAATATCGGGCGGGAACGGCTGCCATAGGAGCAGCGCCAGCAGCATTGCCACTGCCACGCCGCCAGCCACACGCCACCAGCGCCCGCGCGCTACCGCCGCGGCGATGAGAGCCAGCGCAAATGCAACGCCGAGCCACAGTGGCGGCGTGGGAATGCGCCAATCGGGATCGAGCGACGCATGCCAGTGCACGATGGAGCGCGATAGCGTGAGCAGTACGCCGCCCAAGCCGGCCATCCACGCCCAGCCGGTGAGCACGGCGATGAAGCCAACCGGAATCGCCAGACCCATCAGCGGAACCACCAGCGCGTTGGCGGTGAGGCCGGATAGGCCGACGCGGTGAAAGTACACGATCATGGGCAGAGCCAGCCCTGCCTGAATTACGGCGGATATGGCGGTGACTTCGTAAAGGAAAAAGACCGTCCGCGCGGCCGCCGCAACCGATCGGCGAGCCGCCTTCAAGGGGAGTTGGATCGCGCCGTGCAGGGTCTCTGCCAGCAGGCGCATTTCGATGCGGAATTGCGACACGCGGGGCTCCAGGTTGATGTCGAGGTCGCGATTGGCGAGATCTGCCAGGCCCCGCCCGAGAGGACCGGACGTCGCACGGATGAGCGGCGTAGCAAACGCGCCCAGAAACGCCACCGCCAGGAAACTCAACTGGAAACTGGCATCGAACAACTGGTCCGGATCGAGAAGCAGAAAACCAAGCGCCACGGCGGCGAGCAGGTTCAAGGCGCGCTTCTGGCGGAAAAAAAAGCCGGCGGTCATGACCAGCGTCAGAGCGGCGGCCGAGCGCACGCAGGGGGCGTGGAATCCGGTGACGAGCGCGTAAAGCCACGCCACCGCCGCGGTCAGCACCGCGGCCAGGCTTGCCGGAACAAAGCACAGGCGCAGGAAGAAAAGGACAAATGCGGCCACGATGGCCACATGCGTCCCGGAAATAACCAGCGTGTGAAAGGTGCCGGTGGAGCGGTAGTCGTCGGTCCACACCTTTTGCATTTGAAATTGCTGTCCCAGCAGCACCGCTTGCATCATGGCGGCCTGGTAGGGATCGCGTCCGTAGAGTGAGTTGATGCGGACCATGGCGGCCGTGCGCAAATCCATTACGGCTTTTTGAAGCGGCGAGCCGCAGCGGCCGGGGAGAATGCGAACCGTGCGGGCGGCGCTCGAGGCGGTCCAATAGATGTCGCGGCGCGCCAGATAATGCCGGTAGTCGAAGTCGCCGGGGTTCTCGTAGTTGCGCGGCGAGCGCACGCGCGCATCGAGCTCGATGTTTTGGCCATACGCGAGAGATGGGAGGACCTCGTCCGGCTTGGCATAGAGCGTGACCTGGACGCGGGCGTGCGGCTCCAGTTCCAGGAGAAACCGTTCGCGCTCGCCGGAAAGAGCTGGCGGTTCGACCACGCAGCCGCTCAAGATCACTACTTCGCGGCCGGTCGAGTCCAACTCGGGGGCCGGACCAGGCCGGTGCGCCAAGGCCGTGAGCGCGCCCGCCGCCACCAGACCCAGCAAACAGCAGGTGCCCGCCAGCACACGCGCGCGCCGCATCATGGCAACAATCCCGAGTGCCAAAAATGCGGCGATGATCGGGAGCAACTCGTGTGTACGGAAAGGTACGAACCGGGCAGCCAGAATCCCGGCCACGATTGCAGCCACCGGTCCTAGAAGGGGATCTCGCATGGCAAGCCGCCCGCTGCGGCCGGCGGGGTCAACCGGATTTCCGCCAGAAGCCCGATGTTTGCGGCCAGGCGGAGAAACGGGTTTCAGCCCGTTTACTCCGCCGCGTATTCAGCCACTGGATCGACCTGAATCAATGAAACGACTGCTCTAGCGTCGTAATGAGAGTGCTCCCAGCCGGCCGGAATTCTCGGAAATCTTGGCCGCTCCAGCCGGGCGAGCGGCCCTCCGCTGGGTCACTGACACCGGGCCGGAATACGCGGGCCTGTGTCTCCTTTCGACACACAACCCAGGCCTCCAGGTCTACGTTGCCGGCCAGGCAAGCCGGCCCACCGCCCGCTCTTACGCGGCGCTCAGCTTCAGGGCCTTCACGCGGTCGCGCAGTTGTGCGGCTTTTTCGAATTCGAACTTGCGGGCTGCTTCTCGCATGCTCTCTTCCAGATCCGCGATGAACTTCTGCAATTGCTCCGGGGTCAGGTTCTCGACTTCTTGATCCTCCTCCAAAGGCACCGTGACGTAATCGGCTTCGGCGATCGCCACCAGGCTCATATCGATCGGCTTGATGATGGATTGGGGCACGATGTCATGGAGTTCGTTGTATTCCACCTGCGTCTTCCGGCGGCGCGTGGTTTCGTCCAGCGCTTTCCGCATACTGTCGGTCATTACGTCGGCGTAGAGAATGGCATGGCCTTCCACGTGGCGCGCCGCGCGGCCGATGGTCTGGATCAGCGACCCGGAGGAGCGCAGGAATCCTTCCTTGTCCGCGTCCAGAATCGCCACCAGTGAAACCTCGGGCAGATCGAGACCCTCGCGCAACAGGTTGATGCCGATCAGCGCATCGAACTCCCCGCGGCGCAGGTCGCGCAGGATCCGGATGCGGTCGAGCGTGCTCACCTCGGAGTGCAGATAGCGGCAGCGCACGCCCACCTCGGAGTAATACTCGGCCAGGTCTTCGGACATCCGCTTGGTGAGCGTCGTCACCAGCACGCGCTGGTTGGCATCCACCCGCTTGCGGATTTCCGCCAACAGATCGTCCACCTGGCCCTTCACTGGCCGGATCTCCACGCTCGGGTCGATCAGCCCGGTGGGACGGATGATCTGTTCCACCACCACCCCCGCCGACTTGGTGAGTTCATAAGGGCCGGGCGTGGCGGACACGTAGACCAGTTGATTGACCCGGTGCTCGAATTCCTCGAAAGTGAGCGGGCGGTTGTCGAGCGCGCTGGGCAGCCGGAAACCGTGCCCCACCAGCACCTCTTTGCGCGAGCGGTCGCCGTGGTACATGCCGTGAAGCTGCGGAACCGTCTGGTGGCTTTCGTCGATGAACATGATCGCGTCGTGCGGCAGGTAATCGAGCAAGGTGGGCGGCGCCTCGCCCGGCAGGCGGCCGGAAAAGTGGCGGGAATAATTCTCAATGCCGTGACAGTAGCCGATCTCTTTCATCATTTCGAGGTCGAACATGGTGCGCTGATACAGCCGCTGCGCCTCGATCGTTTTGCCCTGCTTTTCCAGTTCCGGACGCCACCACTCGAGCTCCGCGCGAATGCTCTCCATGGCGCTGAGCTTGGTCTCCTCGCTCATCACATAATGCGTTTTGGGATAGATGGGGAGGCGCGTGTAGGTCTGCTTGACCTGTCCCAGCAGGGGATCGATCTGCGACAGGCTTTCCACTTCGTCGCCCCAGAGCTCAATGCGATAAGCGCAATCGTCGTAGGTTGGGTAGACTTCGATTACGTCGCCGCGCACGCGGAAAGTGCCGCGGTGGAAATCCGCGTCGTTGCGGTCGTAAAGTATCTCGACCAGCTTGGAGAGAATCTGGTTGCGCGAAATCTTCTGCCCTTTTTCGAGCATCAAGAGCATGCCGTAATACGCTTCGGGCGAGCCCAGGCCGTAGATGCAGCTCACGCTGGCGACAATCACGCAGTCGCGGCGCTCGAACAGGCTCTTGGTGGCGGCAAGGCGCAGCTTGTCGAGCTCGTCGTTGACGGTGGCTTCTTTTTCGATGTAGACGTCGCTCGCCGGAATATACGCTTCGGGCTGGTAGTAGTCGTAATAGCTGACGAAGTATTCGACCGCGTTGCTGGGGAAGAAGCTCTTGAATTCGTGGTAGAGCTGCGCGGCCAGCGTCTTGTTGTGCGCCAGGATCAGGGCCGGCTTGCCGACGGCCTCAATCACCTTGGCCATGGTGAAGGTCTTGCCCGAGCCCGTAACGCCCAGCAGAACCTGGTGCTGCTCGCCCTCGCGAATCCCGCGCGTGAGCTCGGCAATGGCGTTCTCCTGATCCCCGCGCGGAGAGTAGTTCACCGCCAACCGAAATCCCATCTATTTAGAGTAGCAACGCCGCGAAGCTGAGTCGGAGCGCGCGCCGTCAAGCCCGCTGAGCCGGGATCTGTTCCGGCCTTTTCTCGTTCCGCTCTACCCCGAACAATTACCGCGGCGGAAGCCGGCCAATTCGCCGCTAAGCCCTGTCTCACCTATACCATAGCCGCGTTTGCGGGGCCTCGCCGAAGCTGTCACCCAAACTTGACCGGATGCAGCGCAATCGGTTATTCTGAGCGGCATCTGCGAAAATCACGGTCCCCACATAACTTTATCCGGGAGGATGAATGACTCCGAAAGAAGTTTTAGAATTCGCCAAGAAGAACGATGCCAAGCAACTGGATCTGCGGTTCACCGATATTCCGAGCTTGCAGCATCACGTTTCCTATCCGATGAGCGAACTCGACGAGAGCAGCTTCGAGGATGGATTTGGAATGGACGGATCGAGCATCCGCGGCTGGGCGGCGATCCACGAAAGCGACATGCTGCTGATTCCGGACCCGGAGACGGCGCTGATGGACCCGTTTGCGGAGACGCCGACGCTGGTGATGATCGGCGACGTGCAGGACCCGATCACCAAGCAGCGCTATGAGCGGGACCCGCGCTGGATCGCGCGCAAAGCGGAGATGTACCTGACCAACAGCGGGGTGGCGGACACGGCGTACTTCGGGGCGGAGGCGGAGTTTTTCATTTTCGACAACATCAGTTTCGACCAGACGCACAATTCGGGGTATTACTTCATCGACGCCGAAGAAGGGCGGTGGAACTCGGGGCGGCGGGAGAACAACCTGGGGTACCGGCCGCGGTACAAGGAAGGGTATTTCCCGGTGCCGCCGACGGATCATTACCAGGATCTGCGCAGCGAGATGGTGCAGACGATGATCCAGTGCGGGATCCACATCGAGTGCCATCACCATGAAGTGGCCACGGGCGGGCAGGCGGAAATCGATCAGCGGTACGACAAGCTGGTGAAGTCGGCGGACAACATGATGTTGTACAAATACATCATCCGCAACACGGCGAACCAGTACGGCAAGACGGTGACGTTCATGCCCAAGCCGCTGTTTGCGGACAACGGCAGCGGGATGCACACGCACCAGAGCTTGTGGAAGGGCGGCAAGCCGCTGTTCGCCGGCGACGGGTATGCGGGATTCAGCCAGTTGGGGCTGAACTACATCGGTGGGCTGCTGAAGCACGCGCGGGCTCTGTCGGCGATCATAGCGCCGACGACGAACAGCTACAAGCGGCTGGTGCCCGGGTACGAGGCGCCGGTGAACCTGGCGTACTCGCGGCGGAACCGGTCGGCGGCGTGCCGGATTCCGATGTACTCGGCGAATCCGAAGGCGAAGCGGGTGGAATTCCGGCCGCCGGACACGTCGGCGAATCCGTACCTGGCGTTCGCGGCGATGCTGATGGCGGGCTTGGACGGGATATTGAACAAGATCAATCCGGGCGAGCCTTTGGACAAAGATATTTACGATCTGTCGCCGGAAGAGATGAAGGCGGTGCCGTCGATGCCGGGGAGCCTGGACGAGGCGCTGAGCTGCCTGGAAGAGGACCATGCGTTTCTGCTGCGCGGGGACGTATTCAGCGAAGAGCTGATCGAGACGTACATCGATTACAAGCGGAAGAACGAAGCCGAAGCGGTACGTTTGCGTCCGCACCCGTACGAATTCGCGCTGTATTACGACGTGTAGCCGGGAGCCATTTCCAGCCACGGATGAACGCGGATAAACGCGGATAACAACGAATCTTAGTTTCCGACTGTTGTTCTATCTGTGTTTATCAGTGTTCATCCGTGGCTAATGTTTTTCTTGCGGCCTCTCTGGAGGTGCTCGCACCTACTCCGCTGGAATCTCAAAATAGAACAGTTCTTTGCCGGTTCGCGCTTCCGTCAACCCGCTCAGGTAAATCGTGGCTCCGTTTTGCAACGACGTTTGGAAATACAGAAAACCGCTGGCTGTGTTTCCTGGCGGTACCATTTGCGCCGCCAGCGCGCGGCCCTCGATCTCCCACGCACCCAGCGGGTTCTTCCTCTTGATGGGTATCGGCATCGGTGGGCCAGCGCCGAGGTTAGGCCGGCGAGGAGCGCGCGCGAAACGAACGTCACCCGGCGGAGTCGCGGTCACGCGGCTGCCGCGGGGACCGACATATTCGGCATTCATCTGGTCCAGCCGGATGCTCTCGCCGCTGTCGTTTTGAATCACCACCAGCACGGGCAGCACGCCATAGTCGTAAGGCACCAACTTGCCGAACGCCGTCCTCACTTTGTCGCCGGCAACATACGTTTCCACGCCGATAGTCACCTGACCGACGGTCTGGCGATGCGCCATGTTGGCCACGGCGGGTGCATGGAAAGCCTGCTCCTTGTCCGCGGCGAGCACCGCGGTTATACTCATGAAAAGAGCCAAACGTTTGAAAACAAAAGGCATCTATTTCCTTTACCGAGCCTGCCAGGCGTTTGCGCTTCCCGTCGTCCTATTGTATTTCCTGTATCGCGGCCTGCGCAGCCGGGCCTACTGGTCCAGCTTGCCGCAGCGCTTCAGCTTTCTTCCCGGCTCTTTTAATCAGACCGGTCCGGGCACTATCTGGTTCCATGCGGTTTCGGTGGGGGAAGTTCTGGGGTCGCTTGAGTTCCTCCGCCGCATGCGCGCCGAGTTTCCCAACACCCGGCTATTCGTTTCGACAGGCACCATCGCCGGTCAAGCCACCGCGCGGGACAAGCTGCAGGAACTGGCTGACGGCATTTTCTACGCGCCGGTGGATTTCGTGTTCGCTGTCCGCCGCGTGTTGCGGCGATTGAACCCATCGCTGGTGATCGTCGCCGAAACCGAGATCTGGCCCAACCTTTTTCGGGAGGTGAAGCGCACCGGCGCGGCGCTCGCCATCGTCAACGCGCGCATCTCCGATCGCGCTTACCCGCGGTACCGGCGGCTGGCGTGGTTCTTCCGTGCGGTTCTGCCGGCGGCCGATGCCGTTCTGGCGCAGAGCGGCCTGATCGGCCAGCGGTATGTCTCGCTCGGCGCGCAGCCAATCGCGGTGCGCATGGCCGGCAGTTTCAAATACGATTTCGATGCCCGCCCCGCGGCGCCGGAATCGCCGGTTATGGAATTGCTCAAGCGCCTCGGCCCAAAGTACGTGTGGATCGCGGCCAGCACCGTGCCTCCCGCGGCCGGCGACGCGGATGAAGACGCCGCGGTGTTGGATGCTTACGGCATCGTGGCCGCTCGCTACCCCGGCCTGCTGCTGATTTGGGCACCGCGCAAGCCGGAGCACTTCCGGCTAGCGGCCGAAAAGCTGGCGCGCGCCCAAATCCCATTCGTTCGCCGCTCGCGGCTGGGCGCCGAGTCGTTGACAGCTCTTCCGGGTGTGCTGCTGCTGGATAGCATCGGCGAACTTTCGGGCTTGTTCGCGGCTGCGCACGTAGTCTTCATGGGCGGCACGCTGGCGGCGCGCGGCGGCCACAACATTCTGGAGCCGGCGCTGTTCGGGAAGCCCGTGATCACCGGTCCGCACATGGAAAACTTTCAGGCCATCGCCGACGAATTCCGCGCCGCCGGCGCGGCCGTCGAAATTGCCCGGCCGGAAGAATTGGGCGATGCCGTATCGCGGCTGCTGGCGGATTCGGAATTAAGCGCCCGCATCGGCGGCCTGGCGCTGGAGTGCGCCGAAGCTCGCCGCGGTGCGAGCGCTCGCGCCTCGGCCTCAATGCGCTGCCTGTACGACACCCACCTTGCCCGCCACCGCAGCGCGCAGCCGTGGTACGCACTGGGCCGGCCGCTGGCGCGCGCGTGGGAAGCGGCCGGCCGCGCGCGGCAAGCTCGCAGCGGGGAACGGAAGTTGGACGTCCCCGTGATCAGCGTCGGCAACCTCAGCATGGGCGGCACGGGCAAAACGCCGTGCGTGCTGCACCTGGCCGGCCTGCTCCGCGCCGCAGGCCACACGCCCGCCATTCTCACGCGCGGCTACGGCCGCCACGCGCTCGCCGGAGACCTGGCGGTCGCGCCCGGAGCAAAGGTAAGCATCGAGGAAACGGGCGATGAGCCGCAGATCTTCATCCGCTCCGGCCTGGCCGCCGTCGGCATCGGCGCCGACCGGGCCCGCGCCGCCGCGCTCCTGCTCGAACGCCTTCCGGCGGATGTTTTCCTGCTCGACGATGGATTCCAACACGTGCGCCTGGCGCGCGATCTCGACATCGTTTTGATCGATGCGCTCGATCCCTTCGGCGGCGGCGGGGTTTTCCCACTGGGACGCCTGCGCGAGCCGGTTTCGAGCCTTTCGCGCGCCAATGCCGTCGTCATCACGCGCAGCCAGTTTTCCGATCTCGTGCCGGCTATCGAGAATGCCGTACACGAAGCCAACCCCAACGCGCCGATCTTCCGGGCCGGGATCGCGCCCGAAGCCTGGATGGATGCCGCTACCGGAAGGTGTGCACAGATCGGTGAGGAGCCCGGGTTAACAGACGAAAGCATCTGTCCCACTCTGACGCCGGAGCATCTGCGGACGCGTGGGGCAGCCGCTTCCGCTTGTCAACCGATTGTTTCGCAGCTTCCCGGCGGACAATATGCTCCGATCCGGCCGCCGTTTGCCGCCGCCGGTGCGTTTTGCGGTTTAGGCAATCCGCAATCGTTCCGGCGCACGCTGGAGCGCCTCGGCGTCAAGCCGGCCGCATGGTTCGAATTCGACGATCACCACCGCTACCGCGCGCGCGAGCTCCGCTCAATGGCGCACCAAGCCGCCGCCGCCGGTGCCACCGCGCTGGTCACCACCGAAAAGGACGCCATCAACCTCTGTGCCGGTTTCGGCGTGGCGGCCGCGCCGCTCGATGTCTATTGGCTGAAAGTACGGCTGACGATTGACCGCGAGGATGAATTCCTGAGTTTGGTAACGGCCGCCTGTGGGGTAGGACGGTGATGGCAATCCGGCCCAGTGCATCTTGACGCCTGGCAGTCATCACAGCGTGTCCCAAACACTTAGTGCTCTTATTTACATCGAGACCAAAATGATACTATTCTCGGCAAGATCATAATTCCAGCAAATTAGACCTTGACACGATTTAGGATCGCAATAATAATATTTCAAATAATAAATAAGTGGTGTTGCGGTTGAGGGAGCCGGCGCCAGCGGAGGAGAGAGCCACAAGATCCGTTCCGCACTCTGTAAATGGGTGGCCCGTACAATACCATGGTCACAGTGTGGAACCCGGCCGACGAGGCGCAAGACCTTGTGTTTACGTTGTTCTTCTCCGGCGGCCACTATGCTTACCCCCTCAACCTGGCGCCCAGGGCCACCAATTGCCTCAACATCTCAGAGATCATTCTGAGCCTGATCCCCGATGCCCAGGGAGAACTGGTGGCGATCAGCGCCGGATTGACGGACCGGCAAAAGTCGATCGCGGAATACTGGAACGACGGTCCGAACACCGAACAGCCGCCGGCCACTGGGCCCGTTTCGCGCAATACGTTTCCCAACGCGACAGCCACAGTCTCGACACGGATGTGAAGATGTTCTTCGCGCTGACGAATACGATGCTCGACGCGGGGATCGCCGCCTGGGATATGAAGAGAGCGTATGACTCCGTCCGCCCGATCACAGCCATCCCCCTGCTGTTCCGAGGCAAGACGATACGAGCCTGGGGCGGGCCGGGCAAAGGGACCATCGAAATGGACGGCGCCCGGTGGAGACCGTATCAGCCGGCCACAGACCCGACGCCCGCGTTTCCGGAATATGTGTCGGGCCACAGCACCTATAGCGGTGCGGCGGGCCGCATATTGGCCCTGTTCACCGGCAGCGACCGTTTCGGCGCATCGGCCACGGTAGCGGCAGGCAGCTCGAAAATTGAGCCGGGGATAACGCCGTCGGAGCCGATCGTTTTGCACTGGGAGACGTTCACGGATGCAGCGAATGAGGCCGGCATGTCACGCCGGTACGGCGGCATACATTTCAAGGCCGCGGACCTGACGGGGCGCGCGTTAGGGCGAGGCGTCGCGGATCAGGTCTGGTCGAAGGCCTGCGGCTATTTCGACGGAAGCGGGAAGACAACCGTCGAGGACGGGCGGCGGATGATTTTGGCCCAGTCCGAGCGGTAACCGCGGTCAGGGCGCCCGCTCCGGGCAGCGGCGGAGTCTCGCGCGCATAAAGAGAATGAATCTCGGACACAGCAGGCTTGACAGCCCGCGCCACTACGCGCCGGATTTGCCGATCATGCCTAACAGCGCGTTGATCACTACGGCGGCCATGCCGACGGGGACGGCGATCTTCCAACCAGCCTCACGACTGCAAGAAATCATCCGGGTCGATGCCCGCTTGCCTCAAGATCGCGCGGAGCGTTCCTTCAGGCATGTCTCCGGGGTGATTAGGAACCGTCGTATAGCGGTTGGTGCCGGGGTTGAACCAGATATCATGGCTGCCAGCCGCGTGACGGTCGAACCCGAAGCCGCGCACCTTCAGCTTCCGGACGATCTCTCTGTATCGGAACCCCGAAAGGCGGCCCATTCACGCAGCGACCACTATCGTGTAGTCGTGCCGCTGGCTGGTAGTCGGCAAATTCGGGATGCCATCGCGCTCGCGCCGGGCCTCAATCAGTTTCCGAGCTACGTCGCGCGCGATGTCAAGCGCTTCGGCGACGGTCCTGCCCTGTGCCACGAGGCCGGGGAGATCCTCCGAGGTTGCGAGAAACAGTCCTTCCGGCAACTCCTCGACTTGTATTCCAATGGCCAACTCCATACGCACTGATCGTAGCATTTCGGCGTTCCGCGTTGTTCACGTGAATAGTGAGTGGGCACGTCGCGCTTTTACGCGCCCGCCTTGCCGATCATGCCTAACAGGGCGTTGATCACTACGGCGGCCATGCCGACGGGGACGGCGATCTTCCAGCCGATGTTCATCAACTGGTCATAGCGGAAGCGCGGGAAGGTGCCGCGAAACCAGATCAGCAGATAAATAATCGAGGAGACTTTCAACAGGAACCAGAAGAGGCCGATCACGGCGTGATTCACCACCGGCACGGCGAAAAGGCCGCCGAGCAGCACCAGCGACAGGGCCACCAGAAAGAGGACTTTGCGGTGCAGCGGATAGGGCAGGCGTCTCACCAGGGGGAAAGTCAGCGCGCCGGAACAGATAAACAGCAGCACGGGGAACATCACGTTGACCGGCATTTCAAGCCATTGCACGTTCGGGAACGGCCGCAGCCAGCCGCCCAGGAACAGCGTCACGGCCACGCCCGAAACCACCAGAAGGTTGGCATATTCGGCCAGAAAATAGAGGGCCCAGCGAAAGCCGCTGTATTCGGTGTGGAAGCCCGCCACCAACTCCGATTCGGCTTCCGGCAAGTCAAACGGCGCGCGATTGGTTTCCGCGGTGGCGGAGACAATATAGACCGCGAAGGGCACGATCATGAAGCCGTAGTTGGCAAACATGCCCCACACCCCGTGTTCGAATTGCGCTTTGACGATGCCCTGCATGCTCAGCGTGCCCGCCACCATCACCGCCGAAAGCAATGCGAACGAGAGCGCCACTTCGTAACTCACCAGTTGCGCCGCACTGCGCAGGGCGCCCAGCAGGGAGTAGTGGCTGTTGGAAGCCCAGCCGCCGAGGATGATTCCCAGGATGCCAACCGCGGAGGTGGCGGAGATCACCAACAGACCAACATTGACGTCCGCCACATAAATGTTGCGCGCCAACGGCAGCACAGCGAAGGCGGTGAGCCCGGTGAAGGTGGAAACCACCGGAGCGAACCAGAAGATGGCGTGGTCGGCGCCGGCGGGAATGATGTCTTCCTTGAGCAAAAGCTTCAAGGCGTCGGCGATGGGTTGGAGGAGGCCGTGCGGTCCCACGCGCATGGGTCCGAGGCGCACCTGGAAATCGGCCAGCACTTTCCGCTCGACCAGCGTCAGGTAGCCGGCGATCAGCGGAACCAGCGCGACGATGGCCAGCGTTACCACGATCGGCATGAACAACGGGTTGGAGAAGATTGCCTGCATAGCACTCGTTTCGTAATCTCTATACCGACCACTCCCTCACGGTCGCGGCTCCGATCCCTGGTCAGAGCCGCACCCAGGGGGCGCCCCATCGGGGAACGGTTGCCAGCCAGTGAGATCGATTCTCTCTGCCGTACTCATATCGTCTTTACCGCATCAGCGAAGTCTGCGCCAGCCGCAGGAATGGCTCCGGGTAAATGCCGATCGCGAGGGTGAGGAAACCGCTGACTCCCAACGCCACGCGCAGCCCGAGGCTGGTGGCCAGCGGAGCCTTTTCGGTCTCCTCGCGCGTGAACATGCTGCGCACAATCTTGAAGTAGTAGTAGATGGCCACCGCCACGTAAAGCGTAGCGATGACGGCCAGCGCGTAATGGCCGGTCTGGATCAGCGCCAGGAAAATGTAATACTTGCCGAGGAAGCCGGCGGTGGGCGGAATGCCGGCCAGCGAGAGCAGGAAGATCAGCATCAGCACGGCGTGGCCGGGGCTCTTGTGCATCAGACCGGCGATATCGTCCAGGTCCTCGCCGGCGATGCCCTGCCGCCGCAGCGCCACCAGCACCAGGAACGCTCCCAGGTTCATGAAGGTGTATACCATTACGTAAACCGCGATGCCGTTGATGCCGGTCTCATTGCCGGCGACCAGGCCCAGCAGCATGTAGCCGGCGTGCGAAATGGAGCTGTAGGCCAGCAGCCGCTTGATGTTGGTCTGGTTGATGGCGGCCAGGTTGCCGATGGTGAGTGTGGCTACCGCAACGGCGGCCAGCAGCGGTTCCCAAGCGGCGCGCGACGCAGCCAGCGGGCCCATGAAAATGCGCACCAGGAAGGCGATGGAAGCGGCTTTGGACGCCACCGAAAGATACGCCGTCACAGTGGTGGGCGCACCTTCATACGCATCGGGCGCCCACATATGGAAGGGGGCGGCGGAGATTTTGAAGAGCAAGCCCACGGCGGTAGTGGACATAGCCAGAAACACAATCGGGTCCCAGGCGGGCAGCGCGGCAAGCCGGTTCGCAATATCGGCCAGCTTGGTGGATCCGGCCAGGCCGTACAGCACCGAGAAACCGTACACCAGCATGCCAGTCGAAAAAGCGCCGAGCAGCAGGTATTTCATCGCCGCCTCATTGGAGCGCTTATCGGTGCGCAGGAAGCCGACCATCACGTAGAAACTCAGCGCCATCAGCTCCAGGCCGATAAACAGGGTCACCAGGTCGGTGCCGCTGGCCAAAAAATACATCCCGCACTGGGCGAACAGGAGCAGGCTGTAGTATTCGCCGTGGTGCTCGCCGGCGATCTCCAGGTATTTGTAGGACACTATGGCGACGATCACCGCTGCGGCGATGAAGATCCAGTTGAAGAAGATGGCGAAGCCATCCACCGTGACCGAGCCGCCAAAGCCGGAAATCAGCCCGTCGGGCAACAGGTGCATCTGCTGCTTCACGAGGCCGGCGCCGGCGAAGATTTCCGCCGCGAGCACGCCGAACACCAGCCGCCGCCGGTGCTGCGGGCCGCCAAAGAGGAAATCCTGGAAGGCATCGAAGAGCAGAATGGCGCAACCGAACAGCGCCAGTTGCACGGCCGGAATGATGGTGAGGTAGTCGGTGGAAGTGAAGAATTGGCCGAACGGGTTCACCGTGTCCCTCCGTTGCGCGCCAGGATTTCGGGCAGAGCCGCTGAAGACTGGCCTGACTTGGGTTTGTCGGCTACCGCTCCCTTACGGTCGCGGCTCCGATACACGTCGGCCTCATTCGGAGCTGCGACCGTCAGGGAGCGGTTGCCGGCGATGGTCTGCGGTACCGCCGCGAAGTACCCCGGCCTTACGCGTTCCACAATTTCCGTCACGGGTTGCCGCAGCACGTCGAAATACGGCTTGGGATAAACGCCGATCCAGATCGCCCAACCGATCAGCGGCAGGAACAGGGCGACTTCACGAAGGTTAAGGTCGCGGAGGCCCAGGTTTTTGGCGTTGGTGATCTGGCCCAGCATGGTGCGCTGGTAGAGCCACAACAGGTATGCCGCGCCGAGAATCACGCCGCTAACGGCGAACGCCGCCCAGATGCGGTTGGCTTCAAACGCGCCCTGCAAAATGGTGAACTCGCCTAC
Organism: Bryobacterales bacterium; assembly: GCA_963761855.1. Lineage (GTDB taxonomy): Bacteria > Acidobacteriota > Terriglobia > Bryobacterales > Bryobacteraceae > Bog-375. The sequence goes on along the minus strand of CAVXJY010000010.1, from coordinate 39,690 downwards.
GAACCCGTTGAGCAGCGGCAGCCCGGCCGAGCTGAACATGGCGATGGCGAAGATGGTCGCAAAGCGCGGCATCACGTGCGCCAGACCGCCGTATTCCTTGATCTCACGCGTGTGCCGCCGCTCATAGATGACGCCGATCACGAGGAAGAGCATGCCCGTCGAAATGCCATGGTTGATCTGCTGCAACACGCTGCCGGCGATTCCGTTCGGGTTCAGCGAAAAAATTCCCAGCGTACAGAAACCAAGATGGCTGACCGAAGAATATGCCACCAGCTTCTTCCAGTCCTGCTGCATCAGGCTCACCAGCGCCCCGTAGACGATGCCGATGATGGAGAGCACCGCCAGAATCTGCACGATGGTTTGATCCACGGATGCCTGGGGCAGCAGCGGCAGCGAAAAACGCAGGAATCCGTAAGTCCCCATCTTCAGCAGCACGGCGGCAAGAATCACCGAGCCTGCGGTGGGCGCTTCCACGTGCGCGTCCGGCAGCCAGGTGTGGAACGGGAACATCGGCACCTTGATGGCGAACCCCAGGAAAAACGCCCAGAAGACCCACTGCTGCAGGTTGAGAGACATGTGGAGCTTCATGAGTTCGGCGATTTCAAAGGTGTAGAAACCGAATTGCGCGTTGTGCTGGAAGTAGAGCGTCAGGATGCCCAGCAGCATCAGCACCGAGCCGGCCAGTGTATACAGGAAGAACTTGATGGCGGCGTAGAGCTTGCGCGGACCGCCCCAGACGCCGATGATGAAGTACATCGGCACCAGCACCAGCTCCCAGAAAACGTAGAACAGGAAGAAGTCGAGCGAGATGAAAACGCCGATCATGCCGGTCTGCAGCAGCAGAAACATGGCGTAATATTCTTTGACGCGGTCCTGAACCGCGGACCAGGAACACAGCGTGGCGATGAAGCCCATCAGGGTGGTGAGCATCACCAGCAGCAGGCTGATGCCATCCATGCCGAGGTGATAGTGGGCGCCTAATGAGGGAATCCAATCGAAGCGCTCCTCGAACTGGAATCCCGCCACGCCGGTGTGAAAGCGGAACACCAGCGGCAGCGAGATCAGGAAGCCGGCGAGCATGACGGCGTTGGCCCAAATGCGGATGAGGCCTTTGTTCGAAGCAGGCAGGAGGAGTAACACCGCAAGGCCGGCCAGCGGAGTAAGCAGTACGATGCTGAGGATGTGCTGGTCCATAGGTTACCTCGCGACGTAATACCCCAGGAACGCCAGCACCCCAACCACCACAAACAGCGCGTAAGTCTGTACCCGGCCGCTCTCGATCAGGCAAACCGGGTAGGAAAGCAGCTTGACGGAGAACGAGGTGAGACGCACCGCACCATCGACGATCCAGGTGTCCCACCACATGGAGAGCGTCGCGCTGGCTCGCGTCAGCCAACCCGCGCCGTTGACGCCGCCATCCACAATCTTGCGGTCGAACTCGGCCATGGCGCTGCCGCCGCCCTTGCCCAGGCCGTTCACGAACAGGAAATCGTACAGCTCATCCACGTACCATTTGTGGTAGAGCACGGTGTGCAGCGGCCGGAAGCGCGCCAGCATGCGATCCGGTATATCGGGACGCTTGGCGTAAAGGTAATAGGCCAGCGAAATTCCGCCAGCGGCCACGGCCACAGACAAGACCATGAGCGACCATTCGATAGAAGCCGGATGCGTGCCTTCGGGGCCGAGCGCAAACATCGGCTCCAGCCAGCGCGGAAACGCGCGGAAAGAGTCGCCGAACATCGTCCACAGCTTGGGCACGCCCAGCCAGCCCGCCAACACGCTGCCCGCCGCCAGGGCGATCAGCGGCAGCGTCATCACCGGCGGCGACTCGTGTACGTGCGCGGCCACTTCCGGCTTCACTCGCGACTGGCCATAGAAAGTCATGCTCATCAGACGCCACATGTAAAACGCCGTCATGGCCGCCGTCACCAGGCCCACCATCCAGAGCACCGCAGAGCCTTTGGGGTTGCTGAAGGACTGCCACAGAATTTCGTCCTTGGAAAAGAATCCGGCCAGACCCGGGATGCCGGAGATGGCCACCGACGCTATCAGCATCATCCAGTGGGTGATCGGAATCTTCTTCTTCAAAGCGCCCATGTAGCGCATGTCCTGTTCGCCGCCCATGGCGTGGATCACCGAGCCGGAACCGAGGAAGAGCAGGGCCTTAAAGAACGCGTGCGTGAACAGGTGGAAGATAGCCACCCAATACGCGCCCACGCCGAGCGCCAGAAACATGTAGCCGAGCTGGCTGACCGTCGAGTAAGCCAGCACGCGTTTGATATCGTTCTGTACCAGCGCGATGGTGGCGGCCAAAATCGCCGTGAACGCGCCAATCGCGGCAACCCACGTGGCCGCCACAGGCGTCAGCTCATAGAGAGCCGAAGACCGCGCCACCATGTATACGCCCGCCGTCACCATGGTGGCCGCATGGATCAGCGCCGAAACCGGCGTGGGACCTTCCATGGCGTCGGGCAGCCAGACATACAGGGGGACCTGCGCCGATTTGCCGGTGGCGCCGAAGAACATCAGCAACGCCATCGCCGTCAGCACGCCGTAGCCGGCTTCCACCGGGAACACCCCGCTGCGCAGGGCGGCGTTGACGTCGGTGAACCGCACCGTGCCCAGGACGGAAAGCATCAGCAGCATGCCGAGCACGAATCCCGCGTCACCTACGCGATTCACCACAAATGCTTTTTTGCCGGCGTCGGCCGCGGATTTCTTGTGGAAGTAGAACCCGATCAGCAGGTAACTGCACAACCCCACGCCTTCCCAACCGACAAACAGCAGCGTGTAGTTGTTCGCCAGCACCAGCATCAACATAAAAAACACGAACAGGTTCATATATCCGAAAAATCGGTAAAACCCGTTGTCGTGCGCCATGTAGCCGGTGGCGTACACGTGAATCAGGAAGCCGACGCCGGTCACCACCAGAATCATCACCGAGCTAAGCGGGTCGAGCAGGAACCCCCAATCCACCTGGAAAGTAGCCAGATGGCCGTTGGCCATGTGGAAGGGCATGGCGGCGATCCAGGTGAATTGAATCACCTGGTGCAACCGGTTGGGAAGCTGCGCGAGCTGCCAAACCGCGCCCACGGAGAAAATGAACGAGACCAGCACCGTGCCGGGGCAGATGATGCGAATGAGATTCTGCAAGGGCCCCGGATGGTGATGGCCGTGGGAGTTGGCAGACGAATCGCCTGCCTCACTCTCGACGCCGGGGGCGACAGCCACGTCGGACGGCGGCTGCGGATCGAGAAGCTTGCCGATCAGCAGCATCAGCACCGCCCCGGCCAGCGGGAACAGCGGAATCAGCCAGATGAGGTCGAGAAAATTCACGTATCTCCTACCACTTCAATAGATCGATTTCGTCGGCTTGCACGGTTTCCTTGTTGCGGAACAGCGCGATCAGGATGCCCAGCCCGACGGCCGCTTCGGCAACCGCATCGGTGATGACGAAAATGGCAAAAACCTGGCCGCCCATGTTGTGCCAGGCATGCGAAAACGCGATCAGGTTGATATTCACCGCGTTGAGAATCAGCTCGATGGACATCAGGATGATGACGATGTTGCGGCGTGTGAGCACGCCGATGGTCCCGATGAGCAGCAGGGCCGCGCTCAAAGCCAGGTAATGAACCGTGGTCACCGGATGCATCTTCAGATCCTCTTCTTGGCCATGATCACCGAACCCACCACCGCTACCAGCAGCAGCACCGAGGCGATCTCAAACGGCAGCAGGTATTCGGAGAACAGCGAATCGGCGAGGGCCTCGGTATTGCCGGTGCCGGGCGGCAGAGCAGCCGCCGTCTCCGCGATGTGAAAGGCCGCCGCGCCGCGATGGAAAAAGTAGCCGAGCTCCGCGCCAACCGCCGCCACCGCAGCCAGGGCCACCAGCCATTGCCGGTTGAACTGGCGCTCGCGAGCGGCGTCGTCCAGATTGACCAGCATGATGACGAACAGGAACAGCACCATGATGCCGCCCACGTAAAGCACGATCTGCACCGCGAACAGAAACTCCGCCTGTTGCAGCAGGTACAGCCCGGCTACGCCCAGCAGCGAAACGATCAGCGAAATGGCGCTGTGCACCGCGTTGCGCCGGGTGATGGTGAGGATGGCGCCTCCCAGCACCAGTACCGCAAAACTGTAAAACAGGACCGTATCTAACATTTGTATTGCGTCGGCCGCGGGCCTTCCTCGAGCATCTGGCGGTCCCAGATCATGCCGTCGCGCGTGTAGCTGGCCAGCTCGAAATCCTGCGTCAGCTCCAATGCGTCCACTGGGCACGCGTCTTCGCACAGGCCGCAGAACATGCAGCGGGAAAGGTCGTAGGTGAACTCGGTGAGATCCTTGCGCTTGGTCTGCTCATTGCGCTCGCTGGTCACCACGATCAGGTTTTCGGGGCATGCCAGTGCGCACAGATTGCAGGAGATGCACAGCGTTTCGCCGTTGTCCGGATTGACGTTCAGCCGCGGCGCGCCGCGGTACCGCTCGGCCACCTTGGGCCGCTGGGCCGGGTACTGTTCGGTATAGATGTATTTTGGATTCTGGTTCCGGAACGTAACCCACAGTCCCTGAAACAGGTCCACCAAAAAGATCTTCTTTAAAAGCCCGATCATATGCACAACCTAGCCGGCCGGACGTGTCCAGCCCCTACAGGCGTCAACCCTGGTTGAAAAGCCACAAAAGAATCACAGCCACAGATAAACACAGATGAACGCGGATAGGAGACAAAATGCTTATCTGGGTTCATCTGTGCGTTCATCCGCTGCAAGTATTCTTTCACCAGCGCGCTTCGCTCACCTGTCCAAACCTTGTGGGGCAGGCGCTTCCGCCTGCCAACCGAACCGAATACGTCTCCGCAGAGGCGCGTAGACATGCGCCCGCACGCGGGCGTTGGCAGGTTGAAACCTGCCCCACCAGTGGCCTCACCTGTCCACCTCGCCCAATACGATATCCAAGGTGCCGATCACGGCTACCACGTCCGCCACCAGCGCGCCGCGCACCATCTTATCCAGCGCCTGCAGGTTGATGTAGGAAGGCGGGCGCACGCGAATCCGGTAGGGCTGCGTGGAGCCGTCGCTCACCACGTAATATCCCAGTTCTCCCTTGGGCGCTTCGATGGAAACATACGCCTCGCCCACCGGCGGCTTAATCACCTTGCCCACTTTCCCCATGATGGGACCTGCGGGAATCGATTCCACCGCCTGCTCCATGATGCGCACCGATTGCCGCATTTCCTGCATGCGCACGATGTACCGGTCGTAGGTGTCGCCGTTTTCCCGGGTGGGAATCTCGAAATCATATTGTTCATAGCCCGAGTACGGCTGCGCTTTGCGCAGGTCCCATTTCACCCCCGCAGAGCGCAGCACCGGCCCGGTGACGCCGTATTCTTTGCACTCGTCTCCGCTGAGGATGCCGACGCCCTTGAGCCGGCCCACCCAGATGCGGTTGTTGGTGAGCAACTCTTCGTACTCGTCCACCTTCGGCAGGAACATGGTGCAGAATTCTTTTACATCCCGTTCGAAGCCTTGGTAAGTTTCGTATTGCAGGCCGCCGATGCGGAAGGCGTGCGTGGTGAGCCGCGCGCCGCAATACTGCTCGAAAATCTTGAGCGCTTCTTCCCGCTCGCGGAAGCAGTAAAACACCGGTGTAATGGCGCCGATATCGAGCGCGTGGGTGCCCAGCCAGAGCAGGTGGCTGGCGATCCGGTTCAGCTCAGTGAGAATCACCCGCACCGCTTTGGCGCGTGGCGGCGCTTCCACATTCAGCAGCTTTTCCACCGCCAGGCAATAGCCCAGCCCGTTGGAGACGGCCGCCACATAATCCATGCGGTCGACGTAGGGGTTGAATTGGGCGTAGGTTCGGTTTTCGGCGATCTTCTCGACGCCGCGGTGCAAATAGCCGATCACGCAATCCGTGCCCAGGACCTTTTCTCCATCCAGTTTGAGGATCACGCGCAGCACGCCGTGGGTTGACGGGTGCTGCGGCCCCATGTTGAGCACTAATTCGGTCGAATCCAGGAAGGTGTCCGGCATGTGGCTACTGGCCGCTTTCGATCTCCAGGTTCTCCTGCACCCAGCGTACATCCTGCTGCAGGATGCCGTAGTCTTTGCGCAGAGGATAGCCCTGCCAGTCTTCCGGCATCAAAATGCGCCGCAGGTCGGGATGGCCGGCGAAGCGGATCCCGAACATGTCGAAGACTTCGCGCTCCAGCCAGTTGGCCGTCAGGTGAACGCTGACCGCGGTGCGCGGCTCAAATCCATCCGCGATTTGGGTCTTGATGCGAACCCGCTGGTTGTGCAGGAAGCTGTAAACGATGTAGACCAGGTCGAACCGTTCTGCACGTTTCGGCCAATCTACTGCCGTGATGTCCACCAGGTAATCGAAGTCGGCCTCCAGCTTCAGGTATTCGAGCACAGGCACGGCGGCTGCCGGCCTGGTGGCCACAAAATCCTGCCCAAGATAGGTTGAGGTTGCCAGGACCTGATCGGCGAAGTGCTCTTTCAGCGCGCGAGCGAGGTCGCTGTCCCAAGGGGTGGCGGCCATGGTAGCGGGCGGCTTGGGCGTGGCGGCGGGTTTAGGCGGCGCGGCTTTGGCGGCGTCGGCGGCCGGCTTGGCGGGCGGTTTTGGGCCTTCTCCAGCGGGCGGAGAAGGCGCCTCCGAGCCCCCAGGCTTCTGCTCGTCAGCCATTAGATCTCCTGTGAAGCATCAACACTTATCATCCCACTCAGACAAGTGTCAAATTGCGTAACAAGTTCCGTTGCGCGCGTTTGCGAGCTCAATCGTGACGCAGAACGCCGCCTTTTCGAGTGAGGTGTTTAGAATGTCGATGGTCGAGCGTGGCAGGAAAGACCCGGGATTGCAAAGCCCGGCCTCCCCCAGGATGGCCGGGCTTTCGAGTGTTTATGGCTGGCCGCGGGTGACGGCACGGAAAACCGTCCCGATGTCGGGCGGCTGCGAAGGTCACGATTCCAAAGGCTAAAGCCGCACCTCCTCCGAGGCCTTTGCTACAATACTTACCAAACCCGGGTGCGCGGGAGGAAATTGATAATTTCTATCCCGCCCATCCAGAATTTTGAGTGGAGACCACCGCACCGGGCTGCGATGGTTCGCCGTGCCGGGCCGCGAAGCGGACGCCTATGGATTTCGATCAGCTTCATACTTTTTTGGAGATCGTCAGGCTAAAGAGTTTCTCCAAGGCGGCGCAGACGTGTTACCGCACGCAGCCGGCGATCAGCGCACAGGTGCGGCAACTGGAGCAGGAGCTGCGGGCGGACCTGTTCGAGCGTTTTGGCAGCCGCATTTCGCTCACTACGGCGGGCCGCATTTTCGCCGGGCACGCCGAACAGATGCTGGAGTTGCGGCGCCGCGCACAAGACGCCATCGCGGAGCTCGAGACCAATCCGCGCGGGGAACTCGTGATTGCGGCCAATGAGGCCACCTGCATCTACATTCTGCCGACGGTTTTTTCGGTTTACCGGCAGTTGTTCCCCGCCGTCCAATTGCAGGTGGACCGTTCTTACGCCCCGCGCGTAGTGGAGGCCGTAGCGGAAAACTCGGCCGATTTCGGACTGACGCAGCTTCCGGTCGACGAGAAGCGGCTGCAGGTGGTGGATATTCACCACGACGAGATCTGCGCGATCATCCCTGCGGGGCACCCGTTGGCGGGAAGGAAGACGGTGGAAGCGCGCGACGTCGCGGAATTTTACCTGTTGCTGCCCAAGCAGGGAAAGACGCGCACGCGGCTCAACCTTTGGCTGGAACCGGTGGAAGAGCAGCTCCGCATTTCGATGGAGCTGGATTCGACGGAGATGATGAAGCGCTTCGTGGTGGCGGGGCTGGGAGTGAGCTTCCTGGCGGCTTCCAACTGCCGGGAAGAAGTGAAGGCCGGCAAATTACAAGCCATCGCGCTGGCTCCTGAGCCGATGGTGCGGCGCCTGGGCCTGATCTACCGGCGGGACAAGGCGCTCTCGAAAGCGGCGCTGGGATTTATCCAGGTGGTGATGGAGAATGTAGGTGAAGTATCGGCCAAAACGCGGGCGCCGAAGGTGGTGGCGTGATGAGGTGCAAGCAATGCCGCAAGGCTCTGGCCGAGGAGGATGTGAAGTGCCCTTATTGCGGGGCTCCCAATCCGGCGGCGAAAGGGATGTATCAGACCTCGACCGTACTGATCTCGGCGGGCGGCGCAGACCTGGTGTACCGGTCGGTGGAAGAAGTGCCCGCCTCGCTGCGGAGCCGGCTGATCGAGTCGACCAATGGAGGCAATTCCGCGACCATCCTGATTGCCGACCAGCGCGGGAGGCGCGAAATCACCAAGGCGATGCGCGCCTTGCCGGTTCCGGCGCAGCGGCGGCTGCTCGATTCGGTGCTCGGCCGGCGGGACTCTGCGGGCCATTGGCTCACGCCCACGCGCAAGCGCATCATCCTGGGGATGGTGATAGCGATGGTGCTGGCCATGCTTGCGCTGATATCCGCCCGCCGCTGGCAGTAGCTGGAAGCCCGCAAGCTCACGACGCGATTCGGAGGTTATTCTTGTGACGCAACGAGCAGTGGTGTTCGGCGCGGCCGGTCAATTAGGTGTCGAACTGGTGCGCGAGCTGCGCGCGCGCGGCTGCGTGACGGCTGGTTTCGACCGTGGACAAGTGGACATTACGGATGGTGCGGCCGTGGAACGGGCGGTGGCAGGACATGAGGCGGAATTGGTGTTCAACTGCGCCGCCTACAACCAGGTGGATGTGGCGGAGCGCGAGCCGGAGGCGGCATTTCAGGTAAACGCGCTGGCGGTTCGGCACCTGGCACTGGCGTGCCGCCAGGCAGATGCGCGTCTGGTACAGTTTTCGACCGACTATGTTTTTGACGGATTCGCGCACCACCCCTATGCCGAAGACGACCACCCGCACCCGCTGAGCGCTTACGCGGTCTCGAAGCTGACCGGAGAACTTTACGCGCAGGCTTACCTGGATAAGGCGCTAATCGTCCGTACCTCGGGTGTGTTCGGTCCCGGCGGCCGGAACACAGCGCGCGGCAATTTCGTGGAACTGATGATGCGCCTCGCCTCCTCCCAACAGCCGATCCGGGTGGTGCAAGACCATGTCGCATCGCCCACCTTCGCACCACTGCTGGCGGCGCGCACGGCCGATCTGGTGGAGCGTGGCCACAGCGGGGTTTTCCATATCGGGGGCGGAGCGCCTATCAGTTGGTTCCAATTCGCACGCTTGATCTTTCAGGCGGCGGGCATGAATCCACTGGTGCTGGCCACCAACCAGCGCGAGTATCGCACGGCGGCGCGGCGGCCGCAGTATTCGGCGCTATCCAACGCCAAGATGGAGCGGCTGGGTCTGGAGCCAATGCCGCCCATGGCGAAGGTTCTGGAAGAGTACTTTGCCGAGCGGGAGCGGCGAGGCGCGGCGAGCCAGGCTCAATAGAGGGAGTTTTTCTTTCCCGCCTCGTTCCCCATGCTAGTCTGGCGGCATGGATGTCTCGACGATTCCCTTCAACCGGTTTCTCGGCTTGCGGGCGGGCGAGGTTGGCCTGGAGCTGCCGGCGGACCCGAAGTACCACAACCACTTAGGGACAGTCCACGCCGGCGCGCAGTTTGCGCTTGCCGAGGCGGCCAGCGGGCAATGGCTGCTCGACCGCTTCGGCGATGCGGCGGCCGACTATGTGGCGGTGGTCCGCCACGCCGACCTAAGATTTCGCCGGCCGGCTTCGGGCGAGTTGACCGCGCAGGCGGCCGCTCCTCCCCGGGGAGGCGGAACGCTTCCTGGAGGCGGTCACCCGCAGGGGGCGTGCCAGCATCGAAGTACGCGTTCAGGTACTCGGCGCGGATGGAAGCGCCACACTGGAATCCACCTTCGAGTGGTTTGCCCAGCGGATTCGGGCGTAGTTCGCTACGAGCTTTACCGGTCGTCCGGTTTCATAGCGTAATAGCCTTTGCGCACCTGGGCTTTCAGGTTCTTGTCCGCCATGCGGACGTCCAGTTTGCGATAGGTGCCGTCCCGCTTTTCGTTGGTGGACAAGTACCCGATCGAGTACTGGCTGCGCATCTCTTCCTGCAACTCCTGGAACACTTCGTTGAGCGGGTGGTTGCGGCCCACTTTGTAGACGTGGCCGCCGGTGGCATCGGACATCTTACGCAAATAGCCCTCGCCGGCGCCGCCGCCGAATCCGAAGGGACCGTAGCCATAAGCGCTGGGATCGGAATAATCGATGCTATAGATGACCGCATCTGCCTTCTGAGCGGCCTCGATGGCGGCGTCGATCGATTTGCGGCTGCCCTCATCCACGCCGTCGGTGATGAGCACGATCACTTTGCGGCCCACCTCAGTTCGCAGCTTTTCGTCGGCGGCCAGAAACACCGCGTCATAGAGAACCGTGCCGCGCGGGTCGCCCGCTGTAGGCACGGGGCCGGGACCGAAGCCGCCTACGCCGGAGCTCACCCGCAGTCCGTTCATCGCCCGGCTGAGCATGCGGGCGGAGCCGGTGTAATCCTGAAGCAGTTCGACCTCCTCACCGAAACTGATGAGGAACGCTTCGTCCTTTTGGCGTATCACCTGGCTGAAAAACTGGGAGGCGGCAGTGCGCTCGATATCGATCAGGTTGCGCTGGCTGCCGCTGACGTCGATCAACAGGCCGATCGTCAGCGGGAGATCGGTCTCGCGCGAGAAGTACTTGATTTCCTGTTGCTTGCCGTCTTCGAAGACGGTGAAGTCGTTCTTCTCCAGGTTGGCCACCAGGCCGCCCCGCTTGTCGCGCACGCTGGCAAGCACGCTGACCACGTTGACGTCCACCTGAATGGTGGTGGGCGTCTCGTCGGCGGCCGGAGGATTCTGCGGCGGTGTCTGCGCGCACAGGGCGCCAGCCAAGATCGAACAAAAGAGGATTCGCATGCCGGTACAATAGTGGTGACGTCTCTCGGTCCCCGAGTGTTTCATTATGAAGAATGCCATTCATCACCTTCGCAGGTCGGACCCCGTGCTGGCCGGCATCATCGACCGGGTTGGAGACTATCGTATCGAATTCCGCGACCCGGGTTTTGAGACGCTGGTTAAATCCATCGTTTACCAGCAGTTGAGTGGGCGCGTCGCGAGTGTGATTTTCGGCCGCCTGGCGCTCGCCGCGGGAGGCAAAATCACTCCGGAAAACATCCTCAAGCTGCGCCCTGCGCGGATGCGGGCAGTGGGGCTTTCGGGTCAAAAGACCGAGTACATCAGGGATTTAGCGCGCCACACGCGCGACGGCCGGGTGCGCTTTGAAGAGCTCCTCGAATTGCCGGACGAGGAAGTGATGGCTCGGTTGACCGCGGTGAAAGGGATCGGCGTCTGGACCGCGCACATGTTTCTGATTTTTGCCCTGCGCCGGCATGATGTGTTGCCAACCGGCGATTTGGGCATCCGCAACGCCATCCGCAAGGCATACGGTCTTGAGGCGCTGCCGCAAGCCGGCGAAATCGAGCTGATGGCCGAGCGGTGGCGCCCTTTCTGCACCGTGGCAAGCTGGTATCTCTGGCGGAGCCTGGAACCAAATGCCAACCTCTGATTGGGCGATTTCCCCCAGTGCTCGGAGTTTTTAATGTAAAATATCGTTGTTTTTAACCACATTCAGGTTATAGTATGTGAGGATATTCGGACCTCGGGATGCTGGTTTTCCGGGTTCGATCAAATGATTCCTAAAGGAGAGACATATCATGCGCGTGTTGAAACTGGCAGTCCCGGCCGCGATCGTTTTAGCGGGTCTGGTTATGACCACCGTACCCAGCTATGGCACTCCAGCCTATATGAAGGCGACTGGACAAAAGGCATGCACCGTATGCCACGCCAAGATCGGGCCCATGGCTGACATGAAAAAGGACCCGAATCTGAATGCGACCGGGAAGTGTTTCAAGGCACAGAAAGAAAAGACGTCCCTCAGCGAGGCCTGCAAGAACGCGAAGTGATTGGCGTGGGCCCGGGGTTGCGGGTCCGCTGAACCTCGCACACCGCCGCCGGGGAGCGGCGCGCCCGGGCGATAGCACTTTCCATCGCAGTCCGTTTCGAGATGCCCGATCCCGCGGCCCAATCGGTCTCGCGGGATAATGAAAGAGCTATGCGGCGGCTGGCTCTCTTCTTCCTGCTCCCTTGCCTTTTTGCCGCCGAGGGTCACTGGATCAAATTCACATCCGGTCCGTTTGAGGTGTTCACCGACGCCGGAGACCACGGCCGCGAGACCCTGGTTCGCTTCGAAGAGTATCGGCATGCACTGGGCGAAGTGTTGGGGGACAAGGACCTTCAGACGCCCGAACCCGTGCGCATCCTGCTTTTCAAGAACGCCCGCGGCTGGGCCACGAATGAGTCCATCATCCAGGGGCGCGACCGCTACGCTATTGTGCTGGAGGACAAGGCGGCGATTTCACCGGCCGTTTGGAGCGAGCTGACTCGTCTGTTTCTGGCGGCCAACACGGCGCAAATGCCGCCGGCTTTCGAGCGCGGCCTGACCGAGTTCTTTTCCACCTTCGACGTCAAACGTATTCAGATCATCGTGGGCACGCCGCCGCCTCAGCCGGATCTCGATTGGGCCCGCATCCACCTGCTGGTCACTTCCCCGGAATATTTCGGCCGCATCAAAGTGCTGCTGTACAATCTGCGCAAGGGCGTGGATGAAGATGATGCTTACCACAACGCCTACGGCAAATCCGCCGCCGAAATCGATGCGCTGGTCCGGCGGCATTTCGAGGCCGGCAATTTTCAGCCGGGCACTATTTCCAGTCTGCCGATGGCGGCCAAGGATTTCGTCGAGCGGCCTGTCTCCGACTCCGACGCCCGCCTGGCGCGCGCGGATCTTTTGGCCGGCGATTCATCCGCCGCCGAGTATGAGGCGCTGCTGCACGCCAACGTGAAAGTCGCCGAAGCCGAGGAAGGCCTGGGATTGCTGGCCCTGAGCGCTCACCGCGGGGACGAGGCACGCCGCCATTTCTCGGCTGCGATGGCTGCCGGCAGCCGCAGCGCGCGCTGCTACATCGAGTACGCCAAACTCGAAGCGGACAACGCCAAAGCGGCGCAGGCACTGCTGCGCGCCGCCCAAATCAATCCCAAGCTCGACGAACCATTCGCGTTGCTGGCCGCGCGCGATACCGATCCCGCTAAACGCGCCATGCACTGGAGGGCCGCCGCCGAGCGCAACCCGCGCAATGCGGCGTACTGGAAGGCGCTGGCTGAGTGCTATCTGGCCGTCCACAACTATGGGGACGCCGCCAAAGCGTGGAGTGCGGGAGAGCAGGCCGCCACCGACCCCGCCGAACGCGAGCGCATGCGCCAGGCGCGCGTGGCCATCGAGCAGCAGCGACTGGACTATGAGGCCGCCCAGAAGCAGAGCCAGGCCGATGAGGACGCCCGCGAACTGGCTCGACTCAAGCAGCAGGCGCTGGCCAACGTGCATGCACTCGAAGCCAAGTATAGCGATGGCTCCGCCAAGTCGGCTCAAAAGCCGGTGCCGTGGTGGAATGGACCCAAACCCGGCGGCAAAGTCGAAGGCATGTTGAAACAAGTGGACTGCCTCGGGTCGCAGGTGCGCGTGGTGGTGGAAAGCGACGCGCACAAAACAGTCAAACTGCTGGTTGCCGATTCCGCCAAGGTAGCGATCCTGGGAGCCGGCGCGCAGACTCTGGGCTGCGGCCGGCAGATGCCGCGCCCGGTGTCCATCGAGTACTTTCCCAAGCCCAATGTCCGGCTGGGCACTGCCGGCGAAGTGGCCACCATCGAATTCCAGTGAGCGATTCGCGTGACGCGGCGCCCGCCGGATGGCTGCTGCTGGGTGTCTTCCTGCTCTCCTCCGCCATCAACTACCTGGACCGCCAGTCGCTGGCCACGCTGGCGCCGCTGGTGCGCGCCGAATTCCATCTGTCGAACGCGGACTACGGACTGATCCTCGCCGCGTTTTCGATCACCTATGCCGCCAGCGCGCCTCTGGCCGGAATGCTGATCGATCGCGCCGGCCTGAACCGCGTCATCAATTTGGCCGTCGGCCTATGGTCGTGCGCCGGAATCGCCACCGGCTTGACGCATGGATTCACCGGACTGCTGGGCTGCCGGGCGACGCTCGGTATCGGCGAAGCGGCGGGCATACCCGCAGCCGGCAAGGCCATTCGCCAATACTTGCAACCGGCCGAGCGCGCCCTCGGCAACGCCCTCAACCAAGCCGGCGTCAGCCTGGGGATGGTGCTGGCACCGCCCGTGGCAACCTGGATTGCGCTCGCGGCCGGCTGGCGCGCTGCCTTCGTCGCCACCGGCGCGCTGGGCCTGATGTGGATCCCCATCTGGAATTGGGCAGCGCGCCGCGGCGGCCCCGCGCCGCCTCCCAAAGCTGAAGCTGCCGAGGTTGCCAACCTGCTGCGCGACCGCCGGCTGTGGGCCTTCGTCCTCGCCAATGCTCTGAGCATGATCGGCTATTCGCTCTGGACCAATTGGACTACGCTTTATCTTGTGGATGTCGATCGCCTGACCCTCGCCCAAGCGGCCTGGTATGCGTGGATTCCGCCGCTCGCCGCAACGCTGGGCGGATTCGCCGGCGGTTGGCTATCCTTGCGGTTCATTCGCCGCGGCACGCCTCCGGCGCGCGGACGCTTTCGCGTGTGCCTGCTGGCTAGTGTGGTCGCGCTGGTTACCGCTGCCGTTCCTGCTGCGCCTACCGCCGCTTGGGCCGCGGCCGGAATTTCGCTCAGCATCTTCGCCGTGGCAGCCTTCAGCGTCAACATGTACACTCTGCCGCTCGATGTATTCTCCGGCGCTCACGCCGCCTTCGCGGTTTCCTGCCTGGTAGCTTCCTATGGCGCCGTGCAGGCCGTGGTCTCGCCGGCATTCGGCCGGCTTATCGATCTATACGGCTACTCGCCGGTCACCACCATCGCTGCCTTCATGCCGTTGGCGGCTGCGGCGGTGCTATGGAGCACGAGGTCGGTCGAGTGAAAAGGTCTGACGCATGAAGCAGCGGCTCAAGCGCTGGCTCTTCTCTCTGCTCGGCAAGGACACCGAAGCTGTCGTGGTTACGTTTTCGAGCGGCGATGCCGGGCTCTGCGGCCGCATGGCGGAAGAAGTGCGTGCGCTGGTGCCGGACCGGCGTCACTTTGTGGCCACCGAATCCAACTGGCCCGAATTGCGGCGCGAGTTGCGGGGCTATCGCATCGGGCTCGCCCCGGTGATGCTGACGCGTCAGCCGAACGCACTGCGCCGCGCGGCGTATTGGCTGGCGCCGCACAAGATTCTGGCTTACAATTCGCGGCTGGAACGCCACCACCTGCGGCCCAGCCTGGCGTCCTTTTTGTTCTGGCGTGGCGTGCCGCTCGACCGCATTTACCTGCGCCCCTGGTGGTGGCCCTGGCCCAAGCGCGAACGGACGGTAACGCCGGTCGGCGATCGCGTACTCGAGGGCCGGCCTTGCTCGCCGGCACGCCGGCGCGTCGCCGTGCTCTCCCCATATTTTCCCTATCCGCTGGCTCACGGTGGGGCGGTGCGCATCTTCCACCTGCTGCGCGAGGCCGCGCGCGAATTCGATGTCGAGCTATTCGCCTTCACCGATGACGATGCCGAGCCGCCGGCCGCCCTGGTGCTCGAATTCTGCGCGCGCGTGGTGCTGGTCACCAAGCCGCGCTACCGCGAGCCGCGCTGGTCGACCCTGCTGCCGCCGGAGGTGCACGAGTTCCGTTCGCCCGCCATGCGGAACGCCATCGCGCGCGAGCGTGCCGCCTTCGGTTTCGAAGCCTTGCAGATCGAATACACCCAGCTCGCCGAATACTCCGGCGACGTCCTGGTGGAGCACGATGTTACCTTCGATCTGTTTGCCCAAATCGCGCGCCGCCAGCGTTCCCTCGCCGCCTGGTGGGACTGGTTTCGCTGGCGCCGTTTCGAAACCCGCGCCGTGCGCGCCGCGCGCCGCGTGGTCACCATGTCGCCCAAGGATGCGGAGATGCTCGGTCCCAAGGCGGCGACCGCGGTGATCGAAAACGGAGTCGATTTTGCCCGCTTTGAACCGGCGCCCGAAACGCCCGGCGAGCGCCTGCTGTTCATCGGCTCTTTCCGCCACTTTCCCAACGTCGTTGCCTACCGTTTTTTCACCGAGCGTGTGTGGCCTTTGCTGCGCGACAAGTTCCCGCAGATGGATCTGACCGTGGTCTGTGGTCCCGATCACCTCACCTATTGGCGCGCCTTCGCCGAGACGCCCGAGCCCGCCGCAGACCCGCGCATCCATCTGCTCGGATTCGTCGCCGATGTCCGGCCGCTCTATTGCGAGACCAACCTGGTGATCGTGCCCACCACCGTCTCCGCCGGCACCAACGTGAAAGTCCTCGAAGCCATGGCCATGCAGCGCGCGGTGATCTCTACGACTTCAGGATGCGCCGGCCTGGGCCTGCTGGATCGCCACAGCGTCTGGGTTGCCGACAAGCCCGAGTCATTCGCCGCAGCCGTGGCCACTCTCATCGCCGACCCTGCCCGGCGCGCGCAAATCGCCGATGCCGCCTTCTGGCACGCCAAGCGTAACTTCGACTGGCAGGCGATCGGGGAGAGGCAGCGCTCGCTACTACGGGAGTTAGTGCAGTGATTCCGCGCGCGATACACTCTTCTTCACGGCGGCCGGCATGACATCCAAGCAGCAACTCGATTCGTTTATCGACAAATTCGCACCGGAAGTGGCCGCGCCAGCGCGCTCAGCGTTCGCCTGGATGCGCCGCAAATTTCCCGGCGCAACGGTGCTGGTCTACGACAACTACAATGCGCTCGCTATCGGCTTCGCGCCTAACGAGAGAACCTCCGAGGCGGTGTTCTCTCTGGCGGTTTTCCCGAAGTGGGTAAGCCTGTTTTTTCTGCAAGGCGCGACGCTACCCGATCCACATGGGCGGCTGAAGGGCGGAGGTAAGCAGGCTCGTCATATTAAGCTCGATCCGATCGGTCTCCTAGAGGACCCGCAAGTCGTGCGACTCATGGATGCGGAGGCTGCGCGCCGAGGGCTAGCCGAGATCTCCGGGCACGGAAAGATCGTCATCAAGTCGATTTCCGCCAAGCAGCGCCCTCGGCGCCCGCCTGCCACCGGCAAATTGAAGTAAGCCGCCGGTTGGCGCGCCGCTATTCGACCACGGCGCCCGCTTTGCGGAACGCTTCTTCGACGGCTTCTTTTTCCCAAGCGCAGCTCACGAACAGCTCCTGCCGCGCGCCCGCGCTCAGCGCGATTGCTTTCCATCCGTTCTGCGTCGGCACCGTCACCCGCACGCGCACTTTGCCCTTGGCATCGCGCACGGGCCGGATTACGCCGGGAATCACGGAGCGGATTTCCGGGTTGGCCCGCAGCAGTTCTTCGAGCACCGCGCGCACGCCATCGATGATGCTGTGCTCGACTTTGAGGCGGTCGTGTGCGGTTCTCAGGCGCATTTAAGGCTCCCCGTAATGCTGGCGACTGACCGCTCCCTGACGGTCGCGGCTCCGATGACGTTCGAAGCCGCGACCGTTAGGGAGGGGTGGCCGGAGATTAGCAATCGCTGCGCAGGATGACATCCTGCCCCACCGAACATTCACGCCCATCCCTCGCCGCCGCGCAATGGTACGAAACGGCACAGCGTCGCCACCCGGTAGTCGGTATGGCCTGCCGACAGGCGCACCACGCGCAGTTCCTGGTCTTCGAACTCGCCGACCGGAATTACCAGCCGACCCGGGTCCCGCAGTTGGCCGAGCAGCGCGGCCGGCACGTCGGGTGCGCCCGCCGCCACCGAAATCGCGTCGTACGGCGCCAGCGGCGCATATCCCAGCGATCCATCGGCCGTAATCACCTCGATGTTGCCGTCGCGGCCCATGCGCCGCAGGTTCTGGCGCGCCATTTCGGCCAGCTCCGGAATAATCTCCAGCGAAATCACGCGCTCGACCAGCGCTCCCAACACGGCCGCCGCGTAGCCGCAGCCGGCGCCCACCTCAAGCACTGTCTCCGTCCCGTCCAACTCCAGCGCTTCCGCCATCAACGCGGTCATGTAAGGCTGCGAAATGGTTTGTCCGTAGCCGATCATCACCGGCGCGTCGCCATACGCCGCTACCCGGCATTCCAGCGGCACGAACTCCTCGCGCGGAATCGCTCCCATCGCCCGGAGTACGCGCGCGTCGTGGAGGCCACGCCGCCGCAGTTGCTTTTCCACCATCTGCTGCCGCTCGCCGGACCAGTCTGGAATCACGCTTCCGCCTCAACCTTATAATAGCGATGATGCCTCATCAGGTGACGCTGATTCCGGGCGATGGCATAGGCCCCGAAGTGGCCGATGCGACCGCGCGCGCGGTGGAAGCGGCCGGCGCCAACATTGAATGGGAGCGCGTCGATGCCGGGGCGCGGGCGCTCGCTGAGCAAGGCCAGTTGCTGCCCGACGAAGTCTTCGCGTCGCTCGAAATGACGCGTGTCGGGCTGAAGGGTCCCACCACCACGCCGGTGGGCGGCGGCCACCAGAGCATCAACGTGGCCCTGCGCAAGAAACTGGGGCTCTATGTGAACTTCCGCCCGGTAGTCACACTGCCCGGCCTCAAGACCCGCTTCGACGATCTCGCGCTCGACATGGCCATTTTCCGCGAGAACACCGAGGACCTTTACGCCGGTCTGGAGCACGAAGTGATTCCGGGCGTGGTGGAGAGCCTCAAGATCATCACCGAAAACGCCTCTTCGCGGATTGCGCGCGCCGCTTTCCAGTTCGCCCGCCGTGAAGCGCGCAAAAAAGTTACCGCCATTCACAAGGCCAATATCATGAAGCTGAGCGACGGCCTGTTTTTGAAATGTTGCCGCCAGACCGCCGCGGAGTTCCCGGAAATCGCGTACAACGAGCTGATCGTAGACAACGCCTGCATGCAGCTCGTGATGCGCCCGGAGACTTTTGACGTGCTGGTGCTGCCGAATCTCTATGGCGACATTGTCTCGGATCTCGCGGCCGGCCTGGTCGGCGGTCTCGGCATAGTGCCAGGCGCCAATATGGGCGACCACCACGCCATCTTCGAGGCCGTCCACGGCACGGCTCCCGATATCGCCGGCAAAGGCCTGGCTAATCCCACGGCTCTGATGCAATCCGCCGCCTTGATGCTGGCCCATATTGGAGAGCGCGACGCCGCCAGGCGACTCAAGAGTGCTGTCGCCAGAGTTTACGCGGAGAGCCGGCATCTCACCGGCGACGTCGGCGGCCACGCCGGGACTGCCGAATTCACCGAAGCCGTGGTGCGGCACATCGGCGGCGGGGAGTAGCGAAGCTACAGAACCTCGGCCACACATGAACACAGATGAACGCAGATAAGACCGTTAAAGTTAAGACCCTTCGGGGCGCCGCGGCGCGGGATAATGGCAACATGTCCGATGCCGAGCCCCCCGCCGCCGAGTTTTACTGCCCGAATTGCGCTCAGCCGGTGCCCGATCCCCTGGCATGCGGCGACTGCGGCGCGCTCCTTTGCCGAACCTGCGGCAGGCCCGTGGAGCGTATCGATGAGCTGGGTATCGGCTGATGGGATGCAACCCAATCGGCGCCCGGTGCGTCGAAATTGTACCCTGCCCTGCGCCACCGGTCCGTTCTGCGAGCCCTTCTTAGTGTTATAAGAGGCTAAGGGTGTTTGCTTACAGGGGACCGGGGAACGAAAGGAAACCAAGATAATCGTGTCTCGCAATCGCAACTGGCCAGAAGGTCGAAGCGGCCGCCGGAATAGCGCAGTCCGCATTTGTGTCGCGGGCTGGGCCATCCTACTACCCGCTTTTGCCTATGCCCAGACCTACAACATTTCCCTTATCGCCGGCACATTGCCCACGCCGCCCAGCACGGCCCCCGTGGCGGGCTTCACCGGGGATGGCGAGCAGGCCCTCACTGCCGAACTCGACGCTCCGACGGGCATTTGGGTGGATTCGAACCACAACATCTACATCGTGGACAAGGACAACGACCGCATTCGCATGATTGCGCCGGGCGGCATTATCAACACCGTGGCAGGCTCCAGCACGGCCGAAGTCTACGCTGGAGATGGCGGCAAGGCCCTTCTAGCTTCGCTCGCCCTGCCCAATGGAATTGCCTTCGACAGCACGGGCAACATGTATATAGCAGACAGCCAAAACCAAGTGATCCGCATGGTGAATACAAGCGGCATCATTTCCACGGTGGCGGGGGATAATTATTCTGCTTACAGTGGCGACGGCCTCGCGGCCATTGACGCCAGCCTTTCCTACCCGAGCGGCGTGGCCTTCGATGCCGCCGGCAACATGTATATCGCCGACACCAACAACAATTGCATCCGCATCGTGACCCCGGACAAGAACATTAATACTTTCGCCGGGCAATGCAGCTATCCCCTGTTCGAGGGCGATGGCGGCCCGGCCACGAAGGCCAAAATGAACAAGCCCTACTCGGTGGCGGTGGATGCCCAAGGGGACGTTTACATCAGCGATTCCGAAAACAACCGCATCCGTGTAGTGACGCCCGATGGCATCATCAATACCATTGCCGGCGACGGCACCGCGGGCTTTAACGACGGGCCGGCGCTGCAAGCCGAATTCTCCAGCCCGGCGGGCATCTCCATCGATGCCTCGGGAAGCATTTACGTCGCCGATAAAAACAACTCCCGCATTCGCAAGATCCTGCCCAACGGCATGGTGGTCACCGTCGCCGGCACCGGAGCCATTGGTTACTCGGGCAGCGGCGTAGCCGCCACCATCGCCTCGTTCAACTTTCCGCAGGGCGTATTCGCGGATAAATCGACCGGCAACGTTTACATCGCCGATTCGCAGGACGAGGTGATACGGGAGCTCACGGTTTCGAACGCTTCCAGCCTGCCGTCAATCGGCTCGGGGGGCGTGACCAGCGCCTACGAATTTGGCGATCTGGCATCGCCAGCGCCGGGTTCGTGGATCGAGATCTACGGCTCGAAAATGGCTACCGATTCGCGGGGATGGATTGCCAGCGATTTCACCGGCCTTACGGCGCCCACGTCGCTGGATGGCACGTCGGTGACAGTAGGCGGCAAGCTTGCCTACGTCGATTACATCAGTGCCGGCCAGGTAAACGTGCAGGTGCCTTCCACGGTTGCGGCGGGCACGCAGCCGGTGGTGATCACTTCGGGATCGAATGTCAGCGCGCCGCAGTCGATAACCATCAGCGCCACCGCGCCCGGCCTTTTCGCTCCGACACAGCTCCTGATCGGCGGAAACCAATATCTGGGCGCGCTGTTTCCGGACTTCGCAACCTATGTTCTGCCGCCGGGCGCGGTTGCCGGCATCACCAGCCAGCGCGCCCAACCGGGAGACACGATCATTCTGTTCGGCATCGGCTTTGGCCCGGTAACGACGAACCTGCCCGCCGGACAGGTCGCGCAGGGCAGCAACAACACGCTGCCGACCGGCTCTTTTCAGATCTCTTTCGACGGCACGCCGGCCACGGTAAAATATGCCGGCCTGGCGCCGAATTACGTTGGCCTCTACCAGTTCAACGTGGTGGTGCCCAATGTCCCTGCCAACGATCTGACTCCGGTCACCTTCACGCTGGGAGGAGTGGCCGGCACGCAAACCCTGTACACCGCCATCGGCGATTGAGGCTGCTTTAGTCGCACACGGCCGGCGTGAGCATCCACTTCAGCACGCCCTGGGGTTCATGCGCCAGCCGCGCGCAACCGATACGTACCAGCGCGGCCTTTTTCATATCCACCTGGAGCGACGGGGTGCCGAGCAGAAACGCGGTCATGACGCTCATCAGAGGTTCGTGGCTGGCCAGCAGAATTGCCGGTTCCTCGCTGTGCCGCCCGATCTCTTCCCATAGCTCGTAAGGCGGGCCGTCCGGCAGCAGCGCGCGCGACTCCACTATCTTGCCGGTGTACTTCAGCACTTCCGCCGCGATCGCTGCGGTTTCGAGCGCCCGCCGCAACGGGCTGGAAATGATCGTCGCCGGCCGCACTCCCGCTGCCGCGGCGCGCCGCAGCACGCGGCGCAGTTTCTCCTTGCCCTCCGCGGTCAACGCGCGTCCGGCGTCCGCCTGCCCGGGAGCGGCGATTTCGGCGATGCCATGCCGCAACAGGTAAATCTGCATTCGCGCCAGCGCCTATTGTACAACCTGCCTGGCCGCCAGGCCCCGCACCAGGATTCGAGCCAGGTCCGCGATCAGCAACGAGCCGGGATTGTCCGGGCCCCAATCGGGCTGGGCGATGCCATCCACGGTAATCGCCATGGCGATCCGTCCCGACTTCGAGTAAACGATCCCTACATCGGACCGCAATGCATCGAGCGCCCCGGTCTTGTTGGCCACCGGCAGATCGCCGAAGGGGCGGCGGATGCCGGTGGTGTCCTGGCAGCGTTTCATCACCGCGATCATCTCGCGCGATGCCTCGGGGCTCACCAGTTCGCCGCGCTCCATCCGCTCCACCAGCGTAACCATGTCGCGCGGCGTGGAAACGCCCAGGCCATATTTCTGATTCTTCTCCAGCTTGCCCGCCGCCGAAACGCCCTGCGGCCCGTTCTTGCCCAGGATTTTGCGCATCGCGCGCGTGGAGCCGAGGCCGATGCGATCCAAATACGCGTTGACGCGGTCGGCGGGAAAGCGCTCGAGGATCATGTTGGTGGCCGTGTTGTCGCTCAGCACCATCATCAGATGCATCACGTCCTGGAGCGGCAGTTGGACGCCGTCCGAAAGCTCGCTATCGATCACGCCCGACCCGGGCACCTTCTCGGCTTCGGTGATGGTCAGCCGCTCGTTCCATTGCAGGTCGCCGCGCGCCGCGGCGTCGAACAGCGCCGCCATGATGGGCACTTTGATGGTGCTGGCCGTTCGCACCGGTTCGGCCTCGCGGATACCGATGGTTTCCCCACTGTCCAGATTCTTGGCGTAGAGGGAAACTTCACCCGGAAAAGCGGCGATTCGCTTGCGCAGTTGGTCGCCTAGCGGTTGAGCCGCAGCAGCGCCCGCCAGCAGGATAGCCGACATAGCGGCCGCCGCGCACCGCATCCGAGGTGGGGCATGCTTCAGCTTGCCCACGGGACGACCGCCGTGATTTGAGGGCAAGCTAAAGCATGCCCCACCATCGCGCGCCAAACCAGTCCAGACCATGCGTCGATCATATCGCAGGCTGGGGCGCGATAATGGGAGTCATGCAAAACATTCTCCCGGTAGCGTGTTTTATCGCCGGGTTTCTGCTGGCCTGGCTCGTGCTGCGGGCGCGCCGCCAGGACACTGCGACCGTCTTCCAGGCGCTTTCCGCCGAGGCGCTGGCGCGCAACAACCAGGCATTCCTCGAACTGGCCCGCGCCAGCCTGGCGGAGACCCAGACAGCGGCGCGCGGCGACCTGGAAAAGCGGCAGCAGGCTTTCGCGGAACTGGTGTCGCCGGTGCGCGCGTCGCTTGACAAGGTGGATTCGCGCATCCAGGAACTGGAAACGGCGCGCGCAGCCGCCTACGCGGGATTGCAGGAGCAGGTGCGCGGTCTGGCCGAAACCGAGCAGCAGTTACGCGCCGAAACCGGCAAGTTGGTGACGGCGCTGCGGTCGCCCGCGGCTCGCGGCAACTGGGGCGAGATCCAGTTGCGCCGCGTGGTGGAGATGGCGGGCATGCTGGATCACTGCGATTTTCAGTCGCAGGCCACGGTGATGGGCGATGAGGGCCGGCAACGGCCCGATCTGCTGATTCATCTGCCGGCGGGAAAAACTGTGGTGGTGGATGCCAAGACGCCGCTCGATGGCTACCTCCGCGCCATCGAGGCCGCC
The DNA here is from genome assembly GCA_963761855.1 of Bryobacterales bacterium. GTDB lineage: Bacteria > Acidobacteriota > Terriglobia > Bryobacterales > Bryobacteraceae > Bog-375. Next base: position 15,987 of record CAVXJY010000010.1, on the reverse strand, counting down.
GACGAGGGCTCCCGTAAGGCGAGCCTGGCCGATCACGCGCGGCAGGTGCGCGCCCATCTCACCGCTCTCGGCCGCAAATCCTATTGGGAGCAGTTCGACCAGGCGCCGGAATTCGCCGTGCTGTTCCTGCCCGGCGAGTGCTTCTTCAGCGCCGCGCTGGAATCCGATCCTTCGCTGATTGAATTTGGCGTGGGGCAGAACATCATCCTGGCCACGCCCACCACGCTGATCGCTCTGCTGCGCGCCGTCGCTTACGGTTGGCGGCAGGAGAAACTAGCGGCAAACGCCGCTGAAATCAGCGCGCTGGGCAAGGAATTGTACAAGCGGCTTTCCGACATGGGCGCGCACCTGGGGAACATGGGCAAAGGCCTGGAACGCGCGGTCGAGGAGTACAACAGAGCCGTCGGCTCGCTCGAAAGCCGGGTGATGGTGAGCGCGCGCAAATTCGCCGAATTGAAAACCGCGCCGCTGGGAGTGGAAATCGCGGAACTGGAGCCGGTGGAGAAGCGGGTGCGGAGCATAGAAGAAGCGGAGCCTGAATCGCCGCCTGCGGTAGTGTCCTAAAGTGCGCCGGGTTTAGCTACTCGTCATCCTGATCCGAGGGTCCTGGCTACGAGTCCGCAGGGGCTGAAGCCCACATTTTTCTTACCATCCTTCGGCACGGCTAAAGCCGGTGCCCTGATACAGAGCCTCCCAGGAGACCAACGCTATGTGTAGCCCTACACTCAGATTCATGGTGCGTCCTGAAAGACGCGTTCTTCTAGCAAGTGAAAGTCTTGTCCGGGTAAGCGCCGGAGCGCCCGGTAGCAGGCCCCAGCCGAAGGCAGAGATGTCGCCGGCCACAGCGGGGCGTCAAAAGTCCATTTTGTGGAGAGCAAGGAAGCGGGCCGCAACATCAAGTGAACGCTGCAGCCACGTCATAGTATCAGCCGAAAGGTGGTTGAAAGGGCCGAGCCAGTCATGTCATGGCGAAGGCAACAGACAGCAGTCTGGACCGGAAGGACTGCTGGACCTTTCCGGGGTAAGGGGCGGTGGCACGTTTCCAAAGAAGAGCGTGGAACAGGAGAGACCCTACCTGGCAGCCCAGTCAGGCAAAGACCGAGCGTATAAAGCCGGACGGCTGAAATCGCGAGGAGCCAGGAGGGAGTCCGAGGGGTCCACAGTACCGGTGAAGGCGCGCAAGATAACGCGCTGGAGGGAAGGGGCCCTGCTTTGATCGAGCTGCCAGGAGGTAAGTGCGAGGGCATGCCGGAAACGGCCAAAATCCCCAATGATAAAGTACGACAACTCCAACGCAAGCTATGGGTGTGTGCCAAGCAGAGTAAGACACGGCGCTTCCATGCGTTGTACGACCGGATCTACAGGAGTGACGTTCTGTGGAGAGCGTGGATGCGGGTGCGCAGCAATGGAGGGGCGGCGGGCGTGGATCAAGCCACGTTGCGATCCATCGAGGAGCAAGGAGTGACGGAGTTTCTCGAAGGGATACAGGCCGACCTGAAAGCAGGCCGATATCGTCCATCCCCGGTGATGAGGCGATGGATACCGAAAGCTGATGGGAAGCAGCGGCCGCTGGGGATACCGACGGTGCGGGACCGGGTGGTGCAGATGGCGGCGAAGATAGTGGTGGAACCGATCTTTGAGGCGGATTTCCAAGAGTGCAGTTATGGATTTCGTCCGAAGAGAAGCGCTACCCAGGCTCTGGAAGCAATCCGCGAAGCGGGCAACCGGGGCTACAACTTCGTCATCGACGCAGACATCAAGGGCTACTTTGACAACATCCAGAGGGGAACCCTGATGGAGTTGGTGAAGGAGCGAATCTCGGATCGAAGGGTATTGAAGTTGATTCGGCAGTGGCTGGCAGCAGGAGTGATGGAAGACGGAACGGTGAGGGAAACGCTGGCGGGAACCCCGCAGGGCGGAGTGATCTCGCCGTTGCTGGCGAACATCTATCTGAATTACCTGGACCGGTTGTGGCAGACCCGATGCAGACAGTTGGGGTTGCTGGTGCGGTACTGCGACGACTTCGTAGTGATGTGTGGGAGGGAGTCGCAGGCCAGGGAAGCGCTGCGGCGGATCGGGCTGGTAATGCAACGGCTCGGACTGCAACTGCATCCCGAGAAGACGCGTATGGTGGATCTACGGAAAGGCAAGGAGGGATTCGTATTCTTGGGGTGTACGATCCGCAAGAAGCGAAGTATTCTGCGAAACCCGCGATGTCATTTCATGCATCGTTGGCCGTCGCCCAAGGCGATGAATCGATTCCGGGGCCGAGTCCGTGAGATCACGAGTGCGCGGAGCAGCGGGGAAGATGTGAAGCAGATTATCGCCAAGCTGAATCCCGTTCTTCGAGGCTGGGGAAATTACTTCCGAACGGGCACGAGCTCACGGGAGTTTCTAAAGATGGACCGGTTTGTGTACTCGCGGCTGGTGCGCTGGTTATATCGGCGAGGCGGGCAGCGGGCAACGCGGCGGGGCATCTGGACCGGCGAACAGTTTTGGAGTATGGGCCTGTACCGCCTGCGTGGGACCGTGCGCTACCCGGCGCAAGCCGCACCAGGAAGATCATCGTTAAGCCGTGTGCGGGAAAACCGCACGCACGGTTTGAAAGGGGTTTGTTGAAAACGGGCTGGCTATTATAGCCAGTACCGCGTCAAAATCTACCTATGCGAGTTCACCAGGAATGGAGTGTTTTGCCGTTTTGGGTTGCGCACCGCCGCAGCCAGAACCCCGCGCCGCCGGCTCGTTTAGAATAAGAGAAGAGTGCCCGCCAAGACCTTCTACCTGGAAACGTTCGGCTGCCAGATGAACGCGCACGACTCCGAGAAAGTGGTCGGCACGCTGCTGGCCAAGGGCTACGCGCAAGTGCCGACTCCGGAAGAAGCCGGGCTGGTGCTGTACAACACGTGCAGCATTCGCGACAAAGCCGAACAAAAGGTGTTCCACCGCTTGCAGCAGTTCAAGCGCAACGGCAAGGGCAAGGTGATCGGCGTGCTCGGCTGCGTGGCGCAGCAGGAAGGCGAGCGGATTTTCGAACGCGCCCCGCACGTCGGCCTGGTATGCGGCTCGGCCAGTTATAACAAGCTGGGCGAATTGCTGGTGCAGATTGAAGCCGGCGACAGGCGCGTGACCGGCCTGAGTCTCGATACCGATGAGGCTTTCGATACGCCCTTCACGCGCCGCGACAATCCGCATCGCGCCTACATCACCATCATCGAAGGCTGCGACAAGAGCTGCGCCTATTGCGTGGTGCCGTTCACGCGCGGACCGGAGCGCAGCCGCACCAGCGACAGCGTGATGGCGGAGGCGCGCCGCCTGGCCGCGGAAGGATATAGCGAGATACAACTCCTGGGGCAGAACGTCAACAGCTATCGCGATCCATCGCCCGCGGACTGGAACTTCGCCACTCTGCTGGCGCGCGTCGCGGAGATTCCGGGAATCCGGCGCGTCCGTTACACGACCTCCCATCCGCGCGATTTCGGCAGGGATATCGTGGATGCCATGGACGCGAATCCCGTGCTATGCGATCACGTCCACCTGCCGGTGCAATCCGGTTCGTCGAAGGTGCTCGCCAGCATGGACCGCCTCTACACCCGCGACGAATACATGCGGCGCATCGAGTGGCTCAAGGCCGCACGGCGCAGCTATTCGATCACCACCGACATCATCGTGGGTTTTCCCGGCGAGACGGAAAAGGACTTCGAGGCCACGCTGACCCTGCTCGACGAAGTGGAATACGATTCACTGTTCAGCTTCAAGTATTCGCCGCGCCCGAACACGGCCGCCCTCCGTTTGGAGGACCAGGTACCCGAGGAAGAGAGGCAGCGGCGCCTCGCGATCGTGCAGGAAAAACAGCGCGCCATCCAGATCCGCCGCAACGCCGCGCTCATCGGCAGCGTGAAAGAAGTGCTGGTGGAAGGGAACAACCTGGCGCTCGGACAGTGGATCGGGCGCACCTCGGACAACCGCACGCTGAACTTCACCCATCCCGAAGACGGCGCTGCCGCTCTCATCGGCCAATATCTAGTTGTCCGCGTCACGCGCTCCGGCCCCAACTCCTTGGTAGGCGAGAGCGTAACTGTGGTGTAATTGAGTTGGGAGGAGGGCGGCATGGAAGTCGAAATGAAAATTCGCGGCCTGATGATGGACCCCGTCACCAATATGCCAATCGTCATCCTCAGGGACGTGAGCGGCAATTCTGTGCTGCCGATCTGGGTGGGTGTTTACGAAGCGAACGCCATCGCGCTCGAAATCGAAAAAGTTTCCACCCCGCGGCCCATGACCCACGATCTCATCAAGAGCCTGCTGCTCGGCCTGAACACGGCGCTGCGCAAGGTAGTGGTGAGCGAACTGAAAGACGACACGTTCTACGCCGTCATCTGGCTGGATCGCGACGGGGAAACCATCAGCGTGGATTCGCGGCCGAGCGATGCCCTGGCGCTGGCGCTGCGCCTGGATTGCCCGATTTACGTGGAAGAAACCGTGCTCAAGTCCTCCAGCAAGGCCACCAACGCCGCCGACAAAGTCAACAACGAAGAACTGCGGCGGTGGCTCGAAGGCCTCAACGATGAGGACCTCGGCCGCTATAAGATGTGACGCCCGAAACCGCTGCGCGCCTGGCCGGCTGTGGAATCCAGTTGGCCGCCGAATCCCCGCAGTACAACATGTTTATGCGCGGCGTTTGTGTGGCGCTGGTTGCCCCGGGCGCGACGCCGGCCGGGATCGGCAGCTCGGGAATGATGACGGACGCCGGCCTGGCGTTTCTCATTTGGCGCGAAGGCCTGCCGTATCTCGCCGCCAAGGGCCGCGAAACGCCGGCCAGCTCGGAGCAGGTGGAAGAGATACGGACGTTTTCTTTGGATTTGAAACGCGCGTTGGGTGCGGATTCGGGCGCAGTGTAGCGCTCCCGACCGCATGCTCGCATGCGCAGAATTGGTTGCCTCACCAAAACGCATGATGCTCGACGAACAGCTCGCTTATTTGCGAAAAGGCATGGCGGAGATCATCCGCGAAGAGGATCTCCGCGAGCGGCTGGCCGCAGCCGCCGCCTCCGGCCGCAAATTGCGCATCAAGGCCGGCTTCGATCCAACCGCGCCGGACCTGCACCTGGGCCACACCGTGCTGTTGCGCAAGATGAAGCACTTTCAGGACCTCGGCCACACCGTGATTTTTCTCATTGGCGATATGACCGGGTTGATCGGCGATCCCACCGGCCGCAACGCCACGCGCCCGCCCATGACGCGCGCGGCAATTCAGCAAAACGCCGAAACCTACAAGGCGCAGGTATTCAGGATTCTCGATCCGGCAAAGACCGAAGTCCGCTTCAACAGCGAGTGGTTGGAGCCCATGAAGTATGTGGACATTGTGCGCCTGGCGTCGCATTACACGGTGGCGCGCATGCTGGAGCGCGACTATTTCTCGAAGCGCCTGCGCGACGGCATTCCGATTTCGATGCACGAGCTGCTCTACCCGCTGGCACAGGGCTACGACTCGGTGGCGTTGCATTGCGACGTCGAAATGGGCGGCACGGACCAGAGATTCAACCTGCTGGTGGGGCGGGAGCTGCAAACCGATTTTGGACAGCCGCCGCAGATCGTGTGCACCACGCCGCTGCTCGAGGGCATCAGCGGCGTCGACAAAATGTCGAAATCGCTGGGCAACTATATCGGCATCACCGAGCCGCCCGACGTGATGTTCCGCAAGGTGATGCAGATCTCCGACGAGCTGATGTGGAGCTATTACCTGCTGCTTACCGATAAGACCGAAAGCGAGATCGCCGTGATGCGCGCGCGCGTGGCGGATGGCTCGCTGCACCCTATGGAAGCCAAGATCGCGCTGGGCAAATCGATTGTCGCCGATTATCATCCGGCTGCGGAGGCGGAACGCGCGGCCGCGGTCTTCGACAAAGTGGTGCGCCGCAAGCAGGTGCCGGACATAATCGAGACGGTGGCTTTGCCGATGGAAGTCGCGAAGGACGGTGCCATTCGTGTCGACAAACTGCTGGCGCGCATCGGCCTTGCCGAATCGGTGAGCGACGGAGCGCGCAAAATCAAGGCCGGTGCGGTGGAAATCAACAGCGGGAAGTGGACGGCGCTGACTTGGACGGACGCCTCGCCTGAGTTACTCATTCAAGTCGGCAAGAACTGGCGAAGGGTCACCCGATAAACCACCGTGCGCAAACTCTACTATTGGAAGCTGAAGCGGCGGGAAATCCAGTTGGGAGACCGCACGCTGCTGATGGCGGTGCTGAACGTCACGCCGGATTCTTTTTCCGATGGCGGCAAGTATGCCGACCCTGATCGGGCCTTCGCCCGCGCGCTGGAGTTGGAAGAGCAAGGCGCGGACATGCTGGACATCGGCGCGGAATCCACGCGGCCGGGATCGGCGCGCGTATCCGCAGCCGAGGAGATGCGGCGTCTGATTCCGGTTCTCAAGCGGTTGAAGGACCGGCTCAGCATTCCCGTTTCGGTGGATACTTACAAGGCCGAGGTCGCGGAGCGCGCACTTGAATTAGGCGTCGACGTGATCAACGACCCGTCCGGTCTCACCATTGAGCCGCAACTGGCGCGCGTGGTTTCCAATCATGACGCCGGCCTGGTGCTGAACCACATGCGCGGGCGGCCGGAAAACTGGGCCAAGCTCGGACCGATGCCCGATCCGGTAGCGGGTATCGCGCGCGACCTCGGCGCGGCCGTCAGCCGCGCTCGCCGCGTTGGCATCGGCCCTTCCAAAGTGGCCATCGACCCCGGCCTCGGCTTCGGCAAGCGCAAGGAGCAGAACGCGCTCATTCTGGGCCATCTCTCCGCGCTTGCGGCGCTGGATCTGCCCATCATGGCAGGCCCCTCGCGCAAGAGTTTCCTGGCTCACCAGGACGCGGAGGAAACCAAGTTCGCTACCGCCGCTGCCGTGGCGGCCTGTGTGCTTGGCGGCGTCCACATGGTACGCGTCCATGACGTGCGCGAGATGCGCGCCGTGACCGATCTGGCCGACGATATTCTGCGCGCCCAGTCGGAATGAGCGCCCTCGACGGTAGTCTCTCCCCGTCGCAGCCCTGCGCGGCGTGTCTCCTGTATAATAGTCGCGTTGGGCGCCAAGCCCGCCTGGGATGCCGGACATCAAGAAAAAGCTGCAGGACGAAATCGTCGCCCTCGAGCGTGAGCTGCATGTCGATCTGCCGAAGGAGATTCTGACGGCGCGCGCGCACGGCGACCTGAGCGAGAACGCCGAGTATCATGCTGCCAAGGAACGGCAGGGGATGGTCAACGCGCGCATCAACCAGCTCAAGAGGCGGCTGGCCGAGATGTCAATGATCGACTTCTCGAAGATCCCGCATGACCGGGTTGGACTTGGTTCTATTGTGGTGGTGCTGGATAGCAAGCGCGACGAAGAGGTAACGTATAATTTGGTGACGGTGGAGGAGGCCGACGCGGCCAACGGCAAAATTTCAACCACTTCGCCGATCGGCCGCGCACTGCTCGGCAAAGAAGTGGGTGACGTGGCCCGCGTGCAGAGTCCCAACGGCACCAAGGATCTGGAGATCCTGAAGTTGACCACCATCCACGACATGGCGCAATGACATGACATTCACCGGCGGAATCGGCAGGTTCTGTGGCGCGATCATCGACCGGATTGTGCGCTGGCTGGCGCTTTCGCGCATTCACCCGAATGCGCTCACCTTCATCGGGCTGGTGATCAACATCTGGGCGGCGTGGCTGCTGGCTCGCGGCAGCTTCCGCTGGGCCGGCCTGGTGGTCATCGGCGCCGGGTTGTTCGACATGGTGGATGGGCGAGTCGCCCGCGCCACCAGCCAGGTGACGCGCTTCGGCGGATTCTTCGATTCCGTGATCGACCGCTACTCCGACCTCGCGCTGTACATGGGACTGCTGGTTTACTACGCTTCCATCAACCGGTTTTTCTACATCGTGCTGACGGCGGTGGTGATGACCGGATCGGTGATGGTAAGCTACACGCGGGCTCGCGCCGAGAACGCGATTCCCAAATGCAAGGTCGGTTTTCTGGAGCGGCCCGAGCGCGTGGTGCTGATCATCATCGGCGCCCTGTTCAACCGCATGGCCGCCGTGCTGTGGGTGATCGCCGTGCTTTCCAACCTCACCGTGGTGCACCGCATGATCTACACCTGGCAGGAAGCCAAGCGGCTGGAAGACGCGCAACTGCGTTCTGTGCCGAAGGATGAATCTTCCGAGGTGGGTAGCGGCCAGGTCAAGCGCTGACGACTGCTGCCTCTGGTCGCGGCTCCGATCAACGGCTCGCGTTCCGATAGTCCAGCGGCGGCTTCTGATTCAACGGAATCTTCGATTCGTACTTCACGCCCTTCATCCGGTCGGCGAAGTCTGCCTTGGCGGCGGCCAGCAAGGCCGGCTCGGTGAACAGGTCTTCCGCGGTGACGGCCATCACCTTGGCAGCCAACACCATCCCGTCCTGTCCGATCGCCATGCCGCTGGCTGCGGTCGCGTACCAACTGTGCGCTGGTGTTCCCGGCACCCAGGTGGCGGCGGTGATCCCGATGGTCGGCACGTTCCAACTCACGTCGCCGACGTCGGTGGACGCTCCGCCGCCTTCTCCAACTTGGCGATCGAGCGGCTGCACGAGGCGTTCGCTGCCCAACTTGGCCGTCGTTCCCGCGGGTAACAGGGGGAACAGTTTCTCCGCGAAGGCTTGCTCCGCCGGCGTGTACGTCAGTCCGCCGATTTCGGTGAAGTTGCGGTGAACGCGTTCAGCCAGGGGAGTATTGTTGACGATGTTCGAGTCGCTGCTCACAATGCGGCATTCCACTGTAGTCTCGGTCGCCATCGCCGCCCCGTTGGCACATTTCAAAATGCGCCCCCAGATGCCGCTCAGCACCTGCATGGAAGGGTGGCGCGCATAGAGAAACAATTCGGCGTCATCGGGAACAATGTTAGGCGCGGCACCGCCTTTGGTCACGATGTAGTGGATGCGCGTGGCGCTGGGCACATGCTCGCGCAGAAACTCGACTGCCGTAGCCATCAGCATCAAGCCGTCCAGTGCCGACCGCCCCTTTTCCGGCGCCGCCGCCGCGTGCGATGCCAGGCCATGGAACTCGAATTTCGCGGTGATTACGGCCAGCATGCCGGCGCCGGTTGTCACCGTATTGGAATCGCCCGGGTGCCAGTGCAAGACCGCATCCACGTCGCGGAACAGCCCGGCGCGTACCATGTACACTTTGCCCGAGCCGCCTTCTTCCGCCGGCGTGCCATAATACCGCACCGTCCCCGGCAGGCGATGGGCGGCGAGATAATCCTTGATCGAGACCGCAGCCAGCGCGCCACCAGCGCCGAGCAGGTTGTGCCCGCAACCGTGGCCGGGAGCGCCGGCAGTGAGCGGCTTGCGCTCCGGCACAGCATCCTGCGAGAGCCCGGGCAGGGAATCGAACTCACCCAGAATCCCGATCACCGGCTTGCCCTGTCCCCAACTGGCAACGAACGCTGTAGGTATCTCCGCCACCCCGGCCTTCACTTCGAAGCCCGCCGCGGCGAGCGTCTCCTGGAGTAACGCGGAGCTCTTCTTTTCCCGATACCCCATTTCCGCGAATTCCCAAACCTTCCGCGAGACATCCCGGTAAGTCGCGGCATGTGTCTCCACCAGACGAATCACTTCGCTGTGCGCCGCTGAAGCGTCCGCTGCAAGCGCCGCGAATGGCGCCGCCGCGGCTAAGACAAGAAGTGCCAGTTTCGATTGCATATGCGGTTACGGTACGCGGCGAGGGAGGTGGGTGTCAAGCTGGGCTCGAGTCCCCTCAACTGTTAGATAATAGAATTAAAGTGACTTGGGTGATAGCATGCCGTGCCGGCTCGCGATGAGTGAGGCTGGATGACCAAGGTTCTGGGCTTCTGGATTTCCTTTGGCCTGCTCGCGTCTTCGGGCAGAATAATCACGTTCGATCAGACAGCGGTGGGTCGCACTCCCGCTGGCTGGACCGTGGCTATGACCCACGCCGGCGCCGAACCCCGCTGGGAGGTCCGCAAGGACAATTCCGCGCCCGACCCTCCCTATGTGCTGGCTCAGGTTTCCGCCGACCATCACGACGACCGCTATCCGCTAGCCATTTTCGATGGCGTCAGCCTCCGCGACTGCGACGTAAGCGTTCGTATCAAACCCGTCTCCGGCTTGCAGGACCAGGCCGGCGGCGTGGTCTGGCGCTATCGCGATCCCAACAACTATTACCTGGCGCGCGCCAACGCCCGCTCCAAGAACGTGGCCATCTTCAAGGTGACGAATGGAGAGCGGCTGCCACTCGCCACCGCGGTGCCCCATGACATCGAACCCAATACCTGGAGCATCCTCAAGGTCTCGGTGCGCGGCACCCGCTTCCAGGTATACGTCAACCATCGCCGCGTCCTGCAAGCCTACGACAGGACATTTACCGCTCCCGGCAAAGTCGGCTTGTGGACGGTTGCCGATTCCGTGACATACTTCGACGATTTCCGGGTCTACCCGAAGTAGGCCGCGCAGGGGGGCTGTCGAGAGAGTCAGCTTCAGGACCGGCCGTAGGACTTTTCTACTTCCCCCATATCTGTTTGAGGGTGTCCGCCACCAGGGCCAGGGTGATGCCGATCATGAACGCCACCGTGATCCATGTGACCAGGTTGAACCAACGTGGGTTCACCCACTCCCCCATCAGGTCCTTGCGGTTAATCAGCAGGATCATGGGGATGAGCACGAAGGGCAGCAGCACGCCGTTCAGCACCTGCGAGAGCAGGATCATTTTCACCAGTTGGAAGTGCGGCAGCAGAACCACGCCGGCGCCGGCCACGATCAGCAGGGTGTAAAGCATGTAGAAGATCGGCGCTTCCCGCAACCGCTTGTCGACGCCGGTTTCAAAGCCCAGCCCTTCGCATACCGAATAGGCAGTGGATAGCGGCAGGATGGAGGCGGAAAAAATCGAGGCGTTGAACAGGCCGGCGCTGAACAGCAGAAAAGCATACTGGCCGAACGGCTTGAGGCCCAGCGCGGCCTCCCCGGCATCCTGAATGTCCTTCGGCGCCACGCTGTAAATGGCTCCGGCGCAGGCCACGATGATGAAAAACGCAATCACGTCCGTCATGATGCAGCCCACGATCACTTCCACGCGCGACGCCGCGTAATCCTTGGCCGTCACGCCTTTTTCCACTACCGCCGATTGCAGGTAAAACTGCATCCACGGAGCGATGGTGGTGCCCACCATGCCGATGAGCATGTAGATGTAGTCGCGATCCAGCAGCAGCACCGGCTTGACGCTGTAAATTGCGGCTTCCTTCCAGTCAGGCTTCACCAGAAAACCGGAGATGATGTACGAGGCGTACAGAACGCAGGCGAACAGGAATATTTTCTCCACGCTGCGGTAATTGCCCTTTACCACCAGGAACCAAACAGCGATGGCGGAAAGCGGCACGGAGACGAACCGGCTGATGTGGAATAACTCGAGCGAACTGGCGACGCCGGCAAATTCCGCCACCACGTTGGTGAAGTTCGTCAACACCAGCAAGATCATCATGACGAAGGTAATCCGCAGTCCGAATTCTTCGCGGATCAAATCCGAGAGGCCCTTGCCGGTGACCGCGCCCATGCGCGAGCACATCTCCTGGGTGATGATCAAGACCAGCGTGATGGGAAGCAGCGTCCATAGGGGCAGGTAGCCCCAACGGGCGCCCGCGGCGGAATAGGTGTAAATGCCGCCGGAATCGTTGTCCACCATGGCCGTGATGAACCCCGGCCCGATGACGGCGAAGAACACCAGAATCTGGTAACGGAACCGGCTGAGGAGTCGCCCCATCCCTATTTCTGCCTCAGTACGGAAATGATGTCGTCGGCCGTGATCACCCCGGCCAGCTTGCCTTCCTCGTCCACTACGGGCAACGTCAGAATGTTGTACTTGTCGAACTGCTCGGTGACACGGTCCTGGGTTTCCTCGACCGGCGCTTGAATCAGCGGGTCGCTCGCCAGCTCTTTCAATCGCGCGTCGGCGGGCGCCACGAACAGCCGCGCCAGCGGGACGGCGGCCACCAGCCGTTCCTGCGCGTCCACCAAAAAAATCGTATTGAGCTGTTCCAGCAGGTCCTCGTTGGCGCGCAAGGCCACCAGCGCGTCGGCCACGGTAGCCGTTTCGGGAAGCGCCACGTACTCGGTGTTCATCATGCCGCCGGCGGTGTCTTCCTCGAACTCGAGCAGTTCCTCGACCTCCGTTTTAGGCTCCGCCTCCATCTCACCCAGGATCTCTTCGCTGGTTTCGTCTTGCAGCTCCGAAAGTGCGTCGGCGGCCTCGTCCGGCGCCATTTCCTCGACGATGTCGGCCGCCTTCTCCGGTTCCAGCGATTCCAGGATTGCCGCCTGCATCTTGGGATCGATTTCCGTAAGCGTATCGGCCGCCACTTCGCTGTCGATGTTTTCGATGATCGCCTCGCGTTCGGCCGGGCCCAGTTCCTCCACGATGTCGGCCAGGTCCGCCGGATGCATTTCTTCCAGCTTTTGATAACTGATGTCGAGCCGCAGCCGCCGCAGCGGATCGGATTCCACCACGTTGCAGAGTTCCCAGCGGATGGAATTGGGCGGAATGGGCTCCTGCACCCGGCGGATCCAGCGGGCCGGCATCCCGCCTTGCAGCAGGCGGCGGACCACGCTGCGCAGCCCCACGTCCACTTCCACCACGTGCACGGTGGTCCGCCCTCCCTCCTGGCGGATTTCCATGGTGAGGTCGTTCACCCGCACCACCTTGCGGCCGGTCACGTCGATGATCTGCTGGTCGAGCAGGTCGCGCGCGACGCGCAGGATGCAATCGTCGTCGTGATAAGGAATGAGCAGTTCGTCGCTGAGGCGGATTCCCGTTTCGCGGGCGATGCCGGCGATCTGATCGTAGCGCACGGTCAGCCACGCGTCGCCTCCACCCACCAGGTAACGGTCGATGCGGGAAGGGTGCTCGCGCGGAACCAGCGCGGCGTCCTTGACGCGCCCGATGCGGCGGCCCTTCAGGTCGAGCACCGGCATGCCCATCAGCTCGGTAAAGAACAGCAGGTTATCCGCCATCGAAGTCACCGGCGCGGCGTCTAAAGCCCGAGCGCGCGCTTACCTGCTTCGATGTCGCTGGCTGCGATTCGCTCTACACGGCTCTTGCTCTGACGCCACTCCCAATATGGCGCATCCCCGCGCGGAACCGCAAGGGAAAAAAGCAAAACGCCGCGGTTTGGGGCCTGTCATGAAACCGGCGCCAAACGCCGGTAACCGCTCCCGGACGGTGGCGGCCCGGATGCGTATCTGCTGGGCGGCTCAATCCAGCCTCGCCGGCGTGTACCGGGGCGTCATCAGATGGACGATGACGAGGGCCACGAAGTAGGATGACCCGCAGACCGCGAACACCGGAATATAGCTGCCGGTCCACTTCAATATGTGGCCGGTGAAAACGTCGAACAGCGCGCCGCCGATGGCGCCGACCATTCCGCCAATCCCCACCACACTCGCCACCGCCGCCTTCGGAAACAGGTCCGACGCCACTGTGAACAGGTTGGCAGACCACCCCTGGTGGGCCGCCATGGCCAGCCCCGTTAACCCCACCACCACCCACAGGTTCTTCGAAAAAGGAGCGTAGAGCACCGGCAGAATGGCCACTGCGCATATCAGCAGCGCGCTCTTGCGCGCCACGTTCAGACTCCTGCCACTCTTCAACAAGGCGCCAGAGAGGTAGCCTCCGCCCACGCTGCCGATCGCGGACAGGCCGAAAGCCGCCATCACCGGCCACCGGTTTTCGCTAATGTTCAAGTGGAAGGTCTCCTGCAGATAGCCGGGCAGCCAGAAGGTGTAGAACCACCAGATGGGGTCGCTGAGGAATTTGCCGATGGCGAATACCCAGGTCTCCTTGCACGGAAACAAGCGCAGCCAGGGGACTCTTTCCAGGCGTTCCGCGGGATCGCTCTCAATGTGCGCCAACTCAGCCGCGGAAACCGAAGGGTGGTCTTGCGGCTCGGCATACATCATGAGCCAGCACGCCAGCCATACGAAGCCGGTGGCGCCGGTGGCAACAAAGGCGCCGCGCCAGGTGAAAGCGGCCACCAACACCGGCACCACCAGTGGGACCACCACGTTGCCGATATTGGCGCCGGAATTGAAAAGGCCTGTCGCCAGCGCTCGCTCGCCCTTGGGAAACCACTCCGCCACGGTCTTGATGCACGCGGGGAAGTTGGCGGCTTCTCCGATGCCAAGAAAGAACATCGCGAAGCCGAAGGTCAGCACCGAGGTGGCTGCGCCTGGGGACATGGCGGCGACGCTCCACAGCACGATGGCGATGGCGAGCCCCTTGCGCGTGCCCAGCCAGTCCGTAAACCACCCGGCGCCTACCAGCCCAATCGCGTACGCGATTTTGAACGACGCCAAAATGTAGCCGTACTGGACGTCGTCCCAGCCGATGACGTGCTGCAGCGTGTCCTTCAGATAACCGAGTACGCCGCGGTCGACATAGGCAATCACCGTGGCGAAAAAGAGCAGCGCGCAGATATACCAGCGATAGTGCGACTCAGCGGGGCGGTTTTGGCCGGGTGGCATAAAGCTCTGATTATAGCCCTCCCGCCGTGGCGGAGGTCCGGCTCGGCTCTGCCCGCGCCGGCCGCATCAAACCAAGCTCGCGAAATTCACCAGCTCGATGGAGTGCCGCTCGAGAGCCTGCCGGGCTTCGGGGGCGATCAGGGCTTGAAGCTCCCGCTCGCGGCTCTCCTTAAGGCGCGTAGGCGCATGGCGCAGCGCATCGCCCAAATATCCCGGGTGGCACATCAACTCGGTGGATCCTTCGGGCAGCGCGGCGGCCAGTGCCGCCAGTTCGCCCGGCCCCAGGCGGCCGGTCATCCGGAAGCCGGCGAAATGATCGACGGTGCGGCAGCCGTGCGCGGCCAGCACGCGATGGAAACGGCCTCGCAACAAACCGAGCGAGGCGCTCGCGAGGCGCGTCAGGGTCGGCACACCGCTCAGGCCGCCCATCGGAAAATCGAACGGTCGGCGCACCCATTGGATTCCGAAATCCCGCGCGACGCGGCCCACCGCCTCCAGTACCGGCGGAGCCAGATGGGTATGCTTGTGGGTGTCGAGATGAGTCGGCCGGATGCCGGACGCGCTCACGCGGCGTGTCTGCGCCGCCAGTTCGTCATAGAGGCGGATTTCGCGGCGGGCCAGCGCCCGCAGCAGTTGCGCCACCGTGGCCGGGAACGAACACCCGTCACCAGGGAGCGTCCGCCGATCAACACCAGGTGGCAGCCGACATCGAGCGACGGAGTTTCGCGCGCCAGCCGCACGGCATCGTCAAAGGCGTCGCCATTGGCCATCAACGTGGTAGCGGTCAGGATGCCGCGGCGATGCGCCTCCACGATTCCCAGGTTAACGTCCGGCGTGAATCCGAAATCGTCCGCGTTCACCACCAATTGCCGGCGCGCGTTCAAAACAGGCGCCAGCCGGACGGACAGGAACTTCTTGGGATTGGCGTGCATGTCCTTAGCCAGCCCCTGGAATTCGCGCGTCGCGCCGTTGAGCGCGTCGTAGAGCTGCGGGTTCACCACGAACTGGCCCAGCGTTCCCTGGCCGGCGTTGATCTTGTCCACGGTGACGTTGAACTTGGCCACCAGTTCGTCCATATGCCGGTAAAGTTGGTCGTCCTTCATAGCTTGCCGGCGGTGCCCTTTCCCGCGTTGAGCTGATTGAGCAGCGCGTGAATCTCGGTGAGCGACTGCTGGGCTTCGTTGTAGAGCGCCGGGTCCTTGAGTAGCTTGCCCGCCGTGCCCTGGCCGCCTTGCAAATCGGCCATCATCGAATCGATGCGCTTCAAGGGCGCGTCCAGGTCGCGGTAGAGCGTGTCGTCATAGATCAGTTTGCCCAGGGTTCCGTTAGCGGTGCGCACATCGCTCAACAGCTTCTGGCCCTCGCTGGCGATGGCGTCCAAGCGGTCGTAGAGTTCTTCGTCCTTCAGCAGCTTGCCGATGTTGCCTTTGCCTTGCTCGATCC
>CAVXJY010000009.1:0-172687 GCA_963761855.1 Bryobacterales bacterium | reverse complement strand
GGAGCGACAATCAGCAGACCGCAATCAGAAAGTTGCACAAAAGTCTGGCCAGGATGTTGTTTCTTATATCAATGCTTTTCGATCAAGCCTGAGCACTGAGCAACTGCAAGACATGCAGTTCAGCTATAAGGTGTTTCTCTTTCCAAAAAAAAAAGACCGCGAAACCGGTGCGGATCTGGCGGTGGAATTCGTAAAGTATGACCCCAATAATCCAGAAGAAATGGCTAGAATCAACCGTGCCGTCGCTCTCATCAAGCCGCCAACGCCACCAATCGACAGGCCCGCCGCTGGCTTGACTTTTGGGCTTGAGGCAGGTCTGCCCGGTTCGCGTCGTGACTGATGGGAACGCAATCCAGGTGAGGGCGATCAATTACGACGACACGCATCCATATCGGCAGATGGAATTGAAGGACAGGGTAAATGAACTTCTCCCGGACGGGTTTGAGATCACCACCTATGACCTTACGGCAGTCAAATATGCTCACGATATCGCAGATGAGCGTGATTATTACTATAAGTCACGGTTCGGATCAGCCCAATACAGCGAGTCTTATGCTCGCTGGCTTGCGTTCTGTTATCAAGAGGATGGGAATTCTTCCTAAAGGCTCGGGTAAGGTACTACGAGGATCACCATTGAGCGTCGATTCCGGCACCAATCATCGGCGGACACCCAACCGCCAGGGAAATTAGCGAGTCATTTCTTGGCTTCCATCTCTATTACCTGACGGGACCGTTCAGCGATTTCCGGTGAATCCAGAATATCTGTTTGGGCCCGGCCTTTCGCGCGAATCGCACTGGCGCGACCGGATACGCGCGATCAATTCCCAGAATTGACGTCGCGACAGCGGATCAACGCCAGTCGTAGGCTCGTCGAGGATCAAAAGGTCGGGGTCATGAATGAGCGAGCAGCACAGCCCCAGCTTCTCGCGCATCCCGCCTGATAGTTTCTTTGCCTGACGATCCGCGAACGGCGCTAAGCCGGTGCTGTCCAAAAGTTGGCGGTGGTAAAGACCGTTGCCAGCGCGGCTGTTGCCGAACACGCGGCCGAAGAATTCAATGTTCTCGCGGATGCTGGTCGCCGCCTACCTGAGGATTTACATTACCTCTTTTGCGGCCGGCAGGGAAGAGAAATCAGCGGCCGGGAGCGCCCAACACGACCAGCGGAACGACCGCGCCCAAGACGGCGCCGACAATGAGCGCCGTGTTGCCGGCGCCAAGGAAGGATACCAACAGCCCCGCCAGTGAGCCCATCCCCGCGCCCACCACGGCGACCATGATTCGTTTGCCCATCGGTTGTCAGCTTTCGCCGGTTGCCCTAAACCGCGGACCCATCCAGCTATTTTTTCTCCGGCTGGCCGGTAATGAAGACGGTGTCGCCAGGGTGCACCAGTTTGTATCGGTCGCGGATCTCGAGCTCCTGCTCCGACGGGTCGTTCTGGAGGCGGCGGATGTGGTCTCGCTTGCGTTCGATCTCGCGGGCCAACTGCTCGTTGCGGTCCTCGAGGCGCTGGATCTGCTTTTGCCGGGCCAGCACGGCGGGAATACCCTTGGGCCCGCTAAGAGTCGCCACAACATAGGTGGCGGCCATTAAGAAGGCCACGATATATGCAGTACGGGCGAACGGCGCTTTCATCAAACACTGCCCTGGAAGATAATAGTAACACCGCGGCGAAATTCTTGATCGTACTTTTTTCATGACCGACAAGATCGTGGTCTTCAGCACCTGCGCTTCCCAGGAAGAGGCGGAAAAGCTGGCTCGGCTGCTGGTCGAACAGGGCCTAGCGGCGTGCGTCAGCATTGTGCCGAATGTGCGCAGCTATTACCGTTGGCAGGGAGCCGTGGAGGAAACTGCGGAGTATCTGCTGGTGATAAAATCGGCGCAGCGCCAATTTGCGGCCCTTAGCGCCGCGCTTGAGCGGGCGCACTCTTACCAAGTACCTGAGGTGCTGGCGATGCCGGTGGTGGCGGGCGCGGCTCCCTATCTGGCCTGGATCGAGGCAAGTATCGCCGGCGAAGAGCTTGGCGGCGGCAAGGAGGGCCCTTCCCGGTGATGGCCGCAGACCCGGCCGGCAGTCTCGATCCGTGCCTGGCGTTGATCTTCGATATGGATGGCGTGGTGATCGATTCCAACCCGGCGCACCGCGAGAGCTGGGCGGCTTTCAATCGCCGCTACGGCCTCGAGACCACCGAGGCGATGCAGCATCGCATGTACGGCAAGCGCAACGATGAAATCATTCGCGATTATTTTGGAGACGGCCTTTCGAGTGAGGAAGTGGCGCGGCGCGGCGCGGCCAAAGAGCGGCTGTATCGCGAGACCATTGCCGGCCGGGTCGAGCAGATGCTCGTGCCCGGTCTGAAGCCATTCTTGCGGGAGCACCAGGGCTCAGCCATGGCGCTGGCGACCAACGCCGAACCGGAAAACGTAGCCCTTGTGTTGGACCAGGGTGGTATACGACCGTATTTTCGGGTGATTGTGGATGGCCACCAGGTGCGGAAACCCAAACCCGATCCCGAGATCTACCAACTGGCGGCCCACCGGCTGGGGGCGACTGCGGCGAATTGCATCGTCTTTGAGGATTCGAATTCGGGGGTTCAGGCCGCCCGGGCCGCAGGCATGAGGATAGCGGGATTGTTAACTACGGAAGATAACTTGTTGAACGTTAACATTTGTGTCAATAATTTCTTAAGCGAGAATTTGCGCGCATGGCTCGCTTCGCAACGATGCGTGTCCTGAATGGTTTAGCGCTTCTCCTGCTCGCCTTAACGGCCTTCCGGAGCGGCCTGGCCCAGACTGCGCTGACGCTCGGAGAGCTTAACGCCCGCACCCCGCAGGATTACCGCGCCGTCCACGCGCGGCAGGAAGTCTCGGTCCGGGGCACGGTGAACGCACCGCCTTTCCATTTCCCGGAATACACGGTTCTGACCATCCAGGAGCGCGCCTCGGGAGCGGCGCTGCACACACCTATAACTTCGAATTTGCTGGACGCTTTCCTGCCGGGGGATGTGGTGGAAGCCACTGGGAGCGTCATCACCGTGGGAGGCATGGTGATGGTGGACGTCGGCCGCGTGACGAAGGTGGACCGCGCAGCCGGCTTTCAGGCAACTCCGGCGACCCTCGATGACCTGCGGCAGTTCGCGACGTTCGGCAGGTTGGTGCGGGCCAAGGGACGCTTGCTGGATAGCGGTTCCACCACCGGCGGCCCTTACCTGCTGATTGGTCCGGACAAGGATCCCTACAAGGTTTTCTTCCCCAGCAGGGAGGAGCGTCTCAGCCCGGCGCTGCCGCCGATGGCGCCCGGGGATGACATCGAAGCTGTTGGCGTGGCCTTCCAGTACGCCGCGGGAAGGCCTCCCTACAATCGGGGCTACGAACTGCTGGCGATCGGCCCCCCGATAGTCGCGCCTTCGGTCGCCCGCTGGTGGTTATCGCCCCTGGTTATTTTGGGAACCGTGTTCCTGTTGGCGGGCGCGGCTCTGCTGATGGGAGCCCGCGAACGGCGGTTGCGCCGCCAGCGGGAGCTGCTGCGAAAGACGTATCAACTGGGAGAAGAAATCTTTGGAGCGGTATCCACCGAGCAAATCCTGAAACGGCTGGACGATGCGCTGCCGGCGGTATTGGGGGTGACGCGGGTGCGCCTGTACCTCTACAACCGGAGTTCCAAGCAACTCGACGCGGTCAGCGCGGGACCCGGTGAGCCGGGCACCATCTCGCTCTCCGCTCCCCCCGATGGGCCGCACGCGGGGGCGGTGGCTTGCTTCCACTACCGCAGCCTGCTGGTGATCCCGGACGTCAGCCGCAGTCCTTTCCCGGTTACGGCTGGCGAAGGGCGGCCGAGTCCCAAGTCGCTCTTTTTTGTCCCGATGATCGCCCAGAGCGAGGTGGTGGGCGTCCTGGAACTGGACCAGGATGACCGGGTGCGCGATTTTTCGGCCGCGGAGCAATCGCTGGGACAGCACCTCGGCAATCAGGTCGGCGTGGCGCTGCGGCTGCTCGATCAGCGTTCGGTGCAGGAGCAGCTTTCCCGCACCGAGAAGCTGGCCGCGGTGGGCCGGCTGATTTCCAACATCGTAAACGAGCTGGAAGCGCCGCTGGCATCCATTCAGGAACTGGCGTACCAGGCGTGCGAACGCGTGCGCCAGGCGCCTGGGGAGCGCGAAGTGGCAGCCATTGCCGCCGAGGCGCAAAAGGCTTCCGCGGTGATGGCGCGGCTGGTCACCTTCGCCTCATCCGAGCAAGTGGACGCGCGCCCGGTTGCGGTGGGCGATCTGCTCCGAAACCTGATCGATTTCCGCGAAAGCGACTGGAAAGCTTCCGGCATCCGCGTGCGCGACCTGGTTTTCCGCGAGCCGTTGAAAGTGCTGGGATCGCATGGACAACTGGAGCAGGTGTTTCTGAATTTGTTGGTGCACGCCGAACAAGCCCTGGCCAACGCCCAGGAGAAAACGCTGACCGTTCGCACCAGCGTTCTCGCCAAACGGCTGTTGGTGGAGATTTCGTTTTCGGCGCCGCGCGAGTGGCGCAACCCGGAGGAAACCGCCTCTCTGCTCGGTGTCACGCGCAGCGTGATTGCCGGCCACGGCGGCGAAGTGCGCCTGATCGAAAAGGACGACGCCGAGCCGCGTTTCGAGGTGGAACTGCCGCTGGTGGTCCGCGAGCGCTCCACCGCCGCCGCCGATGCGGCCGGGCCGCCGGACGCTCCGCGGCGCCTGACGGCGCTGGTAATCGAACCCGACGAGGTGGTGCAACGGCAGTTGGTGGCGATCCTGGAGCGGAACGGCTCGCGCGGCATACCGATGAGTAATGCCGACACCGCGCTCGAACTGGCGGGCCGCGCCCGCTTCGACGCCGCCTTCTGTTCGGTTCACGCCCCCGGCTTGAACTGGGTGGAACTGTCCGAACGCATGCGGCCCCGCGTAGGCGCCTTCGTTCTGATGCCGGATCGTTATGACGCCGAGCTGGCAAGCGACTTCGAGGGCGAAAACTGTTTCGTCCTCCCCAAGCCGATTCAGGAGACCGAACTGGCCGACATCCTGCAATTCGCCGAGCGTGCCCAGTTGGCCAAAGTCATCCCCATTAAAGAAGGCCTCGCCTAGAAGCGTTGCGCCCGTGAGATAGATTGACAAGGCGCCACGGCAGTTCGCATGCTCGCCCAGCGGCGCCAAAGACCTCGCAGACTTCCCGAGCGCCTCGGGAAGCGCCCAACCGCCGCGCCGCTACAGGTCCGAACGCAGCATTCGAACCACTTCAGCCTTCTCGACAAACCCGTCGATGGTGCCCACCACCTTGCCTTGCTTGAAGAGCAGGACGGTCGGCGTGCCTCCGATACCGTAGCGCCTGGCGGTCGCAGGGCTCTGGTCAATGTCGAGCTTGCCCACCCGGAGCCGGCCCGCGTATTCACTGGCGATGGCTTGCACTGTCGGCTCGAACCGCCGGCAATATCCGCACCACGTGGCTGAGAACTCAACCATCACGGGCGTCTGCGACCTTAGTACCTGCGCCTCGAAGTCCGCATCCCGAAAAGCCAGTATCTCGGAACTGGCGCTTCCGGCCGCGCCAACCGGGTCCTGCTCTCTCGCCGGCCCATCGGCCGCACGCCACTGCCGGCGCTCCACCTTATTGGCCCGATCGGTTTTCTCCAGATCTATACGGTCTGCTGGCAGGTTGCCGTTCTTGCCGTCCACCTGGCGAAACATATAAGTGCCGTCGATGATGAGGGGCGCTCCGTCGCACTCGATCACGCGCCCGTTCTTGAGGATGAGTTTCCAGTTGGCTGCGCATACGGCGCTGGATCCAGCGACCAGAGTGATGGCGAGCAGCGTGAGGCAGTAAGCGGCAAACCGGCGCATAATGCCTCGTAGTATACATCTGGGGCCCACATCGGCCAATATCCCACACGATAACAAGAGGATACTGCCGATGACGCGCCCTATAACCGTTTATTGCCCTGGCGCCGGAGGCCGGTCTGTTGATTCGCCTGGGCTAACTTGTCATTTCCAGCATAGATCGCGGTAAGCCGGCTATCCTGCGCCCAGATGCTTCGCCAAAAAAGGTAACCCTTGCTTGCCCGAGAAGCCGTGCGGGCCATCGAAGACTTCCAGGCCGGTGCGGTCGGCGGCGCCGAAGACCTCGTAGACTTTCTTCACGCGGTCGAAGCTGGCGCGCGTGGCGGCGATGGGGAAGATAACGTCGCGCAGTCCGCCTTCGGCGAACAGCGGGCGCGGCGCCACCAGTCCCGCCACGTCGTACATCTCCGCCCAATCGAGAATGCCCGGCACGTAATTATCGATGCAGTGCGACACGCTCATGATGCTGTCGCGGAAAGTGTTGAGGTAGGAGCTGACCAGGGCTGCGCGAACCCTGGTATCGAGCGCGGCGGTGAACAGCGTGCAGGTGCCGCCGCCGGAGCAGCCCATGCAGCCGACGCGCGCGGAATCCAGCTCCGGGCGCGTGGCGATCCAGTCGATAGTACGCATGGTGTCATAAACGCGCCAGCCGATCATGGTCTGGCCCAGCAGCAGCGCCGACCCCGCGGTGGGCTGGCAGGCGGTGACGGAAAGGCCCTTCGCTTTGGTGACAGCGTCGCGGCGGCAGCCGAAAGCCATCGGCTCGATAGCCACCGCAGCCAGACCGTGTTCGACCACCTGGATGGCGTAGTCATACTCGTAAGGGCCTTTCACGGTACGGTCGCGGCCGTGTTCGTCGATGCCGACAATGTCGTCTACGCCGCGCCCGTGGCCCGGAATCGCAATCACCGGCGCGAACGGACCGCGCGTCTTTGGCGTCAGCAGGTAGCCGAGCACCCAGAGGCCGGGCCGGCTCTCAAAAACGAACTTCTCGCGCCGGTAGCCGGGATACTCGCGGACCTCGAGCGTCTGGGCGTGGAGCGGCGTGCGCTCGCCGGGGAAGCCGCCCACCAGTTCGACGATTTTGCCGCGCAACGCGCGCTGCCAGGCTTCGGCCTGGGCGCGCGTGGAGGCGCGAAAAGTCATTTGGAGCGGGGCGGCGTCATGCAACTTCTTGGTATAGAGCACGGGGTCGAAGCCGGCTGCGTCAACCTTGTTTTCAAGGCCATCGAGAGCGCCCGTGTACTGGGGCGGTTGGTCCCCGGCGGGGAGCTTGTCGAGTGCCACCGCACCGGCCAGGGCGATTTTGCCGAGATCGCGTCGCGTCATAGACCCAATCATATCGCCCGCAGTGAGTCCCAGGCCGGTACGGTTGTATCCTCAAGCGGGCGAGAGCCGGGGTCGACTATGACTTCGGCTGGAACAGCAGGACCTGCGGCCGAATCGTCAGCAGAAGATCGTAGCAACTCGCAAAGCGCACGTTGTAACCGCTCCAGATCGCGTTTACGGTCTGCGGAATCGCCGTCGCATCGTCGGGAAGGTGCTCCGAGGAGATCGCCATTCTTGGATGGTACTTGAGAATGGTCTGCGCCGCGCCCCGCAGGGCATCCTTTTCCGAACCTTCGATATCCATCTTGATGAAGTCTACTCGCGGCAGCGCTAATTCACTGGTCAGAATATCGATGGTCGTCAGCGCCACTTTGATCTTGTTCTGCCGGTCCCGGCCGAACACGAAACTGTCGCCGGTGGTGTTGCCGGCGTCGCCTTGCGCCAGTTCCAGCACGTCCGGATGGCTCCAGACGCCCTTCGGCACCACGATCACGCGCCCGGCGGCGATTTCCTTTTCATAGTTGCGCCGCAGGCATATCACTGTGTTCGGTGCAGGCTCGATCGCAATCACCAGCTTTGCCCCGTGATCCAGCGCCGTCCGCGTGAAGACGCCCACATTGGCGCCGCAATCCAGCACTACGTCTCCGGGCCTCACCGAGACTACATCGTGATCGTATATTTCCAGTTTCTCCTCGCCAAGTGTAACCTTCAGGAACCGGTCATGAGGCACAGTCCAGTACCGTCCCATGGGCGTCTCCACAAGCTCGAAGCCGTTCGGGTCGGTCTGGATCACTTTACTGGCGGCGCCAATCTCCTCACCGGCGCGCTCCGTGTTAACCATCAGGGCATGGCTGTTGACGGAATCCTGGAACGAGCAGCCCTCGCAGCGACCCACCGCCCAGACTGCGGCGAGCCGGGCCGGCGGCCATACCGTCATCGCTAAGGCCATGATCGCGGTCGCCAACAGAAACGTCTTCAATATTCTATGAACAGTGGGCATCTGCACCTCGCGCAACGCCATGCGTTAATTGATATTTTAAGGTCGATTCATCCCCAGAGAGAATACTCCCAATGGTGGACCAAACTCATCTGCCGAAAGACCATGGCGCTGGCTTCAGAAGCTCCGAGTATCCGGACACCCAGCGTCGCCGCACCAGTCGGGGCGAGACCGGCGGTACCGCGCCCCGTCATATTTCCTGTCATATCGCTTGAAGAGGCCATGGCGGCCGTGTTTCACGTGTTTCGAAACAGTGGTTAAGATAGGTGGGGAGACCAGATTGAAGAAGCTCGCCGTGCTGCTGGTGATGGTGGCAGCCGCCATCATCGTGTGGGGAATTCTGCGTAAGAGCCGGCCGCCGGTAGTCGGCTTCGTGCGCGTCCAGCGGGAAAACCTGGTGAGCACGCTGCCCACCAATGGAAAAGTAGAGCCATACGAATGGCAGCCGGTGCGCGCCGAAGCCTCCGGCTTGTTGAGCACATTGGCGGTCCATGATGGCGAGCATGTCGCGAAAGGGGCCGAGCTGGCCGAAATCAGCGACCCGGCGCGCACCGCGGATCTGGAGGCCGCCCAAGCGCTGGTAGATGAGGCACGCGCCCATTTGGCTTCGCTCGAGCAAGGCGGCAGGCCGGCGGAACTCGCCGACATCGACAACAAACTCGCGCAGGCCCATTTCGCGCTCGCGACAGAGCAGAAGGACTACGAAGCGCTCCAGCGTCTGCAGAAGAAGGAGGCCGCCACCGCCCACCAGGTGCAGCAGGCAGCCGACAAGGTGCGCCAGTCGCAGATCGAAATTGAGGGCTTGGAGAAGCAGCGCAAGGTGCTGGTGGGCACAAGCGACCTGGATGCGGCCCGGGCGCGGCTGGCCGATGCCCAAGCCGCGCTCAATGCGGTTCGCGCTCGTGCGGCCGCGGCCGTGTTGCGCGCGCCGATGGCGGGCGAAGTGTACGGGCTGGTGTTGCGGCCGGGCGCTTACTTGGCTGCGGGCGACCTGCTGGCTAACGTCGGGACCCTTGAACGCGTCCGCGTCAAGGTGTTTGTCGATGAGCCGTTGCTTGGCCGCGTGGCGCCGGGCGAGCCGGTCACCATCACCTGGGAAGCCCTGCCCGGCAAGCAGTGGCACGGGACGGTGGAGAAGATGCCGGCCGCGATTCAGCCGCTGGGCACCCGCCAGGTGGGCGAAGTGGTCACCGCCATCGACAACCCGGGCCGTGAGCTGATACCCGGTACCAACGTGGATGCCGAGATCCGCACCGCCGTTGCCAATGGCGCGCTGGTGATTCCCAAGGAGGTCCTGCACCACGATGCTGCCGGCGATTGGGTATTCCGCCTCGACGGAGACCACGTGGAGCGCCGCGCGGTGAAGACCGGCAACTCCACCGTGACCCAGGTGCAAGTGACCGCGGGCCTGGAAGCGGGCGATGCCGTGGCCCTGCCCACCGACGTGCCGCTCACCGACGGCGCGCGCGTAACACCGGCCACGTAGACCGCGCTGCGTAGTGCTCCAATGCGCTCTTCGCGCCACACGCGGTGAATCGTTTTACACACGCGAGACATCCTGTGAAGTGCTCGGTTCCGTGTCCGCGAGATTGTGTTTCTCGCGGCACCCTTCGCTGATGCGCGCGGCTCCGAACGGCGCCACGACCGTGAGGGAGTGGTTTGCCGCGAGTGGGCAATATAACGCGATCAGGGGTCCGGGTGCTCAAAGGGATCCTGCATGCTACATCGACGCTCAGCTTTTCCTCTCCCTGTACTGTTCGGCACGGCCATTGCCGCCGGCCTTCTATACGCCGCCTTGCCAGCGGGCGTTAAAGTCGAAACGGGCCAGGCGGCGTTTACGAATTACCGCCTCGAACAGCCGGGGATCGTGCGCAAAATCACGCTTGCCGATCTGCCACAGCCCTACGCCACCCGGGCGGTGGATAATGGCCCGCGTTTGGTCCCGCGTCCGGCAAATGCCTGGCCGCAGGCGCTACCCGGCTTCTCCGTCACCGAATACGCCACGGGCTTGACGAACCCGCGGCTGGTGCGTACCGCGCCCAACGGCGATTTGTTTGTGGTGGAAAGCGAGCCCGGCCGCATCCGCGTGCTGCGCGGCATCGATGCTCACGGCCACGCGGAGAAAATGGAAGTCTATGCCACCGGGCTGGCGCAACCGTTCGGACTTGCCTTCTACCCGCCGGGACCCAATCCTGCCTACTTGTACGTGGGGGACACTAACTCCGTGGTGCGTTTCCCGTATCGCAACGGCGACTTGAAGGCCAGCGGCAAGCCCGAAATGCTGGTGGCGATCCCCGGCGGCGGACGCCTGCGTGGTGGCGGCCACTGGACACGCGACCTCGCCTTTTCCAAAGACGGCGCCAGGCTGTTCATCTCGGTGGGATCGCACTCCAACGATGACGATTCGGACCACAACCCCGCGGAATTCCACCGCGCCAATATTCTGGTGGCGAAGCCCGACGGCTCCGGGCTCCAGGTCTACGCCTGGGGCATCCGCAACGCGGTGGGGATCGCGATTAACCCGCAGACCGGCCAGTTGTGGGCGTCGGTGAATGAGCGAGACGATCTGGGCGATAACCTGGTGCCGGACTACATCACCCATATCGAACCCGGCGGTTTTTATGGTTGGCCTTGGTTTTACATGGGTGGCCATTGGGATCCGCGTCACCAGGGGAAGCATCCGGAGCTGAAGTCCAAAGTGCTGACGCCGGATGTGCTGCTGCAACCCCACAACGCGTCGCTCGAGATGACATTCTACGAAGGGAGCGAGTTCCCGGCCGAGTATCGCGGCGATATCTTCGCTTCCGAGCACGGCTCTTGGAACAAGGCCGCGCGGGCCGGTTATGAAGTGATCCGGGTACCACTCGAAAAAGGCCGCGCTAGCGGAGAATACGAAGATTTTCTGACCGGCTTCGTGACGTCATCCGGCGACGTGTGGGGCCGTCCGGTGGGCGTGGCGGTGGCCCCGGACGGATCGCTGATCGTCACCGACGACGGTTCGAACACGGTGTGGCGCGTGGCATACGCGAAAAAGTAGCCAAGGTGGGGCAGGTTTTAACCTGCCACTGGAGTTTCCACATTTGAGCCATCAGCCCCAACTCGTGTGGCCAACCCAAACGTGTGTCTTGTATCAGGGCACGGCTTCAGCCGGGCCGCAAACAACTGCCCCCGTGGGGCTTCAGCCCCTGCCGCCTCTCTCATTGCCATGTAGGGATAGCAATACGGGAACTCCTCAGGTGAATGTCTCGATCATCAACGCTGAGTTGCGTCCCGGCTGCGACAGTCCCCGGCTGGTCTTGGTGGTGGCGAAGAACGTGCGCGCCGACCTGACGATCCTGCCAGCGACGGCATGGCGCGTAGGTTCGGCCATTACCAGGGGCTAAAGCCCATTCCTTACCGTGACTTTGCGGCACGGCTAAAGCCATGCCCTGATACAGGGCTGATCATATCCCCTCGCTCCGAAATGTAGAAACTCCAGTGGCAGGTTTTAACCTGCCACTGGAGTTTCTACATTTTCGTGAGCGCTACTGTAGCGCCGGCCCGGGTGGGGCAGGTTTTAACCTGCCAACGCCCGCTTGCGGGCGCGTCGTCTTTACGCCACCAGCGCGGCCCGCGCTTCCAGATAGTTCGCCCGCACCGCGAAATCGTAAAGCCCGTTGCGGAAACGGGGATCGGCGATGCCGATCAGCGCTTCGGCGCGCTGCCGCAGGGTTTTGCCGTGCAGATTCACGGCGCCGAATTCGGTCACCACATAATGCACGTCGGCGCGCGAGGTCACCACGCCCGCACCGGGGTCGAGCACTGGCACTATGCGCGAGACCGTTCCCTTACAAGCTGTGGCCGGGAGCGCGATGATCGGTTTGCCGCCTTTCGAACGCGCCGCGCCGCGCACGAAATCGAGTTGCCCGCCGAATCCGCTGTAGGGACGCGTGCCAATTGAATCGGCGCAGACCTGGCCGGTCAGATCCACCTGAATGGCGGAGTTGATCGTGACCATATTGTCGTTCTGCGCAATCACGAATGGATCGTTGACGTAGCTGGTGGGATGAAACTCGAACATGGGGTTGTTATCGACGCAGTCGAACAGTATCTGCGATCCAAAAATGAATCCCGCCACCACTTTCCCCGGATGAAGCGTCTTGCGCGCGCCGTTGATGACGCCCGCTTCGATCAGCGGTACCACCCCGTCGGGGCACATTTCGCTATGCACGCCCAAATCCCTATGGCCGGTGAGGAGAGCCAGCACCGCGTTGGGAATGCCGCCGATTCCCATCTGCAGCGTGGCGCCATCGGGAATCAGCGTGGCCACGTGCTCCCCGATGCGTCTATGCGCCTCCGTCGGCGGCTCCGTATGGAGTTCCACCAGCGGCCTGGAGGTGGGAACCAGCGCCGTTATCTGGCTGAGATGCAGGAACGTGTCTCCTAACGCCCGCGGCGCGCGCTCATTCATTTCCGCCACCACGATGCGCGCCCGCCGCGCCGCCGTCAGGGTGCAGTCCGCGCCCACGCACAGGCTGACGAAACCGTGCTCGTCTGGCGGGCAAACCTGCACGAAGGCGACGTCGATCGGCAACTCGTGCTCGAAAAGGCCTTCAATCTCGCTCAGACAGATCGGCGTGTAGTCGCCGCGGCCTTCCGCTACCGCTTCCCTTACGTTGCCGCCTAAAAACAGGCCGTTATGCCGGAAGTGGCCGGCGTATTCCAGGCGCGTGTAGGCCAGCGTGCTGAGAGTCAACATGTGGCACATTTCGACATCCCGCAGCTCGTCTGCGCGTTCCGCCAGTGCATCCAGCAGCGGCACCGGGACGCCGCACCCCTGCTGCACCCAGACACGGTCGCCGGAGTGGACCAGCTCGACCGCACGCTCCGCGCTGGTAATCTTTTGTTTATAACCAGATAGCAAATTCATCATTATGCACCACCTCGAGGAGGTGTCTATGGCCTGTAACCATTATAAATCCAGTGGAACAGACCTTCAACACTTTTTATATCGGTATAAGGGTTGGTTATGAACAGGGTGCGCGAGCGTTCTGGATGTTATATTGGTCGTTCTCCCATGGCAAATCCGAAATACGCCCCTTCCGACAAGCCGGTTCCGGTGGCCGAACTGGTGGACACGCTCAGCGACGGAACCAAGGTGAAGATTCGCTTGCCCCGCATGCGCGCCTGCGGCGAAAAGGACGAAAAAGGCAAGCTCTGCGCCGGCCACCTCAAGCGTTGGTATTTCTTTGGCGACGAAGTCAAGCGGAAATTCGGCGCCGACGTGGAAATCTACCGCTGCGAGCACTGCAAGACCCTCTACCTGCCCAACCCCGAAGAAGAACCGCGCACCGGCACGCTCAGCTATTAGATGGCTAGTGCACCGCTTGACCTTTCGGTATAATTGAAATAGATGGTTTTCGTGCCGCCCGCGGAAATGGGCCGTCGAAAGTCCGTGCAGTTTCCATCGGAATCTCTCTTCTTGTCCTCGTTTTTCCCATGGAGGTACCAGTCACCCACCGCATGAAATCTAGCGTGTGTATACAAAGAGGCGTCGAGAACCTGTTCGGCACCCGCGATGAGAACATCCGGCTGATCGAAACCGGGCTGAGCGTCCACACCCAGTTGGTCGACAACAATATTGAAATCGAAGGCGAAGCTGAGAACGTCACCCGCGCCGAAAACATCCTGGAAGATTACAACCGCCTGGTGCGGGAAGGCCACGTTTTCAATAATGGCGATCTGAACAGCTACCTGCGCGTAGTGACCATCGATGCCGAGGTGTCCCTGCGCGCCTTGGTCCAAAGCGGCAAACAGCGCAATTTCGGCAAGAAGATGCTGGCGCCGAAATCGGTGAACCAGCGCCGTTACCTGGAAGCCATCGAGCGCAACGACCTGGTATTCGGCATCGGCCCCGCCGGCACCGGCAAGACTTACCTCGCGGTCGCCATGGGCATTTCCGCGCTGATGAATAAGTCCGTCGCGCGTATCATCCTCACCCGGCCCGCCGTCGAAGCCGGCGAGCGCCTAGGGTTCCTGCCCGGAACCTTGCAGGAAAAAGTGGACCCTTACCTCCGCCCGCTCTACGACGCGCTCTACGACATGCTCGACAGCGAGCGTGTCGAAAAGCTGCTGGAGCGCAACGTGATTGAAGTCGCGCCCATCGCTTTCATGCGCGGCCGCACGTTGAATGACAGCTTCATTATTCTGGACGAAGCGCAGAACAGCACTTCCGAACAGATGAAGATGGTGCTGACGCGCCAGGGATTCAATTCCAAAATGGTGGTCAACGGCGACATCACCCAGATCGATTTGCCGAACGGCCGCCGCAGCGGCTTGATCGACGCCATGGAAGTCCTCAAGGGCGTGGAAGGCATCAGCTTTGTGCCGTTCGACGAGCGCGACGTTGTCAGGCACGCGCTGGTGCAGCGCATCGTCAAGGCCTACGAGCGTTACAACGAGACTATCGGTGCCGGCCGGCAACTCACTTTGAAGCTCTCCGAGCCCGCTGCGGAAGCTGCGCCTGCTGCAGAAATTGCGCCGGCCGCGGAGGCCGCTCCCGCCGAGGCTGTTCCCAGCGAGATTGCGCCACGCGCCTGAGCGCCTCCATGTCCGCTCCCGCTGGCAGTACGGTCACATTTTCGACTCCGCAGACCGAGGTGCGCCCGGCCGCCATGGTCCGCTTTGCGCGCAAACTGCAAGCCCAGGTCGCGCACGGCCGCCCGTTTGACTGCCTTATCACCGGGGATGCCCACATGCGCCGATTGAACCGCCAGTTTCGCCGCAAGGACTCGACCACCGACGTGCTGTCGTTTCCGGCCGGCGATGGTTTCGGACATGCCGGCGGTGCGCTCCGCGCCGGCGACATCGCCATCTCGCTCCCACGCGCTCGCGCGCAGGCCCGGCGCTACGGACACTCCACCGAGCGGGAGATCCGCGTCCTGATGCTGCACGGTCTGCTGCACCTCCTTGGCTTCAATCACCAAAGCGACGGGGGGCGGATGGCGCGTTCGGAAAAGAGATGGCGCGCGCGCCTCGGCTTGCCCGCCGGCCTGATCGAGCGGGTGCGGCCGTGACCCTGGCGGTAATCCTGGCGGCGCTGGTCGCCACCCCGATGCTGGGCCTGGTGACGTTCGTACAGCTTCTGTATCTGGAAAGCCTCCGTTTGCGCACGCGCGACCTGCCTGCGCTCAAATTCTTCAAGGATACGCTGGAGGACAAGCTCGGCCTGAAGACCGAGGATGGTGCAGGCGCGTTTTCGCTGGTCAAACATACTCTGCTGGTGCTGCTCGGCATCTTCTATTTCGCCTGGTTCGCCGACGGCGACCCATGGAACGCTGCCGTCTTCTGGCAGGCCGTGCTGGCCGTGTGGCTGGTGATGATAACGGTTGCCTACGCGCTGCCGCAGCTACTCTATCGCCGCACCTCCGGCCGATGGCTGCTGCCGCTGCTTTCCCTGCTGCGCGGCCTCGCCTGGGTGGCGCGCCCGTGCGTTGCGGTGTTGAGCTTCTTCCAATCGCTGATCGACCTGGCCGACGATTCCCAGACCGACGAGGAGCAGCCTACCTCCGCGGAGAATATCGAAGCGCTGATTTCCGCCGGCCAGGAAGAAGGATTGATCGAAGAGCACGACCGCAAGCTGATTCAGTCCGTAGTCGAGTTCGGCGACAAAGTGGTGCGCGAAGTGATGACGCCGCGGCCCAGGATCGTCGCCATCCCCGCCGATTCCACTCTCGAGGAACTCCGCCAACTGGTGATCCACGAGCAGTACTCGCGTATCCCCGCCTTCGAAAAAAACATCGACCAGATCACCGGCTTCGTGCACGTGCGCGACATGTTCGAACTCGAAGAGGAGGAGCGTGCCAAGCGCCTGGTGCGGGAACTGGTGCGCCCCATTCCCTTCGTGCCGGAGACCAAGCCGGTTAGCCACCTGATGCGCCAGATGCAGCAGGAAAACACGCACATGGTGATCGTGGTCGACGAGTATGGCAACACCGCCGGCCTGGCAACCATGGAGGACCTGCTCGAAGTGATCATCGGCGAGATCCGCGACGAACACGAGCCGAGCACGGACGTGCTTGAGGACGGGCACGGCGGTTTCATCGTGGCCGGCAATTTCGACCTGGACCGCGTGACCGACCTGTTCGACTCGTTCCACCGCGAGGAGGATGTCGAATCGACCACCGTCGGCGGCCTGGTCAGCGAGTGGCTGGGACGTGTGCCCAAAGCCGGCGAATTCGCCGACCGCGATGGCATTCGCATCGAGGTGCTGGCCTCCGACGAGTGGCGCGTCGAGCAGGTTCGCATCAGCAAATCTCAGGCGGTGACGCATGAGTGACCCGTTCCGCTCCGGATTCGTTTCCCTGATCGGGCGGCCCAATGTCGGCAAATCGACGCTGCTCAACGCACTGGTAGGCCAGAAGCTGGCGATTGTCGCGGACAAGCCGCAAACCACGCGCACCTCCATCCAGGGCGTGCTGACCATGCCCGGAGCGCAAATTGTGTTCCTCGATACGCCGGGCATCCACCACGCCGATACACCACTCAATAAACGCCTGATGGATGCAGTGCGGGCAGCCGTGGAGGAGCGCGACCTGCTGCTACTGCTGGCCGATGCCGCGCGCCCCTTCGCCAAAGACGACCGCCGGGCGCTCGATCTGGCCCGCAAGAGCCCCGCACCGGTCGTGCTGGTGCTCAACAAGATCGACTTGGTGAGGGATAAGTCTCTGCTGCTCCCGCTGATCGACCAGTATCGCGCCGCTTTCGAGTTCGCCGATTACGTCCCGGTCTCGGCCGCCAGGGGACAGGGGCTCGACGAGCTGAAGAAAGTGATTTTGCAACACCTGCCGGAAGGCCCGGCCTATTTCCCCGAGGACCACGTCACCAACCAGCCGGAGCGGTTTCTGGCCGCTGAACTGATTCGCGAAAAGATTCTTGAGGCCACTCGGCAGGAGGTGCCGCATTCGGTCGCGGTGATCGTGGACCGGTGGGAAGAGACCGGACGGCTCACTCGCATCTTTGCCACCATCCGCGTTGAGCGGGACGGGCAAAAGGCCATTGTCATCGGAACCAAGGCCGCCATGCTGAAGAAGATCGGCACCCTGGCGCGGCAGGAAATGGAACGGCTGTTCGGCGTCAAGATCTATCTCGATCTGCATGTTCGCGTGCAACCGGGATGGCGCGACAAGGCCGCATTCTTAAATGCGCTCGACTGGCGTACAATGGCCGGAGACGATGATGCTTAAACTATTCGCTGTTTCGATGGCAATAATTCTGCTGGCCGCCTCCTGCCTGGCTGCCGACAAAGTGGTGAGCGACGACAGGCTATACGATCAGGTGCGCATCAAGCTCTCCGGCGATCCCGTCGCCAAGGGGGGCGCGTTCACCGTGGACGTCAAGCAAGGCGTCGTAACCCTTAGCGGCACGGCGGAGACGCAACAACAGAAGGATCGGGCCGGCAAGCTGGCGAAGAAGGTGAAAGGCGTCAAGCAGGTGATCAACAAACTCACCGTCGCCAAAAGCGGTCAATGAACTTCGCCGGAAACGTCATATGAAACGCCTCGCGCGCCGGTGCGCGGTGGCCGCTGTTTTCGTGCAGTTCCTGCTGGCGCAGGATTCGGCCCGCTTTCAGATACAGTTGTTGGCCAAGGGCTATACCTACACTGATGGCCCCGCCTGGTCCAAGGACGGCTTCCTGATCTTCAGCGACACGCCGGCGGATCGGTTGTTGAAGTGGACCCCCGGCCAGCCTCCCCAGGTTTATCGTGAGAACGTGCAGGGGCCGGCCGGCAATGCGTTCGACAGCCAGGGCCGCTTGTATACCTGCGAAACCCGGGCCCGGCGCGTGACCCGCACGGACAAGGGCGGCGCTATCGAGGTGCTGGCCGACCGCTGGGATGGCAAGCGCTTGAACGCGCCGAACGACATCGCGGTGAGCCGCAGCGGCCACGCCTATTTCACAGACCCGGCCTTCGGCAGCCAAAGCGATCGTCGCGAGTTGGACTTTTACGGCGTCTACCACATCCCGCCCAAAGGGCCGCTTGAAATCGTCGCCAAGCTGGATAGCAGGCCCAACGGCATCGCGCTCGCTCCCAATGGCCGCGTGCTGTACGTCACGGATTCCGACGACCGCAGCGTTCTAGCGTTCGATCTGGATCATAACGGCCAACCCACCAACCAGCGCACTCTGGTCGAGAACACGGGGGCCGTGCCCGACGGCATCCGCGTGGACGAAAAAGGCAATTTGTACGTAGCGGCGCGCGGGATTGCGGTGTATACCGCGGCGGGCCGGCTGCTGGATACCATCCCGCTGGCGGACCGGCCTTCCAACTGCGGGTTCGGCGAAGCCGGCGGCCAATCGCTGTTCATCACCGCCCGGCGCAGCGTCTATCGCGTGCTGCTCAAAGGAGCGAATTCCGAGGAGCACCGCTAGTTCAGCCACCATGAGACCCCGGGCAGCCGCGAAAGCGCCCGCCGGCGGGTCTTTGAAAGAAACGGGTGGCAGTTGAATTCGCTGTCGGCGGCTTGTTCGCAAAAAAAAGGCGGCGTCCGGGGACGCCGCGCAATGTTTCAGACGAAAACGAATCGCAGGAAAAGACTATATCACGTCTACGCCCATGCTGCGGGCCGTGCCGGCCACGCTGCGCATGGCGGCTTCCAGGTCGAAACAGTTCAGGTCCGGCATTTTGATCTTGGCGATCTCTTCCACCTGCTTCTTGCTGATCTTGCCGACCTTGGTCTTGTGCGGCTCCGCCGACCCCTTGGCAAGGTTCACGGCGCGCTTGATCAACACCGGAACGGGCGGCGTCTTGGTAATGAAAGTGAATGACCGGTCGGAGAAGATGGTGATCACTACCGGGATAATGAGGCCTTCCTGGTCCTTGCCCGAGGTCTTGGCGTTGAACGCCTTGCAGAAGTCCATGATGTTGACGCCCTGCGGCCCGAGCGCGGTGCCTACCGGGGGCGCCGGGGTGGCCTTGCCGGCCGGTATTTGCAGCTTCACCTGTGCGGTAACTTTTTTTGCCATTCTTCCATTCCTCTGGCGCGGCCGCCGGACGATCGCACGTCCTTCGCCCGCGCGGTATTAAGCCTTTTCGACTTGCAGAAACTCCAGCTCGACTGGTGTGGACCGGCCGAAGATAGTGACCATCACACGCAGCGTGCCGCGCTCCGTGTTGACCTCGTCCACCTTGCCTGAAAAGTTGGCGAACGGGCCATCCACGATGCGCACCGAATCGTTCTTTTCGAACGTCATCTTGGGCCGCGGCCGTTCGGCGGAAGACGCCTGGCGGTACAGAATCTGGTTGACTTCGTCCGCGCTCAGCGGCACCGGCGCGTTGCCGCCGCCGACGAACCCGGTGACCCGCGGCGTGTTCTTCACGGCGTGCCACAACTCGTCGTTCATTTCCATTTCCACCAGCACGTAGCCGGGATATACCAGGCGACGGCTGGTGACCTTCTTGCCGTTGCGCAGTTCCACCACTTCTTCGGTCGGAATCAGAATCTGGCCGATCTTGTCGGCAAAACCGAACGCTTCCGACCGCGTCTGCAGCGATTCCTTCACCTTGTTCTCGAAGCCGGAGTAGGTGTGGATGATGAACCACTTGCGCGGCGACGAATCGTCGTAGGCCGGAGCCGCAGCCGGCCCGGCCGCAGCCCCCACGGCCTTTTCTTCCGGCTCGGCGGGCGCGGCGGCGGCTTCGGCGGGCTCCGCCTCCGGCTCGGCTTCGGAGGCGGCGTCGGCCGGCACAGACTCCTCCGGCGCCACCGCGTGTTCCTCTACCCCATCGGCCGTGGGCTGCTCGTCAGTATGCACGTTGTCTTCGGCTTCCATCATCCGCCTACTTGGTAAAGAACGAGAGAATTCCCTTGACGCCCCGCGAGAGTATGGAGTCCACTACCCAGAAGTAGGCGGCAAACGCGAAGACGGCGAAAATCACCACTCCGGTGTTGCCTTCGACCTGTTTCCGGTTCGGCCAGGAGACCAACCGCATCTCAAGCTTCAACTCGTTGATGTAGTCCTTGGTGGCCTGCAGCCAACTCTTCTTTTCATCGGCCATGACGCTCGCTTGCTCCTGACTCGCTACTGACGAAACGGGCGATTGGCAGGGGCGGAGGGATTCGAACCCCCACTCGCGGTTTTGGAGACCGCTGGTCTGCCGTTAAACCTACGCCCCTGGGTTACTTCCCCCCGCGGCGGGGGCCCGGTTCACGTTCACCCGATTCCTATTCTACTTGATTTCCTTGTGTGGCTGGTGTTTCCGGCAGTGCGGGCAGAACTTCTTCATTTCCAGCCGCTCCGTCGTGGTTTTCTTGTTCTTGGTGGAAGTGTAGTTGCGGTTCTTGCACTCCTCACACTGAAAAGTAATAATCTCTCGAGGCATTTGATTGCTCCTTTCGGTATAGTGCCTATTCCCGGGCCGGCAATGCCCCGTACGAACGTTGCCGCTCAGCTAGACCCGCTCGGCTCTTCAGGAACCGTTCCCGGTTTCCGGCTTCGCTGCGCGACCCAAACTCCTCCAGGGCGATTAACTCCCAAGGCTTGAAACTGCTGGTCCAACGCCCCGTCTTCGTATTGTGTTCCTGAAGACGCCGCTCTACATCCGAACTCATCCCGATGTAGTGGCGCCCAGTCGGAATGCTCCGCAGAACATATACAGACCACTGCAAATCTGAAGCCGTTGACCAGGATTGAACTGGTGACCTTCCGCCACCGGACGCTCTACCGGCCAACTGCCCTAAATATAGAGCCGTTGACCAGGATTGAACTGGTGACCTTCCGTTACGGACGCTCTACCGATCAACTGCTATAAAACTGGAGCCGTTGATCGGGATTGAACCGATGACCTTCCGCCACGGACGCTCTACCGGCCAACTGCCTTAAATCTGGAGCCGTTGACCAGGATTGAACCGATGACCTTCCGTTACGGACGCTCTACCGATCAACTGCTATAAAACTGGAGCCGTTGATCGGGATTGAACCGATGACCTTCCGTTACGGACGCTCTACCGATCAACTGCTATAAAACTGGAGCCGTTGATCGGGATTGAACCGATGACCTTCCGTTACGGACGCTCTACCGATCAACTGCTATAAAACTGGAGCCGTTGATCGGGATTGAACCGATGACCTTCCGTTACGGACGCTCTACCGATCAACTGCTATAAAACTGGAGCCGTTGATCGGGATTGAACCGATGACCTCGTCCTTACCAAGGACGCGCTCTACCAACTGAGCTACAACGGCGAACCCTTTGCCCCGCCGGGAGCTGAACGGTGACCTTCCGATCACGGACGCTCTACCAACTGAGCTACAACGGCGAACCCTTTGCCCCGCCGGGAGCTGAACGGTGACCTTCCGATCACGGACGCTCTACCAACTGAGCTACAACGGCAAAAACCTTTGCTCGCCGGGAGCTGAACGGTGACCTTCCGATCACGGACGCTCTACCAACTGAGCTACAACGGCGAACCCTTTGCCCCGCCGGGAGCTGAACGGTGACCTTCCGATCACGGACGCTCTACCAACTGAGCTACAACGGCGAACCCCTTGCCCCGCCGGGAGCTGAACCGTGACCTTCCGATCACGGACGCTCTACCAACTGAGCTACAACGGCAAAACTCTTGCCCCGCCGGGAGCTGAACCGTGACCTTCCGATCGCGGACGCTCTACCAACGGCCCAAACAACACACTACCAATGGTGGACGGGGGAGGATTCGAACCTCCGTAGCTCGCAAGGAGCGACAGATTTACAGTCTGTTGCCATTAGCCGCTCGGCCACCCGTCCGGACCCGCAATACTCCCACCCAAAGCGAGAATCATTTACGGGGAAATTCCATCATACTAATAGTAGGAAGCCGCCGCAACCGGCCTCGTGTCTGGCGTGGAAGCGGTGTGAGCTGCGGATGAGGATGGTTGCGGAGTTTTTGAACCGGGGCCGCATACCTTCAGCGTCCAAAATAAGAGAAGGGATGAGCAAGAGATGATGATCCGCAAGCCTGGCGATCTTGGCCAGCAAGACGTCACTCCGAAGGCGGTCTACTTGAACCGGCGCAAGTTTCTCGCCGCTGCGCCCGCGGCGTTCCTTACCGCGCGGGAGTTGCTGTCGCCCCGCGGGCGGGCTTTGGCTGAAACCAAGCTCCCCAACCTGGCCAAAAGCCCGTTCAGCACCACCGAGCCAATCACCAGTTTCGACATCGTCACCCACTACAACAACTTTTACGAATTCGGCACCGGCAAGAGCGATCCGGCGCGCTATGCACAGAAATTCCGCACCAGCCCGTGGACGGTTTCCGTGGAAGGCGAGGTCGCCAAGCCGCGCAAGTTCTCGATGGATGAAATCCTCAAGCTGGCGCCCCTCGAAGAACGCATTTACCGTCACCGCTGCGTGGAAGCATGGTCGATCGTCGTCCCCTGGATCGGCTATTCGCTGAGCGCGCTGTTAAATCAGGTCCAGCCCACCGGCAAGGCAAAGTTTGTAGCATTCCAGAGCTACTGGGATCTGGGGCAGATGCCGATGGCGCGTCCGGCTATGGCCGGCATCGATTTTCCTTACGTCGAAGGGTTGCGCCTGGATGAAGCCATGCATCCGCTGGCGCTGCTGTGCGTGGGCATGTACGGCGAGACGCTGCCGCCGCAGGATGGCGCTCCGGTGCGGCTCGTGGTGCCGTGGAAATACGGCTTCAAGAGCATCAAGTCCATCGTCAAAATCAAGCTGGTGCGCAGCCAGCCCCCGACCACGTGGAATATGGCCAATGCGCACGAATACGGGTTCTACTCCAACGTCAATCCCACAGTGGACCACCCGCGCTGGAGCCAGGCCAAGGAGCAACGGCTGCCTTCGCTCTTCAAGAACCATCCCACGCAGATGTTTAATGGCTATAGCCAGGTAGCCGGCCTTTATGCGGGCATGGATCTGCGGAAGAATTTCTAAGCCATGTCTATTTCATCCGGGTTTACCCGTGTCTCATCCGGGCTCAGAAGCCGCTGGACGAAGGTCTTCCTGTTCCTGCTCTGCCTCGTGCCGTTCGCTCACCTGGTGGCCGTCGCCCTTGCATATGTTCTGCAACCGGACCTGAGCTCCGGCTTATGGCGTTTCTTGGTGCCGAGCCTGCCTCCGAATCCGCTCGACTTCTTCACCCATCTCACCGGAAACTGGACTCTGCGCTTGATTGTGATTACGCTGGCCGTCACGCCGCTGCGCAAGCTGCTCGGCGCTCCGGACCTGATTCGCTTCCGCCGCATGATCGGGCTGTTCGCGTTCTTCTACGGTTGCCTGCATTTCCTCACCTACCTCTGGTTCGACAAGCTATTCGACTTCCACGAAATCTGGAAGGATGTGGGCAAGCGCCCGTTCATCACCGCCGGGTTCACCGCTTTCGTGTTGATGGTTCCATTGGCGCTCACTTCCACCAAGGGCTGGATTCGCCGGCTGGGCGGGAAGCGCTGGCAGCGGTTGCATCGCCTGATCTATGGGACCGCAGTCGCGGCCGTAGTGCACTACTACTGGCTGGTGAAATCGGACGTCCGCCTGCCCCTCTTGTACGGCACTCTGGTAGCCGTGCTGCTGCTCTACCGGTTGGTGACCAGCGTAATGCGGCGTGCGCGGCAGCGCGCCACCACGGTGAGAGCGGCGCCCGCCGAGACGTAGTGGTTCGGGGAAATTGCCTTAGTGCTGAACGTGTGCTTCTAGGAACCACAACTGCTTATCGGCGGTCCGTGAAATCTCGGTGAATAAATCGGCAGTGGTTCTGTCGTTGTGTTCGTCAGCTCTATCGATTGCCTTCCGGATGCTGGCCGTGAACGCGGCATAGCGGTCAATCAACGCTTTCAAGTGCGCTTGCCCATCCGTTGCCTCAACCGGATACTCGGGTAGCGTGGAGTTGGATGCCGCCATACGCACGGTTCCCGTCGCCAGGCCGCCCAATGCGGTTGCTCTCTCCGCAATCATATCGATGAATGGAAATACATCGCCCGCGAGTTGGTCAAAAAGTTCGTGAAGCTGGAAAAAGTTGAGGCCCTTGACGTTCCAGTGCGCTTGTTTGATCTGCGAATACAGGTCCGCCGTGTCGGCAAGCCGCTGGTTTAGCAGTTCAACCATTACGTGGCGCTCCCTCTCGGGCAAATCGATCCGGGTCGGAAACGCCGTGGCTGCTGTCTTTGTTGCTGGCATTGTTGTACTCCTTCGCTTCATCATACTCCCCGGTTATTGCAGATCCGTAAGTGTGATAACTCACACAATCAACATGCAATCCCCGTACGAATAGAACCGGTATCGCTCTTCAACCGCGTGCCGGTAAGCGGCCAGCGTCAGCTCCTGGCCGGCCAAGGCGCACACCAGCAACAGGAGACTCGTCCGCGGCAAATGGAAATTGGTGAGCATCGCCCCCACCGCGCGAAACTGGAAACCGGGGTAAATGAAGAGATCCGTTTCACCTTGGCAGGCTTCGATATGAGGGCGTTGCGGCGAGCCGGGGATCTGCCCCACCCGCGCAGCCGATTCGAGCGTCCGCACGCTCGTCGTCCCCACCGCTACCACGCGCTTGGCCGCGCGTATCTTGGCCGCATCCTCCGCGCCCATCTGGTATCGCTCCGCGTGCAGCCGGCCTTGTTCTACTTGCGCGGCGTGCAGCGGCTGAAACGTCCCTAGCCCGACATGCAGCGTGAGACAGGCGACCTCGGCGCCGCGCGCCCGGCATTGATTGAGAATTCGCGGCGTGAAATGCAGCCCCGCCGTAGGCGCCGCCACAGAACCTTTCTCGTGCGCGAACACGGTCTGGTAACGCTCGCGGTCGGCAGGCTCGTCGGCGCGCTTGATGTAGGGCGGCAGCGGCACGTGGCCGATCTTTTCAAACTCATCGAACGGGTCGCCGGTGGTGTCGAAGCGGATGCGCCGCTGGCCGTATTCGCCGCGCGCGGCGATTTCGCCCTCCAAGCCGCCGTCGAAGTGGATCCTCTCGCCGGTGCGCATCTTGCGGCCGGGCCGCACCAGCGCCTCCCATTCCTTCCCATCCGCGCTCGCGGGCCGCAGCAGCAGAACCTCCACCCGTCCGCTCAAATGCTCCCGGAGCTTCGGATTATTCTTCCCTACCGCCAGCGAATGCACGCCGGCCCGACGGCCGAACAGGCGCGCCGGAAAGACGCGGGAATCGTTGAGCACCAGGCAATCGCCGGGGCCGAGGAATTCCGGAAACTCGCGAAACAGCCTGTCCTCCCAGCGGTTCTCATGGCGATAAACCACCAGCATGCGCGATGCCGCGCGGTCGGCCAGCGGCTGCTGCGCGATCAGTTCCTCCGGCAGGTGATAGTCGAAGTCCGCCAGATCCATGCAGACTTCACTGTAGCTCCGTGGCGCGGGCTTCAGCCTGCTGTGTCGGCAGTCTTGCCGACATTTCTTCGGACATTTCTTCGCATCGAGAAGAGAGTGCTCCCCGCTGCTCTACATTGGAAACAGCGTGCCCTGCTCCTCCACCCACAGCTCGGGCTTGTAATCGAGCGTCCCCACATCCAGCCCGTAGCGCTCGCGTATCTTCCGCAGCTTAACCTGAAGGGCGTCCTTGTAAGTCTTCCCCATATATGCGCTTTGCGAGAACTGCTCGCGGTATCGCGGCGCCAAATCGGGAAAATGCCGCTCAAGGAACGGCAGGAACACCTGCAATGCGCTGGATGTCAGAAACACCGCGCCGCCGTCGAACGAGCGTGCGCCGGCATCCTTCGCCGCCTTCCCCAATCGGTCGAGCGCACGCTCGCCATCGGTCAGCGCCGGCAGAATCGGCTTCGCGGTCACTCCCACGGCCAGGCCAGCGTCGCTCAATTTGCGTACTGCTTCCAGGCGCAGCGCCGGGCGCGGCGCGCGCGGCTCCAGCAATCGCGCCAGTTTTTCGTCCAGCGTAGTGATGGTCACATGGATCGAAAGCACGTTGCGCCGCGTCACCTCGCGCAGCAGGTCGATGTCGCGTGTCACCAGGTCCGACTTGGTCACCATCCCCAGCCGCCAGCCCTTCTCGCGCGCAAAGACTTCCAGGATGGAGCGCGTGCGGCCGTAACGCCGTTCCGCCGGCTGGTAAGGATCGGTCGCCGTGCCGATCGCGATCTGCTCCCGGCGGTCGATGTGCCGCAACTCTTGCGCCAACAGATGCGCCGACGCCGATTTGGCGAAGATCCGGTCCTCGAAATCCGTAACCGGCAATTCCATGAACTCGAACGTGTACCGCGCATAGCAATATTTGCAGCCGAATTCGCAGCCGCCGTATGGATTGATGGTCCATTGAAACGGCATGCCCGGCTTCGAGCGGTTGAGGATGCTGCGCGCAGGCATCTCCAAATACTCGACTTGCCGCTTGGCTTCGAGCAGAGTGCTCTGGGCCGCCATCCTGGCGATACCGACCAGCGCCATATAGCTATTTTCGCCTTTTGTTCGCCATATTGCAAGAGGCAAATCGAGGGGGCATGTAAAACATTTAGCGCTGGGTGCGTTTGGCACGCCCGGGCTTGAAGGGCTGGTCGCCTTACAGCGCTAGAGGATCACGCGCTGGTCGCCTTCGCGGCGAGTGACGCGCGTGCGATCCAGGTATTCGAGCAGGGGGATGGCGTATTTGCGCGAAATGCCGGTCCACTCCTTGAAATCCGGAACGCTGAAACGCGCGGAACGCCGCCCGGCCAACAGGCTGCGCAATCCATCCATGGCGGAGCGATGAAACACCAGATCCCGGTCGATGCGAACCAGGCGTTTTTCGCGGAGCAGGATTTCGAGCAAGGTGCGCGCCTGCGCGGCCCCCACGCCGGCCTGCGCCAGCACCTCGGCCACCGCCGGGACTGTCAGCCCCGCCTGCTCAAAGGCGCGCTCGATGGCTTGCTGCGCCTGCTGCTCGTCCTCGCCGAGCACCGGCGCATGGGCTGGCAGCCGCACGATTTCGCCTTCGGCCACCACGTCTTTTGAGGATTCGAGCAACGCCTCCAGCAGGAAGGGCGGCATATCCTGGGCGAGGCTGGCACGCAGTTCCGAGCGCGGAATTCCGGCCAGCAGCGGCTTCTGGCGGTGGAACTCGCGCACCGTTTTCTCCAACCGGTCGCGGGCGGCCTGGAACCAGGCGCGGTCGACGAACCAGGGCGATTCGAGCGGCAGCGCTCGAACCCCGGCCTGAGCGGCAGCGGCAGCGATGGCAGCCGACGCCATGCCGGTGCGCGCCACCAGTTCTTCCATCCCCATGCCGAAAGCGGCTTCACGCACCAGCAGGGCGATGCGCGCGCCTCGATCCGGGCCGGCCAGCACGCCGAGCCGTTGGGCCACGTCGAACCCCCGCGCGTAGCGGCGCTCGCCAATATCAATCACCACTCCGCCGCCGATCGTCACCACCGGCGAAAACATGCGAATGATGAACCGGTCGCCGGGCAGCAGCAGAGCCGGCCGGCGCAAGATCAGCCGCGCGTAGGCGGTTTCGCCCGGCCGAAGAGTGGCAGCGCCGAACAGCCGCACTTCGGCTTCAATCTCCGCCGTCCCGGCGTGGAAGTGAACCGGCGCGCGATGCTTGAGGGGCTTGGCGGACTGTAGCAGCTCCAGCCGGCATTCGAGGTGGCGGGCGGAGTGAAAGCGGCCCGGCTCGGAAAGGGCATCGCCGCGCTCGAGGCCGGCCGGCTCGATGTCGGCCAGGTTGAGGGCCGTGCGCTGGCCGGCCACCGCGCGATCGGTCCGAACGCCGTGCACCTCCAGGCCCCGCACCCGCAAGAGGCGCCCGCCTGGATAGACTTCGGTCTCCTGTTCCCTTTCGACCGCGCCCGAAATCAGCGTGCCGGTCACCACCGTGCCGAATCCTTTCACCGAAAACACGCGGTCGATGGGCAGCCGGAAGTAACCGGCGGAATTCTTTTCGGGTACCATCGCGGCCACGCGCGCCAGTTCTTCCCGCAGCTCGTCC
Source organism: Bryobacterales bacterium (assembly GCA_963761855.1). Lineage (GTDB taxonomy): Bacteria > Acidobacteriota > Terriglobia > Bryobacterales > Bryobacteraceae > Bog-375. The sequence goes on along the minus strand of CAVXJY010000009.1, from coordinate 144,624 downwards.
AGGCCTTTGCCGGTTGTCGAACTCACCGCCACCACGGGAGCGCCCTCAAGGAACGAGCCCGCCACCAGCTCTGCTACTTCCAGACGGGCCAACTCAAGCAGTTCCTGGTCGACCAGATCGGATTTGGTGAGCACGATCAGCCCGCGCGGAATCTCCAGCAGGCGGCAGATATCGAAATGCTCGCGGGTCTGCGGCTTAACGGATTCATCGGCGGCCACCACCAGCATCACCAGGTCGATTCCGCCCACACCGGCCAGCATGTTCTTGACGAACCGCTCATGGCCGGGCACATCGACGAAGCCCAGGCGGAGCTGAGAGGTCAACTGCAGGTGGGCGAAGCCGAGGTCGATGGTGATGCCGCGGCGCTTCTCCTCCGCCAGCCGGTCTGCGTCGATGCCGGTGAGCGCCTTGACCAGCGCGGTTTTGCCATGGTCGATGTGCCCGGCGGTACCGACGATAATGTGCTTCATGGCGAGCTCCGGGTACTAGCTGTTCCATCTGTACCTTAGAACGATCGGTGTTTGCAATCCGGTACGGTGGTCTGATACTATCTATGAGGCAGATCCGAGTCCCCCCAGTGTGTGTGAAATCCAACCACGGAGTTACAGAATCAACTGAATGAGCTTTACCGTCTTTCTTGGCAACCTTCCGGCGTGGGTCACAGCCGATGACATCAAGCAGTGGCTGGCCGCCGAAGATCTGGTTGCCGACGCCGTCAAAGTAATTCGCAATCACGAAACGCAAGAATCGAAGGGCTTCGCGTTTGTCGAGGCTCCGACCGCCGACGAAATGGCCGCGATCATTCGCCGCTTCGATCGCGCACCTTTGGAAGACCGTCTGTTGCGAGCCAATCCGGCGCAGCCCCCGAAGGGCAAAGAGAGCCGTGGAGCGCAGCCGATTGTAGCGCCCAATGCCACCCGCATTGTCAGGACCGACCGCAAAAAACGCAGCGGCCGCGACCGGGAGCAGGCACCCCGCAGCGCATTCGCGGCTGAACTGGCGAAGGTCCTCTAACTTCGCCGGGCCGCCTCGGCGGGCGAGATGCCGCCTCCGCGCACCCCACACCTGTGATTTGAAGTCACAAAGAGCGTTCTCTTATTCCTCTTGTTTTCAATCGGTTATTCGTGGTGCATTAAGTGCCATTTGGCCAGGCATGAAATATGTTTGGCTCAGCCTGCTGCTCGTGGGAGCGCTGCCGGCGACGGGCACACAGGATTCGGAAACTAATGTGAACAGCCGGTACACGGTGGAAACGGTGGTGGTCTCCGGGGATGGATGGAGCACGAGTCCCGCCGTGGATCGCGATCGCAAGATCAGTTCCGGGCTGCGCAAGGAGATCGCGTCGCTGGTTGGGCAAAGACTCAATCCGGCGAGGCTGGACGATTTGGCCAAGCGTCTCCGCAAGGAACTTCGGGCACGCACGGTGGAACACCACGTGTTGCGCGGTAAGAGTCCGGAATACGTGCAGGTGGTTTTCCAGGTGGAATTGCCGCCGACGCGGTTCGACGCCTTCGTACCCAAGTTCCTCTACCAGGGCGAACAGGGCTGGAGCGGCGCCGTGGAGGGAACGGCCACGCTGGGCAACAACGGATTCACGGCCGGGCTGGTGAGCGATGGCGACGAGTTGGTGGAGCGCTACACCGGCGTGGTAGCGCGCTACGAGAGCCAGGCGCTAATGAACGACCGCGCGCGCCTCCGCTTTGAATTCGGCAGCTATCACGAGTTGTGGAACCCCTCAACCCTCATAGCCTCGGACGGCTCCCAACTCTATCGCACCCGGCAGGAGTTTCAGCCGGTGCTGTCGGTGCGGGTGGCGCGCCCGCTCGAAGTGAGTTTCGGCACCAGCTTCGAGAGCCTTGGCCAGGAAGTTTCGGGCGCGGCGCCGCTGGCGGCCAATGCCTTTGTCGCCGGTGCGCGATATCACGAGGAGATGGAGGGCTCCTCGGAGCAGGCCGTGGAGGCGGACTACGACTTGCGCGCCGGCAGCCACGCGCTGGGGAGCGACTACGCTTACAGCCGCCACCGTTGGGAGTTCCGCTACCGGCTCACCCACGGCAAGCACGAATTGGTGGATGATAGTTGGAGCGGCGTGCTTCTGGGTCAAGCGCCGCTGTTTGAACGGTTCGTGCTGGGTAACAGCACCAGCCTACGCGGATGGAATAAATTCGACCTCGACCCGCTGGGGGGAAACCGCGTAGTCCACAACACCGTCGAGTATCATTACGGCGTTTTTCAGATCTTCTGCGACGCGGGTGCAATCTGGGATAGCGGCCAAGCCGTCGTCGCCAGGACCTCGCTGGGTGTTGGCCTGCGTCAGGGCATTTTTTCACTGGCCCTGGCGTTTCCGATGCGCGACGGGAGGATCGATCCGGTCTTTATGGTGGGTATGAACTATTAAATGGCGCAGTCGCGCGTAGCGAAGTTGAGCCGAAGAAGCTGGCTCGCCGCCGGCCTGGCTCTTCCTTTGCTCATGGGGCGCGCCGCCACCATGGATGTAGCGTTCGACGGCGACACGCTGCGTCCGCTGATGCCAGACCTGCACTTTCTCACCGGCCGGGCTCTGGAAAGGCTCAAAGACGCGCGCACGGTGGTGTTCCTTTCGCAGATCACTCTGCTGCGGGAGGACCACGTCACACCCTTCCGCCATGCGCCGCAACGGTTTTACATAAGCTACGACATTTGGGAGGGACGATTCAAAGTCACCATTCCGGGCGTCACGCCGGAATCGCGGCTGGGGCTCACGGCGGCGCAGGCCGAAGCATGGTGCATGGAGAACATGACGGTGAGCGCGCTGGGGGTTGCGCCGGACCAGGATTTCTGGATGCGGTTCGAGCTGCGCACGGCGGATCCCAAGGACATGGCGAGCATCGTGAGCGAATCCGGCATCAGCATCAGTGCGCTCATCGAATTGTTCAGCCGCAAACCAGACGGAGAACCGCACTGGACGATGGAGAGGCGGTTGCGGCTGGCGGATCTGCGCCGCTCGCCCACCCGGCGCTACTGGTGAACCGGCTTCGCAACAGGCTCATCCTGATTTTTCTCGCAGCCAGCCTGCTCCCGCTGCTGGCCACCTTGTGGATCACCTCGGCCGGCTCCAAGTACCTGCTGGATTTTTCCACCACCGGAGAACTGGACGCGCTCAGTCAATCGCTGGAGCAAACCGGCGTCAAATTCTACCAGCGCGCGATGGAGGACCTGAAACAGCGCGCAGCGCGCGGCGAGACTCCTGCGGCGGAATATAGCGCCCATGGGCGGCGGCAGTGGCCCGAGGCGGTAAAGACTTTCGCCGATAGCAGTGAGAGCGAGCGCTGGGTGCGCACCGGCACCGAAGGCGACCGGCTGGATTACCTGATCCGCCGCGGCGACGGCGTTCGGGAGTACTCGGAGGACTTGGGTGTTCCGATGGACCGGCTCAGCCGGCAGATCGGCGACGCGCGGCGCCTGGTGGAGGACGCGCGGGAGCGCGATCTGCGCCGCGGGTTCCGGGTGACGTACATTCTGCTGGCCACCTCGTTTTGGCTTATGTCGCTGGCGCTGCTGGTGTTTCTGGCGCACCACGTCAGCCGGCCGATTCAACAGTTGACACAAGGGCTTTCGCGGCTGGCGGCGGGCGATCTGAACGCTCGCGTGCCCACCGGCCGCGACGACGAAGTGGGGCGCGCCATGCAGGCGTTCAACGACATGGCGGCGCGGCTGAAACAGAGCACAGACCGGCTGGTTTACCTGGGGCAGATGGCGAGCTGGCAAATGCTGGCGCGCAAGATGGCCCACGAGGTGAAAAACTCGCTCACGCCCATCCGGCTGACGGTGGAAGAGATGCTGGCGCGCTACCAGGGAGCCGACCGCGGGTTCATGGCGCAGGCCGCCGACATTGTAGCGGATGAGATCGAAACGCTGGAGCGGCGCGTGCGCGCGTTTTCCGAATTTGCCACCGAGCCGCCGGTAGAGCCGCGCGAGGTGGATATCAACTCGCTGGTCGAGGAGCGCGTGGCGCTGCTCAAGACGGCGCATCCGGAAGTGGCTTACGACTGCCGGCTGGCGCCGAACGTGCCGCACGTGACGGCAGATCAGGATCTGCTGAAAGGCATCCTCACCAACCTGCTCGAGAACGCGGCGGAAGCCGCCGGCGAGGGCGGCCGCATTCTGGGCGTGACGGCGGCGGAGAACGGGCGGGTGGCGATCGAGGTGCACGATTCGGGGCCGGGCCTGAGCGAGCAGGCGCGGGCTTCGCTGTTCCAACCGACGATTTCGTTCAAGAAGCGGGGCATGGGACTGGGGCTGTCAATCGCGCGCAAAGGCGCGCTCTTGTCCGGCGGGGACATCGTGGCTGTGAAAGGAGAACTCGGCGGCGCGGGCTTCCGCGTGTCGCTGCCGATGGAGACCAATGGCGTCCAAACGCGTGCTGATCGTGGATGACGAGGAGAATATCGGCCGCTCTCTGCGCATGATTCTGGAGCGCGAGGGCTACGCCGTGAACGTGTGCCGGTCGGCGTCCGAGTTTCGCCGGCATCCGGATGCGGATCGGGCCGACGCCTATCTGTTCGACATCAAACTGCCCGATGGCAATGGCATCGAGCTGCTGAAGGCGGTGCGCCAGAATGCCGCTGCCGCCCCGGTCATCATGATTTCCGGGCACGGCACCATCGCCGACGCGGTGGAAGCTACCCGCGCCGGCGCCTTCGATTTTCTGGAGAAGCCGCTCAGCCGCGACCGCGTGCTGGTAGCGGTCAAAAACGCGCTGGAGCAGGCCGGCCTGCGGCGGGAAAACGAGCGCCTGCGCGAATTGGTGGGCGGCAGCCCGAAGATGATCGGCTCCAGTCCGTCGTGGCAGCGCGCCGTGGAGCAGGCAACCATGGCCGCCCGCTCCGATGCGCGCGTGCTGTTGATCGGCGAATCGGGCACCGGCAAGGAACTGCTGGCGGCGCATATCCATGCTTTGAGCCCGTTTGCCAACGGCCCGTTCGTCAAAGTGAATTGCGCGGCGATTCCCACCGAGCTGCTCGAAACTGAGCTCTTCGGGCACGAGAAAGGCTCCTTCACCGGCGCCACCGGAGCGCGGCGCGGCAAGTTCGAGCTGGCCGACGGCGGCAGCATCTTCCTGGACGAGGTGGGCGATCTGCACGGCGCTTCGCAGGCCAAGCTACTGCGTGTTTTGCAGGAAGGCGAGTTCCACCGCGTGGGCGGCGAGCAGATTATCCGCGTCAGCGTGCGCGTGATTTCGGCCACCAATCGCGACTTGGGAGGACTCGTGGCGCAGGAAAAGTTTCGCGACGACCTGTTCTATCGCCTTAACGGCGTACCCATCCGCGTGCCTTCGCTGCGCGAGCGGCCTCACGACATCCGGCTGCTGGCCGAATACTTCCTGGAGGAATTCTGCGCGCGCAACAATTTCCGGGCAAAGAAAATGGACGATACCGTATTTCCAGTGCTGGAGGCCTACGCCTGGCCGGGCAACGCACGCGAACTGCGCAACGTGGTGGAGCGCATGGCCATCCTCACGTCGGGAGAGAGGCTGTCCCGGGAATCGATTCCCGTCGAGGTGCGCGTGCAGCGCGAGACATCCGCCAAATCCACCATTCAGGAAGCGCGCGAATCCGCCGAGCGCGAGCACATCATGCGTGCGCTCGAGGAAACCAACTGGAACGTATCCGGCGCGGCGCGCGCGCTGGGCATGGAGCGCACCAACCTGCACAAGCGCATCCGCGCACTGGGCCTGAGCCGCGGAAGGTAGCCTCCAGCTTATTGTGAGTCCGGATTCGAATCGTGCGTTATCCGCTCATTCCGCCGCGGTTGCTGCCAGCGTCTCTACGACTGCGATATTCTGGACGAGGTGCGGAGGCAAACCGTGCCGGGCCTGAAGGTACGCAGGGTTATTGTAAGAGATCCGGACCTCGCCCTTACTATCCTCCCAGACCAGGATCTTAAGCGGAAGGTCGATCGCAATGCTGGGCGAGGCGATCATAAGCGGCGTGCCCGCTTTCGGATTGCCGAAGATCAGCAGCTTGGTGGGCCGCATTTGCATGCCGGCCTTCTCCGCCTCGCCGCTGTGATCGACCAGGGCAAACAGCTTGACTCCCTTGGCTTGCAGGATTGCTTGTAGCTTTTCAACAGTCCCCTCCACCGAGTGATGGCTGGGGATCGTGACGATGCCGTCTTCCGGGTGCGGGTTCATTGATTTCTCCTGAACATTTTTCAAAATTTGCCTGCCTGGGCTCGCGCCATCGCCAGACCAACTGCACGCCGGGTGCCATGAGTGAACTCCAGTTGCGCGGCGCATGACGCAACCCGCGCGCCGCCGCATGCGATGCCCCTGAAAACTAGAACAGCAGTTTGAGAGCGAGCTGAATGCTGCGTGGGCCGCCGCTATTGAATAAAGGTAGCAGCAATCCGCCACTCGACGCGTTGGCCATCTCCTGGGAGAGGCCGAAAGAACTTCCCGCCGTCAGCAGGTTATTCCCCGACGCGGCGGGCGCGGCAAAATTGGGGTGATTGAGAACATTGAAAAGCTCTGCCCGGAACTGCACGGAAAACCGCTCGCTGGCCTTCACGGTCTTGTGCAGGCCCAGATCGAGCTGGTTTAACCCGGAGGCTCGCAGAATATTACGTCCGGCATTACCGTAAGTGCCGGCCGCCGGGATAGCGAATGCATTCGGATTGGCGACACGGAACGGCGGCAGCGAGGAAGCAAGATAGAGCGGCTGGCCGGTAACCAGGTTGGGACGCTGATTGTCGGCCGCGAACTGATCGCCATTGCCGGCAATATCCTCGCCAATCAGAGGCGTGTAAGGCACGCCGGTTTGCGCGGTGAAAATGCCCTGCAGCGACCAGCCTCCAAAAAGCTTCCCAGCCGCATTCTGGAAGTGCGTCGGTTTACCCGGCAGCTCATACGTGAAAGCGGTTACTACGTTGTGGCGGATATCGAAGTCGCTTGACGCGTACTCGGCGCGAAAATCGTAGGGATTGGAGCCGGTAAACGAGGAGTTGATGGAAGTGCCGGTGGGATTCGAAGCGTCATCGAGCGAGTGCGCCCACGTGTACGAGGCAGTTACTTCCAATCCGTGACTCAGCCGCCGGGTCGCATTTGCCTGGAGAGCGTTGTAATTGGAGACGGCCGTAGTTTCAATCAGCTCGAGCGCACCTGTCGAAAAGTTCGGATTGGGCGCCTCACCGGTTGCCGGGTCGATCAAGTTCAGCGGCTGCATGTGGATCAAGTTCCGGCCGAGCGCTCCAATGTAGCTGGCTTGGACGATCGTATCGCTATCGAGCTGCCGTTCGAGGTTCAGGTTGTACTCGTAAGTGAAAGGCGTTCGGAAGTTTGTAGGGTCGTAAACAGTGGCGCTGCCAAATGGCGGCATCCCGGTGATTGCGGTGATGAGCAGCGAGGGGTCGACGGGCGCGGTCACAGGACCTCCCAGCGCGCTCCCGAGGAGAACATTGGTGATCTTGAAGGGCGGCCCGAACGCCAGTTGGGTGGCATTGACCGTCGGCAGATCGTAGTAGATTCCGGCCCCGCCGCGCAGCACGGTTTTAGCATCGCCGGTGAGTTGGTAAGCGAAGCCGGCCCGCGGCGCGAAGTTATTGTAATTGCCATTGTGCACGGGTGCGCCGGGAAGGCCCAAGGTCGCGGTGGCGATGTTATCCAGTCCCACGATGGGGCTGAAGCGGCCGTGAGCCTCGGCGGGCACTGTATCGAGCTCATAGCGCAAGCCGAGGTTGAGCGTCAGGCGGGCCGTGAGGCGGAGGTCGTTTTGGCCGTAAAAGGCGAGATTCGTGAATCGCACGCCGAAGCCGGTTTCCGCCACCTGGTTGAAGAAAGACACGGGATTGTTGGCGACCACATCGGCCACGGTATCGAAGAAGTACACGCCGCTCGAAAGGGGCTGGAGGTTGACGTTGCCTTGTGTGCGGCGCACCCAGAAGCCGGCTTTGAAGGTGTTCCGTCCGTGAACATGAGTTACGTCGTCATTGAAACTGAAAAGGTTATTGTCCTGCACCTCAGGAGGGTTGGGCGATTCGGCGAAGGGCAGGCTGAAGACATCGATCCCCGGCAAAGTAGCGTCGCCCGCCGCATTCAAAGGGATCGGCTCAGCGCCGCCGAAGCCGTCGGCAGCACCGACAGAAATATTGGCGCTGCGTACGAATCCAAATCGTGCCTCATTGAAGAAGTCGGGGGTGAAGCGGTGCACTTCCGAGAGGCTGACGCTTTGCAGCCTGGAGCGGTTGCGGGAAAGGGTGTTGAGGTAAAACGACCGAAGCAGACCGAGTGAATCGCTGAACGAATAGCGCGCGAAGAAATCGTCGCTATCGGAAAAACGATGGTCGAGCCGAGCCGAGAAATCGGTTTCGCCGACCAGGTTGGTGGCGGTTGCGAAATAGCCGGCGGTGCCGTCGCCGTTGTCCGGTCCGGTCGGCAGAGGATATTCGTCGATCAGAGACTGGATCGCCGGGCCGGCCTCGGCGCGGGCGTCCAGCGAGGGAACGCGCACATTGGCATTGACTCCGACGCGTTGGCGCAGGCCTTCGAACGAAGCGAAGAAAAACGTGCGGTCCCTGCGGATAGGGCCGCCGATGGTGCCACCGAAGAAGTTATTGCGAGACGGCGTCCGCGAAACGCCGTTAGCGTTGTTGAAGAAATTGTTGGCGTCCAGGTCGCTGTTGCGAAGGAATTCGAAGGCGCTGCCGTGAAACTGGTTAGTGCCGCTCTTGGTGTCTACGTTGATGACGGCGCCTGAGAAACCGCCGAATTCGGCGGTTTGCGTCTGTGTCTGTACTTTGAACTCGGAGACCGCATCCACGGAGACCAGCGCCACACTGCTGCCGGACTGACCGGCGGCCGGATCGCTTCCGGGCGCGAGGCTGATACGTCCATTGGCGCTGCCTCCCGCATTCACATTGATCCCGTCGATCAGAATATTGTTGGAAAGGTCCCGCTGCCCGTTTACGTTAAACGGGCCGGCCGGCGAGGCGGGGTCATCGGTCGCGCCGGATACGCCCGGAGCGAGTTTCGCGAGCCGCAGAAAATCGCGTCCATTGAGCGGCAGATCGCCGATCATCTGTCCACCGACGACAAGGCCCTGCTCGGATGTTTCGGTCTCGACCAGTGGCGCCACCGCCTCAACGTGCAGACTCTGCTTCACCTCCGGAAGCGCCAACCGCAGGTCGATCTGGCGCGTCGCATTGACTGTCAACTCGATACTGGCTGTGCGCGCCGGAGAAAAGCCGGTGGCCATAGCTTCCACCACATACGCGCCGGGCGGAAGAGGCCCGAGCGAATAATCGCCCTGCCGGCTGGTCTTGGTTTGCCATTCGAGGCCCGTACCGCCATTGGTGGCCCGGACCGTGGCACCACTGACGGATGCACCGGAAGGGTCGGAAACGCTTCCCACGATGCTGGCGAACTGGGCCGCCAGCCTGGGGGGCGACCAAATCGAAATCAGCAAAGGAAGAACAATCGCTGGCACTACGGATGGCAGTCTCTTGAGTCTCACTTATTCTCTTATAGCCTGCCTATGTGGTTTGCGTGTGTAACAACCTCCGACCCAATGGTCTGGTGAGATCTATAACATAGCTGGAACATAGGTAAACTCTGCCGTAAAGTGGCGCTGTCACCGGGGATCGGCCGTGGCCCGCCAGTATCATTAGGGTTATGATTCGTCGGGCCATGATACCGGGCAAGCTCGGGCTGTTCCTGGTAGTTATGGCTGTGAGTGCGGCTGCGCAGAACCTCGGCGCATCGGGCACCGGCGGATACGTAGGCAGCAACGCCTGCAAAACCTGCCACGCCGACATCTGGCTGAACTTTTATAAGAACCCGCATTTCAAAAGTGTGGCGGCCGGCGATTTGCCGCCCAGCCGCACTGGTTGTGAAAGCTGCCACGGGCCGGGCGAAGCGCACGTAGCCGCGCATGGCGGCAAGGCTACCATCCCGAATGCGTTTTCCACGATGTCACCGGCCAAGGTGCTCGACGCCTGCCTGAGCTGCCACGCGCGCGACTTTCAGAGAGCCAACATACGGCGTTCGGAGCACACGCTGGCCGACGTCGCCTGCACCTCCTGCCATTCCATCCACCATTCGCCGACGCCCAAGTACCTGCTCGCCAAAAAGCAGACGGAGCTGTGCTACGGATGCCACTCCGGCATCCGTGCGCAATTCGAAATGCCCAGCAAGCATCGCGTCAACGAAGGCTTCATGGAGTGTTCGGATTGCCACAACCCGCACGGCACTTTCGCGCCTACCTGGCGCATGTCGGACCGCCCGCGCATGGTGGACCAGGCATTGAACAATGAAGAGCCCTGCCTGAAGTGTCACGTGGATATGCGCGGCCCGTTCGTGTATGAGCACCCGCCCGTGCGCGTGGAAGGCTGCGAGATATGCCACTATCCACACGGCTCGACTAATGAGCGCCTGCTGCGGCGGCCGGTGGTGTTCACGCTGTGCCTGGGATGTCACAACGGCGGCGCCTCAGGCACTCGCAACAACGGCGTCCCCATTCAGACGTCGCAGCACAACCTGCTCGATCCACGCTATCAGCGCTGCACCACCTGCCATGTGCGTATCCACGGATCGAACGCCGACGAGACTTTTCTGCGATGACTGCCATGCTCAAACGCTGCTGGCTGCTTCTCGCCGTGCTTGGAGCCCTGCGGGCACAGGAGGTGATCGCGCCCACGCCGGAAGAGGTGGGCATTGCGCGTGGCAGCGATTTCGCCAATTACAACATCGTCGACTCATTCGAGTTCGGCTACCGCTGGCGCGATATCGGCGGCAGCGAGGATGCTTACCGCAGCGATGTCAATTACGGCGATGGCATCCGCTTGTTGGCGTCCAGCCTGAGTATCAACTCGAAGGACGGGCATGGCCGCTGGTTCGACGAGATTCTGCTCTCGACCAGCGGGCTCGGCAACGACCCGTACCAGGCCGCGAGCTTGCGCATCGAGAAGAACCGCCTCTACCGTTACGACATGCTGTGGCGCCAGGAGGATTACTACAACCCCGGCCTGGTGATCTCTGGCGGCGAGCACCTCATGGACACTGTACGGGGGTTACAGGATGACTCTCTCACGCTTTTTCCCGAGTCGCACTTCCAGGTGGATCTGGGTTACAGCCGCAATACACAGAACGGGCCGGCTCTTTCCACGGTGCAAGCGTTCGATACTTATTCCTCCGCCTTTCCGGTCTTTGAAAACGTGAAGCAGGAGTGGAACGAGTACCGTATCGGGATACTGGCCGACTGGGCCGGCTTCCATTTCATTGCGCGTCACACTTGGGATTACTTTAGGGACGACTCTGGCTACAGCTTCACCGGCTCCGAGACATCCGGTGTGCCGACGGATCCCACCGTGCTTCAACAGTTCGAGCGCTCCGAGCCAAACCACGGATCGAATTCCGGCTGGTTCGGCAACCTATACGGCAGCCGCAAATATTGGGCCCTGAACGCGCGCCTGACTTATAACATCGGCAATGGCGGATTCGCAATGAATGAGCTGGCGACCGGCCTTAACAGCATTAGTGCCGCAGAAAATCGCCAGATCGTGGTAAACGGCGACGCGCAGCGCCCGGTGGTAGCAGGCGACTTGAGTATCAGCCTTTTTCCGGCCAACCGCCTGACCATCGTCAACAACACGGCAGTGCACGACACGCGTATCGACGGCGATGCTTATTTCACCCAATTCGATGACGGTACCGGCGCCGCCACCTCGCTGAATTTCAAATTTCTCGGAGTGCGCACGGTCGCCAATTCGACCGACCTGAACTACCGTTTCAACAAGTGGTTCAGCGCCTATGCCGGCTTCACGGAATCCAACCGCCAGATTCGTTTCCAGGAAGCGTTTGCGTTTCCGACGGTGGCCGGCAGCGCGGTGAGCGATCTGTACCAGCAGGAAAGCCACCTGAACGCCGGCAGCATCGGCGTCCGCTTCCGCCCGCTGCAGCCTTTCACAATCAACCTGGAGGGCGAGGCCGGTCATGTCGACCATCCGCTCACGCCGATGAGCGATCGCAACTACCACACGTTGGGCGGGCGCATGCAGTACCGCAAGAACAAGCTGCAGCTTTCCACCGGTTACCGCGAATTGTACAACGAGAACGCTCCGCTCTCTTTCATAACTTACAGTTCACGGTCGCGTCAATACAATGGGGAGGCATCCTTCGATGTGCGCGAGTGGCTGACGTTCGATGCCAGCTACTCGAAGCTGCACCTGGATACTGTCGGCGGCCTGGCCTTCTTTGCGGGACTCCAATCCCCGCAACTCCAGACCAGTTACGATTCCATTTACATCAGTAACATCCACGCAGCCAACGCCGGCCTGCGTTTCGGCATCGGCCGGCGCGCTGACCTATACGTGGGCTACACCATCACCAAGGACACCGGCGACGGCCGCTCCCAGGCGGCGCCGGCTGGAGTTACCGACCCGATCGCGTCGCTGCTCGATTCCGTTCAAACCTTCCCGCTCACCTACCAGTCTCCGATGGCGCGGCTTTCGATCCGGATCACACCGAAGCTGCGCTGGAACGCCGGATGGCAGTTCTATGGCTACACCGAGCTGTTCCAGTTGCTGGGTTATGACCAGGACTTCCGCGCCAACACCGGCTACACCAGCGTGCTTTGGTCGTTCTGAGAGGCAATGGTTCAACCTTGGAGTGGCTGCAGGATGTGTCAGGCGGGGCGAATCTGCCTGCGAAATCAAGTGTAAGTGCCATTAAATCAATCGCGCGGTTGCTTTTTGTGGGGCGAATTCGCCCCACGGCAGCGACTTCCGAGGCGGAGCAAGGGCTTCCCCCCGATCCGATTATCCCGCCTGGGACGCTTATGACGGCTTGCCGAACCAGCCAGGCAGCGACTAAGCTGTTAGCGGAAGACGAGTTAAGAAAAATCGAGCGGCCTGTGATCGCACGCCCCGATTTTCCGCCCACTGTCCAAGCCCGATACTTTTACACCCTCTTTACAAATTCCCAACGACCTCTGACTAGCGTTCCCGTTAACGTCTGTATCGAGGACTGAACCAACATGGAACCACTTTGGGCTGCAAACACGAGTCTGGAACCTTACCAGGATGCGCGTCTGACGATTGATTTCTCGAATCGCGCGGTGACGCTGGATTCCCAATCCATCTCGCTGACCGCCAAGGAATACCTGCTGTTGACCTTTCTGGCGGCTCACAACGGCGAGGTCTTCACTCGAACGGACCTGCTATTAGCGGTCTGGGGCTACGGCGGCCAGATTCGAACCAGGACGCTCGATGTGCACCTGGCCCGGCTGCGCAAGAAGCTGGGCACTTTCGGTCATCGGCACTTGGAAACCGTGTGCGGCAATGGCTGCCGCTATCAACCGCCGCGGGAGGCGCATCAAGCGGCCCCTCTGGCCTCGTATCGCGCGTGCGCGGCGGCCGGGAATCCGTTAGAATTAGGGGCCTGAGGAATGCAGACCATCCTGGTCATCGACGATGATGCCGGCATTCGCGAAGTAATCGGCGTAATGTTGGACAAGGAGGGGTTTCGGGCGATTTTCGCGGCCGACGGCAAGACCGGCTTACAGGAAGCGATGACGGCGCGGCCCGACCTGATCGTGGTTGACCTGCGCATGCCCGGGTTGAGCGGCGTGGACGTCTGTAAAGCGCTGCGTAACGCCGGCTTGCAGACGCCGCTGATCGTGCTCAGCGCCATCGGCGATGAGATCGACAAGGTGCTGATGCTGGAAATTGGAGCTGACGATTACATTGTCAAGCCCTTCGGCACCCGGGAGCTGCTGGCGCGGATCCGTGCGATCCTACGCCGCACGACTCCCGAAGCCAGCCATGCCATCACTTTTTCCGACGTTGAAGTCGATCTCGACCGTTCGATCGTGCGCAAGCACGGTGACGAAATCAAGCTCACCAGGGCGGAGTACAAGCTGCTGGTTTTCTTCGTACAGAACCCCGACCGGGCTTTGAGCCGCGACGTGCTGCTCAACTCCGTGTGGGGCTACGACGCCTTCCCAAATACGCGGACGGTGGACGCACACGTGGTGCGTCTGCGCCAGAAGCTGGAGGCGGAATCGGAAACTCCCCGCCATTTCGTGACTATGCACGGCGTCGGTTATCGTTTCATCCCCTGAGGAAGTGGAGGAATGTTACTGCGCCGCACGGTACTTCTGGTCGAAGACGAATCCCACTTTATCTCCACGATGGAAATCGCCTTCGATGGCGATACGGAGCCGCGGCTGGCTCACACGTCGACGGCGGAAGAGGCGCTCCGCATTCTCGACTCAACTGAAATCGCGGCCGTCATCACCGATATTCACCTGCCATCGATGGATGGCTTTGAGCTGATCGCGCGATTGAGAAACCAGCCGCGCTTCGCCGACTTGCCCATCCTGGTCACCAGCGGGGATCCGGACCCGGACTCTTCTCAGCGCGCCCTGAGTTTGGGCGCGAACGCATATTTCCCCAAGCCTTACTCGCCGAGCGCCATCCGGCGCAAGGTCAAGGAATTGATCCATGCACCTTAAAATGCGCTTCTTTTTCCTGGCGTTGGTTCCAGGCGTATTAGCCGCGCAGTCGCGTGAGCCAGCGGACCTGGAGCGGATTCTTCAGCGTCTCGACGTTTTAGAACAACAGAACCGCGAGTTGATGTCGGAGATCCACTCGCTGCGCGAGCAGATCGCTTCCGCGGTGGCCACTCCCCCGGCTGCCCCTCCCTCAGCGTCCGCTCCCCCAGCGTCTCCGCCACTTGCGGAGCGGCTCGATGTCGATGAACAGCGCATCCGGGACCTGGCCCAGACCCGCGTCGAATCCGAACACCATTCGGCGGTCCAACTTACCGGCATGGTCCTGTTCAATTCGTATATGAACGGCAAATACGGCGGTGGCGCGCAGGACCCCACTACTGCCGCTCCCGAGGCTGCCGCGCGGTTCGACGGCGCCACACTGCGCCAGACCATCGTCGGGTTAAAGTTCCAGGCGCCGGAGCGGGTAGCCGGGGCCGAAATCACGGGCGACGCTTATGTGGACCTGTTCGGCGGCTCCGGCGACTCACTGGATCAGTTAGTCCGTTTGAGGATCGCCTCCCTCAATTTTCAGTGGACGAACACCACGTTTACGGTGGCGCAAGACAAGCCCATCCTGGCGCCCCGCGAGCCGGATTCGCTGGCCCAGGTCGGCTATTCGCCGCTCACCGGCGCCGGCAACCTTTGGCTGTGGCGGCCGCAGGCCAGCATCGAACAGCGATTTCGATTCGGCGATTCCGCCGGGCTCCGTGCGCAGGTGGGGGTTGTCGAAACCAGCGAGGCGGCCAACGCTGCGGCCGAATACTTAGCCTACGCGCCCGGCGGCCGGCCGGCGTTCGAAGGCAGATTCGCGTTCTGGATGAAGTCTGCCGACAACGGCGACTTCGAGATTGCGCCCGGTTTCCATGTCAGTAACTCGCAGTCACTTGGGGTTACCATACCGTCGCGCATCGCCTCCCTGGACTGGCGCATTCCACTGGCGCGGTCACTCACGTTCACGGGGGCGGCTTTTCTCGGCGAGAATATGGGTGTAATTGGCGGTCTTCCGCAAGGCATTGTGGTGCCCAACTACAGGGCCCCGAGAGCGGTGCACGGCGCCGGCGGTTGGGCGCAGCTTGAGTATCGCGCCACTCGCCGCCTCTCCTTCCACCTATTTGGCGGTCAGGAAGACGATCGCAACCGCGACCTGGAGACCGGCCTGATCTCCAAGAACCAGTCCTACGGCGCCAATGCCATGTACCAGATCGTTTCAAATGTCGTGACCAGCTTTGAGTCGGCAGTCGTTCAGACGGCGTACATCGGGTCGCCAACGCGCCTCAACCCTCACTATGACCTGGCTTTCGCGTATCTGTTTTAGCGCCGTGCTGGCGTGCCCCGGATTTGCCACAACGCTGTCGGGCCGCGTGGAGCTGGTGGATTCGCGCGTCTCGGCAGTCCGCCAGCACCACGACTACTCAGGCGTGGCGGTCTGGCTGGAGCCGGCCAGCGCGGCGCTGCGGCCAGTCCCGCTGCACGTCCGCATGCTGCAGAAAGACAAAATCTTTCAGCCGCATCTGTTGATCGTCACGGTTGGCTCTACGGTGGATTTTCCGAATCTCGATCCGGTCTTTCACAACGCGTTCTCGAATTACAATGGCCAGCTTTTTGACGTCGGCCTGTATCCCCCCGGCTCCACGCGCAGCGTCCTGTTCAGCCGCCCCGGAATCGTGCGTGTGTTTTGTAACATCCATTCCAGTATGAGCGCGGTGATCGTGGTGCTGGATACACCCTTATTCGCCATCACTAAGGCGGACGGCCGTTTCGAGATCGCGCGCGTGCCGGAGGGCGACTACATTCTCACGTTCTTTCACGAACGCGCTACCCAAGCCGCGCTGCGGAGCGCCGGCCGGCGGGTCGCCATCGCCGGCGAACGCGTTTCGATTCCGCCGGCCGCCATTTCCGAGACCGGCTACCTTGCCACGCCGCACAAAAACAAGTACGGGCAGGATTACCCGCCTGCGCCGGACGACGCGGCGTTCTATCCCGCCACTCACAAATAGCCGTGCGCCGCCTGCAATCCATGTCGCTGCTGTGGAAGATCATGCTCTCGACGTCGGTGGCCATCACCTGCCTGTTGGCGGTCGCCGGCTGGCTGGTGCAGAACCACTTTATGCGCATCGCCACGGTCATGTTGAATGAAGAGGTGGCGGCCAGCTCGCGCGCCTATGAATCGCTGTGGCGGGCGCGCGCGGAACGGCTGGCGTCGGTGAGCCTTGTGTTGAGCCGCATGTCCGACGTACGCGCCGCCTTCGGCACGCGCGACCAGACCACCATCCGCGATACCGCCAGCGAGCTTTGGACCAGCATCGCTCCCAGCCGCACGATGTTCTATGTGCTGGAGCCTGGAGGAGCGGTGATCGCCTCGCTCGGTCCGACGGTCGAGACCGCTCCCGACTTCCCGCTCGCGGCCGCCGCCAGCCGCTTCCCCGGCCAGGCCACCGGGTTCGTAATCGAAAACGGACGGCTCTACCAGACTGTGGTGACGCCCGTGTATGTAGCGGCTGCGCACGGGTCGGCGTTGCTCAATGTGCTGGTCGCCTGCTTCCAAGTGAATGGCGCATTGGCGCGCGAACTGAAGCAAGCCACCGGCAGCGATTTCGTATTCTTTTCGCGCGGCCGGACGATCGCATCCACCCTTCCAGGCAGCGTCCCCGGCAATCTTACCGCCCAGGAGCAGGTACGCATCGCTCATCTCAACTATGCGCAGTTCGTCATGCCACTGGCGGACATCGCAGGCCGCCCGATAGGCGAGCTCCGTATTCTGCGCTCGTTTCAGGCCGCAGACCAGCGCCTCGCCACGCTACGCGTTCAAATGGTGTTGATCTGGATGCTGGCGATCTGGCTCGGGCTGGGCGGCACATACCTGTTGACCCGGCGCATCGTGCGGCCTGTTCGTGCTCTGGCGCAGGCAGCGGAGCGAATAGCGACGGGCGACTACGACGCTCACGTCCCCGTATCCAGTTCCGACGAGCTGGGACGGTTGGCCGAAAGCTTCAACGAAATGTGCGCCTCGCTGCGTATTGCGCGCGAGGAACTGATTCGTCAGGAGCGGATCGCTACCGTCGGCCGCCTGTCCACGTCGATCATCCATGACCTTCGCAATCCTCTGGCGGCGATTTATGGCGGCGCGGAAATGTTGGTGGATAGCGAACTCTCGGTGTACCAGATCAGGAAGCTCGCTTCCAGCATTTACGGCTCGTCGCGGCAGATTCTCGAAATGCTGCAGGAACTGGCAGACGCCAGCCGCGGGCACCACCGCCGGCGCGAAGCCTGCCGCCTGCGCGATGTGGTACTGGCCGCTTGCGATTCGCTGGCCGATGCCGCCTCCCGGCCCGGCGTTTCACTGGCATGCGATGTTTCTCCGGAGATCGAACTCACCCTGGACCGGCCGTCCGTGGAACGGGTTTTCCAGAATCTGATAGCCAACGCGATCGACGCTCTGCCCCACGGCGGCCACGTGCGCGTTTCCGCCGAACCCGTGGACCATTCGGTGATCGTGAGCGTGGAGGACGACGGCGCCGGCATCAGCAGCGAGGTGCGGGCGCATCTGTTCGAACCTTTCGCCACCGCCGGCAAGCGCCACGGAATGGGCCTCGGGCTGGCTCTATCGAAGCGCACCATCCTGGATCACGGCGGCGAGATTTGGGCAGACTCGGCTACCGGCAGGGGCGCTCGTTTCCTGATTCGCCTGCCGGTCTGAGCTCCATCGCTCTTTCTAACGAGGCGATTTTACGCTCTGTTTACACCCGCCCAACACCCGCCGAACACGCCGACGCTAACATCGCGGTAGGTATGTCTATGGGTTCGATCGAGATCGTTCGCGTAACCTCGCCCGCCGGCGATCTGGCCTGGCAGGCGGTCGGGATCGGCGAGCGGCTTGCCTCCGCGATATTACTCGCAGCTGTAAGTCCGGTAATCGGCGCCAGCGCAATAGCTCTATCGCTTCTATCGCGCCGGACGCCGCTGATCGCCCATCGCCGCGTAGGATGGTGCGGAACGACGCTCTGGATGGTCAAGCTCCGCACCATGTGGGACGAGGACTCGACGACGGCCGGAAGAGAATCCACTTGGATCGAGTACATCCACGACGACGTGGGGCCCGACAACAAACGGAATCCCGATCCCCGGGTGACTAACTGGTTTGCGCGTTTCTGCCGCCGCCATTCCCTGGATGAAATGCCCCAACTCTGGCACGTGATCTCGGGCGAGATGTCGCTGGTTGGGCCCAGGCCGCTGACGGCGACCGAACTCGAGAGGCACTATGGCGCCGCGGCGCAGGAGATTCTGCAAGTGAAGCCGGGGCTCGCCGGCTTATGGCAGGTGTCGGGGCGCAACCGGCTGAGTTATGCCGAACGCCGCAGCCTCGACCTGGAGTTAGTGCGCGATCGGTCGTTGCGCATGTATCTGCGAGTGCTGTTACGGACGATTCCTGAAGTCCTGCGCGGGACTAACTCCTGTTGAGTAGCGGGACAGACCATCCGCGCTCTGCGATGTCCCGCTAAGACACGACAGCTTAACAGACGATCCGAACCGATCGTCTGTCTCACAGTTTGACTGCGGGCTTAATCGGAGACCGCGATAGTAACTAGATCCGTGGTGGTGATTCCGTTCATCACCAATTGCAATGGGATTGCGTTGCCGGTAGGAGTGCCGGGAGCGATGATGATATTGAGTTGATATACGCCGGGGAACTGTGGCTGGATCCCGGAAAACACCAATTGCGCCTCAACGCCGCCAACCAGCACCGTCGGATTCACCACGGTTTGATGAAGCTGGCCGTCGGTGACGGCGCTTCCGGTGGTTACGGGTGGGTTCACAGCGCCGAGCCCGGTGGCTAGGATCACCAGAGTCTGCGGGTCGCCGATCTTGGCGGGGTGCGTGGTTAATCCGGGAATAGATCCCGGAGCCGCCGCCATCTGGCCGTCGGTGTTGCCGTAAGCAATGGCTTGACCGACGCCAAAGTTCACCGCGAAAATGCCCGGCGCGGCCGATGTTACATTCAAGTTCGCAGGCACCGAGGGAGTTCCGCCGCTGGTGACGACCACCTGCGCGGTACCGGTAGGCACGGCGTACGGCAACTGGGCGTTGATCTGATCGCCATTTACCGGATCGTGACTCACGAACAGCAGCGGGGCCTGTATGTTGTTGAAGGTTACCGTCACGTTTCCCAGAGAGGTGGAAAGCGGAATTGTATCGGCTTCCGCCAGCTTACTGGCCAGGTTGGTTCCGAAGATCGAAACCAGAGAACCCGGCGCTACTGGCTGGTTGAGAGCAAAGCTCGCGGCGTTCAATACTCCGCCCGGTGCCACCGCGGGCGTTTGGGCGAATGCCATAGCCGCAAAAGCGAGAATTAGCAGAATCATCAAAACCGGTTTCATTTGTTGTCCCCTCCATTCTAAGTGCGATTGCCCATTCGTCCACTCTCCACGGCGAGATTTTACGTAGGTACCTGGAGTGCGCGACGAAAAGTTTACTTACGTTGCGCGGACCCCTGCCTTTCTTTGGCACTGATCTCGCTGATCTCGTGCCAAGTGCGACTAACTTCGGGGAATTTTCCGCCATCGAGCGCGGCGGCCGAGGCAGCTTCCCGTTGCGCTTCATCCAAGCGGGATTCGATCAGGAGCAACCGCGCCAGCGTCCAGTGAGGTTTGAACCACTGGTTGTTGGCGGCGATGGCGGCATGAAGGCTGGTCTCAGCGTCAAGGGCATCGTTTTGCGAGGCATAGAACGCCGCCAGGTTATACCAGGCGTTGGCGGGGTATTCTGCCGTGCCAGTGGCCCGCAAGGCTGCCCTTCCGGCTTCGACGGCGGCGCGTAGCGCGGTCACCGGGTTCCTGGCCCGGTGCGCCAGGTCGAGCAGTGCGCGGGAATACCATAGGTCGGCGGCGGTTCCCGGAAGCCGCCAGCGTTCGTATTGGAGGTAGTGGACGGCAGCCAGCGCGGCGTCGCCGGAACCGATATCGCGCCGGGCCAGCGCCAAGGCGCGATCCGCGATGGCGAAGCGCACGCCAAAATAGACCAGCGCCGCCGCCGCTGCGAGGGCCAAGGGTCTGAAGAGTTTTCGCCGGGGAGCCGCGACGGTTTGGCACGCCAGACCGGCCGCGACGGCGACGAGAGTGTAGAAAATCAGCGCCGTGGGTATGGTGAACACTACAAACTGCTGGCTGACTACACCCGCTGCAAGGGATGCCGCTATGCCGGCGGCCCCTGCGCTTCTCTTCGCGCGCAACCGCCAAGCCGCGGCGAACCCGACGGCGCAAATCGAGCAAAGCGCCGCCAGGCCGGGAAGTCCTTGCGCAACCATCGCGTCGAGGAAGATATTGTGGGGCGATTCATGGGCAAAATCGGGATAGGCAGCCGCCAGTTGCGGCGATTCGTAATGTGGAAACGCCGCGCTGAAAACTTCGGGGCCATGTCCGGCGGCCAGACGATCCATCGCCATGCGGACGCTGTCGCGCCAAAGGTACAGCCGGGCCCCGCCCCACCGGTCTTCGGTAAACCATCGAGCCCGGCTATGCAATTGCCACCCGGCGGGGGACGAATAGAAAAGCAGGCTAAGCAGGGCCGCCACCGCCAGGCCCGCGATCAACCGGCGCGTAAGGCGAAATCCTCTCCAGGTCAACCACGCAGCAGCGCCAGCCAGCAGGCCGACATAAGCACCCCGCGTCCCGCTTAGTAAGATGGCGCACACGGATGAAAGTGCCGATGCACCGGCGATCCACCGCCACGTAACATTGGTATCAGCCTCGAGTCCAGCCAAAGCGGCAAAACAGGCCATATCCAACCAGACTGCGAAGTAACTGGAATAGCCCAGCGTTCCGGGCGGCCGGACGATAGTCCAAATGCCCTCCCCGATGTGATACGCCGATCGAGGAAGCAGCGGGTCCCAACCGAAGTACTGGGCGATACCGTACAGTGCAGCGACCAAAGCAGCGGCTGAAATTGCGCGGAAAATGGCGATGACCCGTTCAATCCGCCCGGCGGTGTAAGTAGCGATAAGAAATGCAACAATCAGGATGCCGGCTTGCGAAAGTGCGCCGTAGCGCCGCCAGGCGGTGCCGTAGAACGATAGCGCAGGGTTAGAAGAGAAGATTGTGGACAGAGCCAGGGAGCCCAATCCGAAGAGCAGGAGCGGCGAAAACCAGGGAAATCCCCGTGTGCGCACCGGGCGCCGCAGGGCCCATGCAATCAGCAGAGCAGCCGTGCAGGCTAGCAAAACCACTAACTTGGGGGTGACATCAAAGTAAAATAACAGGCCGGGTGTCACAATTAACGCCACTAATGGGATCACCAAGGCTGTTAAGACTGCCATATCGGTTACACTAGCTCAAGAAACAGGATGGCGGACTCGACAGACGCGTTTCGTTACCTAGGTTACATCAAGTTGCGCTGGCGTCCGGTGGCAACAAGCTGTGCGATTGCCGTGACTATGGCACTGGTTGTTACCCTGCTGATGCCGCGCCAATACACGGCGACGGCTCGCGTCGTCATCGATCCGCCGGCGGGCGCCGACATTCGCGCCGCTCTGGCGATCAGCCCGATCTACCTGGAATCCCTCAAGACCTACGAGCGGTTTGCCACTGCCGGCAGCTTGTTCCAAAAGGCCGCGGAGCGGTTCGGCCTACGGCGGTTGCTCGGGAACCGGCCCATCGAATCATTGCAGAAGAGGGTGCTGCGGGTGGAAATAGTGCCCAATACGCGAATTCTGGAGATCGCCGCAACTCTACCGGATGCGCGGCGGGCGCAAGCACTGGCCCAGTTCCTGGCCGAAGAAACAGTGGAGATGAACCGGGACGTGGCGACGGAGGGTTCGCAGGATCTGGTGGAGGCCGCCGTTCAAGAGGAGCACCTGGCCCGGGCGCGCTTGCAGGAAACCAACGTCGCGTGGTCGCGATTACTGACGAGCGAGCCGGTGGACGCGTTGGAGTTGGATCTGGGAACGGCGGCCGGGCTGCGGTCGGACCTCGAGAAGCAGATCGCCAGCGCCGAACTCGACATTGCCGTATCCGCGGACCGCACCCGGCAGGTTCAGGCCAGCCTGATGCCAAGCACTTCTCATGCGCGCCTGGAGGAACTACGAAGGCAACTGCGCGCGCTCGATCAACAGGAGGCGGAACAGCAGAGGCTGTTGGGCCAGCGGCGGGCGGATCGCGAAAAGGTCGGATCCGAACTCAGTGCCCGTCAAGTAACGCTGACAGCTATGGAACAGCGACTCGGTGAGGCTCGCAGCGAGTCCGGCTACCGCGGCGAGCGGCTCAGAATCATCGACCCGGCAATTGTGCCGGAGCGGCCCTCGTGGCCGAATCTGCCGCTTAACCTGGCGGTGGCGTTTCTTCTGGGCGCGATCTTGCCGCTGGTCTATTTCACGCTGGAGATGAGTTACCAGGAGCAGCGGGCGGGGTCGCGGAGGGGCGAGTTTCGCGCGGTTGGCGAGAGCGTCCGGTGAATGCCGCTGCCCATGCCGAATCGCGCCGCGTTTGGGCGTGGGCGGCTCTGGCGGGCGTGTGGGCAGCCGCAATCGCGGTAGTTCCGAGCCTGGCCGCCAAGGCGGTGCTAGCCGCGCCCGCGGTGCTGGTTCCCTTCGCGTGGTGGACGTTGGGTAAACCGGCTCGATGGCTGGCCGCATTTTTGGCGGCTGCTGTGCTGCTGCCGCCGCTGCCGATCGCAATCGGCAATTCGGGACCGCATCCCTCCCTCCTGTTGGCTGCGTGGGGAGTGTTTTGCGGCTTGATATGGATGGCCGACTGGCGTTTCACGCGGTCGGGCGTGAGCGTCCCGCTACTGACGCTGACCGGCGTTCTGACGGCTAGCGTGATAGTGGCTGCTCTCCACTCGGGAGCCGAAATTGCCGCGGGCAGCCTGGCGCGGGTAGCGTTGTTTGCCATTGCGGTCTATGTCTTCCTGTACACGGCGCACGGTCCGTCCGCCGGTGTCGACCCCTTTCGCGCCGCCCGCTGGCTGTACGGGGCAGCGGTGGCGTCTGCGCTATTCGCCTGTGTGGACTTCTACTATCAGTTCCCCGCACCGGCCGGCTACGGAGCCCAATTCGTCTGGCTCGTTTCCGGCGTTTACCGCCGCGCGCAAGGGATATTTTATGAAGCCAGCACGCTGGGCAATTTCTGCGCGTTTTTTCTGGTGATGATCGCCGTGGGTCTCTCGCGGCCGCGGGACGAAGCACCGCTCTCACGCAAGTCGATGGTGGCCGGAGGCGCGGTTTTCTTCGCAGCGCTGGTGGTTTCTTACTCCCGCGGGTCGCTGCTCAATGTTCTGGTGGCACTGGCCGCGCTGGCGTGGCTGAACCGGCGACGCTTGCGGCTGCTGCGCAGAGCGCCGGCGCTGGCAGCCTGTCTGGCGGCCGCGGCGCTGCTCACCTGGAAGATTTTCCCGGCGTTTGTCCAGATGTACTGGCTGCGCCTGCAGGCGTCGGCGCAGTATTTCTTCTCGTCGACGGAAGGCGTGCTCTCCGGACGCGTTGCAAGCTGGGGAATCCTGGTGGATTGGATCGCGGCCCACCCCTGGCAGTTGCTGTTCGGCGTCGGCTACAAGACGCTGCCATACAGCAACTACCTGGGTACAACCGTGGTCGCCGACAATATGTACCTCAGCCTGCTGGTGGAAACCGGCATCGGCGGCCTGGCTGCTTTGATCTGGCTAAATGTTGCCATCCTGCGTGCAGCGCACCGCGCGGCACTGGCGCCGGATGCGCGCCGGTCGTTCTTCGGCGCCTGTATGTTTTGCTTCTGGTCGGGACAAGTGGTGCAAATGGCGTCCGGCGATCTGCTCACCTATTGGCGGGTGTTGCCGGTCTACTTCTCGGTGCTGGCGCTGGCGGTTCGCCCATGAGGCTGCTCATCCTGGACCAGTTCAGCGATCCCGGTGGCGCGCAGCAAGCGCTGGTAGAACTGCTGCCGGCCATGCGGGAGCGCGGCTGGGACGCGCTTGTGGGTATGCCCGGCGATGGCCCGCTGTTCGACCAGATCGCCGCCCTGGGTTTTGAGACTGCAAGAGTGGATTGCGGGCCCTTCCGCTCCGGCCGGAAGCCGCCGTTGGAGGCACTGCGCTTCCTGCGCGAAATGCCGGGCCTGACGCGGCAGGTTCGGCTGCTGGCGAAACAAATCCAAGCCGATTTGGTTTATGTGAATGGCCCGCGATTGCTGCCGGCGGTGGCGGGACTGCGCCTGCCCGTGGTTTTTCACTCGCATAGCTTCATTGCCACAGGGCCGGCGCGGTGGCTGGCGGGCATAGCGCTGCGCCGGGCGCATGCCTCGGTCATCGGCGCCTGCCGGTTTGTGGCTGAGCCGTGGACAAAGTTCGTTCCCCGGCAGCGGGTGAAGGTGATCTATAACGGCGTGGCGGCGCACGCGCGCGCGCCGGAGCGGCGGAGCAGCCTGCCGCGCGTCGGCTGCATCGGCAGGATCGCGCCCGAAAAGGGACAGCGCGAATTTCTGCGCGCGGCGTCGATCATTCATCGCGCGCTGCCCGAATGCCGGTTCGCCATATGCGGCGCGCCGCTGTTCGGCGACGCTGGCGCACAGCGTTACGCTGCCCAGGCGCGCGCGGAAGCGGCGGGCCTTCCCGTCGAGTTCACCGGATGGATTTCCGATATCAACGTGGCGCTGGCCGGACTAGATCTGGTGCTGGTGCCATCCACCGGCCCCGAGGCAACCCCGCGCGTGATTCCGGAGGCATACGCAGCCGGCGTGCCGGTGATTGCGTTCCGTTCCGGCGGGATTCCGGAAGTGGTCGCCGACCAGCCTGGCATGTTGGCGGACTCCGTGGAGCAAATGGCGGTGCTGGCGATTGAACTCCTGACCGGTCCGGCGGAAAGGCTGGCGCGGATGTCCGAAGTTGCGCGGGAACAGTGGCGCCGGCGGTTCACGCTCGACAGGTACCGTCAGGAGGTGCTGGCAACGATCGAGTGTGCAGCGCCAGGCTCAGCCGCGCGCGAGTTGACGAACGCCTGAAACAGGCCAGCGGCCGCCACCGCGCTCAGCGCCGAGCCCGCCAGCACCATGCCGTAGCCGAAGTGAGCCAGCAGCCGGCCGCCAGCCAACGCCGCTACCGCTTGCGCTGAAAAAGCCACCATGTAATTGAGCGCCGAGGCGCCGCTGCGTTCGCGGTCGGCCACCCGGTTCATCAGCAGCGCGTTCAGGCCGGGCTCACTCATCCACTGGAAAGCCGTGTACCACACGTATGCCAGCACGGCCGCAGTGGCGGTTGTCAGGGTCGACAGGCCCGCCAGCCCGACGGCTGTGGCGGCCATCATCCACACGATGCCGGTCACCAGGCCGGCCTTG
The DNA here is from genome assembly GCA_963761855.1 of Bryobacterales bacterium. Taxonomy (GTDB): domain Bacteria; phylum Acidobacteriota; class Terriglobia; order Bryobacterales; family Bryobacteraceae; genus Bog-375. The sequence continues at coordinate 118,805 of CAVXJY010000009.1, read as the reverse complement.
CGGAAGATCGCTGGGGCCATCAGCACTCCGGCCAGTTGCGCGATTTGCGAACCGGAAAAAATGCTACCGATGCGCGCGGCGGGAAAGCGCAGGTGCGCGAAGTAAACGTTGGCGAACGGATTGAAGCTTCCGGTGGCCAGGTTCCACACCGCGAATGCCGCCAGATACCGGAACAGAAACGGGCTGCGCGGATAGACCTTGGCGCTCTCTTTCGGAGGCTCGCCTGGCTTGAGGTACCAGGCCGGAACCAGCGCCAGCGCGACGATGAACGCGGCCAGTAGCAGCGCGGGTTGCTTGCCGTGGAGCCAGCCGGAGAGCAACCCGCCTGCGTAGTAGCCGGCGATCCCAACGGCAAACATGACGGCGCAGAACATGCTGAACGCCAGCGGGCGGCGTTTCTCTTCCACTGCGCCAGCGATGGTGGGGTTGATGACCACGGCCCAAACGGCAAAAATGGCTCCGGCGCCGAAAGCCAGCGCGACCAGCGGCAGGCGCGAAGTCGCCAGTGAGCGCACCAGGACAATCGCGGCGGTTCCGGCGATGTCCGCCAGCAGCACCTTGCGAAGGCCGAGACGCCGCACTAGAAAAGCGGCGGGAAGCGTGCCGGCGATGCTCCCGATGGTGGCGGCAGCGCCCACCACGCCCAGGAAATCTTCGCGATAGCCCAGGTCGAGCAGGTGCAGATTGTAGAGCAGGAAAAAAATGAAAAGCCCGAAGTTGAACTGGATGGCGGCTGCCAGAAAGACCCAAAACTGACCGTTCAGTCCGTTTGTGCGCCCCCACCAACGGGCGCCGGACAGCGCCGTTCCCCAAAGCGACACTGCATGCCGCCGCGCGCGCCGTGCCACATACGCCATATGCCGCAGCTTGTAACGAACGCGCTTCCACCACGTCAATTCACTCGATGGAACGTGAACCGCGCTGCAGTCGCGCGGCAGGTTGCCGGGCAGCAGGCGCCGCCGAGCCACGCTCCACTTGTCGCGGCGCGACTCGAGCAAGCTCAAATGCAGCCACAATTCCTCTTTATTGAAGTTGAATTCCGATGCTGCCGGGGCAGTCGCAAAATCGCTCAACCACTGTTCGGTGGCGCTGGGCAGCGCGGCCATCTCTCGCTCCCACACGGGCGCGATCCGGCATCCAAACCACTCGGTCGCTAATCGGAACGCCACAGCTTGCAGCCGGCGCAGCGGCGGCGAATGGAGCCCGCTCCACGCGTCCCAGAACTGCTCGTCCCCGGCTCTGGAATCCAGGAAGCAGGCAATCTCATATGCGTGGAACGCGATGGTGTCGCCGCGCAGCACGTGGCGCAAAAAATGGAGGCTGGCATACGCCAGCGCGTCAGGCAGGCACAGGGCATCAAGTTCCAGATCGGCCATGCGCAGCCTTCTGCGGCGGACCCAGAACTCCTCGGTTCCAGGCGCGGGGAGCCGCTCCACGGCATGGTTCCAAAAGCGGAAGTGCAGGTCGACGGAAAGCGGGATATCGATATCGAAAAAGTCGCCGCGCCATTCCCAGCCGGTCTTGCGAATCAGCGTTGGCAAATGATCGGTGGGGAAATCTTCCATTCCGGGGATGCGCTCATAGCCCAAATCGCGCAAAGCCGCTTCGGCCGCAGCGACGCTCTCCGGCGGCGAGAACAGATCGAGGTCATACTGCACGCGCTCGACGGCCGGTGTTCCAAACAGCGCGCAATGCGTGATGCCTTTCAGCGCGAGAAACTCGATCCCGGCTGCGCTCAGGCGCCGGGCGGCCGCGCGGTAGACATCTACGGTGCGGCGCAGGCGCTGCTGGTTCTGCACGGCGCTACGATCGGTTCGCTCGCGCACCCAGTGGGGCATGGCTTCCCGCGCGGCGCGGCGCAGCGCGAGCGTCAAGTGCGAGCGGTCGCAGTAGTCGAGAGCGCGGCGCCAGTCGTGGCCGGTCAAGGTGCGGATGGGGCTCAACTCCGGTTCGGCGAGATGCAGCGCGGCCAGCACCGCAGCAGGTCCGCTGGGAAGCGCGCGGCATCGAAGCCAGAGGTTCGGCCGCGGGACCGTTGCGACCGCGGTTGTCATTGGCTCAATGCCGAACCGCGGCATGCCCGGGACTGAACCATCAAGCGGCGCCTCCGGCCACGGCTCCGTCGCCGATGGCGGCCCCAAACTCGGAGAGCAACCGCAAGCCGTCCTCCAGCGATTCATATTGCAACCGGCACGCCGGCAGATCGAGAAGCCTGCAGGCGGCGCTTTCGTGCATTGCGTCCACCTCCTCGCCATGGCTGCCGGAATTGAGGAGTTGGCGCGCCACTGCGGCTGGTTCCACTGGTTCCATCGCCGCGCGCGCGCCGCGGCGGCGGTCCAGCCATGCCAGGCCCCCAATTCTGCAACGCAGCGCGGTGTGGATTTCCGGGAAGGCACGCGTCGGCACCTCGATCCCTATCTTGCCGTTGGGCCGCTCTCGCGCGACATAGCCGGCCAGGCGCGGAAACACGCCCGGCGCGTCTTCGCGGAACCGCACCTGGTGCGGCTTGCCGACCGCCGTAGCCTGGACGTCGCCGACCAGCAGCCAGGTGCAATCGTCGGCAAGAAACGTCCAACCGGCGCAGGCGGCCGCAAACGCAAGAGTGCTCTTGCCGGCTCCGCTTTCGCCGCACAGGAGAATGCCGGTTTCATGGCGCGCGATGGAGGCCGCATGCAAGGGCGCCACGTAGCGCTGCGCCATCAATACGTACGTAATCGACTCCAGGAAAAACCAGCGAAAGAGGCTGTGATCGGCCGCGGTTGGCTTCGACACATAGATACACGCAAGCTGCGTGCTCAAGTCGACCGCGGCGAAATTGTTTGCGTCGGAGACAATCGAAAGCAGGTTTCGCTGCAGCCGGAACGACGGCTGGCCGGCCGGACCTCCCTCAGCTTCAACGACCACTCGAAGTTCCATCGGCTCGCAGGCGAACTCCGGGCCATAGTCGCGCCAGCACTCGTCGGCAGCGTCTATCACATCGGGCGCATTGGTGGCCAGGTGCAGTTGAAACCCTATCGGGTGGTAAGCCCGGCGCAGCGGCAGGTCCACATGGCAGAGTAATGGATCGGGCCGCACCGTTCCCAGAAGATCGCGGGTGGTCACAAAACCTTGATAACATGGCGAGGCCTGTTACAACGGTAAAACCCGGTTCGAAACCGGCCGCATATCTATCCGCAGGCAGTAAGCTAGACATAGGTGCGGACCGCAATTATACATTACTGGCTGTTAGATCGCCGGGGCGGCGAGAAAGTGCTGGACGCGCTCTGCCGCTTGTTGCCCGAGGCGGATATTTTTACATTATTCTCCGCGCCGCAGACACTTAGCCAGGAAGTCCGGCTACACCAGATTACAACTTCGTTTCTGAACCCACTGCGACGCTGGCACCGGGGGTTGCTGCCGCTGATGCCCATGGCGCTCGAAAGTTTCGATTTGCGCGGTTACGATCTGGTGGTATCTAGTGAATCCGGTCCGGCCAAAGGCGTGATCGTTTCTTCCTCGACCCGGCACGTTTGTTACTGCCATACGCCGCCGCGGTACTTATGGGACCTCTACGCGTCGTATCGCAACGAGTGGACCAGCTCGCGCTGGAAACGCTCCGCCATGATTCCGCTCACCCACTACTTACGCCTCTGGGATTACGCTTCCGCAGCGCGGGTGGACCGCTTCGTCGCCAACAGCCGCAACGTGCAGACGCGTATTCGCAAAATCTATCGCCGCAAATCGGAAGTGGTGTACCCGCCGGTCGATGTGGACTCCTTCTACTGGAAACCGCCTGACGATTACTTCCTCATCGTCTCGGGATTGGTGCCTTACAAGCGGATTGATTGCGCTGTGCGCGCGTTCACCCGCAGCGGGCGGCGCTTGATGGTTGCGGGTGACGGTCCGGAATACCGCCGGCTCAAGGCGGCGGCGGGCACTAACATCACCTTCCTGGGACACGTGGAGGAGGGGGATCTTCGCGAACTATATGCCCGGTGCCGCGCGCTGGTGCTGCCGGGCGAGGAAGATTTCGGATTGACTCCGGTAGAAGCGCTGGCCAGCGGCAAGCCCGTGATCGCGTTGGGACGCGGCGGAGCTCTGGAAAGTGTCCCGGTATCCGGAGGCGTGCTCTATCGAGAGGCATCCAGCGAGTGCCTGGAAACCGCCGTCGAGCGGTTCGAGGACATTGAGGCAGACTTTCGGCCCTCCACGCTACAAGCCCACGCGAGACGCTTTTCTCCCGCCGAGTTTGCTTTCAAGATGATGCCGATCCTCAACGGCTTTTACCAGGATGCGGACATGCGCCGGGCCGCTTACTCCGGCAGCGAGAACAGATAGGCCGTCAGATTCTTCTTGTCCTGTTCGGAGAACTGATAGGGGGGCATGATCGACCCAGGAGAAAGCTTCTGCGGGTTGGCGAAGTGTTCGTCCACCCAGCTTCGCGTCTGGCGTTTGGACAGACCGTTGAGCGGCGGCCCCACCTTCATGCCGACGCCGTTGACCATGTGGCACGCGGCGCAGTGTCCCGTCTGATACACCACAGCGCCGCGTACCGCGAAGTCCGGCGCGTCGGCGAGCGCGCTTGCATTTTCAGGCGTGAGCTTGAGCAGAAACGCAGCCAACGAATTCAACTGCGCATCGCTGAGCGCCACCGGCGGCATGGTGCTGCCCGGACGAACGGCTGCGGGCTGCTTGAAGTGGCGGATCATCCAGGCTGCGTCCTTATGGATGGCGGTGCGCGTCAGGTCCGGCCCCAGCGACGATCCGGCCGAGTGGCAGCCAGCGCAGTTTTCGTCACGGTAATATGCGATGCCGGCCAGTTCCTCCGGCGAGAGCTGGATCCAATTCGTGGGCGCAGAGTAATCCACCTGCGCTACCGCTTCGCGCGGCGTCGACAGGATGGCCGCTGCGGTGAGGCCGCTCCAGCCGATGCCGGCGAGCACCACGAAAGAAATCGCCACCGTGCGGCGCGTTACCTTCACCATCCGCCCGCGATCGATAAATGGAACCGCGAGAAGCGCCAACACCGCGAGGCCGGGCAGAATGGTGCTGCCGACGATTTCGAGCGGACCCTCGAAAAGCTTGAGCGTCTGGAACAAAAACAGGAAATACCATTCGGGGCGCGGAATGTAAGCCGTATCGGTTGGATCCGCCAGTTGCTCCAATGGCACCTTCACCGCCACCGCCATGGTGAACAGAACGGCGAATGCTATGAAGATGGCGGCCGTGTCTTTGAATACCTGCGCGGGATAGAACGGCTTCTGCGGCAGCGACTCATCGCCTGGCTGCGGGGTCACGCCATGGCGGCGTACCAGGTACACGTGAGCCAGGATAAGGAGCATGGTGGCCGGCGGCAGCAGCAGCACGTGCACCGAATAAAATCGCGCGAACGTGACCACGCCAACGCCTTTCGCCGCACCCAGCAGCCGTGTCATGTAAGGCCCGGCGAGTGGAGCCGAGGCCGCGATCTTGGTTGCCACCACCGTGCCCCAGTAGGCACGGTTGTCCCACGGCAGCAAATAGCCGGTAAGTCCGTAGGTCAGCGTGAGGAGCAACAGGGTAACGCCCAGCAGCCAGGTGGTCTCGCGCGGTTTTTTGTAGGCGCCGAAGACGAACACCTGCACCATATGCAGCACCACCACGACGATGATCATGCTCGCGCCCCAGTGATGCAGCCCGCGGATCAGCCGCCCGCCGGTGACCTCGGTCAGAATGTAGCGCAGGCTGTTATAGGCTTCGCCCGGCGTGGGGGCGTAATTGAATGCCAACAGGATGCCGGTAAACGCCTGGGTCAAAAAAAGAAACAGCGCGACACTGCCGAACACCTGGTGCCAACCGCCCGATGCCGGAATCCTCTCGTCCAGAAAATGCGCGATCGCGCCCGGCAGTCCGGTGCGGTCTTCGAGCCACGCGACCAGGTTCTCCACCTGCCGCTTCATGCCTGCCTCTCGCTCGATTTTTGGAGACGCCCCAGCATCAGCTTTCCGCCCTCGACCTTGGTTTCGTAACGGTCGAGCGGGCGCGGCGCGGGGCCGGACACCACGCTGCCATCGATTCGGAACAGTGACGAGTGGCAGGGGCACACGAACTCCTGCCGGCCGTCATCCCAGTGGTAGGCGCAGCCGAGGTGGGTGCACTGCGGGCCGAACACCGTCACACCGCCGTCGGGGCGTTTCACCACCCAGGCGGTGTCTTTCTCATTTACCACTTTCCAGGCGTCGGTGCGAGTGCGTCGAAAGGCCACTTCGAGCGGCGCGCCGGCCGCGAATCCGTCGAACTCGCCGATCACGATCCAGGCGTTCTGTTGCGCAGATTTCGGCGGCGCCAACAAATACTCGAAGGCTGTCAATCCCAACGCAGCGCCGATCGCCGCGCCGAGGCCGAGAATCGCCGCCTCGAAAAAACTGCGCCGCGAACTGCCGCCCGCATCGGCCGGTGGATCCGATTCGCGATGTCCCATTGTGCCAGGACCCCCAATGGTGGATTTGCTCTCATCATATCCCGACAGGCCGGAGCCAAATGTCGAGGATTTGAGACCCTTATGTAACTTCCGTGTAAGAAGAGCACAGGTCGTATTGTCGTTTCTTAACCCGCCGAACTCGCGGCCAACAACGCAGAACGGCTTGGTGAGGCAGGTGCCTCAGCTCTTCGCTTGTAGGACGAGATACGGCCGGTAACTGCGATGAAGCTAACCGGCCCGCTGGCCGCTTGCCCGCCGGGACTTCGGCTTGCTTTTGCCCGCGAGATTGAGCGCCACCGCGGCGCGGATGAGATCCTTCAAGGCCGCCTCATCGACCTTGCCCCCTTCGTGGATGTCGATGGCGCGCCAGGCATTCCCGTCGAGGGTGGCGTTGAACAGGCTTGCAGGGTCCTGCAACTGAGCTCCCTTGGCAAATGTCATCTTGACATGGTTCTTGTACGTCTCTCCCGTGCAGACGATGCCGCCGTGGGACCAGACGGGAACCCCCCTCCACTTCCACTCTTCCACGATCTCAGGGTCTGCCTCGCGTATGATTTCGCGTACTTTCGCGAGCGTCTTCCCGCGCCAGTCCCCCAGTTCCTTGATCCTCTGGTCGATTAACGCAGAGGCAGATTCCACTAGGACGGATTTTTTCATGGATGGCTCCTACTCTCGCCGCTATTCTATATGCGCTGAGCGTAACCTGCAACTTCCGCACGTGGAGGCCTCTTCCGGCTCGATTGCAGTTCGGAAAGATGGTGGCAAGCACCTGCGGGCGTCATCGGGCAGACGTTCCCGCCTGGCCGACTTTATGTGCATTTGGCGAATACCAACGTGATGTCGTCGGCCTGTTCATGAGGACTGAACCCTTGAGCCTGCTCTGCAACGGCTGCCAGCAACTCCGGCGGGGCTAGGTCACGATGTTGCCGGACGGCTTCCAGCAGGCGCTCTTCGCCAAATTCCTCTTCCTCACCGTTCAGAGCTTCCGTAACACCATCGGTATAAAGTAGAACGGTGTCGCCCGGAGCCAGTTTGCGTTCTTCCATCGCGCAATCCCATTTCTCGAACAAGCCCACCACCGTACAGGTTGCCCCGAGCCGCTCCAAACCGTCGTCGCCGTGTAAGAGCAAGGCAGGCGGATGGCCGCAATTCGAGTAGCGCAGCTTGCGCGTGCGGTCGTCGTATTCGGCAAAGAAGAGGGTCGCGTAGTCCCCCGCGGCCGTATTTTGGTGAAGCAACTGATTGACTGACCGCAGAAATCGTTCGGGCTGTTCCCAAGCCATCGCGGACTGGCTGCGCACCGCCGCTTGGAGATTCGCCATCAGCAGAGCCGCCCCCATGCCTTTGCCCGCTATGTCCGCTAACACCAGGCCGAGCCTTCGGTCGCCGAGGTCAAGAAAGTCGTAATAGTCTCCACCGACGGTACGGGCGGGGTGGCAAATCCCCGCATAAACAAGCGTTCGAATCGGCGGTTTGCGTTGCGGGAACAGACGGGTCTGCACTTGCTTGGCGATTGCCAGGTCATGCGCAGCCCGGCGTTCGGCTTCCAACCTGGCGGCCTGGGCGCGGCGCTCTGCTTCCAGCGTGCGCGTCGCCTCATCGTACTCAACCAGAGAAAAACTGTTTCCGTCTACGTCTTCAAAAACCGCGAACCGTGCTTGCCCGCTTCCCCAGGAAGGTTCCCGTGGTGAGACCGCGAAACGGACTCCGCGTTTCGACCACTCTTGGAACACGGTATCGACGTCTTCGGTAAGAAAGCTGAATCCGGTGCTTTCGCCGATGCGTTGGTGCTGTTCGGATCCCTCGGGCGGAACACAGAGGGCGATTCCGGGCAGGCCCGCGCCCGCCGTTCCAGGGAGCCAACCAGCGGCCGGCGGAGCGACAACGATCCACCGGCCTCCCTCGGGAGTCTCGACGTCCACAATCGCCTCGAAAGCCAGCTCTTCCACGAAGAACCGCCGGCTCCGTTCTTGATCCCGTACCCAGAGCGTCACAAAGTTCAGCCGGAGAAAAGGCTGCAAGAGTGCCGCTCTGAGTGCCGCTGCGTAGGGACCAAGCACTCCTCCGGAATCCGCAGAGTGTTCCATCTCGACTGATTATTCCACAGAGTCCGAATGGAGTCGCGAGAGCCCATGCGCTTGACGCGGCCCAGCCAAAAAACCGGATACCGACGGAAGGCAGCTACAAACGGTTGAGGGGCGCTGGCGCAGGTGGCGGCGAAATGGGCGCAGAACATCTTGCACCTCCCTCGGGTCTCGACAAACTCGGCGTCAAGACCGGCGTGTCGGTTCGCCCCGAAGGCACGTTCGGCGCAGGTTTGGCGCACGAGCTGGATGCCGCGGGCGCTGTGGCGGCGAGGAAAACGGCGGGTTGTCCTCCTGGCTGCGTCCCAGCCTGCACGACGCTCACGGCAAACGCGATGGACAGCCAGCGGTGGATCTGCCGAATCCATTTATTCCAGGCCACCGGGACCTCCTCGTTCACGACTTTTGAGCCGCCTTAGGCGGCCAGTCGGGTGTCTCCATACCGAATTGCTTGGCGTACTCGGCCCTCAATCGCTGCCAGCCCTCGAACTTCATCACGTCGCTACCGGCGATGAAGCCGATGGGAGTTCCACTGAGAAGGCCATCCAGAACATCGAAAGCAATGTGCCACCCGGCGGCGCCCCACGAGATGAAACGGCGATCGATGCTGTGCCACAGCGTCAGGCGCGTGCCGCTGCCAAGGTCTTCGAGTTCCCACCGGATATCGCCGTACTCAAGCAACCTGGGAGCGTCGGCTTGCGTCACCGTGGTTTCGATTGGCTTGGGCGCTCCCACCCAGGTGAGATTCACCTTGCTTCCCACCGTACCCAGGCTCCCATCGGCTACGAAGGGAGCCCACTCGCGCAGGTGCGCCGGGTCGGTCAGCGCCTGCCAGACTTTTTCCGGAGAGTGGCGCAGCTCTCTGACGAGAATGAGCGTCCACTTGTCTCCGTCCTTCCGCACTTGCGCCCCGCTGGCCGGGCCCGGCGTGTACTGTTCGCGATCGATCATCTAGTTTCTCCTTGGCTTCCTTTTCGTTGGCGCGGATTGTTCCATGCGTTTGAGGTGGCGTTCCAGAGCATCGACGTAAGCGGACCAGAGCCGGCGGAGCTGCGCGATGGTACGGAACAGCCGCATTTAATAGCGTGTCAGTTGGGTGAGCTGAATGAGGTTGCCGCAGGTGTCGTTCAGCATCGCAATGGTCGAGCCGGTCACGCCGGTGGGCGGCATGGTGAACTGAGCGCCGCGGGCCTTGATCCGCTCGTAGTCGCCCTTGACGTCGTCGGTGAAGAACATGGCCGCAGGCTGGCTCTGCTGAAAAATCGCCTGCTGATACGTTTTGGCAGCCGGGTTGTCGTTCAGCGCGAGCTGCAACTGAGTGCCGTCCGGCTCCTCGGGTGAGGCCACGGTCAGCCAGCGAAATGGGCCCTGACTGAAATCGGCCTTCTTGGTAAAGCCCAGCACCTCCGTATAGAAGCGCAGGGCCTTGTCCTGGTCGTCCACGTATACGCTAGTCACTTTGATTTTCATTTCGTTTCTCCTATGTCACGTTCGCGGCTGGTGCCGCGTCGTCTGCTCCTTGTCTTTCTTTTAGCCGGTGTGGATTGATCCATGCGATCGAGGTGGCGTTCGAGAGCATCTACATGAGCGGACCAGAACCGGCGGAACGGGGCCAGCCAGGCGTCCACCTCCTGAAATGGTTCAGGTTTCAGCCGGTAGAGGCGGCGCTGTGCGTCCACCGTGGATTCCACGAAACCGGCGTCGCGCAGCACGCGCAGGTGCTTCGACACAGTCGGCTGCGGGATACGAAGTTGATGCTCGATCTCTCCAACCGACTGTTGTGACGAGACCAGGAGGCTCAATATCGCGCGGCGGTTCGGCTCCGCAATAATCTCGAACACAGACTCCACTCTTTTGATATACGCTACAGAGCATATACGTGTCAAGGCATATTATGTCGGCGGCCAGGCAAAGTTTTCAGCTACTGTGCGGGAGAGCACAGTCGGCGGTTCCCGGCACAAGCGGGTCCGTGTCGACTTCAGCCATTCCTAATCCAGATAAAGTCGAATTTCAAGCCCGCGCGCGACTGGTGGACTTTGGTCAAGCCCGCCATGGAGGCAAGCGACTCGATCCGCTTCGTAGAAGCCGGGCACAAAGACTTCGGTTTTTTATTGCATGTAGAATGCTACATAGGTATAATCAGAGTATGGTAGACGGGCCGCGGCTCTCTCACACTTCAGCGATGATACTCCAGGCTATCGGCTCCGGCTACATCTACGGGTACACCGTCATGGAGGTTACCGGCCTTCCCAGCGGAACGGTCTACCCGGCCTTGCGCCGGTTGGAAGGCGACAAACTGATCCGCTCCCATTGGGAGCGCCAGTCGATCGCGGACGCCGAATTGCGGCCTGCGCGCAAGTACTACAAGCTCGCCCGGTCTGGAGAGTCGGCACTCGAGGCCTCACGGAGGCGCTATCCATTGCTGGCAAAGCTGGCGTCAATAGAGGAGGTCTAGGACTTATGACGAGCGACTGGCTGCAGTGCACGGTTCTTCGAACTGCATCTCTTTTAACTCCCTGCGGTCAGCGCGCCTAGTGGCTTCGGGAGTGGCAATCCGAGCTCTGGTATATCCCGCGGTGCGAGGCAACACAGTTCTGCCTAGGCGCCTTCCGAGATGCAGTTTGGGTGAGGCGGCACGAAGTCAGGCCGCTGACGCGAACCGCGAGCCAACTCGAGTCTCCAACAAGCTGTCTTGCTTTTCTTGCCGCACTCGCGGCGGTAAGCCTGCTGATCGCACTTTGTCTGTTGAGTCCGTTGAGGCTGAGGACGACATACTGGCAGCTGAGAGCACGCGACCTGCCTGCCGGCTGCGCGGTAATGCTTCTGTATACGAGTCTGCTTTTGCCAGTCACTCGACTTGTGATGGGCTGTGGCGCCACGGATAACTGTCCGGCGCCGTGGCCGAGCAGGCTGCGCCGGGGGCTGTTTTGGGCGGCGAAGATTGGACTCGTCCAACCGATCATGCTTTGCGGGTTTTTCATATTTATTTTGGCCGGCCCGGCGGTGCCATTCGTCTTGCCGCTGGTGATGTTCGCGTTTTGGATTCTGACGTTTCGCTGGCTGATATTGGATCAGCAACGGCGATGCCCGGTGTGCCTGCATGCGCTCACCAACCCGGTTCGGATCGGGACGCCATCGCAGAGCTTTCTGGAGTGGTATGGCGCCGAGTCGATGTGCTCGCGGGGCCACGGACTGCTCGATGTGCCGGAGACCTCAGCCAGTTATTCCGGCAGACGACGGTGGTGTCGCTTAGACCCTTCGTGGGCCAGTCTCTTCTCGCGAACTGCTGGAGCGCGACAATGAGTCTCGAACTACGCAACGTCTGCAAACGTTTCCCTGGCGTTCTCGCTTTAGACCACGTCAGCTTTCTTGCACCCGCGGGCCAGATTACCGGTTACCTCGGCCCTAACGGCTCCGGCAAATCTACCACCATGAAAATGATCGCCGGCCTAATTGAGATCGGGTCGGGCGAAATCCTTTTTTGCGGCCAGTCCCTTCGCGGCGACCTGATCGCGCACAAGCAGCGCATGGGCTATGTGCCAGAAGAGCCTTATCTCTATGCACATCTGAGCGGCCTGGAGTACCTGACCATGGTGGCCCAATTGCGCGGTCTGGCTACAAAGCGCACGGCCGAACGCATAGGCGGTCTGTTGCGTCTACTGTCGCTGCACGCGGACCGCCACTCGCCCATCTCGGCTTACTCGAAAGGCATGCGTCAGAAAATCCTGCTGATCGCGGCGTTGCTGCACGACCCCGATCTTCTCCTCCTCGATGAGCCGTTTTCAGGTCTTGATGTTACCTCTGCGTTAGTGCTGCGCAGCCTTGTGCAGGAACTGGCGAATCGAGGGAAGGTGATCCTGTTCAGTTCGCATGAACTCGAAACGGTAGAGCGCGTTTGCTCGCGCGTCATCATCCTGCATCGCGGTAAGGTGGTGGCCGACGATTCCATCGAACACTTGCGCATCCTGCGCTCGGCTTCCAATCTGGAGGACGTCTTCTCGCAGCTCGCAGTTGAGCACGATACCGCAGCCGTTTCTCGCGAAATCGCCGACCTGATTCGCGTATGAGGTACCGCCGTGAGCAAAGTCCAATTCCGCGTTCTGTACCGTGATTTCCTTTTTCGAATCGTGGACCTGGAACACCTCTCTGCGCATGCGCGGGGCGATAGCAGCACCCTGTTGGGCCAGTTCGCGTCCCTGCTGATATTCATCAGCATGGTGCTTGCGTTCGGCGCCGGACTGTGGGCGGCCAATGTCAAAGGCGGCCGGCTGCCATCGCTGATGTATGTGATCAGCGGCTGGACCATGGAGCACTTCCTGATCGCGACGACCATGCTGGCAGTCGGCATTTTCGCCGTGCTGAGCTGGGAATCGACGTTCCCGGACCGCAGGGACGTTCTCGTGCTCTGCCCTCTTCCCGTGCGAGCGCGGACGTTGTTCCTGGCAAAGGTCGCGGCGGTCGCCACGGCCCTTGGGCTCACTATGGCAAGCCTGCACGTGCTGGCGGGAATCGCCTGGCCGCTGGCACTCGCTCAGCTTTACTCGACGCCCGCTCCGGCGCTGGTTTTCGACCCGCCACTGCCGCCGGTAAAGGCCGGCGAGTTCCCGTCCGTTATGAGTGCCGAGATTCAGCCGACGCTGCGCCGGCTCGATCTGGCAGCGGCCGATGGCGGGGCGGGTATCGTGATTGGAGTCTCCGAGCACGGCGTGCGGCGCGTGATGGCGTACGGCGCCGCGCGGCCAGATTGTATTTTCGAACTCGGCTCCATCGGCAAAACATTCACGGGCCTTTTGCTCGCACAACTGGCCGAGCAGGGGAAGTTGGACCTTCGCGAACCGGCCCGCGAGCTTCTGCCTCTGGACCTCGCCCCGGCTGCTGGGGGCTTCGATATCACCTTGCTCGACCTGGCGACGCACCATTCGGGTCTGCCGCGCATGCCGGATAACGCCGGTCCAGGCGACGAGCGGGAAACGTACACGAATTACCACACCTCGGATCTTTTCGACTTCATCAAGCAGCACGGCCTCGCGAAACCAGCCGACGCTGCGTATGTTTACAGCAATATCGGCTTCGCCGTGCTCGGCGCGGCGCTGGCTCATCGTGCGGGAGCCACCTACCCGGAACTGCTTCAGCGCGAGATCACGGGCCCGCTCGGGATGAACGACACGGTTATCGCGCTCTCGCCGGGACAGCGTAGGCGCTTCATGCAAGGCTACGGCCGCCAGCGCCGCCCGATTCCCGCATGGGATCTGGACGCGTTCGCGAGTGCCGGCGGGATCCGTTCGACGGCCAGCGACATGCTCACCTACCTGGAAGCGCAACTGCATCCCGAAAAAACGCCGTTCCGGCCGGCGTTGATTCAATCGCAGCGGCTGTACGCCCCTGTTGCCGGCCAAGTGCGCATCGGCCTCGCCTGGAACTACAACCCGGACACCGGCTTTTACGAGCACGGCGGCGCCACCGGCGGATTCAGCGCTTACGCGGGCTTCGATCCTCGACGCGACGTGGCCGCAGTAGTTCTTTTCAATGCCGCGCCAATCACCTTTCCCTTCATCGAGGTCCTTAGCGAGCACGTACGGCAGCGCCTAACCGGCGAGCCCGCGCTCTCGCTCGCTCCCATTTCGGTGCCGGCGGCAGGACCGATTCGCTCGTTGTTCGCTTACTGGGTCGCGGTGCTCGCCTCTGGCGCTTTTACCTTCTGTTGCGTGCTGGCCCTGCAAGGCTTCGCTGCGCAGTTCCTGCCGCGGCGATGGTTTCTGCGGGCCTCGGCCTTTCTGCAGTTTGCGATCCTGTGTCTTTTTGTGACCGGTTATTTTCTGCAGCGATCGCCCATCACGGTCTTGGTGATGGGTAAACAACAGCCCTGGATCTCATGGATTCCGTCGTATTGGTTCGTCGGCCTCTACCAGCAGTTGAGCGGCTCGCTGCATCCGGCTCTGGCGCCATTCGCACGCCGCGCATGGATCGGTTCGATACTTGCCGCTTGCGCCGCGGCTGTGGCCTACGCCGCTTCCTACTTCCGCACGCTACGCAAGATCGTAGAAGAGCCGGATATTTCCCCCAGCTTCGAGAATACGTGGCTTCCGCGCTTCGGCGGATGGTTCGAAACCGCCATCGCCCAGTTCAGCATTCGAAGCCTCTTTCGCAGCCGCCAGCACCGCATGATTTTCGCCTTCTACCTGGGTGTCGGCCTCGCTTTTGCGATCTTGTTTGTCAATGCGCCGAGGGAACTCTCGGGGCCGCTGACAACGCCGGTGAATCCATGGCATGAACCGTCTGTTCCGTTGCTCGCCTCCACGATCGCCATAATGGGATTCTGGGTGATGGGCGCGCGAGTGGTCTTTTCCCTGCCGATTGATCTGCGCGCCAACTGGATCTTCCGGATCATGCCGTTTGAGCCAGGACCGCATTGCCTCAGCGGGCGGCGCCGCGCGCTGATTGCGGTTTCCGTTTTACCCGCTTGGTTGATTTCGGCGGCAACGCTCTTCTCGCTCTGGCCGTGGAGGCCGGCCGTGGCACACCTTGCCGGCCTCGCTTGTCTGGGCATCATCCTGGCCGAGTTCTCTTTGAGTGGCGTTCTGAAAATTCCGTTCACCTGTTCCTATCTTCCTGGGCGATCGCACATCAATGTCACATTCCTGTTCTGGATTTACATCCTCCTGACCGGCATAGTGAGCGCGGCTATAGCAGAACTCGAGGCATTCAATCGTCCGGTGGTTTTAGCCGCCATTTTGGGCTTCCTTGGAATCGCCTCTCTTTTGTTGATCATTCGCAATAACTGGCTGGCCCGCTCAAGCCAAGCTGAACTCCGCTTTGAAGAGGAACCGCCCGATAAATTGCTGGCGTTGAATTTGTCCTGAGGCGCCGGGATCCGCGAGCTTCTTCCCGTGAACAGGCCAAGCCGCTTTATTCGAACGCTCCTGCTTGGGATGATCCGCTCAGAGCACGCTCAGGAAGTTGACCAGGTCCAGCTCGTCCTGTGGGCTCAGGACAAGTCCGAACCGGTTCTCGTAAAAATGCACGACATCCAGCAGGGACTGAGCGGAGCCGTTATGGAAGTATGGGGCGCGGGCGGGGAGGCCGCGGAGGATTGGTCCCTTGATCTTGCCGACATGGGCGAACTGGCCGTCGATCAACGCTTGGCCGAGATCGCTGGTGGTCTTGCAGTTGCCGCCCGGCTCACCGTTCACTAATTGGCACACCGTGATCGCGGGCAGATAGCTGATATCCAGCCCGCCCATATTGACGCGTGCATTCGAAGGGCTGGGGTCGCCGGTCCCGATGTTCAAGGGCGTAGGAAAGGAGTGGGCGCCTACGCTGGGGGTATCGTGGCAGGTGCCGCAGGTTCCGGTAAGCGATGGAATCCCGCCCGAGACCAGACCGCCCTCGGAAACATCGTCGTTGATGCCGGCTACCCCGGTGAGGATGATGGGTCTGCTGTTGAAGATGGCCTGCCCCCGGGCCACCGATGCCCGGAAGTCATGCGAAGGCAGTCCTGACCATGCGTTGTAGAGGGTGAAGATGTTGGGAGTGAACTGGCCGTCGCCCGGCGTGATCAGCCCACCCGGCTGTTCCGGCCCGTTAGGTAGTAGCGCGTGGACACTTGAGTTGATGCTAATGAAGAACGGCAGCGTGGCCAGCGGTATCGGCCCGCCAGTTGCGCCCGCGGAGTTCAAAGGTCCGGTGATGAACCCGAAGGATTGCGCTGTGTATAACGCTGTCTCGAAATTGACGATTTCCTGCTGTTCCGCGGGGGTCGGCCTCGTGCCGTCGCCCTGCGCGTGGTCAACGGTAGCATCAACCGACTGATGGGCCAAGTCGCTTTCGAGCGACCCGGGATAGTTCGTATTGAGAATTTTGGTTGTGCCCGTGAGCGGACTGGATTCCCGGCCGTCCCACATCACGGTGCTTAAGAATCGAAGATTCGTGGCGGGTAATGGCCGGCGGTATTGGGAGATGACACCAGTCTCGTTGCAGGCGTATGGATTGCTGACGGCGGTCACAGCGTAATCCGCGTTTGAAGGAACTGCCAGGGCGATGCGGATCAAGCCCCGCGTGCGCAGCAAGCTATAGGCGGAGTAACGTCCCGAGAGCGTCGAGACATCGATGTTGTGATCGCAGTTGGAGCCGTCGACCGTGCGGAAGATCGGGTCCAGGCCGCGGGTCTGGTCGAAGCGCAGTTGGACGCGCAGGGCGGACACCGACATGCCGTCGCTCGGCTGGTGGCACGACCCGCAACTGCGGCCGTTCGTACCCAGGCTCTGGAAGAATAGCCCCGTTTGATCGATTCCTCCGCCGCTTGTGCTGTAGGTCTGAGAAGCGCCACCCAGGTTGAGGAACGAGGTCCCATTGGGAATAAATGTCTGGTTCGATGACGGGGGAAGTTGCCCATTCATCGTTCTCGAAATTACCATTGTCCCGGCGAGAATCAGCAGAGAAGCCGTTGCAGCCCTGCTGCTGCGCTGAGAAAAAATGCGACGCATAAGTTAAATCCCCTCCCTGCGCGGAAAGCGCGAGACGGCTGCGTCTCCGCGATCAGCTACTTTGGGCGGTTCATCACCACCCTCTGTCTGGGTAAACGGGATTCGAAGGGAAATTTAGCAAGCTACGGCGCAAAATAATTGCGCACTGACTCGCCTGCGCTCCCACCGCCGCGCTGCCTTGCGGTTCAGCGGTTTTGGAGGAAGACCGCGGGCCGCATTCAATGCGGCCCCGACAGCTCCCGCCGAAGCCATGCATGCGCCAGGCGAAGCTCGTGACGAACTATGTGCACAGAGCGGCCGACTACCGCGGCCGTCTCTTCCGCAGTCATGCCCCCGAAGTAACGCATCTCGATCAGTTCGGCCAGCGAGCTTCGCTCCCGCGCTAAGGCGTCCATGGCGAGGTCCAGATCCAGGAGTTTCATCGGCCCGGTGCCGCCGCCGGCTTCGAACTCGATGGACGTGTCTAACTGGACCTGCCCCTTGTCACGCCGTGCCGCAGCCCGCGCCCGGGCGTGGTCCACCAGGATGTGGCGCATCGCCCGGGAGACCACCGCAAAGAAGTGGGCCCGGTCGGTGAACTCGATTTCCGAATGGCCGAAAAGCTTCAGGTACGCCTCGTTCACCAGGGCGGTGGGCTGCAAAGTGTGGTCCGGGCGTTGCTTGCGAAGCTGCGATTCGGCAATCCGGTGCAGGGTTTGATAGACGACGCTTATCAGTTCGCCTCGGGCGGATGCGTCGCCAGCGCGCATCTGGTGCAGCAACTCGGTGATAGGCGGGTGCGATTCGGCGCCGATGGGATTCATTATATACGCTCGGCTAATTTCGCGGAGATTTCTCGCTATATAAGTCAGGGGCCCTCGAACTTCGGGAGGCGCTCCGTGTGGCATCATGTTTTGAGTTATGCGAGACGAGGTTCTGCAATTATTCCGCGAGGTGGATGATCTCACTCCCGCGGAGCGCAGGCTTTATTTTGAGCGGCGCCAGGTTCCGGCGGACTTGCAGGCGGAATTGGAATCGCTCCTCCAGTTCGACTCGCCGGATACCCCGGTGGCGGAGACGGTTTCAGGAGCGGCGCAGGCCTTCCTGGAATCCTTGGAAGAGTTCCCCGCGCCAGGACTCCGTTGCGGACCCTACCGGCTGGAGCGCCTGCTCGGCCGCGGCGGCGTGGGCGAGGTTTTTCTAGCGGAGCGCGCCGACGGCCAGATCGAGCAGCGCGTCGCCATCAAGCTACTCTGCCGTGGCGTTCCGCGTCTTTCGTTGCGGTCCCGCTTTCTGCAGGAGCGCCAGATTCTGGCCAAGCTGCAGCATCCCGGAATCGCCCGCCTTCTCGACGTCGGCGAGACTGCCGAAGGCCGCCCGTACCTGGTGCTGGATTACATCGATGGCGTTCCCATCGATGTGTACTCGCGGAAGCTGGATCTGCGCGGCAAACTCCGCCTGTTCCTCGATGTGTGCGATGCGGTCGCGTATGCGCACCGCAACCTGATCATCCACCGCGACATCAAGCCTTCCAACATCCTGGTGAACGCGGCCGGCCAGCCAAAGCTGCTGGATTTTGGGATCGCCAAGATTGTCGCTGCCGAGACCGACCAGACCCGCACCGGGGAGCGTATGCTGACGCCGGACTATGCCAGCCCGGAGCAGGTCCGCGGCGCGGCCCAGAGCACCGCCACCGATGTCTATTCGCTCGGCGCGGTGCTCTACCGGCTCCTTACCGGGCAATCGCCACATGCCTTTCCCAATCGCACGGTGGAAGCCATCGAGGCCGCGATCTGCACCACCGATCCCGCTCCAGCCCGCCGCCTGAATCCCGATTTGCCCGCGGATCTCGACTTCACCCTCCGCAAAGCTCTGCGCAAGGAGCCCGAGGAGCGGTATTCTTCGGTCGAGGCCCTGGCCGGCGATCTCAAGGCCTTTCTCGAATCGCGGCCGGTGCGGGCCCGCTCGGCCAACTTCTGGTATCGCTCGCGAAAGTTTGTGCGGCGCTACTGGATGCCGGTGAGCGCCGCCGCGGTGGTGATCCTCAGTCTCGCGGCCGGCCTGTACATCGCCGACCGTCAGCGCGTGATTGCTGAAGCGCGCGTGGCCCAGTTACGGCGGCTCTCCCGGCAACTGCTGGAATTCGAAACACAACTGAGTGAACCGAATGCCGGCACCGACCTGCAGTTGCACAAAAAGATCGCCGCGACGTACATCCAAAACCTGGAAAGTCTGCGGCCGAACGCGCTCCGCGACAAACAACTGGCGCTCGAAATCGGCGCCGCTTATCTGCGCATGGCGCGCATGCAGGGAGTTCCGGAGTGGAACCAACTGGGCCAGTATGTGGAGGCCGAAAAGAGCCTGACCAAGGCGGCGGAGATCGCCAAGACCGTTCTGGCTGCCGATCCAACCAACCGGGAAGCCCTCTGGCAGGTGGCCAACGTGGCGCATGATCGCGCGGTGATCGCGTACGCTGAACGCCGCCCGGAGGAAGTCATCGCTTGGTCTCCCAAGGCTGTGGAGGGCTTCGACCGGTTGGCGCGGCTGGGAAATCTGACGCGCCGCGAGGTTAACGGCGCAACCTATATCTACGGAGATCTGGCGGAAGTCCACACCGGCATCCATCGGTTCCAGGATGCTGTCCGATACGCCCGGCTGGCAATTGAGTACTCGGGAAACACCTCGACCGTGCCAGGGCCGCGGGCGCAGGCGTTCAACATGCTGGCCGGTGCGTTGACCTGCCTGGGCGACTTGCAGGGTGCGCAGGAAGCCATCCGCCAGGCGCGCCAACTCTGGGAACAACTCCTCCACGACGAGGGGGATATTTATTACACCCATGTGATCCTGTACCAGACCCGCTGCCGCGAAGGACTCCTTTTGGGAGAAGAGGGCGGCGTTAATCTGAACCGGCCCGAGGAGGCCGCCATCCGGCTGCGGGAAGCGTTCGCTGCGCTGGAAGACTTCGCCCAGACGGATCGCAACAATTACGAGTCTCGCACCACCATCGCGACGGCCGGGCATTACCTGGGCGATCTCTTGCGCCGCACGAATCCGCAGCGCGCATTGGAGGTCTACGATCACTCGTTACTGAGGGTCCGGGAGGTTCCCAGCGATGTGGCCGCACGCCGTTTGGAAGCGCTCCTCCTCGCCGGTTCCTCCTATGCCGCCCGCTGGATGCATCGCGAGAGCGATGCCCGGGCGCGGATTGAGGCGGCCTTCCGACTGCTGCGCGACACCGGCGACTACCCCGCCGCGGCGCTCAAGCCTGGAAGCGAGGCCGACATCGCGGTGCGTGCTCTCGCCGACGACGATGCCGAAACAGGCCGGCTGAGCCAGGCGATCCGGCGCTATCAGGAGCTACGCCCCGGCCTGTGGGCATCCAACCCCGACGCGCGGAGCGACTTGCTGAATGCCGTCTCGCTGACGGCGCTCGACGCGTCCCTGGCGGCATTGCTTCGCCGAGCCGGCGCCTCGGACCAAGCCGCCGCTCTCGAGGCCGGCAACCGGGAGATCTGGCGAAACTGGGACCGCCGGCTGCCTAACAATCCGTTTGTGCTCCGCAAGCTCGCGGCGGCGGAATCGCCTTAGAGGCCGTTCATTCTCTTCGCAAAGCTTACTTCGCGGAGTCCGACTCAGCGGAGCCTGACAGCATATGAAGCGTGTGCAGCCACGTCTCCACGCTTTGCGGCCACGTCGTAATCGGCAGTGCGGTACGGCGCAGGCCGAAGCCGTGTCCGCCCTCGGCATAGATATGGAGTTCCGCCGGAACCTTCGCGTTCTTGAGTGCGAGGAAATAGACCACCGCGTTTTCGACATGGACCGGATCGTCCTCGGCCTGAACGATGAACGAAGGCGGAGTTTGGCCCGTCACGGGAATGTCGGTGTTGGGGGCGAAGTTCTTCTCCGCGAGTGCCAGATAACCCGGATACACGATCACAGCAAAGTCGGGACGACAACTTAGACCGTCCGCGGCGTCGATCGGATCATAGAGCCGCTGATCAAAGTGGGTACTGAGAGCGGCGGCCAGGTGGGCGCCGGCGGAAAAGCCGAGGACCCCGATCCGGTGCGTATCTATGTGCCACTCGGCGGCGTGAGAGCGCACCATGCCCAAAGCGCGCTGTGCATCCTCGAGCGCAAAGGAAGACTTGGGGTAAGGCCCGGAGTTGGGCACGCGGTATTTCACCAGGATGCAGTTGATGCCTGCGGAATTGAGCCAGTCGCACACCTCGGTCCCTTCGAGGTCAATGGCCAGGATGCGGTAAGCTCCCCCCGGAAAGACAACCACGGCGGCGCCCGTGTTCTTGTCCCGTGGAGCGTAGAGCGTGAGGGTGGGCCTTGAAACGTTGCCGAGACGGATGATCGGCCTCCCCGCGATGAGCTTGTCTTTCGCAGTTGTCGTATCGACCTCAGGCAGCGGATTCGGCGAGGCACCCGGCGCCCCGTTTGGCCAGAGAGGCAGGGTCAAGTGGCCGGGAGCGGGCTGCCAGGCAGTCTTTTGGGCGAACAAAATGGCGGAGCCGCCTACAAGGGCGGCGAGAAGCAGCAGACGCTTGTACATGATCGGACCTCTTGAATTCGCGTTCACAGCAATGATCGCAGCCTCGGGGGACCTCACGCAAGGCAACGAAATCGAGAGGTGCCATTGTGACTCAACGGCGCGATGCGATCTGGTCAGCGGCCGCGATGGTTCCGGCAGGTTCTGATCAATTCGACAAGCCGATGATTTTTCGGATCGACGCATGATCCTCGACGGTCCGAATCATGAAGTCGGCCACATCTGCGCGCGCGATCTTGAAGCCAAACGGGGGCAGATGCTCCTCCCGCACGCGGTACCTGCCGGTGCGAGGCCCGTCCGTCAACTGAGGTGGCCGCACGAGGGTCCAGTCAAGCTCGCTCATGGACACAATCTTCTCCATCCTGGTGGCGTCGGTGACTATGCTGGGGAAGAACAACCGGCCGAAAAGATATGCGGGTGGGAGAATTGCGTCTTTGAAAAGAAACGCGGTCGAGACAACGATTACACGTCTGATGGTGGTTTTCAGCATTGCGCCGGTGAGCACACCGGCAAAGCGCTCCAGCAGGTCGTGGTCCGTCTTTGACAAAGGCAGTCGAGGCCCAAACGCAGACAGAACTGCGTCGTGGCTTTCAATCGCTGGCTCGAGTTCCGCGCTGTTCAGCGTGTCTCCCTGAACGACCCGAATTTCGCCTGCAAAGGGTTTGAGCCGTTCCGGCGCGCGGACAAAGGCTGTTATCGAGTGACCGCGAGCGACAGCCTGGCGAACGATCTCGATCCCGATCCCGCCGGTTGCTCCTAATACGAAGAGCTTCATGGTGTCTTTGCCCAGGGGCGATGCGCATCCACTTCGCCGGCAACTCGCCGGCGCCTCTCCCTTTGGAATGAAGAACGGCCGGGATGCGGTTTTGCGACAAAACCCCTCTCAGCCGCTCGATTCATGACTACATCATATGTCACCAGACAACTGCTCGAACGGTCTCTGGTGTTAAGACGACGGCGCTCCGGGATCACGTAAGAGGCTGCGCAAAAGGGCGCAGGGTGCCTCACCGAAAACAAATCGAATTATTTGGGAGTACTGGGTCTATATACCTGTTTCATATGTGTGAAAATGCTGGGCTAGTGCCATACTGGTAACCGGACGGAGCCTCAGTTGGATTCCTCCCCAGGCGAGATCACACAGCTCCTGCTCCAATGGAAGCGGGGCGAACCCGATGCCTTCGACCGGCTGATGCCGCTGGTATATCCGCACCTGCGCCAGATTGCGGCCGCTTATATCCGCAGAGAGAGAAATCCCGGGGTACTGCAGGCGACCGCCCTGGTCCATGAAGTGTACTTGCGGCTGATCGGCCAGCGAAAAGTGGAATGGGCGGATCGCGCGCACTTTTACACTTTCGCGGCCAAGGTGATGCGTAGGATTCTGATGGATCACGCCCGGGTTAACGGTGCGCAAAAGCGAGGCAGCGGCGCCGAACATGTTCCCCTGAACGATCAAATTCCCTGGATTAAGATCGGCGGCGAGTCCATGCTGGAACTCAACCGTGCGTTGGATAAGCTGGAGGCGATCGATCCGCAGAAGGTTCAACTGATCGAACTCCGGTATTTCCTCGGATGCACGGCCGAAGAGACGGCCGATGTCATGCAGGTGTCGAAAGCCACGGTGGACCGGGAAGTGAAGTTCGTGAAGAGTTGGCTCTACCAGTGCATCAATGGGGACAGGAGCACCGATGCCGGATAGGCCTGATTCATTCCGCGGAGAATTTGCGCGGACCTCAGGCAGCAGTTACGCCGACCGGGAGTAGTGGATTGTCCTTGGAACAAACAGCCTTGGAACGCTGGCGCCGCCTGGAAGCGATTTTCCACGAAGCGGCTGCCTGTCCGCCGGAGCAGAGGACGGGGCGCATCGAAGCGCTCTGCGCGGGAGACAGCGATCTCCTTCGGGAGGCCCGTGACCTGCTTCGCGCCTCGGAAGAAGAGGAACGCTTAACCGCTTCCCATGCGACCTCCGAGCCAGGCGAACTCCGTGAGACACGGCCGTCGATATCCGAGCTGTTGGCCCGGGCGCTCGCCGAGCCCGAGGACCGGCGCGCCGATTGGCTGGAACGCGTCTGCGGGCAGGACCCGGCTCTTCTGAGCGAAGTCCGTTCCCTGGTGGCTTGCTTCCAGGCTGCGGCGCCCGAACCTCACGTCCTCGACGCACAAGCGGCGTCGTCGCCTGAATCGCCGCAGCAATTCGGCCCGTACCGCCTGGTGCGGCAGTTGGGCGAGGGTGGCATGGGCGCCGTCTTTCTGGCCACCCGTGCCGATGCGGAATTCGAAAGAAAAGTGGCGATCAAGCTCATCCATCCCGGCGCGGGTTCCGAAGTGCTGGTGGCGCGGTTCCTCCGCGAGCGTCAGATTCTCGCCGGCATGGAGCACCCCAACATTGCACGGCTGCTCGATGGCGGGACCAGTTCCGGCCAGCCCTACCTGGTGATGGATTACGTGGAAGGCCAGCCGCTCGATCGCTACTGCGACGAATGCCGCCTCTCGATCCGCGACAGACTCAAGCTGTTCCGAAAAGTCTGCGCACCGGTGCACTACGCTCATCAGAACCTGGTAATCCACCGCGACCTGAAACCATCCAACATTCTCATCGGCGCGGATGGAGAGCCTAAGCTGCTCGACTTCGGCATCGCGACGCTGTTGCAGGCCGATAGCCTCTCCGACCTGACCGCGGTGCACGGCCTCTTCGTAACGCCCCGTTTCGCCAGCCCGGAGCAGCTACGCGGGAGGCGCACCACGGTGGCCAGCGACGTGTACTCGCTGGGCGTCATCCTTTATCAACTGCTCTGCGGGTGCCATCCGTTCCAGGCCGAGAGCGGCAACACGGCGGACCTGGTTGCCGCGGTGGTGAAGTGCGATCCGCGCCTGCCTAGCATGGCCGGAGCCATTGCAACAACGGCGCCAGAATCGGTGTACGTGGCGGAATGCCGCGGCCAAAGGCCGGACCGGCTGCAGCGCATCCTGCGCGGCGACCTGGACAGTATCGCGCTGAAGGCGCTGGCGAGAGAACCTGCGGAGCGTTACGGATCCGTCGAGGAGTTCTCCGCCGACATCGACCGCTACCTGGAAGGCCGGCCGGTGAATGCGGTCGAGGGAACGTCGGCATACCGCGCGGAGAAGTTCGTGCGCCGGCACAAACTCGGAGTGGCGGCTGCCGCTGCGCTGGCACTCTCGCTGATGAGCGGCCTGGGCGGCGTGTTGTACGAAGCCCACCTGGCCGGCGTGGAGCGCGTGCACGCGGAATTGCGCTTCAACGAAGCCCGGCAGTTGGTGCACTACCTTCTCTTCGACCTGTACAATTCCGTGCAGAGGATGCCCGGGGCGACCCCGGTGCGAGCCGAGATGGCGCAGCGCTCAATGCAATACCTGGATCGCCTGGCGGCTGCCAAGTCTCGCGATGCCGGCCTGCGCGTCGAAACGGCGGAGGGGTATCTGCGCCTGGGCGATGTGCTGGGCGATCCTTTTCAGCCGAATCTCGGCAAGACGCCGGAAGCGCTGGTGAGCTATCGCAAAGCGATCGCGCTGCTGGATCCGCTGCTGACCGAACACCCGGCGGACAGGCGAGCCCGTGCCGCCTATGCACGCGCCAACGAGGGAGCCGGCGCGATCTTGAGTTTCGGCGGCAAGTCCCGCGAAGGCGTAGCTGCTCTCGAAGCCGCCGTGCGCGATTTCGAGCGTCTGCTCGGGGCTGCGCCCCAGGATGTACCGACGCTCATCAACGCCGGCGATGCCTATGAGCTGCTGGCGCGGCAACTGAGCACGCAGGGAGGATTTGTCGGCACCGAGAGACAGAGCGAGGTGAGGGCTGATATCGATAGGGCCCTGGCCCGCTACGGCGCTGCGCGGCGCCTGGCGCCGGACAACACGAACATCATTCGCAAGATCGCGGTCAGCGATCAGGTGCTGGGCGGCATCGTTTCCGTGACCGATCCTGGAAAAGGCGCCGAGGTCTTCCGGCACGCACTGGCCACGCTCGACCAGATGCCGGCCGCCCCGGAAATCGCGGACACCCGCAAAATCCGCGCGTCATTGTTGCTGAATCTGGGCTGGACGCTGGGGCAGACTAACGACTACCGGCCTGCGATCGCCACCCTGGAACAGGCGCGGGACATTCTCGATCGCGTGGCCGGACTCGATCGCGAGGACAGCCAGGCTTTATACCACTCGACCGCTGCCTATCGCGACCTGGGGATCGTCTACGGCTACGCGTCCAACCGGCCCAAGGCCATCGACAACTTCCGCACCGCGGTGGCTATCTTTGACCGCCTGCTGAAGGTGGATCCGGCAAACAACACCTACCGGTCCGTGCAGGCTGACTTGCAATTGCGGATCGGCGATGCGCTCTTTGAGACCGGACATAAGGCTGAGGCGATGGGCGCGGCCGGGGCAGGCCTCAAATCGATGTGCCGGCTTGCGGATGAGCCAGGGGCGACTGCGAGCACGCTGAGAGCCGCCGCCCGCTGCCTGATGACGACGAACGTGGTCCCGCTACGCGACTATCCGCGCGCCCTGGTTTACGCCCGCAAGGCCGCCGAGCTGGGAAGATACAAAGACTCGTTGGCCCTCGAGTCCCTGGCCGACGCGTACTGGCGCAACGGCGATTTCGCAGGCGCACGCACCGCGCTCGATCAGGCGCTGGCCCTGGTACCCGGCGCACGGCCTGGTGAGAAGGCGTCGCGCCCCAGGCAGGCCCTGGAAGGACTGGATGCAAAGATACGCGCCAGAGCCAGGCCGGACTGATTACGATCCAGGCATTGTCCGTCCACTTCTCCGAAAGTTCGCTCGGCAAGTTTAGCATTTTCAGGCACATAAGCAGCCGTTCTCGCTCTCTTCCCCTAAATAGAATCTTTTCCTCTTTTTCGTGAGGCACGCCGCACCTTTTTCGCGCAGACCCTAGTGAACCCGCGCGAAATTCCGGGAAAGCAGAAATCGCTTTTGACCGGTTTTTGCACGCTTGTCGAGGATCAAATGTTTTTCAGCGTTGGAAAGGTTACTCGTATGAAGTCTTTTCCGAATTATGCGGGCCTGGCAGCAATGTCAGGGCTCGATCCGAAGCTTAGGAAAACAACTATTCTGTTCTGTCTGACACTGCTGGCGTTGACCTCGAGTCTTGCGCAGGCACAGCCCGCGATCCGGGCCACCAACGGCGTGGTGAACGCGAGTTCGGGACTCCCCGACGTGGCCCAGGGATCCTGGTTCATCGTCTGTGGCACGGGCCTCGGGCCGGCTGCGATTTCGGCTCAGAACGGGCCGCCGTACCTGGCCGTGCTCTCCAAGACCAGCATCACTTTCACGCCCGCTTCCGGCGGCACGCCCGTCAGCGCGCTGATGTACTACACGTTTGATATCCAGATAGCGGGGATGCTGCCGTCCAGCACCCCGGTCGGCGTCTACAACGTCACCGTGACATACAACGGGCAGACCAGCGCCGCTTACCCTGTCAACGTGGTGGAGCACAACTTCGGGTTTGCCACGGAGACTTCCAACGGCCGGGGCCCGGCCCAGGCCACCTATAACAACTACGTTCTCAACCGGTTCACCACCGGCACGCTCGGCCAGTGGGGCCTACGCCCCGCCAATCCGGGCGACCTAATGGTGCTGTGGGGAACTGGGATCGGGCCCGACCCGGCTTCGGACATCACCGGCGGCACTTCGGGCGACCAGACAGCCACCGCCCAGGTAAGCGTGATCGTGGGCGGAATCGCGGTGACCCCGCTTTACGCCGGACGGTCCAGCGGTTCGCCAGGGTTGGATCAAATCGACTTCATGATTCCGTCGAATGTGACGCCTAGTTGTTTCGTCAGCCTTGAAGTGTCGGCTGGCGGCCGGCTTTCCAACCTGGGTTCGATTGCGGTGGCGCCGGCGGGCGGGGCCGCCTGCGTCAGCCCGGTGCTGACACGGCCTCAGTTGCAGACGCTCGACATGGGCGGCACTCTCACCGCCGGGGGCATCCAACTCGGCAAGGCCACCACTACCTTTACTGCGAGCGTCAGCGAGCGCACGGACACCGCTGCCGGTTGGTTCGGCAAATACACCATCGATGAAGTCGCCAACTCGAATTTGGCCGTGGTTCAACCGGGCGCCTGCTTCCTGGTTCAGCGCGCCGGCACCATCGACCAACTCGGCTTCGGCCTGCCTCCGGCGCAGACCGTGGATGCGGGCGAGCAATTGACATTGAATGGCCCCAACGCTTCCAATATGCCGATCGCACGTGAAGCGGCCGACAGCTACCTCACCACCCTTTATTCCACCGGTTTGCTAGGCAGCGGAGCGACCGGGAGCCCCACCCTGGCCGCGGGCACGTACACCGTTTCCGGCGCGGGCGGGGCTGACGTGGGCGCCTTCTCGGCTTCGGTCACGCTTCCCGGCGACTTCTCCTGGACCAATGAGAGCGCCATCACGAACCCGATCCCGCGCGCCTCTCCGCTCACCGTCACCTGGACGGGCGGCGCAGAGGGGCTGGTCACCATTCTCGGAGCCGCGCTGACGCGAACGTCCGGAACGGGCGTGAGCGCGACCTTTTCCGCGCTCGGATTCAACTGTACCGCCGAGGCTTCGGCGGGTAGTTTCACCGTGCCTTCGAACATCCTTCACCTGTTGCCGGCGGTCTCGGGAGACGCGACCGGCACAACTTTCGGGCTACTCTCCGTACTTGCAGCGCCGGATCAGAGCAAGGGGCAAGGGACGTTCACCGCGCCGCTGACCGCTGGGGGGACAATCGACCTCGGGGTCCTGGGCTACGAGGTCACATTCACCAAGGTCATGGGATACAACTAAAACCTGGCGGCTGGCCTGTGCGCGCGCAGATATTCATTTGCTCTCGCTGGACTCGCCATCGATGCGTGGTTTGCGGGCGCCGGTGGTCGACTGGACGGGCAGCGGACATCAGTCGGCTCTCGCACAGCCAACTTGAAAACGCTCGCAGTAGTCGCGGAACTTCGGCCGCAGGCTGGCCGCATCCAGTCCAAATGTCTCGAGCGTGTAGTCGGGCCGGTACTGGCTGCGCTCCCGCTGGTTCCGTTGGAGATAGCCCGCGAAGGCCTCTTCCACCTCCGCCGTCAGCGGGAAGCCGAGCCATTCGTAGATGCGCGCCGCCGTCACCATTGGATTCCGCGTGAGGTCGCGATAACCGACATCCAGAAACCGGTCCGGAGCTTGCCGCTCCCTGGTCCGCATTCCACGGTCTAACTGCCACAGCATAGAATTCACGATCGAGAGGCCAATGTGCTTCAGGTCGACCGAGTCGGACCTGATCGCCCGCGCCATGGCGCAAAGGTGGCAACACGATGCGACCACTTCCACGGGGTCGCGGTGAAGCCACAGCACGCGCGCGTTGGGATACACCTGGAGGAGATCGTCGAGATAGCCCAGGTAGCCGGGATGCTTGAGAATGAGTTGGCTGGCGGGATGAGCCGCCGTCAGAATCTGGATCTGCCTGCGGTGGTATTGGAAAGCAGGTTTCCAATCCTGTGACCGCAACCACAGGTTGTAGCGATCCGCCCGCGCGTGCAGGCCGAAAGCCTCGCATACCAGGGAGTTGCTCAGCAGCCGAGTGCACTCCTCCGGTTCGTCGGCCTCGGCGGCGTGCGCGGCGCGCTGGGTCTTCTGGCCCGCGGCAGAAAAGAGCACCGCCCGGTGTATTGCCATCCCACGCGCCGCCGCTGCCGGCCGGGGATCGTCGTTTCGCGGAAGCAAATATCCTCTGGGTACGGGGGAAATCAACTCCCAGAGCCGCAGCGTGCGGCTGGAACTGTCGGCCGCCAGCAGCCGGTGCAAAAAGGTGGTGCCGGTGCGGGGTGCGGCAGTGATGATGACCGGGTCCGGCACGGGAGTGCCCGCCGTCTCCGGGTTCCGCCTGAAGTACTCCTGGATCTGGAGACGGTTGGTCAGGCACCGCAGCAGGTCGCGCTGCGCCAGCAACCGCCCTACCAGGTTAAACTCCGCTTCGGTATCCCAGGAGTCCACCAGCACACCGAGCGCGGTCTCAAACTGGGGGGCCCCGAAATCCTCAAGGCCGGTCTCGCGGCGTGCGCGCTCCATCAGGTATTTAGGATCCAGGCGAACATGATGCCCCATCCGCCTGCCGACCCGATTGACCGTGCGGACCAGCCGGCTCTGCAGCGTCCGCGGATCCGTCACTTTTCTGGTCCCTGTTCGGTCAGGCGGCGGACCACCGCCAGCAAATCTCCCATCTTCTTCAGTGTCATAACGTCCCGCGGCCCGAATGCGATGCGATACTTCGCCTGTATGCGCGACAGTACCCGCAGCATGTCTTGTGAATCAATGGGGACTTCCTCGCCAAGCACACTTTCCAGCCGCAGAGTGACCGCGGACAGATCCACATACGAACCTATAATTTCGGCCAGATCGGCAAGAGTTGGCTGGTTCATGGCTTTCTCGCGGCTGCGGGTCCGGCAACCGCATACGCGTGTGTGGCATCGTGGAACGTCACACTGCGGATTGGTCCGCCGCCCGGCCGCTCGAATAGCGCCACCACATACTCGCCGCAACGGTCCGCTTCGCGGAGAATGAGATCGCGCGACGCGATGCCCGCGGCACCGATGGCCTTCCGGCAGGCTTCTTTGACGGCCCACAAGCACGTCAGCGCCACATCGCGGTCCGGCATCGCAGCACCGATGATCACCGTTTCCTCCGGCCTCGCGAATTCGCTCTCAATTTCCTTCGCCGCTTCGCCAATCGCCTCCACATCGATTCCGAAGCCGGGCTGAAGAGTTGCCAGGGCAGCCGCCAGGTCGCCGCTGTGAGTAATGCTCACAAACGGCGGAGCCGCCGTACCCGTCCCGTCTAGATCCACGCCGGGCGTACCGTCTTCCGCGGCCAGAATGCGGATCATATTGTCGTCGGGTGAGTCGGGCGCCAGCAGCAGACGAACAGCGGTCTTGGCGGCGATTCTTCCCGCTAGCCACTCCCACCGCCGTTTGAGATGGGTGAGCGTTTGGAAGTGCGCCCGTTCCGTGCTGCTGAGGTAATCGTTGATCAGGGCCTCGGGGTCCTGGTCAAGCGCGGTGGCGAGCGGAGGGATATCCACCTGCGCGAGAGCGAACGGTTGCGCGATGCCAAGAAGTTCCCGGATTCTTGCCTGATGCGGATGCTCGCGAAGGCTAGCCCAGATGGGCTCGTCGATTGGCGTCTGCCGGACCGAGGCGGGAGCAAGCCGCCGCGTATAACCCGCCAGCCGCGCCATCACTCGGCCGTTCTCGTCGATCGCTTCCATCGCGCTTTCGTTTCCCGAGCCGCGGAACCAGGTGCGGACGCGACAAAGGGGAGCGGTGCCATTGCCGGTCGAAGCGAAGAACCGGATAGAGCGGACACCGTCAAAATAGTAGTCGTTGGCGCCAACGTACAGCACCACCGGGAGCCCACTCATTAACAGACCGCCATCGAGGGCGACCGTGTGGCTCAAACAAGGCTCCCGCCGGACCTCGGGCAACATGGAGTCGAAGCATTGTCCTACCGCGCCATCCCTTGTCACAGAGTGTACCCAGCCGATGTCGGCCCACACTCCCTGGCGCCGCGATAAAGCCTCTGTGCTCCACAGTGGGGCGGCATCGACAAGCGCGTGACCCAGTCCGCTGCGGGGAACCACCAGAGCGGGAAGAGGGGCCGGCTCGCGGCGTCCGAATTGCAAACGGCAGTGTACGTGCAGCACTTCCTGTTCCGCAGCCGAGCCGGGGGGCGTGAACAGGCTGTACACTTCGCCGAACAGGGCTGCGCCTTCCGATTCGCCGCGCAGCATCCGCGCACGCGCGTGAAACGTGCGCGGATTTCCCCGGCGAAGCTTGCCTGCGCGAACGAATTGCACCTCTGAGATCTCAGTCAACTGCCAGTTCGGGTTGACCAGCAGGGCACCGGCTTGCGCCATCATCTCCATCATGAAAAAGCCTGGCACCACGGGCACGCCCTTGGTCACCTGGTGGTCCGCAACAAAACGATCGCGGGCCGGGTCGAATTCTCTTTCCCCGTGCGCAACGCCCGGCTCTAAAATCTCGCAGCGATCGAAAATCGGCGCCGGCTGGGCAGTCGTGGGAGCAGTCCCGGCCATCGGCTCGAAACTGCCGCCGCAATACGCCACCGATTCGCCGCTTCCGCGCTCCACCTCGTCCGCCGTAAACTTCGCGCCTGCCTCGCGGTCGATGAACGCCAGCCCGTGGTCGCGCAGCCGCTCCATGATGCCGCTTCGGTCCGTCATGCCGGTGCGCAGCCACGGCCCAAAATAGATATTGAACCAACGTCCACGCCGCGCCGACCCAGCGGATGCCGTCAGGTTCGCGGCCACCTCATGCCCGGCCGCGTAAGCTGCCTGACCAGCGTTCCCCCAACGCCCCGCGACACTCGATAAATTGAGGAAAGCACCCACTTCCACGCCCTCGAGGGCGGCCAGCAGATGCGCAGTTCCAAGCGCCTTTGGCGCCATATCGCTGACGAATTCGTCAGTCCCGAGGTGTTGAATCGTCTTTTGCGAGAGCGCGCCTGCTCCCTGCAGTACCAAATCGATTTTCCCGTAACGCTCGCGGAGAGAACTTACGAGCTGCCGCACGGAATCCGGCTCCATCAGGTTGCACTGCCTGTACTCGACATCCGTGGCGAGCGTCCGGAGTGTTTCGACGTTCACCGCACGCTCCGCAGCCCAGACCGCGCGCCACGCCTCACGCTCCACTTCGGCCGGAGCCGGCTGCCGATTCTCCGCCAGCGCCTTGGCCAGCACCTGCTTCAGCGCCTGGTTGAAGTCGAGCGTCACGGGCGGACTCGACGTCCGTGCGGAGGCCGGCGCCTGACCGGCCAGGATGAACCGCGCCCCGCTGCGTCGCGCCAGTTCCGCGCACACTGCCGCCGTGATCCCCCGCGCACCGCCGATCGCTAGTACGACGCTGCTCTTGTCGAGCCCGAGTCGCACCGCCTCGGACGGCGAGCCCGGCATCCACCGGATCGCGTATCGCTTGCCGCTCCGATAGCCTATCTCGCCATGGCCGCAATCGCAAGCCATCTCTGTGCACACCGCCGCCGCGATCGCCTCCACATCTGTCGATGGTTCGAAATCGAGGTATAGTCCGCGCACCCGCCCGCTGCTTTCCAGGCTGAGGCACCGGCCTATAGCCAGCCCCAGGCCGGCTTGGGGTGCGAATGCGGTGACGCCCGTGGCAGCGAACTCGCCGCCGAGCGTCGAAACCGACACCCAGCGGATCGGGCCGGCCTCCGCCTTCGCGCATTCGCGCGCGGCATTCATCAGTGGGGTAGCCTCGGCCTTCAATCCTGCCCACCATCCGGCGCACTCTGGCAACGAAGGCAGTTGGCCGCTACCGCAGCCACTCAGGCTGACCACGAAATCGGCGGCGCGGGGTGAACCCGTCGCGATTGCGCCGGCCGCTTCGAGTCGTCGCGCAATTGCTGCCGAGAGACCGGCGTCGCCCGAAACCAGCGCGACGCGTTTGCCGCGCATCGTTCCCGCATCGGCGGATCCGGGCAGTGGCGCTTCCACCAGCGACGAGACGCGACGGCTGCAATCCGTGCGGAATTCCGGCTCAGGCTCGTGGATGGCCGGCGCGTCCGTTTGCGAAGCGAGCTCGACCGGAACAGGTATGCCGGCAGGCAGGGACTCCTCGATTCGACGGACCAACTCCCGCAGCGTTCCAATCTGATAGCCATCCGACCGCGTGTCGGAGCCGAAGTCCAGCCCCACCTCCTGCCCCAGTTCTCGCATGATCTCGACCTGCTTGATCGAGTCGAGTCCCAGTTCCGCCTCCACGTCCAGATCAAGGCCAATGAGATTTATGGGGTATCCGGTCTTGCGCGCCACCAGGTCCACCACGCGGCGCGTCAGATTGAGATCCCCGGAAGCGCCGGTTGCCGGCCTCGCCTCACTCGCGGGCTGGCGGTAACATGAGAAGTCCAGGGCCACCATTTGCCGCAGAAACTCGCCCCGCTCGGCCAGGTATTCCGCTACAGTGGCGGGGTCTTCATGAGCCAGGGACGCTTCCAGAAGACCGGCCGCCGCCGGCGCGACCTTCGCGATATGGCGCAACGCTGGTGCAGGCACTGCCGGGCGGGACGGCTCGATTTCCCTGCGGAGCCGTCGCGGGGGCAGAATCCGCTCTAGATCCACCGCGATTCCCTGTGCCGCGCAGAAGGCGATCGCATGAAGCATCTGCACCGCCGGCGGCCGCCGCGCGGTATTGGTAGTCACCGTCCAGTGTGGCCGCCCCGCGAGCGTGTTGTCCACGAAAGACGACAGGGTCGCCCCTGGCCCAACCTCGATGAACAGGCGCGCTCCTGCCTCGTACATGGATTCGATATTGGCCACGAAATTCACCGGTTCCACCATGTGGCGGGTCAACGACTCACGCAACCGCGTTGCGAAGCCATCGCCGTTTTCGTAAGCGCGGCCTGTCAGGTTCGACTGCACGGGCAGACGTGGAGGCTTTACCGGAAACGCGTCCAGCACCCTCCGAAACGGCTCGACGCACGGTTCGAGCAGCCGCGAGTGAAATGGACCGGCGAGCGGCAGCCGTATGCAACGCACACCGGCACGCTCCAGGCGGACCGTAGCGGTTTCCACCGCGTCCGTCTCGCCGGAAATCACCGTTTGCGCGGGGCAGTTCTTGTTCGCCACTGCGACGAATCCCGCGATGCCCTGTAGGTAGGGCAGGACCTCCCGCTCGGACAGGCCGACGCTGGTCATGGATCCGCCCGCCGTGCAGGTGATGGCGATGCCCACTCCGCGCTGGGTGGTGATTCGGATAGCTGCGTCTGCGTCGTAGACGCCGGCAGTCAAGAGCGCCGCGTACTCACCCAGCGAGTGGCCCGCCACCATGTCGGGGTGAATTCCCGCCCGCTCCAACACCTGAGCCAATGACATGCTGACGGCCAGCATTGCCGGATGATTATAGTCAGGCCGGAGAAGCACTGCGGCATCCGGCCCGGTCCGGCTGGGAGATCGCCCATCGCGAAGCAGCCCCATAATCGTGGTCCTGAGGTGCCGCCGCGCGAAGTTGTCTACCTGCTGAATGATGGGCTCGACAAACGGAAAGGCCTCCGGAATCCCATCGAGCATGCCGGGATACTGCGGGCCTTGCCCCGGATAAAGAAAGGCAACCTTATCGCCGGGCGCCAGCGGTTCCTGCCGGAAATAAATGCCCTGCGCCGCCGCAACCTCGTTTCGTTCGCGATCAGCCAGAATGGCCGCTGCAGCATCCAGGTGGGAGGCGAGTTGAGCCCCGTCCCGCACCACGAGGGCAAGGCAAGGGCCTGCCTTCGCGTTGCGCTTGAACTCGAGCAGCGCCACTTTGCGGAGGTCCTCTGGTTGCCTGGTAGCCAGTGCGTTCTGCAATGCGCGGACACGGGCTGCAAGCTCCTGCCGGGACGGGGCACGGAAAATGAACAATCCCGGCAGAACGGAGAATTCCGGCGCCGGCGCATGCGGCTGCTCCTTCCTACCCGCGCTCACTGGCGCCTCTTCCAGCACCGCGTGATAATTGATGCCTCCAAAGCCGAATGCGTTTACTCCCGCGCGGCGTGGTTCCGGCCCAGCCTCCCATAGCTTCGCGTCGGTCAGCAGGTAGCAGGGCGACGAGTTCCAGTCCACGTCTTTCCGCGGCCGTTCACAGTGGATGGCCGGCGGCAGGATTCTGGTGTGCAGCGCCATAACCGTCTTGATCAGCGACGCGATTCCGGCCGCCGTTTTGAGATGGCCGATCATCGACTTCACCGACCCCAATCCGATGCTTTGCGGCCTGGCGCCGCGCTCACCGAAGAAGCGGCCGATGGAAGCCATCTCGGCCTTGTCGCCGGCCCAGGTGCCGGTGCCGTGCGCCTCGATCAAGGAAATCCTCGAAGGCGAAAACGGAACCTGCGCATACGCCCGCTCAAATGCGCGTATCTGCCCATCGACATCCGGCGCAGTGATGCCTTTCACGCGGCCGTCGCTGGATGATCCGAGCGCGCGGATCACGGCGTATATGCTGTCTCCGTCCCGCAGCGCGTCTTCCAGGCGCTTCAGCACCAACATGCCCGCGCCTTCACCGAGCACGAAGCCATCCGCCCGCTCGTCGAACGGGAAGCTTCCCTTTGCCGACAGACCGCCCAGGCTGCAGAAAAACACGTACGTGAGCGGGTCCAAGCGAGTGTCGGCGGCGCCGGCCAGGGCGACGTCGCATTGCCCTCGCCGCAGCGCGTCCACGGCCGAATCGACCGCGGCCAACGCGGAGGCGCACGCCGCATCCATCGACACCGCCGGCCCCTTAAGATCGAAACAGTTGGCAATCCGGCCCGCTACCAGGCTGCCGAGCACGCCGGCGCAGGTATCTTCGCTGAACTCTGGCAGGTCCTTCTTGAAAACCTCTTCGTTTTCCTCGAGGATTCGCGATTTCAGCTCCTCGTCGAGCGACGCGAATCTCGCCGTATGTCGGAGCGCCCCAGCAAATCGCGCCCAGTGAGCCCGTAGCCCGTATTGGGCGGCGCGTTCAGTCGCGGAGCTATTACCCACGAAGACCGAGGTCTCGGCCCGCGGGAGAGTGGATTCGCCAGGGGCCTTGTTCTGCTCCATGTATCCCGCGTCAACCAGTGCCTGATAAGTGGCCTCGAGGAGCAAAAACTGAACCGTGTCGATTTGCGGCTCCGAGCGCGGCGGAATGCGGAATTTCAATGGGTCCCTGCGGAAGCCCTCAACGAAACTGCCGATCTTGGAATAGGTCTTTTCGGGAACGGAACGGTGCTCGCTATAGTAGATCGAGGCGTCCCACCTGGCTGGCGGGACTTCGCGGACCATGTCCCGCTTCTGGAGAATGTTGTCCCAGAACTCTTGGACCCCGCGCGCACCGGGGAACACGCAACCGAGTCCGGTTATCGCCACGGCGCCGGCCGGCAGCTCTTCCTCGGACGAAGGGCGCGGGCATCGGGAAGCAAGCTGCGCGGCTCCGGATGTCAGCGCCTGGTGGAGTTCCTCAATCGACCAGCATTCTTCCTGCACCGCGATGCCCTGGCCGCAGACAAAAGCACCTTCGGCAGCATCTGCCCGGCCCAGGCCCGCCGACAACCGCGCTGCTCCCAGCGCTTCCACCTGGCGCTTGCGATCGCGGAGGGGCATCTGATGGCCGGCGAGTTCCCGCTCTTCAAGCAGCATCCGCCGTACTGCCGGCGAATCGAGCCAGCGGTTAGGCAGGTTCACGGTGGTGCCGGTGAGAACCGTCGTTGCGCCGGCCAAAAGCTCCTGCTGGTATTGCCGCGACACGGCGCCACAGGCGACGGCATCGTCCGTCATCAGGTACGCCGTGCCAACCTGTAGGCCCACGCTCACGCCGCGCTCCGCCAGTGCCGCCGCAATCACCGCCACGCCGAGGCTGGACCGCGAGTTCATGATTCCGCCCGCGAACAGCACGCGCAAGCCGGATACCGCCCCGGCGGAACGCGTCAGGATCTCCTCCGCCGCAAGTTCCCACAGAATCAACGATCCCAAGTTGCCCACGTGACCGCCGGCCTCGTGGCCTTCGAGGATCATGCCCAGCACCCCATGGTCCAGAAGATCCCGCATTGCCGCCTGGCTGGCAGCATAGAGATAGGTGCGGATGCCGGCTTCTTCCAGACGCCTGGCCTGTGCGGGATTTCCGCCAGCAATGGTCACAAAATCCGGCCTTGCCGTATCATCTCCTGCGACCGCGCTATCGGCACCTTCGAGCGGCAGAAAACCGATGACTCCGGCGCCGAACGGAGAGTCGCCCAGCACAGCGCGCGCCTCGCCGATCAATTCACGAATTCTAGGTGGCGCCAATCCGGCTGTTGCACAAAACGGCAGCGCACCCGCTTTAGCCACCGCCGCGGCCAGCTTTGGCGTGTCGGTCACAATTGCCATCGGACCCTGCACGATGGGAAAGCGGACACCGTGTGCGCGCGCGAGGGCCGAATCCCGCACGAATGGGAAGGAACGTTTGACGCGCTCGATCGACTCCACCAGCACGCGGCGGTATTCCTCCACCACTTGCCGGACATCCCAGCCCCGCTCGGCGAACCGTTGCGCAAAAGCCAACCCCTGGCCGACCGGCAGCAGCCCGTTCCGGGCCTGCAACCCGCCCACCGACACTGGTTCCAGAACCTTGGCGAGCTCGCCGATCCGCTCTTCCTCCGGCAGGCGCCGGGCGAAGATCTCCCATTCCCGCTTGACCATGGCGCGAAGGGCATCCTTGCCGGCCAGCGGCATCAGGCGGAAGGGTCTTCCCACCAGTTCGCCGATTACCTCGGTGTCCGATGCGGAGCGCTGTGCAAGTTCGCTGCGAAGGGCATCGCCCAGACCGCTACCTTCCAGCAGCAGCAACTGCGAGTCGAGAATCGTGCCGGCGGCGCCGAGCGCGAACGCAACCGCGGCGCCGCGCGGTCCGAGGCCGCCGCGAATCACCACGGGGATGTCCACCGCGCCTGCCAGTTCCTGAAGTAAGATGAAGCTCGTCTTCGCCGAAACCGGACCCGCCGCTTCCACTCCCGAGGCAACCACGAAGTCGGCGCCGAGCCGGGCCGCCAGCGAGGCATCCTCCCGGCTGCCGGCTTCCGCCCCCACCACCAGCCGCCGCCCAGTGGCATCGAGGAGCGCTGCGAGGGCGGACTCCGTCCACGGCGTGCAAAGGATGACGCGCGCATTCGGCGGAGGCCGCTCGATCACCCGGTCCAGCAATACGTCGCCCGGATCCGCGCACACGGTCAAGCCGGGCAGAACGGCGGCCAGGAGGCGCTCGATGATCCGGGTTTTGTATTCCGCCGTTCCGAATCTCAGGTCAACCAGGGGCTCAGCCACACCCGACGCTTGGTACAGAAGGTCGAGGTTTTCGATGCAGGGCGGCAGCGACGCCCAAATCACAAATGGCCCGCCTAAAACCCCGTCAGTCTCTTGCATGAGAAGAACTTTGCACCCTAATGATAAATCCAGTCACCGAGCGTGTATTGCCAGGCGCCGGCCACTCGTTCCGGCCGGCATTCGCCGGGACGGGGCGTCACGATCAAGCTCATGTTCTTCAGGCGCGTCGCCCATGCGCCGAATCCGGCGGACCGCATCACCCGAACGCACGCCGCCGAGGCCGGAAATGAAGCCATCACCAGTCCGGTATCGTTTCGCGCCATGTCTTCGAGCGCGGCCAGCAGCAAAGCGCTCAAGACCGGCCGGCTATTACCCTTACACGCAAATTCCAGCACGTACCCGTCATTGTTCGGCCCGCGATCCCGCCACACGATGTAGCCCGCCAGTTCCCCGCCGGACCAGGCAGCCACCCGGCGGTAGGACGCGGCTGGGCACTGCACATAGCGCCAGTTGAGGTAACGGGCGTCCTTGACGATTGCCACACCGCCTCTGGGCTCAGTCGATCGCCACAGCGCATCATACTCCTCGCCGAAGCTGGCGATCTCGGCCAGATCAATTCCCGCCGCCGCCCGATGCCTCCGCTTCAGTCCGAATAGCGCCCGGGCCGCAGCGCCGGCAGCCATCGCGGCCGGTCGCGCAAACCCACGCGCCGCCAGCATCCTGGTTCCGTCCAATACTCCCGCAAACATCGGCACCCGCCCGAGGACGGGGTATCCCATCGCAGCGTGCAACTTCGATATATAGGGCGTGGCAAAGCCAAACGAGAAAGCGGCCTTCTGCTCGGGTTTTGCCAGAACGGCCGCCTCGCACAGGGCTCGGAAGTTCGTCCACGTTCTCACTTCCGGCAGCAGCGTAAGCCCTTCACCCAACTCTGCCGTCAGCCCTTCTCCGCCGGCTGTCACCCGCACGGGCACGCGCCCCAGTTTGCCCACTACGCGCCTTCCGGCGAGCGCCACCACCGCCGTGCCTGCGCCGGCGGGGTTTCCGAAATAGAGCCACGGCCAGAAATCCGTGCCTAATCTCCGCCCGCGGACAGACAGGTCCATCGCGGACAAGCCCGCAGCGAATTCCCCCACGTTCTCCCTGCTGACGCGCTCCAAATGGAAATCCGCCGCAGTCTCCCTTATGACAGTACCCGCTGTCTTCACCGATCCTTTTGAGGAAACCTCCCCCCTCCAACCAGCCGCATACGTCCCACCCAGATTATCAACTTTCCCGGTCTGTCAACGAATTGCGCGTACGCGGATCCCCGGCGGATTGCGCTCCTTGCCGAAGGCTGGAGCTGCCGGTTTTAAGGCGCCGCAAACGGCGGCGGTAAAGACGCGTGGTAACTGGCAGTGTATAGGCCGTCGGTGGACAAACCGGCCAGCAGTTCCAAATGGGACGCTGCCGGTCGAAAAACGAAGTCCCGGCAAGCTCCTTTAAGAACGAACGCATAGGAAATTCTGTGTTGGCTCTTTTTCTTAGAGAGTTCTCTGGTGTTACGTGCTAGAATCGGACCCTGAAAGGGTCTATGATGATCGGGCTGAAGCGAACGGTTCTCACGTTGAGCGCACTCGTTTTTTGGACTGCTCCAGGTTGGACTGGCACCATAGCCGGTAATGTAGCCGACTACAACGCCGCGGAAGTGCGGCTGTCAAACGGTGTATTGACGGTGCCCGCCGGGGTAGCCACCTACACTGCGACATCGACACTGGCAATCGGATCCAGCTTTACGGTGACTTTGCCTTCAGGGTTCACGTTTGGATCGGCTCCCACGCTGACTAGTTCGGGAACTTCGACTTTTACGTTGTCCAGCGGTGGGGTGGGCTCACAGTCGGCCACGTTTGCGGTCGCAACATCCGCAGTGACCTCCGGCCAAACGATCTCGCTCGCGACCTTTACCCTCGATGGCGCGACTGCCCTGGAAACCGTTACGCCGGTGGCCAGTGCCTTGGCGCTGACGATGCAGGCCATCGGGAGCGATGCAGCGCCCTTGTCGTTCAAGGCATTTGCCAGCGATGTTGGAGCCGCGGCGGTGTTTGTCGGTGCAATACAGTTTATCGATCAAACGGCTCCGTCCAACGGGACGGAATTCGGTACCGGCGGCACAAATGACTCCCTCACTGCGGTCTTTAGCGCGATTGCAATATCGCGGCAAGTAA
Source organism: Bryobacterales bacterium (assembly GCA_963761855.1). Taxonomy (GTDB): domain Bacteria; phylum Acidobacteriota; class Terriglobia; order Bryobacterales; family Bryobacteraceae; genus Bog-375. The sequence goes on along the minus strand of CAVXJY010000009.1, from coordinate 78,263 downwards.
CAGACGCTGCCACTAACACGGTTCCGATTCTGGGTTCCAATGGATCGGCTAATACCCTATTAAGCACCGACACCGCGACAGTCACGATTCCGGGGAATTTTGGAGGTATTGCGGCAGCGTTTTCGTCAACGACGTCGAACTGTTTAAATCCAGTCAGCAACGGTACGGTATATGGTACGAGCATTTCTATTCCTAATGTCGCGATCAACACGGGAGTGTTCTTTTGCGTCACGGGCTCGGGGGCCCGGATCCAGAACAACCCTAATGGATTTCCCACTGTCCTGATTACCCCCGGCACCAGCACGGATTTCCTAGCCGACCCCCCCGTGCAAAACGAGTTCGGTGGGCTGTGGGTCTGTTATCCCACTGGTTGCCCTGCTTACACTTCTGCCCCCGTTCCCACTCTTTCCGAGTGGAGCATGATTGGGCTGGCGGGGATAATAGTCCTCTTTGGTGCGTGGAAGCTGAGGGCAAGGCCAACCACGCCTTAGTTCGAGATTTATCGCGAGTTTCCGCGCCGGCGTACCGGCCCCTTCGGCTGGCGGCCGCGCTTGTTTGCAAGGGTGGCCGCAGCGTCCCCCGTCGACACAGGCTTGCCAGTTGCCCAGTTGAAGATCTGCTCTCTGAGCTCCCGATGTGACCAGATGGCAACCACGAAGGGCATCAGGTAAGGGATGGCGTCGACGGTCAGATAATAGCTAAAGCGTAAGAACCAGTGTCCGATCGGGTCGTGCGCCCGCACCATGCGCGCCAGGGTCACGTGCGCGAGGAGGTCGGCCGTGAGCACGGCCAGGGCGATTTCCAGAATCGCCATCGCCAGGGTGCCCCACAGCAGTGGCCGCAGGTTACGGCGGATGCCGGGCGCCGCCAGCATGAGTGCCCAATAAACCGGCAAACCAAAGGTGAAGGCGCCTACTTCCGATCGTGCCATATCGAAATCGATGGCGTGCACTTGTTGCGGCGCCGGATTTGCCGCCGAATGCGGCACGGTAGCCTCCATAGGGACTTCGAATGTCCAACCGCCGCCCGGAGTTTCGGTGACGGAAAAAGCGGGCGGGCCGCTCCAAAACACGCCGCCGCACGCGTTCACGGCGTTGTGCAGGAGGAACAGCAGCGGATTCATAAGCACCAGCCACCACAAGATCAAAAGAGCGGCCAGCAGCGCCGTGCCCAGCAACAGAAAGCGGGCTTGGGGATTGAGGTTAATCGAGGGCATGCTGCAAGCGTTCAGTCCGGGATACGCGGCCTACCCACAACCAGAACACCACCATCGTATCCAGCATCAGCAACGTCTCCCAAAGGTAGCCGTGAGCGAACTCGAACCAACTGGTGCTGTATTGACCCAAATAGAACAAGCTGATGAAACGCACGACGTTCAGAACCTGAATTGTCAGACCACCAGCCAGCAGGCCCAGGCCGCGCATTTTCCAGGAAGCGGGAAACGCCAACACGGCCGCGCAAAGCAAAATGGTAACGGTGACACCGTTACAGCCATCCTTCATCTCGACGCCGAACCCGCTGGGAGCACGCAGAATTGCGCCCTCGACCGCCGCCGTTCCGCCGCAGATACGAATCAAACGGTGTGAGATGCCGACCAGCGTCTGCGAAAACCGCCCGTCGATTGTCTGCACCGGGGGCAGCAACAACACCGCGCTACCTGCCAGAAAGAGTGCGCCGAACAGAGCCGCAAACCGCAGCGGGCGCGCTGCCCCGCGTTGTAGCAGAGTGGCGCCTCCCGGCTTGCCAGAGTTGGGCATGTGTTACCAACGATCTTACCGCAACGTCATGCAGGCTCATCCGGGTGGATTGAAATCGGCATCTTCAGCTTCCGCCATTGGGCATTCAAATCGACTCGCCGACCACCACGCCGCATGGTTGCGCGGTGTGCCGCGCTGCGCGGCTGAGGATGGCTTGTGGCAGACGACGCCAAGCGCTGCTGGGCTGCGCTCTATCGATATGCATCTCATTGATTTACGGCAGCTTGCTTGCGCAAAGCGTCACGTACACGCGGGTGACGCGCAGGTTCCATTGGAAGCTCGTAATCCACTGATAACAATGAGGGGGTGGTGGCCAGGGACGGAATTGAACCGCCGACGCCAGCCTTTTCAGGGCCTCCTACCGAATTGGCCAAGTAGTCTGGAATCAGCGGATGTTACTGATGGAAAAAGGGTTGCGAGCGGAGCGATTTAGGATGGCATAGGATGGTTTGGGCCGTTTTCGGCTCGTCGATGTTCGCGTATTGTTCGTGCGCCACCTAGAGGCTCTTCCGCGCCGGCCAGCTTGCAAATTAATCGGCGTTTGTAAAATAAGAGACTTATGCGGCGGCCTACGGCCTCAGATCGCCGCGCATGTGGCCAGCTTCACCAGGCATCACAGGCATCACTTTTCTCTTGCAAAGCCACCAGGCATCTATGAATATAGGAGTTTCAGAACTTCTAGTACTTTAGTGGGGAGGGTGTGCCGCCCCAAGGCAGCCGCACGGCAACAAGGTCTTTGTGCCCCGATTGGAGCCCGCCAAATGAAAACGTCGCGTTGCTCATTCCTCATATCGCTTTTCATAACTGTTTATTGGCTGTTCGCGTTTAGCGCGGTCGGCAATGCTGCTGCAGTAGCGGCCCCGACCTTCAGCCCGACCGGTGGGACGTACACGGCGCCGCAGACGGTGACGCTGAGCAGCACCACTTCCGGCGCAACGATCCGCTACACGCTGGACGGCAGCACGCCCAGCGAGACCGCGGGAACCGTCTACACGGTGCCGTTCGGCATCAGCGGCACGACGACAGTGAAGGCCATCGCCTATGCCACCGGGCTCACGGACAGTTCGGTGGCCACGGCCACCTACACGATCAAGGCCGCGGCCCCGACCTTCAGCCCGGCCGGCGGGACGTACACCGCGCCGCAGACGGTGACGCTGAGCAGCACTACCACCGGTGCAACGATCCGCTACACGCTGGACGGCAGCACGCCCAGCGAGACTGTGGGAACCGCTTATACGGCGCCGATCACAATCACTGGGACAACCACCGTGAAGGCCATGGCCTATGCCACTGGGCTAGCGGACAGTTCGGTGGCAACTGCCACCTACACGATCAAAGCCATCGCCCCGACGTTTAGTCCGTCTGGCGGGACGTACACCGCGCCGCAGACGGTGGCGCTAAGCACGACCACACCGGGTGCCAGCATCAACTACACGCTGGACGGCAGCACGCCCAGCAGCACCGCTGGAACGCTTTACACGGCACCCTTCAGCATCAGCGCCACGACCACCGTGAAGGCCGTTGCCTATGCGACCGGCCTCGCCAACAGCACGGTGGCCACAGCCACTTACACGATCAAGGCCCTGGCCCCGACCTTTAGTCCGTCCGGCGGGACGTACACCGCGCCGCAGACAGTGACGCTGAGCAGCACCACTTCCGGCGCAACGATTCGCTACACTCTAGACGGCAGCACGCCCAGCGAGACCGCGGGAACCGTCTACACAGCGCCGTTCACCGTCAGTGCCACGACCACCGTGAAGGCCATCGCCTATGTCACCGGGCTTGCTGACAGTTCGGTGGCGACGGCCACCTACACAATCAAGGCCATCGCCCCAACCTTCAGCCCGTCCGGCGGGACGTACACCGCGCCGCAAACGGTGACCCTGAGCACGACCACACCGGGTGCCAGCATCAACTACACGTTGGACGCCAGCACGCCCAGCGAGACCGCAGGGACGGTTTACACGGCGCCAATCCCTATTAGCGGCACGACCACGGTGAAAGGTATCGCGTACGCCACCGGTCTCACCGACAGTTCGGTGGCCGCAGCTACTTACACGATTAAGGTCGTGGCCCCGAAGTTCGGCCCGGCCGGTGGAACGTACACCGCCCCGCAGACGGTGACCCTGAGCACCACCACAACCGGCGCAACGATCCGCTACACGTTAGACGGCAGCTCGCCCAGCGACAGCGCGGGGACGGTTTACACGGCGCCGGTTGCCATCAGCGGCACGACCACCGTGAAGGCTATCGCCTATGCCAATGGGCTTGCTGACAGTTCGGTGGCGACGGCCACCTACACAATCAAGGCCATCGCCCCAACCTTCAGCCCGTCCGGCGGGACGTACGCCGTGCCGCAGACGGTGACCCTGAGCACGACCACACCGGGTGCGAGCATCAATTACACGTTGGACGACAGCGCGCCCAGCAACACCGCGGGAACCCGCTACACGGCGCCGTTCACCGTCAGCGCCACGGCCACCGTGAAGGCCGTTGCCTATGCCACCGGCCTCGCCAACAGCACGGTCGCAACGGCCACCTATACGATCAAGGCCGTAGCGCCGGCCTTCAGCCCGGCAGGCGGAACGTACACCGCGCCGCAGACAGTGACGCTGAGCACCACCACCACGGGTGCCAGCATCAATTACACGTTGGATGACAGTACGCCTAGCAACACCGCGGGAACCCTCTACACAGCGCCGTTCACCATCAGTGGGACAACCACCGTGAAGGCCATCGCCTATGCCACGGGGCTCACGGACAGTTCAGTGGCGACAGCCACTTACACGATCAAAGCCGTGGCCCCGACTTTTAGCCCGTCCGGCAGCACGTACACCGCGCCGCAGACGGTGACGCTAAGCACCGCCACCCCCGGCGCCAGCATCAACTACACGCTGGACGGCAGCTCGCCCAGCAACACGGCGGGAACCCTCTACACGGCGCCGCTCGCCATCAACGGCGCGACCACCGTGAAGGCCATCGCCTATGCCACTGGGCTTGCGAACAGTTCGGTGGCCACAGCCACCTACCGGTTCCTTGGTGCGCCGGCAATCACCAGCCTGAATCCGACCTCTGGGGCGGCGGGTACCGCGGTAACCATTGCGGGCAGCGGCTTCGGCTCGACTCAGGGCAGCAGCACGGTGACGTTCAACGGGACTAGCGCAGGTGCCGCGGCCAGTTGGAGCAAGAGCGCCATCACAGTAAACGTGCCTGGCGGGGCAACCAACGGCGATGTGGTGGTGACGGTGGGCGGGTTGGCCAGCAACGGGATGCCGTTCGCGGTGGGCCTGGTTCCTTTTACTGCAACGAAGAGCGCGATGGGGTATTCGCGATCCGGACAAACGCAAACGCGGTTGGCAAACGGCAACGTCTTGGTGGCCGGCGGACACAACAGTTCAGGCGTGTTGAGCAGCTCGGAACTATACGTTCCCGCGAGTCAGACGTTCGCTCCATCCGGCTCGATGACTACGCCGCGCTGGATGCATTCCGCCACGCTGTTGAACGACGGCACCGTTCTGATTGCTGGAGGTTCTAATTCTGCTACGGGCGCAACACTCAACACGGCCGAGATCTACAATCCCGCAGCGGGCGCGTTTATCCTGTTGTCTAATACGCTAAACACTGCCAGAGCAGGACACACGGCAACGCTGCTGGATAACGGTCAAGTACTGCTGGTGGGAGGGATCGATCCTGTGGCCGGCATCATTTCCGATGCCGAGCTCTACGATCCACCCACGCAGAGTTTCATCGATCTTGGCCCCACCACGACTCCCCGTTTTCGTCACACGGCTACCTTGCTGCCGAATGGACAGGTCTTGATTGCCGGCGGTGAGACAGACCCGACGCCGACCTGGGCGTACGATACGGCAGAAGTTTTCGATCCTGCCGTGGGGTTCACCCCGTGCTGGTGCCCATGACATCTCCCCGCGAAGGACATGCGGCGGTTCTGCTGAACAACGGACAGGTGCTCATCGTGGGCGGCGACAACCCAGGATCTGGATCGCAGGCAACGGCCGAGCTTTACAATCCCGCGTGGGGAATCTTTACCGTGGTAGCGGGCGCGATGACTGTGCCCAGGACCCTGCCCACAATGACATTGCTCAACGGCGGCTCGGTGTTCATCACGGGAGGCGCCACCGACCAGGTGGGCAGCAGCACAGTGCTGAATACGGCGGAAGTTTTCGATCCGACCGCCCAGACGTTCACTTTCGCGGGCACCATGACGAGCGCTCGGGAGTACCAGACGGTATCTCTCCTGAACGATGGAACCGTCCTCGTGGCAGGCGGTACCGACGGAACCAACATTCTCAACACTGCGGAACTATACATGCTGAGCCAACTGAGCGGCTTGGTAAGTATCGCGGTCACTCCGGCTTCGCCGCCGATGAGCGTTGGCGTGGAGCAGTCATTCACGGCCACCGGGACGTTTAGCAAAGGCAGTGTGCAGCAACTGGCATCGGTTCTCTGGAGTTCCTCTGCTCCCAGCGTCGCGGCGGTCAGCGGCGATTCCACGAATTCCGGCGCGGCTACCGCGCTTGGCGCAGGGAAGCACGACCATCGCGGCGAGCGCTGTGGGAGTCAGCGGCTCCTCCGCGCTGACCGTGACGCCGGCTGCGCTTCTGTCGATTGCCATAAGCCCGGCGTCCGCGGTGATCGCTCTCGGCACGACCCAGCAATTTTCGGTCACCGGCAGTTATAGCGACGGAAGCACGCAGGACCTTACCGCCAGCGCCACGTGGACCTCTTCGGCCAGTGCGGTCGTTGCCATCAACGCCAGCGGCTTGGCTTCGGGACTGACTCAGGGGACGGCTTCGATTCAAGCCATCTTCGGATCCTTTACCGCTTCTACGGCCGCGAGCGTCGGATCGCCCGCGCTGGTGTCCATCGCGATCAACCCCGCCAGCCGCCACGATTGCGTCAGGCTCGACTCAACAGTATCGAGCCGCTGGGCACCTTCAGTGACGGCAGCCTGCAGGATGTTACGATCGCTGGTTGCTTGGGCGTCGAGCACGACATCCGTTGCCACCGTTAGCGCGACGGGAATGGCCGCCGGCGTGGCGCAAGGCACTTCCACGATCACGGCGAGCTATGGGTCCGCCACAGCGGTTTCCGCATCGCGTTGACCGTCGGCCCGCCGGTTCTGATGATCTGTCACCGTCACGCCGAATGTCGCCAGTATTGCGAATGGAGGCTCACGACAATTAACGGCGACTGGTATCTATTCCGATGGAAGTACGCAAAACCTTACGGCTGCCAGTACCTGGGCATCCTCTAACCCCGCCGCAGTCGCGATCAACGGCAATGGGCTGGCGACGGCGGCCGCCGTAGGAACTTCGACCATTACGGCGACGAGTGGATCGATTGCCGGGTCCGCACTGGTTGTGGTTGTGTCGGGAACCACCCAGACAAACCTGAACACCAGCCGCTACCAACAGAGCGCAACAGTCCTCGATAACGGGCAGATACTGATCGCTGGCGGAGTCACCTGTCCGGCGCCGGGCTCCTGTACTTACTTGAACAGCGCGGAAATCTACGATCCCGGCAGCGATACGTTCTCGAATACCGGGGGCATGGCCACGGCTCGCTCCGCGCCGGCCGTGCTGTTGAACACGGGCAGAGTGCTGGTGGCCGGGGGGTACGCATGCGACAGCTCGGGAAACTGCGCGTCCCTCTCGAGTGCCGAACTCTACGACCCGAACACCGGCACCTTCAGTGCCGCGGGGACGATGACCCAGGCCCGCAGCGGTCACACCACGACCACCCTCAACAATGGGACTGTGCTCATCGCGGGCGGTCAAACCTGCACCGCAGCCGCGTCCTGTACGGCCCAATCGAGCGCGGAGGTTTACGACCCAGTCGCCGGGACTTTCACGGCCACCGCCTCCTCCTTGAACGCGGCGCGCTTTGGCGCGAGCGCGGTTGTGCTTCCCTCCGGGCTGGTTCTGATTGCCGGAGGTTTTGATGGCACCAATCTCCCGCCGGCCGCGGAGATCTACGATCCCACGTACGGTATGTTCAGTGGGAGCGCTCAGTCAAACACTCCCCGCTTCGGAGCGACGGCCACTCTCCTGAATAACGGCACGGTGCTGCTCGCGGGCGGTTCGACGTGTGCCGACCCAGGCTGCCCCACGAATGCCGCGGAGATTTACGACCCGGTCGCCGACACATTTACTCCGGTCGCTGGCGGCATGATGGTTGCCCGCTTCCATCACACCGCGACCCTGACGCCCAACGGCCAGGTATTCATTGCCGGCGGGTACAGCTCTTGCAGCTCATCCTGCACCAGTGAAGCCAGCACCGAAGTGTACGATCCAGTTGCGGGTGCGTTCACCTCCGGTCAGCCTGTGGCAAGTGCCCTGGCCGGCCAAACCGGAACACTGCTCGCGAATGGAGACGTGTTGTTGATCGGCGGGATCAACGCAGGCGTTACTCTGCCGGGCGGCCAATGGTATCAGCCCACGACGTCGACCCCTCCCGGTCTGGTCTCGATTGCAGTCGCGCCCGCCAGCGCGAACCTGATTCCGGGACAGACTCAGCAGCTCACCGCGACTGGCTTGTTCAACGACGGCAACACGCAGATACTGCAATCGGTGCTCTGGAGCTCTTCGAATCCTTCCGTGGCGATGGTAGGCAATTCGCCCGGAAGCGCCGGCGTCGTGAATGCCCAAGCCGGCGGCACAGCTATCCTGACGGCTACAGCCGGCGACGTCAGCGGATCGGCGTCGCTGAACGTAACCGCGCCCGTCTCTCTCACAATTCTGCCGGCTGCCCCCTCCGTTCCGGTGGGATTGACTCAACATCTCACTGTCAGCGGCACTTTCCCGGATGGCAGCGTACAAAACCTGACGGCATCGGCCGCATGGAGTTCGTCCAATCCCTCGATCGTCACGGTCGGGAACACGCCGGGTTCGCAGGGACTCGCCGTGGGCGTCACGGTCGGCACGGCAAACATCACGGCGGCCATTGCTGGCGTTTCCGCAACCACCGCCGTCTCAGTCCAACCCGCGCCGGCTCCGGGTCCGCCGAGCATTGTCAGTCTGTCGACATCGTCCGGTCCGGTGGGCTCATCTGTAACCATCACCGGTAGCAACTTCGGCGCCAGCCAGGGCAGCAGCTCGGTAGCGTTCAACGCATATGCCGCGACGGTGACGAGTTGGAGCAACAATTCCATCACGGTAACCGTTCCCAACAGCTTAAACTGGATCTCCCCAGGGCCGGTTTTATTGGTGGTCACGGTCGGAGGCGTGAGCTCGAACGCAGAGCCTTTTGCGTTGACGCCCGGCATTCAGATGCTGTCGCCGAACTCCGGACCCGTTGGCGCAACGGTTAACATCGCCGGCACCAACTTCGGGAGCACCGGTACGGTGACCTTCAACGGCGTCAGCGCAGGCGCCGCCTCCAACTGGAACAGCTACTCCATCACGGTTAATGCTCCCAGCGGCGCCACCACGGGCAACGTGGTCGTTACGTCCGGTGGCTATGCCAGCAATCCGATGCCGTTTTCGGTGGTCGTCGCGCCCTCGATCACCAACGTCTCGCCTTCGTCGGGCCTGGGAGGCACGCAAGTCGTAGTCTCCGGTTCCGGTTTCGGATCGGCACAGGGCGCGGGCGCCGTGTGGCTGGGCAGCGCTCCTGGCGCGGTAGGGAGTTGGAGCGACACGCGGATCGTCGCCACGGTGGCCTCCAACGCCACGTCCGGGAATGTACAGGTACAGCAGAGCGGCATCTGGTCCAATACCGTGCCCTTTACCGTGAACACCGCGACGATTGTGAGCGTCACGCCGACCGCCGGCGTGCCCGGAACCGTGGTGACCATCGCCGGCTCCGGCTTCGGCGCGGCCCAGGCCAGCGGGCAAGTATGGCTGGGCACCGCCAATGGCGTGGTGGAAAGCTGGAGCGATGCCCAGATCGTCGCTGTGGTTGCCAATGGAGCATTTTCCGGCAACGCACAGGTCTTGCAGGGCGGTGTGATGAGCAATGTCGTGCCGTTTACGGTGGATGCGTTACAGATAGACAGCATGAGCCCGAACTCGGGATTGGCGGGAACTCAGGTCACATTCACCGGCAGCGGTTTTGGGAACTCTCAAGGCAACGGAGTCGTTTGGCTGGGCAGCATCGCCGGCCAAATCGTCAGTTGGAGCGACACGCAGGTAGTCGCCACGGTCGCCTCCGGCTCGCTGACCGGCATTGCGCGAATTGAACAGAACGACGCGTGGAGTAATGCGTTTGGCTTTTGGGTGCTGCCGCCGGGCAGTAACGGCGTGGCGCAGATAACCAGCCGGCGCAATCCGCTACCGGTCCGCTACGCCGCCACCCAGATGCAGCGGCAGCGCAACCTGTCACCAAAAGGCAACGTCCGGGGCAGCCACGCTTTGACACCGATTACCTTTCGGCGCGACCAGGTGCCGGGCGGCAACACCATGACACTGGAGCCGAGCCTGCTCAACATGTCGGTGGGCGACACGGCCACTATTCAGGCGCTTGGCGCAAATGGGCTCCCGGTAACAGGGCTGACCTGGTCCTCGAGCAGTCCGAACGTGGTGAGCCTGTCGACCGATGATCCGCCGGTTCTCACCGCGCTCGCCACCGGACACGTCACCATCATTGCCGGCACCGCGTCCGCCGATGTCACTGTTTCCGCCGGCCCTCTGCCCATCGGCACGGTGATTTGGTCGAACCCCGGCGACGGATCCGGTGTCCAATCTATTGTGCCAGCCGTGCCCAGCACCAGCGGCGTAGCCGACGTCTTCGCGTTCCAGGCTGACGGCACCGTGCAAGCCATCACCAGCGACGGCACCGTGGCGTGGGCCGCGGACCTGAGCCAGGGGGGATACTGCTGCCAACCTGCCGTGCCGGACTTCCAAGGTGGCCTGGTCGTGCTGAACTACGATCCCAATACTAACGTAAGCTCGATCTACAAATTGGATGGAATTACCGGGCAGCCCTATCCAGCGTACACGCCACCCCCCAACTCGGATGGAACGTCGCCGGGTTTCTGGGGACTAGGTGCCGATTCCGCGGCTGGCCCTTTCGTGGCTGTCCATCCCGACGGCACTATCTTCGCCATTCAAATCCCCGACGAGAACGCCGTGCCCGATTCGGTGATTGGCATCGATCCCACCACGGGCGCGCTGAAATTCAGCATACAGCTACCGATGGAAGCTCAGGGCCCGCCGCTTTGGGGTACGGGGGAGACGACAACCTATGGCGTCATCATCGCGGGCGACGGCTACGCGTACGTGCCGTACGGAATTCGGGAGATGGACGTCATCGAGACCAACCACCTCCGACTGCTGCGCGTAGACAGCAGCGGAGCCTATGACAACATCAATATCTACGACTGGACGGGCGTGATTTCCGATCTGTTTCCGTTGTGGGGTCTCAGCATGATCACGAACGTCGACCAGGGGATCTTGCTCACCTGGGCCGACCAGGAGCTCGACAACGATTTCTGGAGTCCGAAGATGGCGCTAACCATGGGCGCCGGTGCGACCCTTGTGAGCGCGCCACAGCCACCCGGCGTCGAGTCTGTCTTCCCGATCCTGCAAGCTCAGGACGGTTCGTTTGTCGGCACTTACTTGGACGCGGACACGGGCACCAACTACATGGTTGCCTTCGACGCAACCGGGAACGTGCGCTGGATCGTGCCCAACGACGCGCCGCAAATCGCCACCGCCGATGGCGGCGTCATCGGCCAGTCCGGCATCACCTACGACCAGAACGGCCACGCCACGGGAATGATAGCCAACATGCCCACCTATTCGTGGACGGAGAACGCCTACACCGACGGTGCCGTCGACTCCGTGGCGGCGGCCGCGGTTGATGTAGCCTTGAGCTTCAACGCTTTCGCCTACGGCAGTCCCTCTGGGAACGGTACGGCGGTGAAGGTCGTCCGGAGTCCGATGTTCATCCCCTTTGCGATCAACGGGCCCGCCGACCCGGCGAGCATTTTCACCATTACCCAGGCCGACCGCAGGAACGTTGCGAACTACTACGGAACACTTGCGACGGGCCTGATGCCAACGCAGGTTGCGCTGTATCGGTTGGCGATCGAACAGGCCACCGCGGCGCGTTTTTTCGGCGCCATCGGCACGACGAACACAATCGTTGGCTACATCGATCATGGCTTGGACTTTGGAGACCAGGCGGTCGAGATGTCGGTGGACGACCGGTACCGTGCGCGCGCCCTGTGCTTCTGGACGACGTGTCTTGCGCCGGCGGCCCTCACGACGACCACGACGCCCGACGGCAGAGTGTGGACAGTCGGGGCCCCGACTGGTGGCATGCTGGATGTCCTTCCCGATGGATTCAATCCGAGAGCGGCGGTTGTGTTCCTAGCTGCCTGCGGAATTGACGATGCGTTCATCGCTCAATGGCACCTCAGCAACGTGGGCCAGGCTCTGATCGTGCCGGTTTACTCCAACACCAACCCTAAAATGGAGCTGGACCTTGGCTCCGCCGCAGATGAGTGGAAGGCAATGCTGCTATCCCTTGCCAAGGGAAGCAATGTGCAAGCGGCCGTGGCTGCCGGTAACGCGGTGGCCGCAACGCAGACAGAACATACATGGCAGATTATAGGAGATCCCTTTGTTGGATTCCGCGCGCAGTTCCATTAGAAATGTGCTGGTTCTTGGCTGGTTGTTCGCGATCGGCAGCCTATTGGCGCAGCCGCCGGCCGCTGCCACGCGGCCAGACGACTTTGTCGCCCGCGCCAGACAATTCATTCGCAAGTTGTATCCCGGCTTGGATCCTGTTCTACGGCCTGTAATCATTGACGATTTCGGCTTTGGGCCGTCCTACAAGACCGATGACATGATGAACGGGTTCACTTTCGAACTGCGCGATCTCAAGCCGCGGTTCGGGAGGACCATCAGCGGCATGTGCGCGGCCCCTGCCCTGAGTGTCTCATTCAGGTTTGACCGGCAGAAAAAGGAGTTGACCGACGTACAGTTTGTTGGGGGCACCGCCGTAACGGCTCGCCAGGACAATCTGGCCGAGGAGATCACCAAGCATCCGGAGTGGTCCGACGCCAGGATCGCAGCGGCGTTGAATGAGGCGGGCGCCAAGTACGGTCCGGATCACAAGGCCGAGTTCCTTCGGGCGTTACCCATCAAGGAGCTAGCGCCTTTCGTCAGCGGCGAACTCAAGGTGGGGGAGGCCGAGTTCGACGCACGGTTCATGGAACACGGCTACCTCACCTGGATGGTCCAAGCCAGGTGGCGCAGCCCGGACGGGCGGGAGGCCGACTGCACCCTGATGTTCGAGCCCTTCGAGGGAAGGTTGACGGACTTTTCACGCAGCTTTTTTGTCGAGAAGGTAAGCGGGAAGCCGGGACACTGACCAAAGCAAAAAGAAAGGGAAACCGAGGAGGAAATAGGAGGAAAAAGGGGTCAGCCTGAGGAAGATACAGGGACAGGAAGGCGTGAAATAATCAAACATTTCTCTTGAATTCTGTTTCAAGGTCCGTACACTGGATTCGTGGACAACGACGCCTCCCCTCGCTACGAACCGAATCGAACCCCATCGGCAGTAAACCCGTGACATCCATGATAAGCAAAAGTGTAAAGGGGCCAGACGCATTTACCGCAACATGTCGGTGGGCGACACAGCCACATATCGGTCACGGAACCGCCTGGACCTCGAGCGATCCAACCATCGTGAGCCTGTCAACCAGTGACCCGCCGATTCTGACCGCCGTTGCCGCCGGACACGTCACCGTCACCGCCGGCACCGCATCCGCCGATGTTACGGTTTGGGCTGGGCCGCTTCCGCTCGGCACGGTGATTTGGTCGAACCCCGGCGACGGATCCGGTGTCCAATCTATTGTGCCAGCCGTGCCCAGCACCAGCGGCGTAGCCGATGTCTTCGCATTCCAGGCCGACGGCACCGTTGCAGCCATTACCAGTGACGGAACAACCGCGTGGACCGCAGACGTAAGCCAAGCGACGGGCGGCCAGCCGCAGGGATCGTGGCCAGGATACGTTTTGCCGGACTTCCAAGGCGGCTTGGTTGTGCTGAACTACGATTTCAACGTCAATTCCATATCTTCGATTGTGAAATTGGATGGAAGCACCGGCAAGCCATATCCTGCCTACACGCCGGGGCCAAGCGCGTCAATCCAGAACGCCGTTGTACACGCTGACGGAACGATCTTCGCACTCCAAGAGAACTGGACGGACCCTAACCACGACGCCCAACTGCCGACCACGATAGTTGGCATCGATCCCACCACGGGCGCCCAAAAGTTCAGCGTGCCGATCACGATACCATCAGAGGCAATGGAATCATGTTTGGGTGGAATGATCATTGCGGGGGACGGCTACGCCTATGTCCCCTACGGATGGGAAGCGGACTACGCGTTATTCTACATGACGAATCACATCCGGCTGCTGCGGGTGAACAGCGCAGGAGCTTCGGACGTTATCCAGGTTCTGGATCAAGCGAGTGACTTCTCCGAGCGCTGCCAGATCGGCTTCCTAGGCATGGTCACGAACGCCGATCAGGGCATCCTGTTCACCTGGGAAGGGTTTGTGGGCGCCGGGATGGCGATCACTACAGGCACTAGCGCGAGTCTCGTCAGCACGCAGCAGATAGGGGGTGCCGTGTTCCCGATGCTGCAAGCTCAGGACGGTTCGTTCGTCGCTGCCGGCGCCAACCCGGCATTGTACCCTGCTAGCGAAAACGCAATATTCGCCTTCGACGCGAGCGGGAACCTGCGCTGGGTCGTGCCTAACGACACGCCGCAGATCGCCACCGCCGATGGCGGCGTCATCGGCCAGTCCGGCATCACCTACGACCAATACGGCAACGCCACGGGAATGATGGACCTAGCTGCGCAATCGTGGATGGCAAACGCATACCAAATCGGCCCTGTGAGCCAAGTCGTGGCGGCGCCGCTTTACGTCGCGACGAACTGGTGGCCGTTCGCGGGGGCAAACGCTTCCGGCAATGGGACTGCGACCCAACAGCCCTGGTTCGAGCCGCTGCAAACTTGCTCCGGTGGGTCGCCTCCATGCTCGCAAGGGGCCGGCGCCCCCGATCAAGGAGCCGGCGCCCCCCCAAAAGATGGAGCTATCGTCCGGCCGCACGACTCGCAGCCCGCGCCGCTCCCAAGTTGCCCGGGCGGAGCGACCCCATGTGCGCAGGAGGCTATCATGTCTGCACTCAGCGCCTTGAGGACGCTTGTGCAGGGCCCGTGCACAGGGTGCAACAACTGGGTGTTCCCCGAGTTGCCTGGCTATAGCCAAAAGGACTTTTCCAGCTACTTGTCCCGGAAGCCCCGGCTCTGGGACGGGAC
This sequence comes from Bryobacterales bacterium, assembly GCA_963761855.1. Taxonomy (GTDB): domain Bacteria; phylum Acidobacteriota; class Terriglobia; order Bryobacterales; family Bryobacteraceae; genus Bog-375. Next base: position 63,209 of record CAVXJY010000009.1, on the reverse strand, counting down.
GCGATCCTACGTTGCCATCGACATTGCGCTCTGCCCCTCTGGCTTCTTTAGTAAGTACCTGACATGTGCTTTCGCTGGCAAGGGTACGACCGTGCATGATTATTTGGGGGAATCAGAGGCCGTTTCTCAAACCCCGTCCGACACAGGGAAGGGGATGCAGGTCTTCTTCAACCCGGCAACAGGCATATGCAACAGGCTTTCGGTGCCGAATCCTCAGCCGGGCGACCAGGGCGTCCTGAATCAGGCTGTGCTGTTTCACGAGGCCCTGCACGGGTACACGGGCCAAGAGGACAACACTCTAGAGTCGGCCTTCAAACTACCCGTAACGCTTGGAGAGTCGGTAAGCATCACTTACTATCTGAAGGGCAAAGTGATCCCTGGTGGAGCATATGGAGCTACGTCATGCTCAAACTGAGACTGGCAATAGTCCTGCCGATCATCCAATTTGTGTTTGCCGTTATCCTGCTGCAACTGGAGTACCAGGCAACCGTTCCAATGTACGTGCCCACAGCCCGGTTGATCTGCAGGGGGCTAAATGCCCCTGCGGCGCTGTTCAACGCCCTCGACCCGATCGAATGGGGAATGGCACCGTCTTGGCTGCCACACTCAGTTTTCGGCTTCGACACCGGCGACCTCTTCTTCCTGGCTGGAGTGATTGTTGTGTGGTATCTCGTCGGGCGAGCACTGGACCAGCGCCGGGCCTTCAAGGCAGCGGGAAGGCGCCAAGTAGTTACCGCTTGGATCGTCTACCCACTGCTGCTGACGCTAGGGGGATTTCTCCTCTTCGCCGGGCTGCAAGATTTCAGGCTTCCGCAGTTCAGCAATTTGGGCTACCGTCCTGAGCGCGCGATTCTTACATTGATTTGGGCGGCCGGTCTGATCTTTGTCTCGGGCCGCGGGCTCGCCGGGGCGATCCGCCGCCGAATTCGGGGAGAACAAAAGGGGACGGCCTGAACTTAGGCACATTCGCGGGCAGCGGTTTCGGAGCCACGCAGGGCAACGGACTTGTTTGGCTGGGCAGCACCGCCGGCCAGGTGGTCAGTTGGAGCGACACGCAGGTAGTCGCCACCGTGGCCTCCGGCTCGCTGACCGGCATCGCGCGGATTGAACAGAATGGCGCGTGGAGCAACGCGTTTGGCTTCTGGGTGCTGCCGCCAGGCAGTAACGCCGTGGCGCAGATAACCAGCCGGCGCAATCCGGTGCCGGCCCGCTACGCCGCGACCCAGATCGAGCGGCGGCGCAGCATGTTGCCGGGAGGCAAAGTCCCGGGCAGCCACGCTGTGACACCGATTATCTTTCGGCGCGACCAGGTGCCGGGCGGCAACACCATGACACTGGAGCCGAGCCTGCTCAACATGTCGGTGGGCGACACGGCCACCATTCAGGCGCTTGGCGCAAATGGGCTCCCGGTAACAGGGCTGGCCTGGTCCACGAGCAATTCGAACGTGGTGAGCCTGTCGAACAGCGATCCGCCGGTTCTCACCGCGCTCGCCGCCGGACACGTCACCATCATTGCCGGTACTGCATCCGCCGACGTCACTGTTTCCGCCGGCCCGCTGCCCATCGGCACGGTAATTTGGTCGAACCCCGGCGACGGATCCGGTGTCCAATCTATTGTGCCAGCCGTGCCCAGCACCAGCGGCGTAGCCGACGTCTTCGCGTTCCAGGCCGACGGCACTGTCCAAGCCATCACCAGCAGCGGTACCGTGGTGTGGACCGCGAACGTAAGCCAGGGGGGATACTGCTGCCAACCTGTTGTGCCGGACTTCCAAGGCGGCCTGGTGGTGCTGAACGTCGATCCCAATACTAACGTAAGCTCGATCTACAAATTGGATGGAATTACCGGGCAGCCGTATCCCGCGTATACGCCAGCCCCTAACTCAGATGGAACGTCGCCGGGTTTCGACGGGGTGGCTGTGCATCCCGATGGCACTATCTTCGCCGTTCAAGTCCCCGATGAGTACGCCGTGCCTGAGTCAGTGATTGGCATCGATCCCACCACGGGCGCGCAGAAATTCAGCATACAGCTACCGATGGAGGCCCCCGGCCCGCCGCTTTGGGGCGATGGGGCCACGCAAGTCTACGGCGTCATCATCGCGGGCGACGGCTACGCTTACGTGCCGTCGGGGAATCGAGAGATGCTCGGTACTTACGAGGACAACCACCTCCGGTTGCTGCGCGTAGACAGCAGCGGGGCCTATGACAACATCAATGTCTACGACTGGACGAGCGACATCTCCGACCTGTTTCCGCTGGAGGAAGTAGGCATGATCACGAACGCCGACCAGGGGGTCCTGCTCTCATGGTCCGTGCCGACACCTGGCATGTGGACGCCTGGCATGGCGGTTACGACAGGCGTCGATGCGACCCTCGTCAGCGCGCCGCAGGTAACCTTCGGCGCGGCTGTAGTCCCGATCCTGCAGGCCCAGGATGGTTCGTTTGTTGGCACCTTCCCGGACCCGAACGTTGACAGGAGTGACATGATCGCCTTCGACGCGAGCGGGAACGTGCGCTGGATCGTGCCCAACGAGACGCCGCAGATCGCCACCGCCGATGGCGGCGTAATCGGTCATTCCGGCATCACCTACGACCAAAACGGCAACGCCACGGGTATGATGGCGGGGCTGCCCGTGCAGTCGTGGAGGGGGGAATACGTCGCCCAAGGCTCGGTTGAGTCTGTCGTGGCATCGGTGATTCCCGAAGGTGACGCCAGTTTCTGGTCGGTGGTTGGGGGCAACCCAACAGGGAACGGAACCGCGTTTGTGTTGTGCCCTTGTTTGTTGCAGTCCTTGCCAGATCCCGCGCCGGATCCCGCGCCGTCCTCCGAAATCCGTAAGCCGCTGACGGCGAAAGACGTTCCGCCGCCACCACCACCGCCCGGGCCGCTCGGGCCGCCTGTTTATGTCCTCCTGGTCGGCGATCCTGGTCTCAACACTGTCGACTGCCCGACGGACATCCGCCACTGTCACAACATGGACAGGATCTTCATGGTGACCGCTCAAACCATGGCAAACCAGTTAAACGGACAGGGGAACGTGGCCTACCCGCCGCAGAGGGTGTCCTCCGTGCAGGATTTCGAGGCGGGCTTGACCGATAACGGCTATATAGACGGCGGGGTCATCTATATCGGGCACGGGGGCGTGATTGGGGTTGAGGGCCAAGAATACCGTGCCTTGCTGCCAGGAGAGCAGAGCGGATTCGATACGAATATCAGCGCCCTAAACGTCAACACGCTGAAGAATGAGGAGCTTGCGCCGCGCCAAAAGACCGAGACCCGCACTGCAACCATCACGTTGTGGGCCTGCGACGCAGGTGAGGGAGGCAGATACTCTATAGCTCAACTGATAGCCAATCGACTGAAACGCCACGTCTTCGCGCCGCTCCTTGGTGTTTACTTTAGCAATGATCCGAACGTCAAGGCGCCAAACGGTCAAAAACTTCCCAAGCCGAACGAAAACCTACCCATATACCCAATTCAGGCCTTCGGCTATCAGCTCACGGAATTCTGCCCCGGGGGTCAGTGCCCCAAAAAGTAGCATCGCCGGAGTGCTCGCGCTGCTTGCGGGAGAAGGAGAACTAACGCATGACGGGACTGCCATTGTTTTTGCAACTGGGGCCGCGTTCAACGCCAATTCGCATCGCCGTTTTCGCGGTCGTGTCTCTGTGCTCATTCGCGCAGTCGGGTGCTGAGAAGGGGATCTCCCCCAAGGAGGTGGTGGAGAGGTTCGTCCGCGCCGATGCGAGTGGAGCAAGATTGACAGCCCCTGGACGCGTCAGAATGGAGTGAACCCCAAAAGTGAGACAGCGAGTTAAGGGAACAAATACATTGAATGGAGTGAGGAATGGATTTGTCCCGAGCTGTTTACAGTCGCGATCTGAAGATCGCTGCCATGCGCGCCTTGGACGCCGGCTCTGCCACCGGTGAAATTGCGCGGAAATATCAACTGAGCCCGAAGCTGCTGGAACGCTGGCGTGGAGAGTGGCGCGCCAAAGGGGAATCGGCCTTTCCCGGCGTTGGCCGGCGCGGCGCCGATCTGCCGGCGCTCGACGATGCCCGCCGCATTGCCGAGCTGGAGCGCAAAATCGGCCAACTCACCATGGAGAACGATTTTTTAAAAAAGGCCTTGCAGCATTTCAGGGATCATCACCCGCCGGCCGTCGTCAGTGGCGCGGATGCCTGTTTGAAGAAGTCCAGCAAGGCACCGCGAAAGGCCAGGCCGTGAGCGCGCTGTGTCACATGACCGGCCTGAGCCGGGCCGGTTTCTACCGCTGGCGCGTGCCACGCCAAGCCACACCCGTCGAGATGGAACTGCGCGATCAGATGCAGAAGGTCGCGCTGGAATCGCCGGCGTACGGTTACCGACGAATCACCTACGAGTTGCAGCGGCGCGGCTTCGAGGTCAACCACAAACGCGTGCTGCGGATGATGCGGGAAGACAATCTGCTGTGCGTGCGGCGGCGTGCGTTCGTAGTTACGACCGACTCGCGGCACAACCTGCCGGTCTACCCGAACCTGGCCCGGGGTATCCAGCTCGCGGCGATCAATCAGCTTTGGATCGCCGACATCACCTACATCCGACTGCGCACGGAGTTCGTGTATCTGGCGGTGGTACTGGACGCATTCTCGCGGCGCGTGATCGGCTGGGCGCTGGGCCGCACACTGGAGGCCGAACTGCCGGTTACGGCGTTGCGCATGGCGCTGGTCCAGCGCGCTCCATCGCCCGGCCTGGTGCATCACTCCGACCGCGGCGTGCAGTATGCTTCGCACGTCTACACGGAACTGCTGAAGCACCACCACGCCACCATCAGCATGAGCCGCAAGGGAAACCCGTACGACAACGCGGCGTGCGAGTCATTCATGAAAACCCTGAAACAGGAGGAGGTCTACCGCAACGAATACCGCGACTTCCACGACGCTCGCTCCAGCATTGGCGAATTCCTGGAGCGCGTCTATAATCGGAAACGGCTGCACTCGGCTCTCGGATATCTTCCGCCCGCCGAGTTCGAGAACGGCGCTTCGCAATGAGATGGGATTGTCATCACACGCCGCAGTACGGGGGCGCTGCCCCTGCGACCCCGGGATTTAACGCAGTTGCGCCGGAATGGCTGCTGAACTACGGGGCGGCTGACGCCGCCCCGGCCGTTCCGGCCGCTGAGTCGGCGCTCGGGGCGCATCCCTGCGTTGCCCTATCCTCCGCTCAGGTCCTTCCAGAGTGGACGACATCAACCCCGCCGTGCAATGATTTCTCATCGAACGGCGATGACCCCCTTAACTTCGTGTCTCACTCCAGGGGTTCACTTCAGAATTGCCGCCTTGTTCCTCCGACCCACACCCCTCACCCAAGGCCTGACTCTCACGGTCGGCACGTGCGAGCCGTTTGGGAAGGTCACGATCACCGGGAGCCGGGCGGAGGTTTGGACCGAGGGGTATCAATGGGGAACGATCGATGCAGCGGCGCGGTTCAAGGCGGTAGCTCCTGGACCCGACGGTCATTCCTCCGGCCCGGTGGAAATGCGCCAGCAATATCTTCTCGCCTTCTCGGACAGTTACTTGGAACTTGCGGCCGATGGACTATCAGTGAAGGAAGCGAAGGGGAGGCCTGCGTGGAGGATCGCGAGCGCTGATCCGGGGCCACACGTGTCGATAGGGACAGCCATTCGTTACCTGATGGATCTGAGAGATAGTTCGAGTGATCCAACAATCCGGAAAAACGCTGAGGAGTCCCTGGCTGCACTCAAGGGTCTTCGATAATCTCGGACGAAAGCAGAATAAAAGGGGACGGCCGTGCTATACGGGAGAAAAAAGGCGAGAAAAAAGGGGGAAAAAAGGGGACGGCCTGATCTGCGCAATTCGTGTCGTAGGATAAAGGTGTCAAGGATAAAGGTGTCAGACGCGTTTCTTTGCACGACGGGCGCCAGCGCAAGCATTGTCGGCGCGCCGCAGGTACCCGGCGGCGGTCAAGTCGTCCCAGTTCTGCAGGCCCAGGACGGCTCGTTTGTCGGCACCGATGACAACGGCGACATGGTCTCCTTCGACGCGGGCGGGAACACGCGCTGGATCGTGCCCGGGGACACGCCGCAAATCGCCACCGCCGATGGCGGCGTCATCGGCCAGTCCGGCATCACCTACGACCAAAACGGCAACGCCACGGGACAGGTCGGCCTCTACGCGCAGTCATGGAGGGGCTTCATGTATACGGACGGCCAGGTCCAGCGAGATGCGGTCGCCCCGTATCCCTTGGCAGATAGCGGCGCGCAGTTCGATGGGGGCAACAACTCCCACAACTACACCGACGTCCTGTCTGTTCCCAAAACGATGGCGATTCAGGTGTCGCCCGGGGGCGAGCCGCAGGACTGCTACCTCAGCGTGGGAGTCGCGAAGGGCTCGTATGCGGAGCGCGACATCACGTACCAGGTGAACGACCAGTACCAACGGCAAATGCCGGGGATGAAGATCCAAGAACAACTGCTGCCCGCGAAGGGGACCCCCTGCGCGCTTGGTACGAATCCGCAAGGCGGTCTCTGCGTTGGGTCGTGGGTCACCACCGGGTTCTTCCTAGATACGCTCTCGGCTAATCCGCAGACCGGCCAATCGGAGTACACCCAAACGTTCCTGGTGGCCACACCGGAGGGGCATGGGGGTTACCAAGCCTTCTATGGTCCGATCCCGTGCATAGCTGCATATCAGTCCTGTCCCTCTTCGTCGAGTTCCCCGTCGTCGAACTCGCTTAGCGAGAACCAGTTTGTGATCAGCGTGAACGGTAACACGGGGATGAAACCTGATGGCGTGACGCCGATTAGGAAGTGTAAAGGGGCCAGACGCATTTACCGCAACATGTCGGTGAGGAAGATACAGAGGAAGATACAGGGACAGGCTACGAAACTCCCAGGCGGAACGTCGCCGATTCTCGATAGCCACGTCGCTGTACATCCCGATGGCACCATCTTCGCCATTCAGTACCCGGAGGAGAATGCCGTGCCCGATTCGGTGATCGGCCTCGATCCCACCACGGGCGCGCCGAAATTCACTATACAGATACCCGGTTCGGATAAGGGGGAGACGACCGTCTACGGAGTCATCGTCGCGGGCGACGGGTACGCTTACGTCCCGTACGGAAGTCGAGAAATTGATGTCATCGAGACCAACCACCTGCGACTGCTACGGGTAAACAGCAGCGGGGCCTCCGACGACATCGATGTCTACGACTGGACGAGCAACATCTACGACATTTTTCCGTTCATCTTTGTCGGAATGATCACGAATGCCGACCAGGGGATCTTGCTCACCTGGGAGGACGAGGAGCATTGGGACCCTGGCAACGATTACTCTGATTACTCTGCGAAGATGGCGATCACTACAGGCACTAGCGCGAGTCTCGTCAGCACGCAGCAGATAGGGGGTGCCGTGTTCCCGATGCTGCAAGCTCAAGACGGTTCGTTCGTCGCGGCTGGCGCCAACCCGGCCTTGTACCCTGCTAGCGAAAACGCAATATTCGCCTTCGACGCGAGCGGGAACCTGCGCTGGGTCGTGCCTAACGACACGCCGCAAATCGCCACCGCCGATGGCGGTGTAATCGGCCTGTCCGGCATCACCTACGACCAAAACGGGAATGCCACGGGGATCATGACCATGCCGATTCAGTCCTGGACGGGCAATTTGTACCGAGTCGGCTCCGTCGACCAATTAGCTGGCTTCCCGGTCAGCTGGGCGGGTCTCTGGGCGATCGCGCAGGCGAACCCTTCCGGCAATCTGACCGCGGCGCAGCCGCTGCCAGATTCGGTGAAGGCGGTCTACGACGTTGTCGGACCTGACCCGCTGGGGAATGGTGCTGTTATGAGAGACATAACCTATGTGCCGTATCAAGGCAAAAGACAGGCTGTGGCGTCACAGAACGTGGTCATCGCCGAGAAACTCATATACTCGTATGGTCAGCAACCAGAACCGTCCCAAACTAACCCTGGCGCCCCATTCTACGATGAGATTGGCACGAGGGGAAAGGGTCCCTTCGGCCTAACGCAGCAGTTCTTCTTGGTGCTACCCGGCATTCCCAGATTTAGGGTCCAACTCGTGCCGTGTACCGCGGCAGAGACGTTCGGTGCACCTGTCTGGCAGAACGTGATTAAGGCAACTACGCAGACAGTACAAATAAATAATGATCAGGGCGGTACTGAGGCGCGAACATGCAAGTAACAACAGCGACACGGCTTGTAATGACCATTGCAGTTCTAGGTTGTATCGCCGGGTGCCGTCGAGCACCCGAGCTGCGGCCGCGTTTGATATTGCAGGCAGAACCTGTTGGTGAGGACTTTTGGCTGGCCGCGCCCTACGTTCTGGTCGTGAGAATTGTCAGGGCCGACCTGCAGGGTCCTTTGCAGCCGGTCTTCCAAGGTGGTCCCAAGACCTTGCAACTTGTAAAGTTCGTGGCAGACGTGGAAAATGTTATCAAAGGGGATCTGCAAGACAAGAGGATCGGCTTCTTTTTCTTTGTCAAGGTGGACCAAAATCCACGCTACTATCTGGATGCCGGTAAGCGGTATATCGTGTCTCTGCGCAGTGAAGGCGGACTATTACGAAGCTGGGCCGATGCCTCGCAACTCAATGTCGCGGTGCTTAGTGGTTCGCACAATCAAAACGACCTTCCGCTTGACCTCGGCGCGGATACGACGATTGCTTATATACTCTTGACACCTGGTATCGGATGCGACCTAGGCAACTTCGCGAGCACTCTTGGCATGACTTCCGCGACCGCATTCCGCTACAGCAATCCGGCGTATATGGACGAACGCTTAAGACAGTTACAGCTCAGCTCTAACCGTCAACTCCGCGACTCAGCCTGCCTGACGGCTGCCACGATATTTTGGCATCGTCCAGAATGCCTTGAGCAAGCCCTGAACAGCCCCGATAACGGCACTCGACTCGCCGCAGCAGGATTGCTCAAAGACGATGATTTGAACCTGTCGGGGCGGTTGCGCGACAATCCCTTTTCTCTATTTCCAAAACCTTGGACCGCTTACATGTCCCAGATGTTCGAAATCTATGCGGAAGACATGCGCCCTGGTGTTAGAAAGTCCGCATGTGAATCCCTGCGAAATTTCGCCCCTCAGGATGCCGTTAAGCGTTGCAAGAACCTGGGAAGGGGGGCGGCCGAATGAGAACATGGCGATAACGTCAGGCGCCGGCGCGACCCCTACCGGCGCGCCGCAGGTGCCCGGCGGCGGGCTAGTTCTCCCGGTGCTGCAAGCTCAGGACGGTTCGTTTGTTGGTAGTTACCAGGACCCGAACACTGGCAACAACTACATGGTTGCCTTCAACGCGAGCGGGGACACCCGCTGGTTCGTGCCCAACGACACGCCTCAAATCGCCACCGCCGATGGCGGCGTCATCGGCCAGTCCGGCATCACCTACGACCAAGACGGGAATGCCACGGGACAAGTCGGCAGCCTACCCACGTATTCCTGGAAGGGGGCTTATAAGGTTGGCTCCGTCGATTCGATAGTGTCGAACTGGTGGAATTTCGCGTTGAGCTTCTGGGCGGTCGCTGGGGGAAATCTCACCGGCAATGGCACCGCCGCGCTCCATCGATCGTTTGCGCTGAATTGGTGCGCCAATAACGCCTGCCAGCTGACGTACCAGCCGCAGTACGGCGGCCCCGCAGTAACCGACTCAAACGTGGACTATTACTACCAGATGGCGCAGCAGCAAAGCTCGTCCAATCCGACTCCAAGCATAGAGCTGGGCGCATCCCAGATCGCAACTATTAGGAATAACGCTCAAGCGGCCTTGGAGTTCGCGTTCCGCGGCCTCCCGGCAAGGGTGCTCACCTTCAATGATCCGCAGTACACGAACATGGTAGAAGTGTCCGGCGGGCAATACTGCGTCTCCACAGGAAACTGCCCATGCGGGCTGACTGCCCCTAGCAAACCGAAGAGCACCGCCTGGTACCCCTGTAATCTGAGTAACGCGCAGTGGGCCCTGAGTCTTGCGGGCACAGACCTATCGGCCAACACGGGCTCTCCGAGCTTCGCGAAGATCCTTTGGTCAACTGGTGAGGGCATCGGGAACACGGCGGCGCACGAGATAGGGCACCAGTTCCTTGGCGGTAGCTTGTCCTGCGGCATGAATGACGACCCAAGCAAGGTCGGCGTCTACGACGGCGGGAGCGCCAACGGCGTGACGGACCCCTCGGTTTACACTGGGCTGGGACCGAATGGGCAGCCGATTCACTGGTCCAGCAACACCGGCATGTGCCTATTTAACATGATGCTGTGGGGCAAGACGAACCTGTTTAACTAAGGAGGGCGGTAATGGCACAAACGAATCCCGGAGCAAACGGCGTGCTCCGCCTTTTTCCCGAGGTCCTGCTTGCAGGAACGCTCGCGTCCGCATTTCTGACGAAGCTGATCAACTCGGACGAGATCCGCTGGTCCGCCCGGTTCTTCGGGTGGGAGTTGGGATTCAACCACACGTTCAACCGGCCATACGGCGACAACGTTGGCCAGAATCTCGCGTTTTGCACCTGGGTCGTTGTGCTAACCGTCATCGCCGTCCTGACGCTACGCGTGGTATCTCTAGTGTCGTTAGCCGGAGCGATTATCCGACGAGCTTCAGGCGCCGTCGCGGTAGCGACGCCCCCAGTGTGCCTCTGGCTGGTCGAGCGGTATCGCCTGCACGAACCGCAGCCATTCCCGGCCCGGCTCGGCATCGAGGTATCTGCTGCAGTTGCATTTGCGGTGCTATGCGCCTGGACCCGACGGGCGATTCCGCTACCGATCACGGCAGTGGTGCTGGCGCTTCACTGCGCCTTTTGGTTGCACCTTTTCTCTGACGCACTTGACCCATTTGCCTTCTGCTGGAAGGCGGTCCCTATAATCGCGTACTTTTCAGCGGTGACCTCGGCCAACTACGCCAGGCGCTGTCGTCTGCAACACGACGCGGAAAGCGCGGAAAGCGAATGGAAAAAGGCGGAAACCCGGACAGCCTGAGAGCCTGTCGGAGAGAAAATATCGTGTTGGCGACTATCCGTTCGGCGCGGGCGTCCGCGGAGAGTGTTCAGTTGCAGTGGACACCGACGAGACGTCTTCCGTGGCGGCGAACTGGTCCTATCGGCGGTAACCGGGTTCCAGTCTGGCGAAGTGCGATTCGGTGGCGGAAGAGTTTCGGCGTAAATGGGACAGACGCATTTTCTGCACATACCATCCAGGCATTGAGTGCAACCGGTCAACCGGTGACTGGACTGACCTGGAGTTCGAGCGATCCAACCATCGTGAGCCTGTCAACCAGTGACCCGCCCATTCTCACCGCCGTTGCTGCCGGACACGTCACCATCACCGCCGGCACGGCGTCCGCTGATGTCACGGTTTGGGCTGGCGCCCTGCCCCTCGGCACGGTGATTTGGTCGAACCCCGGCGACGGATCCGGTGTCCAATCTATTGTGCCAGCCGTGCCCAGCACCAGCGGCGTCGCCGATGTCTTCGCCTTCCAGAACGACGGGACCGTTCAAGCCATCACCAGCGACGGCATCACGGCGTGGACCGCCGATGTAAGCGGCGCCACGGGGGGCCAGCCTCCGGGATCGTGGCCGGGGGCCGTTCTTCCAGACTTCCAAGGCGGCTTGGTTGTGCTGAACTACGACTTCAACGTCAATTCCATATCTTCGATTGTGAAATTGGATGGAAGCACCGGCAAGCCATATCCTGCCTACACGCCGGGGCCAAGCGGGTCAATCCAGAACGCCGTTGTACACGCTGACGGAACGATCTTCGCACTCCAAGAGAACTGGACGGACCCTAACCACGACGCCCAACTGCCGACCACGATAGTTGGCATCGATCCCACCACGGGCGCCCAGAAATTCAGCGTCCAGGTGAATGTGCCGCAAGACGAAACGTCATGGTTGGGGGGGAGCATGATCATCGCAGGCGACGGCTACGCCTATTTGCCCTACAAATACCTGAATGTGTACATGGACGGGGCCGGCGAGTCGCATTATATCGGCCATATAAGGCTTCTGAGGGTCAGTTCCAGCGGCGCCTCTGACGCCATCGCCATCGAAGACGGTTTTGAGAGTTGCGTCGAGTGCAGTTGGGGATCCTACATCATCACCAACGCCGATCAAGGGCTCTTGCTTACGTGGGACGGAGGCGGCACCGGGATGGCGACCACGGTGGGCACCAGCGCGAGCCTCGTAGCGCCGCCGAGTCCGGCAAACCTACTGGGAATTGTCGACCCGGTCCTGCAAGCGCAGGACGGATCGTTTGTGGGCTGGTATTATGCCGGAGACCAGTACCAGTGCTGCGAGACCAACATGGTCGCTTTCGACGCGAGCGGGAACGTGCGCTGGGTCGTGCCCAACGAACAGCCGCAGATCGCCACCGCCGATGGCGGCGTAATCGGCCAGTCCGGCATCACCTACGACCAAAACGGGAATGCCACGGGAATGATGGGGAGCCTGCCGACGTATTCGTGGACGGGCAGCGCTTACCTCGACGGCCCTGTTACCCAGGTGCTTGCGAATCCGCTTTATGCTGCGGTGAGCTTCTGGCCCTTTTCGGGGGCAAACAACTCTGGCAACGGCACGGCGGCTAGCCAGCCCCAGTACGCGGCTCTTGCAACCTGCACCGCAACCCCTGGGTGCATCGGACCGCACGAAGCGATCTATAACGCACTTCACGACCTCATAACTAGGCTTGCCGACCCTACCGTGGGGGGGCTAGCTCAGACCTTCGTATTCAATAAGCTCGGGCGTGATGCGGGCGGCCATCCGCTAACGACGGCTAGCTTCACCCACTATCTGACGGCGAAAAGGCCAGCATTCTACAACGGCCTCCAGTCGCAATTCTGCGATGCCAGGCTGATTTCGGGAAGCACCCCGTGCTGGGTTCCACTTTTCGGTAGCTCCGTGACCGAGGAAACATACTTCGAGGAAAATCCATTAACGGATGCGAGAAGCGGTACGCCCAGCAACCCGCTGCTCACCTTTTTTAGACCATCATATATTTTGTACCAGAGCCTTGGCGACAACCTCGGGGACGAGGCAACGATCTTTCACGAGGCGCTGCATGGACTCACCGGGGTGACCGACACCAGCATTTTACTGGCGTTCGGCAAGACCGGCGGCGAGCGCAGCTGCGAGATCACCACCTACATAGAGAACAACGTGTTGTCACAGTCACCGGGGCTCGATCCGAGCTCGCAGACGTGCCCGTGAGACCACCACTGACGACCATGGGCCTTCGTATCCAGTCTGGGCCGATACCGGCGACAAGTGCGGCGTCCCGCCCAGGGGCGCGGTACCGAAAAGTTAATCAGGAGACCTCGATGTACACAAGAGACTTAGTCTACATGCTTCACCTATCGTGGGGCGAGCAGCCGGCGGTCGTTCGCTTCGTCCTCGTCAGCGAGCTTGCGTTGATGATCGTCTCGGCCATGCGGTTTGTGAAGTCCGCACGCCGGCTCTACCGATATTCGGGTGAGCGCATTCTGCCAGAGGACGTTCTTAATGGCGAAGCGGATCCAGATCTCCTCGCTGCGGCTGCTCTTGCCGCCCGAAGGCCATGCAAGGCTGTCGATTTGAGGCCATTCAGTCCTGACTCATCCGTAGATCGCGCCGTTGCTCCAAAGGCGCTCCACATCTTGGGCATTGCTGAGAGCCGGTTCCTGTATCTTTGGGAGAGATGCCGCAGTGACATGGAGTCGGCCAGAAGAGCGAGCTTACTAATTTTCCTGCTGTCCTTGACCGTCGGGGCCTATGCCGCGCCGTCCGTCTATTTTCGGTGCTTTAATGACTCCAACCTCCTGGGATCTACGTGCCTGTTCCTTTCCCTTTGGTATTCACTGGTACTTCTCGCGATCCAGTGGTCGTGTTGCACCGCGCTCTACTTTGCGTCGAGCTTCTTCGAACGGGCACTGGCTGGCCGGAGGACCGGCTGGACGTACTTCTGCTCGCGGGTGAGGAATGAACTCGATCGAACCCCATCGGCAGTAAACCCGTGACATCCATGATAAGCAAAAGTGTAAAGGGGCCAGACGCATTTACCGCAACATGTCGGTGGGCGACACAGCCACATATCGGTCACGGAACCGCCTGGACCTCAAGCGATCCAACCATCGTCCCAACCTCCGACCCGCCGATTCTGACCGCCGTTGCCGCCGGGCACGTCACCATCACCGCCGGCACCGCCTCCGCCGATGTCACAGTTTGGGCTGGCGCCCTGCCCCTCGGCACCGTGATTTGGTCGAACCCCGGCGATGGATCCGGTGTCCAATCTATTGTGCCAGCCGTGCCCAGCACCAGCGGCGTAGCCGATGTCTTCGCATTCCAGGCCGACGGCACCGTTGCAGCCATTACCAGTGACGGAACAACCGCGTGGACCGCAGACGTAAGCCAAGCGACGGGCGGCCAGCCGCAGGGATCGTGGCCAGGATACGTTTTGCCGGACTTCCAAGGCGGCTTGGTTGTGCTGAACTACGATTTCAACGTCAATTCCATATCTTCGATTGTGAAATTGGATGGAAGCACCGGCGAGCCATATCCTGCCTACACGCCGGGGCCAAGCGCGTCAATCCAGAACGCCGTTGTACACGCTGACGGAACGATCTTCGCACTCCAAGAGAACTGGACGGACCCTAACCACGACGCCCCACTGCCGACCACGATAGTTGGCATCGATCCCACCACGGGCGCCCAGAAATTCAGCGTCCAGGTGAATGTGCCGCAAGACGAAACGTCATGGTTGGGGGGGAGCATGATCATCGCAGGCGACGGCTACGCCTATCTGCCCTACAAATACCTGAATGTGTACATGGACGGGGCCGGCGAGTCGCATTATATCGGCCATATAAGGCTTCTGAGGGTCAGTTCCAGCGGCGCCTCTGACGCCATCGCCATCGAAGACGGTTTTGAGAGTTGCGTCGAGTGCAGTTGGGGATCCTACATCATCACCAACGCCGATCAAGGGCTCTTGCTTACGTGGGACGGAGGCGGCACCGGGATGGCGACCACGGTGGGCACCAGCGCGAGCCTCGTAGCGCCGCCGAGTCCGGCAAACCTACTGGGAATTGTCGACCCGGTCCTGCAAGCGCAGGACGGATCGTTTGTGGGCTGGTATTATGCCGGAGACCAGTACCAGTGCTGCGAGACCAACATGGTCGCTTTCGACGCGAGCGGGAACGTGCGCTGGGTCGTGCCCAACGAACAGCCGCAGATCGCCACCGCCGATGGCGGCGTAATCGGCCAGTCCGGCATCACCTACGACCAAAACGGGAATGCGACGGGAATGATGGGGAGCCTGCCGACGTATTCGTGGACGGGCAGCGCATACCTCGACGGCCCTGTTACCCAGGTGCTTGCGAATCCGCTTTATGCTGCGGTGAGCTTCTGGCCCTTTTCGGGGGCAAACAACTCTGGCAACGGCACGGCAGCTAGCCAGCCCCAGTACGCGGCTCTTGGAACCTGCACCGCAACCCCTGGGTGCATTGGACCGCACGAGGCTATCTATGACGCACTTGACGACCTCATCCGCAGGCTTCAAAGCCACGCGACCGTCACGGTGGGTCCAGATGGAACCCCATACACCCTAGGGTCCTTGGCTCAAGCGAAGGTGTTTGGCAAGCTCGGAACTGGCTCGGACGGCGCTGCGCTATATACGACGGGGGACTTCGTCCGCTACCTCACGGCCAAGAGGCCGCGCTTCTATAATGGGCTTGACTCTCAATTCTGCAATGACGAGTTGACTCCGATATCGGTGTTAAATCCGCCATGCATTCGCTTCCTAGGCAAAACGTGGTTGGGCCAGACCGTCGCGGCCTATTTCAAACAGAATACGAGCACAGATGCTGAAACTGGCACTCCCAGCAATCCGCTGCTGACGTTTTTTAGGCCGTCCGGAATTTTGTACAACAGCCAGGGCTCGAATCAGGCGAACGAAGGAATGCTGTTTCACGAAGCGCTCCACGGTTTTACGTCGCTGCAGGATAGCAATATTCTTGAGGATCTGGGCTATGGAAATTCCGTCACCACCGCTAGCTGTAACATCACGAAATATATACAACAGGCGGTTCTGCGTTATGCCACGAGTCTCGATCCCACGACGAATAATGTCGGGTGTGACCCTGCCACCGACCCGCCCCCCGGAATAACGCCTTGAGGCGGGGCGCCTTGGGAGTTCTTGCTGGGTCTGGTCATGGAAATGGCGGCTCGTAGAGTCAGAGAGGAAGGCGCTAGTGTATATGCCGGAATTAGGTTCTGTCTGGGGTCCAGGAGTTGGCGGGCCCATTCTTCTGCTACAGCTTGCCCTGGTTCTAATTTCCGCTGTGCGACTTGTGGCATCGGGGCGCCGACTCTACCTGAGGTGGGGCAGGCGCATCGCGGCGGAGGACGTCCTCAAAGGGGAGGCTGATCCAGCCCTCCTGGCCGCATCCGGCCTCGCCAATCGATTACCGGCCGGGGCCCTTCTTCAGGTGCGCTCTAGCCTAGAGTCCCCTGGGGAGGGGGCAGACAGAGCGAGAGCACTCTACACCCTGGATGTCGCTGAGGGCAGGTTTCAGTACTTCTGGGAATGCTGTCGGGCCGATGCGGACTCGGCCAGAAGAGCCGGCCTGCTCGCCCTCCTGCTGTCGTTCGTGGCAATCTTCTACAGTGCATTCCCGATTTACTTCCTGCACTTCAACAACAGCAAGCACGGGGGCAATTGGAGTATGTTCTGGACCGTTCGGGAGCTGCTTATGCTACTTGGGCACGGATGGTCATGCTGCGCTATGCTTTACCTCGCGTCAAGTTTCTTCGAGCGGGCGCTGGCCAAGCGAAAGATATGTTGGACGTATTTCTGTGCAAGATTGAAGAACGAACTATCGCGGGAATACGGGGGGTAAAGGGGACGGCCTGGAGTGAACCCCAAAAGTGAGACAGCGAGTTAAGGGAACAAATACATTGAATGGAGTGAGGAATGGATTTGTCCCGAGCTGTTTACAGTCGCGATCTGAAGATCGCTGCCATGCGCGCCTTGGACGCCGGCTCTGCCACCGGTGAAATTGCGCGGAAATATCAACTGAGCCCGAAGCTGCTGGAACGCTGGCGTGGAGAGTGGCGCGCCAAAGGGGAATCGGCCTTTCCCGGCGTTGGCCGGCGCGGCGCCGATCTGCCGGCGCTCGACGATGCCCGCCGCATTGCCGAGCTGGAGCGCAAAATCGGCCAACTCACCATGGAGAACGATTTTTTAAAAAAGGCCTTGCAGCATTTCAGGGATCATCACCCGCCGGCCGTCGTCAGTGGCGCGGATGCCTGTTTGAAGAAGTCCAGCAAGGCACCGCGAAAGGCCAGGCCGTGAGCGCGCTGTGTCACATGACCGGCCTGAGCCGGGCCGGTTTCTACCGCTGGCGCGTGCCACGCCAAGCCACACCCGTCGAGATGGAACTGCGCGATCAGATGCAGAAGGTCGCGCTGGAATCGCCGGCGTACGGTTACCGACGAATCACCTACGAGTTGCAGCGGCGCGGCTTCGAGGTCAACCACAAACGCGTGCTGCGGATGATGCGGGAAGACAATCTGCTGTGCGTGCGGCGGCGTGCGTTCGTAGTTACGACCGACTCGCGGCACAACCTGCCGGTCTACCCGAACCTGGCCCGGGGTATCCAGCTCGCGGCGATCAATCAGCTTTGGATCGCCGACATCACCTACATCCGACTGCGCACGGAGTTCGTGTATCTGGCGGTGGTACTGGACGCATTCTCGCGGCGCGTGATCGGCTGGGCGCTGGGCCGCACACTGGAGGCCGAACTGCCGGTTACGGCGTTGCGCATGGCGCTGGTCCAGCGCGCTCCATCGCCCGGCCTGGTGCATCACTCCGACCGCGGCGTGCAGTATGCTTCGCACGTCTACACGGAACTGCTGAAGCACCACCACGCCACCATCAGCATGAGCCGCAAGGGAAACCCGTACGACAACGCGGCGTGCGAGTCATTCATGAAAACCCTGAAACAGGAGGAGGTCTACCGCAACGAATACCGCGACTTCCACGACGCTCGCTCCAGCATTGGCGAATTCCTGGAGCGCGTCTATAATCGGAAACGGCTGCACTCGGCTCTCGGATATCTTCCGCCCGCCGAGTTCGAGAACGGCGCTTCGCAATGAGATGGGATTGTCATCACACGCCGCAGTACGGGGGCGCTGCCCCTGCGACCCCGGGATTTAACGCAGTTGCGCCGGAATGGCTGCTGAACTACGGGGCGGCTGACGCCGCCCCGGCCGTTCCGGCCGCTGAGTCGGCGCTCGGGGCGCATCCCTGCGTTGCCCTATCCTCCGCTCAGGTCCTTCCAGAGTGGACGACATCAACCCCGCCGTGCAATGATTTCTCATCGAACGGCGATGACCCCCTTAACTTCGTGTCTCACTCCAGGGGTTCACTTCAGCCTGAACTGCGCAATACCGCAATACAAGTGGCCGCTCACAGTGCACCGACGGTGGCACAGGCTTGAATTCGGGGACGTTCCGCCCAATGAAAAATAAACCCCCGAAAACGCTCCCGCGGACCCCGCGAACGACGTCGCCGCGCGCTTTCGCACGAAACGGCGCGCTGCCGGCGACACGACTCGCGCGATACAGGCGCGGAATATCTCCCGGCGTAAATGGGACAGACGCATTTTCTGCACATACCATCCAGGCATTGAGTGCAACCAGTCAACCGTTGACTGGACTGACCTGGACCTCGAGCGATCCAACCATCGTGAGTCTCTCAACCAGTGACCCGCCGATTCTCAGCGCCGTTGCTGCCGGCCACGTCACCATCACGGCCGGCACGGGGTCGGCCGATGTTACGGTTTGGGATCCCACCCTCCTTCCGGGAGGTGCCCTTCCGCTCGGAACCGTGATCTGGTCGAACCCCGGCGACGGATCCGGTGTCCAATCTATTGTGCCTGCCGTGCCTAGCACCAGCGGCGTCGCCGACGTGTTCGCCTTCCAAGCCGACGGCACTGTCCAAGCCATCACCAGCAGCGGTACCACCGCCTGGACCGCGGATGTGAGCAACGCGTGGCCGGTTTTGCCGGACTTCCAAGGCGGCTTGGTCGCGGTGAACTTCGATCCTAACACTTACGTCAGCTCAATCTACAAGTTAGATGGGATTACCGGGCAGCCCTATCCAGCGTACATGCCGCCCAGCAACCCGGACGGAACACCGCAGCATTTCGCCGGCGTCGTGGCTGCGCATCCCGATGGCACTGTGTTCGCTATTCAATCCTCGGGGGAGCGCGAGGTGCCCGATTCGGTGATTGGCATCGACCCCACCACGGGTACGCAGAAATTCAGCGTGCCGATCGCGATACCGGCGGAGGCAGACGCTGCTTGCGGGTATGCCATGATTATTGCTGGGGACGGGTATGCCTACGTGTCTTACGAATGGAACGCAGACTATGCGCTCGACTACATGACGAACCACCTGCGGGTGTTACGGATCAACAGCGACGGGGCATCTGACGTCATCCCGATCATGGACTGGGCGAGCGGCTTCTCGGAGATTTGTGACACGGATGCCAGCATGATCACCAACGCCGACACCGGGATCGCGCTCGCATTTAGCGAGCTGTTCGGAAGTATGCAACCGCACCTGGCGATCACGTCGGGCACCGGCGTGAGCCTCATGAATGGGCCCGAGGTGGCCGATTCAATCAGATCCGCCGCCCCGGTCTTGCAGGCTCAAGACGGCTCATTTGTTGGCACGGTGCTGGTCGCGGCCGACCCGTACGCTGGCCCGTTCCAGACCAACATGGTGGCCTTCGACGCGACCGGAGGCACGCGCTGGATCGTGCCCAACGACACGCCGCAGATCGCCACCGCCGATGGCGGCGTCATCGGCCAGTCCGGCATCACCTACGACCAAAACGGGAATGTTACGGGACAGGTTCCCCTTTTCACGCAATCGTGGACGCTGAACGAATACGCGGACGGCCCGCTGACTCAGCTGGTCGCAAATCCGTACCTTTTTGCCCTGAGCTATTGGCCGTTCCCTGAGGGGAACGATAGCGACAACGGCTCGGCGCACTTCCCTATCGATTCAACCACGAACAGCGCGGTGAAGAAAATCCTGAGTCCCCAGAGATGGCAGAAATTCGCCGGCTCGAACTGTTCTGCGATTTTCAGCAAGGGGCTACCCCTGCCCAGCTACTCCGTGCAGGTGGTTCAGACCAAGCAGGGTATGACAAACTATTATGATGTTAGTAACCCAGGGGTTGGGGACCTTACGGAGCTCCAGGTCACTGGGGGTCAGTATGGAACCGGTGTGACACTCACGAATTACCTCACCAACGGAGGCGCGGACGGAGCGACTGTCAATATGGGCTATAGCAAACAGACGGCCGTAATAATGAAGCACAAGATACTCGCCCAGCAGTACCCTGAATTTGACCTTGTGCATGAGACACTTCTTCATGCTTACGCCGCCCAGTGGGACGACGCGATATTTGGGAATAGCTTTTTCCAGCAGAATGGGCTGTGGCGTCCTTCCGGCACGACGGCGACTATCAACATCACGACGTGGATGAGCACCGACTGCACCTGCACGCCGGGGAATCCGGCGGCCCCCACGTGCAAGGCTAATACCGCGAAGTGGTGAAGGGAGAAAGGCAATGAGACGGTATCTTCTTGCCCTTGTGGGAACCGGGAGCCTGCGTCGCACATTCGGCGTCTCAAAAAATGGTGTAATGCCAAGGCGCCGTGCCAGTGGTCGTGGATACGGGAGATTGTGGTGCCGCGGAGGTGGTATAACTCGGCTGCCTGGGATAGTAGGTCTTGCGCTGATATCCTTTCTGGCAGCGCCGGCAGCCGGGCCGCAGGCTCCCACTGCAGATGACGAGCTTGCCGCTGGCATATCGGCTCGCGAAAAGGGTGACAACGAGGCCGCCCTTCGACATTTGCGGCACGCTGTCGTGCTTGGCCCTCAAATGGCGACGACGCACTTCGCTCTGGGTGTCACCGCCGATGATTTGTGTTTTTCGACGGCCGGGCCTCGCCCCAGCGCGCCCCTATGCGAATTGGCCATTCGGGAGTACAAGAATGTTCTGGAACTAGACTCGTCACATGAACAGGCGTTGAAGAATCTCGCATACTTATTGTATCAGTTCGATCGACTCGACGAATCTGAAAGCTATTACCGAAAGAACCTCGCATTGCACCCGGATGATCCGGAGTTGCTTTGCGCTGTTGCCTCAATTGATTCTCAGCGAATCTGGCGCGATGTGGCGGCGGCGAGGGCCGGCCTTCAGTCGTCGGAGAGTTCGCTCGTCGAATCGCCTTCCTGCAGGGAGGTTCGCAATAGGAATCAAGCCAGAGTGGAAGAGGGGCTTACGCTCCTAACGAGGGCAGTGCGTATTAGGGAGAAGAACTTGGACCTCTTGGGGTTCCTGAGCGGATTCTATTTTGCGCTTGCGGAGATTCAATGTGGCAACCAGAAGGCTTATGAGGCAGACGTGAGCGAAGCGAAGAAGTGGGGCCGCAGGCTCGCGGATGCAACGGCTAGGCCGCCTCACGACGTTTTTCGGAAGTGTCCCGCGCCTCCGCCTCCACCCGTACAATAGCGGAACTGGGCAAGGCCCCCCCGTTTACACTGCGTGAAAAGGGGACGGAGTGCGCCGGGATAAACCGGCATGTACTGTTGGGGAAGACGGGACAGTAACCAATTACACAGTTTTCAAAGGCGCTCCGCGCGGCCGGGCAATCGCTCACTGGGGAAAACCGGGTCAGCGTGAGAGCCTGTCGGAGATAGAAGTATCACAAAGTACTTGACAGCAGGAAGCAAATCCGTATCATAAGGGCGTGGACAAGCGTTTTCGAGTTTGCGACCTCGATCAGCAGTTTCTCCTGCCGCCTTCTTTGCAGGACTGGCTGCCGGAAAACCACCTGGCTCGCTTCATTGTCGATGTCACCAACGAACTGGATCTGTCGGCCATCTATGCGCAGTACGGGCGCCAGGACGGCCGCGGGCTTTCGGCCTATCACCCGTTACTGTTGACGCGCTTGCTGCTCTATGGCTATTGCGTCGGCGTAACGAGTTCGCGGCGCATCGAACGCGCCACGCATGATGATGTGGCATTTCGGTATCTAGCGGCCAACCAGCACCCCGACCACGATACGATCGCCGCATTTCGGCAGCAGCATCTGGAAGCGCTCGCGGGCCTCTTCGTGCAAGCCCTGCGCCTGTGCCAAAAGGCGGGCTTGGTGAAACTCGGTAACGTGGCCATCGATGGTACCAAGATCATGGCTAACGCCAGCACCCGTCGTTCGGTGTCGTACCAGAAGCTGACGGAACGGGAACAATACTGGAAGGACACGGTGGAGCGGTTGCTGACTGAGGCGCAACGCACCGACGAAGAAGAGGACCAACGCTGGGGGAAGGGGCAGCCGGCCGAGCCGCTGCCTCCCGAGCTGGCCCACGCGCAGAGCCGGCTGGCGCGGCTGCGGCAGGCCAAGGCCGAGTTGGAGCGGGAAGCACAGCGGGAGTTAGAAGCCGCCGCGCAAAGCCGTCAACCTCGCAAGCATGGCCGTCCGACTAAAGAGCAGGCTGCCAACCACCCGCCGGAAGATCCGCAGCAGCGGCAGAGAGCCAGGGAGCGACTACGCAGGGCGAAAAGCCGCGCGGCCGAACCCAGCCGGCAGTACAATTTCGTGGACCCGGATTCGCGCGTGATGAAGGACAACGCGCGAAAATGCTTTGTCCAAGCCTACAATGCACAGATCGCAACTGACTCGCACGCGCAGGTGATCGTGGCGGCTGAGTTGACACAACAGACCACGGATCGTCAACAGCTACTCCCCATGGTGCACGCGGTGCGCGAGGCGACCGGCAGCGCGCCGGAGACTGTCACTGCCGATGCCGGTTACTGGGACACCATCAGTCTGCGCGACCCGGCGATGCGAGACATTCAGGTGTTGGTTTCTCCTGACTCCCAGCCGCAACCGCCCGGTGGGCCGCTGCCTCCCAACGCACCGCAAAACGACGAGGCCCTGCACATGCGAGAGCGGCTCGCCACCGAAGATGGCAAGGCTCTATATGCGAAGCGAAAGGCAACCGTCGAACCCGTGTTCGGTCAAATCAAAGAGGCACGGAGCATCCGTAGATTCAGATTACGGAGTCTGAAAAAGGTGACGTGCGAGTGGAAACTCATCTGCGCGACTCACAACCTACTGAAGCTCTTCCGTCATCGAATCGCACTTGCGCCAAACTGGAATCCAATCACTGTCGGATAAGACCAGTTTGCCGCCCGCAAAACGGTCGCTCCATGGCCCTCGGCAGCCAGACACTCGCTGTGTACGGCCCGCACCGAACGGAGAGGTCACCCGCAAACAATTTCTCTCCGACAGGCTCTCAGGCTGTCCCGGTATTCTACCCCGCTCGAATACTTTGAGGATGCGACCAAGTCGGGCGGCTGGGAGAAAGTCCCCTGATCCGAAACCTGGCGACTACGTCAGGTTCTGGCTCCTAGGATCGGAGAGCCCACGCCGCCCTGCCGGTCAGGCCAGATACCGGAGCCGACCGATAGGATTTCAGCCGTGAACAACCTGTACTACCGCATTAACGGAACCGACGTTACCGCCCAGATTCACGACGACGTGCCAATGTCCAGGACTTGGCGGCCGAACGATCACCGGAGATATCGTGTAATAACCTCCGTAATATCGATACTGCCTGCCTGACTGATAGCTGTTGTAGTTGCTGTCATCAAGTAACAGAACATTGGCGGCATTTCCCGTCAGGGTGACTCTCACGGCGTCCCCTCGCGAAAGGTTCACCTCATAATGCAGGAAGTTCATGACACGGCCGGACCATCACCGGCGGGTCCCTCCATGACCGTTGCGCCCGCGGACGGAATCGCCCGTTTTCGAATGCGCTTTGTCGTCTCTGAGGCGTCCTTACGGAAGCGGGACCACACGATCAGCAAGACACCGCCGGCAATGAAGCTGCACACAAGCAATATGATAAAAACGTTGAACTTGTAAATGGACTTAGACGGCTCGCTCAACAGCAGCGACCCCAAAAGGCCAGCGGCCAAAAAGAGAAATCCTATCGCGAGATTCAGCAACGTCGCCGAAGGGCCGCCGGTCTCGATCATTCGAAGCTCGTCTTCAGAAACGAGGTACAGAGTGAGCTGGCCGATTCCGACATAACGGATTTGCACGGCCGGCATCGCCTGAGATGGTTGCGGCCCGGATTCCAGACTCCGTTCTGGGTCCATCTAGCCGCCATTGTAGCAGTTTGAGCAATTTACGAAACCGCATGTTTTCCGTACAGCCTATGAAGAAGCGGCTCAAAGGATATCGCGCCATCGGGTAGGAACTGGAAGGCCAGCCCCGACAACGACGCGTGTGGGCGGACCGGCGGCCGGGCTCGGCGGGGACGACAAAAGGTACATCAGACGATGCAGGGCCACTGTAGATAATTCTGTAGCTGCCCAAAGCCTCCGGCTTCAACAAAGCTCAACAGGCTTCAACAGACCGGGCGCAACTGATTGAAACGTAAGTACTTGAAAATAGGGCATCTTTGGAGGAGACCGGAAACCGCCTTGGGCGCAGGGGGCCGGGCGTTCAAATCGCCCAGCCCCGACCAAATACCTGTCCAGTCAATCGTTCCTACAGGCGCTCCAGAAGCCCCGTCAGCAACTTATAGAAAGGGGCGACCGACGAGATCTTGATACGCTCGCTGGGGCTGTGGACGTCTACGATGTGCGGGCCAAACGAAATCATCTGCATGCCGGGGTACTTCTCACCGATCACCCCGCACTCGAGACCGGCGTGCATGGCGATGAGCTCGGGCTTCCTGCCGAGCACTTCCTGGTGGACGGCCTCAGTGGTGCGCACGATGTCGCTGGTGGGTTCGGGCTTCCAGCCGGGGTAGTCTCCCGACTGTTCCACTTCGAAGCCGGCGAGGCGGAATAGCGTGGCCACCATGCGGGCGGCGGCGCGCTTGCTGCTCTCGATGGAACTGCGCTGGCTGGTGGCGATCTCCACTTCGTTCGGCCTGGTAGCGACAATGGCCAGGTTGGTGGACGTCTGCACCAGGCCGGGGATATCGGGGCTCATGGCCAGAACGCCGTGGTGCTGGCTGGCAAGGATGCCGGCGATCAGCGCGGCGTCGGCTTCGGCGATGACCTGGTCCGGACGCGCGGCCGCTTCGACTGCGATGCGGAGGCCCGGATCGAAGGCGCCGAGATCGGACTGCGCCTCGGCCGCGTAAGCCGCCAGCAGCGACTTCAGTTCCGGCGCGTGAGCCGGATCGATCATCACGATCGCAAATGCTTCGCGGGGGATGGCGTTGTGTTTGCTCCCGCCATTAATCTCGGCGACAGCGACGGGCAAACGGTCCATCAGGGCCAGCAGCGCGCGGCCGAGGATGCGAATCGCGTTGCCGCGGCCCCGATGAATGTCGACGCCCGAGTGGCCGCCCGCCAGGCCCGAAACCTTGATGCGCCACGCTTCGGTGGAAGGTGCCGGGCGGCGCGCGATCTTGCGCCGGGCTACGGAGTTGACGCCGCCGGCGCAGCCGATGCAAAGTGTATCTTCCGTTTCGTTGTCGAGATTGAGGAAGTACCTGGATTTGAGGAGTCCGCCGGGAAACTTGCAAGCGCCGGTGAGGCCGCTCTCTTCGTCGATTGTGAACACGAATTCCAGCGGGCCATGGGCGACGGTATCGCTCTCCATGACGGCGAGCGAGGCAGCCACGCCCACCCCGTTATCGGCGCCGAGAGTGGTGCCATCGGCTTTGAGCCAGTCACCGTCCACCACCAGGCGGATGGCGTCGGTATCGAAGTTGTGGACCGTGCCTTCGTTCTTTTCGCAAACCATGTCCAGGTGGCCCTGAAGGACAGCCGGAACAGCGCCTTCGCGCCCCGGGCGCGCGGCCTTGCGGACGACCACATTGCCGGTGGAGTCCTGAGTCGATTCCAAACCCAGGCGGCTCGCCAGAGCAAGCACATAATTCCGCGCCGCGGCTTCTTTCTCCGAAGCACGGGGGATGGCCGCAAGGGCAGCGAAGTGCTTCCAGACGGCCTTGGGTTCGAGATGGTCTAGAGTTGTAGGCATGGTCGGAATCATAATAGCGTACAGCGCGGGCGGCGGGGGCCAGTTCATCTAGTTTCTTGCCAGTCGGGATCAAGGAGAACGCCGGCCGCGACGGCAAAGAGGAACTGCCGCGGCTATGTGCCGTTCGAGGCGTTGGGCGACGGCGATCCGCGCGCAAGGGTGGCGGATTTCGTCAAGAAGATCCGCCAAGCCTTCCGATTGTAAGGGTCGAAATCGGTGGCGCCGTTCGCGGTTTAGCCGATGGAGTCCAGAACTCTGCGCTCCGCGCCGTCGGGATCGTTCTTCAGCTCGCAGCGATCGTCGAATATCATAGTCTGCCCGCTCCGGGCGGTGTAGGGCGCCCACCTGGGAAGGCTCGGGTGATTCGGGTCTCCCTTGCGCGCAAAAGCGATCCAGGCATCGCTCATCCTGGTTCCCAGCACGCGGGCGCGCTCTCCTCCGCCGGTCATGGCTTCGCAGCGTTCGGCGTTGTCGAAGCAGAAACTCAGCTCTGAGCAGTGGAATGCCATGGGTCTGCCGTCGAGCACCGGCGTCTGCCACGTGAACCAATAAAGATAGGCCGGCGCCTTGCCTTGCGCAGCCTTCAGCCCGGCCTGCTTCACGGCGTTGCCGCGCACCGACGAAGCCATGATGATGGAGTACAGCTCGAAGGGCCGCGCTTTCGGATGGCCGTGCCGGAAAACATCGACGACCTCCTTGCTTTTCCCGGGATACAGTTCGTCGACACGCGCGGCGAGCTGTTGCCCGGTCATGGAAAATACGTCCGGACGATCGATGCCGTTTATGAATTCGTTGAGCACGGTGCCGACGATCAGGGGCACGTCCGCCGAGATTCCAGGCGCCTGCGGATCGAAGGTCTGGGCCGGGATGATCTTGCCGTCCACGCACGGGCTCCAGCCCAGCGAACGAGCCATGTGGCGGAAGTCCGGCGGCCCGGAACGCGGCGGCGACAGCTTACGCTGAGCCGCCAGAGCGGCGCCAAGGAGACGATCCACGGGAACGTCCCGCAGCTTGTCCACCTCCGCTTTCGAGAGCGAGAGTTCCTCCAGCACGGCCGCGGCGAGTTTGCCCGTATCCTCCGCCTCCGCTACCCGCAGCATCGATCCGCTCTGGATGGAAGCGCGATGAAACAGTCCCTTCGCGGAAGGCATCGCCATCAGCGCGCCCACCTTTCCGCCGCCACCGGATTGCCCAAAAATCATCACGCGGCTCGGATCGCCGCCGAAATTCGGAATGTTGTCGCGCACCCATTCGAGCGCCGCGACCAGGTCCAACATGCCGGCGTTGCCGGAGCTCGCATACTGTTCGCCGAAATCCGCCAGATTCAGAAACCCGAAGGTGTTGAGCCGATGGTTGAGACTGACCACCACCACATCGCCTCGCCGCGACAGATTTTCCCCGTCATACGATTGGAGTTCCTGACCCGAGCCCGCCGAGAAGCCACCTCCGTGCAGCCACACCATCACCGGTCTTTTCCGGTTATCGTCGATGCCCGGCGTCCAGATGTTTACGCGCAGACAGTCTTCCCCCGGCTGGCCGTCGTCCCAGCGGAACATGAATGCGTTCTCGTCGCTGTTCCAACCGGCGCGCGGGAAGAACGGACAAACCTTGCCGAAGTAGAGGGAGCTGCGCACGCCCGCCCATGGCTCCGGACGGAGCGGCGCCATGAAGCGGTTCTTCCCGCCGGTGGACGCTCCATAAGGAACTCCCTTGAATACGTGGATACCCCGGTGCGTGTATCCGCGGACTTTGCCGGCCGTGGTCTCCACCACGTTCTTCGAATCGCTCACCACCATCGGGTCGGGCTGCGCGCCGGCCCGCTTGTCTGGCGGCACAGCACTGGCGGAACTCGCTACCAGGTCGGAGGCGGCCAGGCCTCCCGCCAGTGCGGTAGTGCTCTTCAACCACGCCCGGCGGCTACTCTCTTGCAGGGACATACCGATTCTCCTCTCAGTATTCGAGACGACTATCTTCTCAGTCCAGCCAACTCCCTTATCGTAATTCAAAGCGTGCGCGTTGGCCGCTTCGCAGCCATCGGGGAGCATGAGAATGGAATACCGGCCTATGGCCCGCTCGCAAGCTGCCGAGCCCTAGCGCCGTTGAAACCGGCCCATGCACTGCGTTTCCGCCAGCGTGTGTCCTTTCATGGACTGCAACACTTCCCGGCGGCCCGCCCCGGTGCGCAAACCGAGACTCTCTTTGTCGAGCGCATATAGCCGGAAGTAATACCGGTGCGCCGCTCCCTTGGGCGGACACGGCCCGCCATAACCCAGCCGTCCGAAATCGTTGGCGCCGCTCACTCCCACTGTCGCGGGCTTGAGGCCCTGCGCCAAATTGTGTAGGTGCGGCGGAATATCGTATACGAGCCAGTGACAAAACGTGCCGGAAGGCGCGTCCGGATCTTCGACCATCAGCGCGAAGCTGCGCGTGTCTCCCGGTTCGCCGCTCCACTCCAGCGATGGTGAGAGGTCGGCGCCCTTGCAAGAATGCAATTCCGGAATCCATCCGCCTTCCGCAAACGAATTGGAGAAAAGCTGAAAAGGCATAACACGTGTCCCATGCCAGATTATCGCGCTGCCTGGGATTCCGCGCACGGATTCCGCTTGATGTACACTCGGTCTTGTCCGGTATGGCCAAATCGGGCCTCGGCCAGTGTCATGCCCGTTGCACACTTCCGCTTCTACGCGGAACTCAACGATTTTCTCCCGCCGGAGCGCCGCTTCACGGAGTTCGCATACGGCTTCCTGGATGTCGCAACCGTCAAGGACCGCATCGAGTCATTCGGTGTGCCGCACACGGAGGTCGATTTGATCCTGGTCAATGGAAAATCGGTGGACTTCACGTATCGGGTTCAGGACGGCGATCGGATCAGCGTTTACCCGGTCTTCGAGGCGTTCGACATCGCTGGATTGACCCGATTGCGGCCGGAACCGCTGCGTGACGCCCGGTTCGTTCTCGATGTCCACCTCGGCCGCCTGGCCGCATACCTGCGGATGCTGGGGTTCGACACTCTCTATCGGAATCATTCTGCCGATGAGCCGCTGGCGGAGATCTCGCGCCACGAACGCCGGATTCTGCTGACCCGCGATGTGGGCCTCCTCAAACGCGGCTCCGTGACACACGGCTATTGCCTGCGCTCAACCCAACCGCGGCAGCAACTCGCGGAAGTGGCCGGGCGTTTCGATTTGGGACGCCTGGCAAAGCCCTTCTCGCGATGTCTGCGATGCAACACGCTGCTGGTGCAGGCTGCCAAGGACCAGGTGCGCCATCGGCTTCCTGCCCAGGTTGCCGTGCTGCACGACGACTTTCTGCTCTGCCCGGATTGCGGCCGCGCTTACTGGAAGGGCGGGCACTACCGCCGCATGCGCCAATGGATCGATGCCATTATCCTGGCCTCGTCTGTGTCCGATTAGCCGGCACTATCGCCGGCGGCGACTTCGTCAGCGCACCAGTTGGGCGGCCGCGCCCTTGGCCCTGCTGGGCGTCAAGCCACGCGAGAAATGCCCGGTCGTTCATAGCAAAGCAGCGATCCCCGCCCGGAAGCGTTTTGGGAGAGCGGCCAACGCGTAACAACCGGCTGCCGCTGTTGCGTGCGCTGTCGATTTCGTTCATGATAATTCGACGGGCTCGCGCCAGATGCCTTCTCAGGCGGCTCGAACGGAAAGCGGGTGATATGTCCCTGTTGTGGTTTCTCATTATTGGCGCTCTTGCAGGTTGGATTGCCGGACAGTTGATGAAAGGCAGCGGCTACGGCCTCATCGGAGATTTGGTCGTAGGGGTGATTGGAGCCTTCATAGGTGGCTGGCTCCTCGGAGTGCTTGGACTCTATGCCGGTGGGTTGATCGGGCGCCTTGTCACGGCTACCATCGGAGCCGTGGTCTTGCTGTTCCTGATTCGGCTGATCAAGAGAGCGTAAGCTCGCCGTCCGCGGCACTGTCGGCTCGACCGCGCCGCACTCCAGCCGGACGGCGCTGGGGCGATGCATGACCCTCCCGCGCGGCGCGCCACCCGCGTTGAGCCTTCGATCGCCCTCAGGTATGAATGATGCCGCCGCGCGACAGGAGCGCGGCTGCACCGGCCTGGGAATTCAACTTTTGCATTTTCGGGGCGAAAAACGGGGCGAATTCGCCCCACATTTTTTGAACTAAGTTATTCAAAACAGTACAAACCGATGTCGAAAAGTGGGGCGAATCCGCCCCACTTTCAAGTTATTTCCGGGATCGCGCGACCAAACCGAGCCGCCCTGGCGGGCCGACGCTGGCAAGTCGTGGACTCGCGTCATCATTTCCTGTTCTTACTGTGGCACGACCTGCGCGCGGAAGCGTTGAATGGAGCGGAAGGCGGCAGGCGTAAGCGTCTGGATTGACGAGGGTTTGCGCCGAAGGAAAATATTCGGTGGAGATGTGAACGAGGCCCGGAACGTACGGGAGGAATATCGAGAGTATCCCGGCACAGCAGAGTCCAGCGCGGCCGCCTTCCCTTATAGCCCGCCAAATCGCGTGCGCACGGCGTATAGGGATGAGGGCGTGAGAATGAAGAGGGTGCGCCGATCCTTCCCGCCGAAGGCCAGGTCAACTGGACGCTCGGGTACCGGGATCATATCGATCGGCTTCCCCGAGGAGTTATATACGAACACCTGCCCGGCGGCAAGATACACGTTCCCCGCCCTGTCTTGGGTGACGTATTCTCCGCCTTGTTCCGCAAACAGCCGCAGACCCGAAAGAGTCCCATCCGCATTCACGACGCCGCTGTAAGTCCTCTGCTCCGATTCGTGGGTTAGGTAAAACGGCTTGCCGCGAACGGCACTCACCAGGCCGAAAGCCTGCAACAGATAGCCGAACTTATATCCGAAATATGGCGGTCCCTGAACGAAAGCCTCGTCGCTCGGGATGAAAACCGTGCCGTCCGGAGATACATACTGATAGCGCATGCGCGTGGTCACGACCTTGAAGAAGAGATCCGCCAGGGTCACATACTCGTAAGTCTTCGTCGAAAGCGTATTGGTGAAATCGCCGTTCACCCAGTAGCTCACCGGCAGGATTGCGGCCGCTTCCGGACGGTCCGTGGAACGCTGCGGCGCCAGCGCCGTGAGACGATCCTCCGGCCCTTCCGGCCGGAAGGAATAAACGGTCAAACCTTTTCCGCCGGAAGACACTACCATCAGATCGCCCGCCTTGTCGAAGGCCAGGTTCACCGGATCGAGTGGATTATCGCGGACCACGGCGAGATCCTTTTTCCCCGGCGACCACCGGTAGATACGCTGCTGGTGCGCGTCCACGAAATACAATTGGCCGGTCGAGTCCACGGCCGCGCCCGAGATATTGTAGAAGCCACCCCACAGCTTCTCTACCGCGGCCCCCGGCGCGAGCACTGGAGAGGGCCCACGCGGGCTTGGCGGAGAGGGTTTCCCGGGTACATCCAACCAG
This sequence comes from Bryobacterales bacterium, assembly GCA_963761855.1. Taxonomy (GTDB): domain Bacteria; phylum Acidobacteriota; class Terriglobia; order Bryobacterales; family Bryobacteraceae; genus Bog-375. Next base: position 31,720 of record CAVXJY010000009.1, on the reverse strand, counting down.
GCGAACTCCCGATCGCGCACCTGGGCGCCGCGCGTCTGATCGACGATGCAATTCTCAAAAGACACTTTGCCCGACCTGGTGTGCTGCCGGCAGCCGGATTCGCCGCATTCGGTCATCGCGCTGTTGTGGTCCACATGGACATTGCGGAACCGTATGTCGCTCGAATCATACAGGTGAACCGCATACCGAACCGGGTGATAACTTCTCACCACGCGGTAGCCATGGTAATTTGCGAAAGTTATGTTCTTCGAGTGATCGATCTCGAGCGAGATCGCCGATGCGCTTTCCTCCCGCTCTCCCTCCGTCTGCAATGCGTAAATCTCCCAATTGGCCGCGTGGTCCAACTTTACTTCCGTGCGAACATGATGTTCGGCCGATAACTCATAGATATGGCCTGGCGTGGTCGTATCGGAGATATAGAGGCCCGCCTGCGCGAACGTGTCTGGCGTCCAGATATCCGCAAAGGTGCCGCCGCCACCATGCGTGATCCACAGGCTGGGGTACTGCGCGTCCCAGCGCCGGTGGGGGTCAGGATCCGAGAAGAGATTGGCGGCATAGGGTCTCTCCCGTTGGCCAATCGGGCCAATCGTTCCATGGCCGCCCAGGAAGCGCACATCGTCCATCAGGGAATCCTTGCCAGCCATCCACAAAGCACCTACGGCGCGGCTGTCGATACCGCCGGTGGAAAGACCGATGCCGGTCACAATGTTGTCTCCGCCAGGTGGAGCCTCCAGCAGCGCCTTGGCCGGTCCCGGTCCTTGAAAGCCCGGCGTTGAATCGAGAATATCCAACTGCGTCTGGTTGGGATGCAGCCCAATCAGCACGCTGTCGGGACGCAGCCTGAGGGTGTCGCTGACAATGTAGTGGCCGGAAGGAATATAGATCACCGGATGTTCAGAGATCGCCCTTTGAAGGAGAGCGGTCTCATCGGTCACGCCATCGCCTTTCGAACCCAGGGCCCGCAAATTCACCCATTCCGCAATCGGCGGCAAACCCCGGATCGCTTGCGGCATGGCCGCCGGCAGAGTTTTCAGCGCCACGGCATCATAGCTCGTCTTGATCTCGCCGAGGGCGCCCTCCGCAGCCAGAGTCAGTCCATGCGAAAGCGTCTGTACCTCGTATATCTCACCGGCTCCCGCAAGCTGCCGCCCACTCTCTCGAAATCGCGCAAACACCGGTACCCTATGGCATACGATGTTCTCCACATTGATCTCAGTCATCCGGCTATTTTCATTGCCGATCACAATGGCAGGGCCGCTGATGCTCTCGAAGCGCGCGTCTTTCACCCAGAGCTCGTCTGAATAATGCGGGTCGATCGCGATTGCGGTGGGTACGTTCCGGAACTCGTCGTGGACCAGGGTCAGTCCCGCTTCGTTCTCCCGGATCGCCGCCTCCCGCTGGCCCTCGAACGTGGAATCGATGACTGTGAATTGCCATGCCGCCGACGGCTTGCGGGTGAGGATGCCATATCGGCCGCCGTGAAAATGCAGGTCCTCCGCTTCGTTGCCCGCGTCCTGGACGCCAGCAAGGCCAGAGCCAATCCAGAAATCCATGTGAGCCAGGTACCCATGCTGGGCAACGTGAAAACGGATTCCGACCGCCGCCGCATTATCGCTGCCAATCTCGAAATCGATATTGCTCATCGCGGAATAGAAGGTGCCGGAGTTCGCATCGACGATGGTCCGATTCGGCGGAACCGTTCCTGGTGGCGGCTCAGGCACACGGAAGTCCCGTCCCGGAGGCAGGCCACCCAGTCTCCGCCCCACGAAGAAAAACATGCAACCGATTCCTTGCTGGAACCCGGGCGTTCCATCCGCCAGCACGAACGCCGGGCGCTTCGCGCCATAGCCGATCAGCCGAACGCCCGGCCCGACATAGATGGTACGGGTGATACGATAGCGGCCCTCCGGAATGAACAGGATCCCCTCGCCCGTCGTCTCTTCAACCTTGTCGATGGCGGCCTGAATCGCTGCACTATCGTCCGCATGGCCGTCGCCGCGAACCGGAAATCGATCTTGCGTCAGGTAAACGGCCTTTGGATCGTCGAGCCGCGCAGGGTAAAACGATTGGCCACGCGAAGGCAAAACGCCTCCCGCTAAAACCATCCCAAGCACAATGAGGTTCCGCACCGATAGCTCCCGAGCTGTTAGTCTTTGCAGCCTCATTCTAACTCGCTGCCCCGTTGATGCCCGTGCCAATAGGCGGCGGTGGAGGGTGGGCCGGAGTTCAGGCGAGCGCAGTTCTATACAAAGCCACAAGTTTGCGCCAGGCGCGGTCGGCGTCGGGCTGGCTGTAGATCGGCATGCCATTCTGCAGCGGCATGTCCGGCATGCACCAGCCGTGCAGAGTTCCCGGATAGACTTCGATCTCTGCGGGAACCTTCGCCGCCGCAAACGACTCTCTGAGCTTGTCTTTAGCTTCCGGTTGACGCGTGTCGTCATTCGACGCGATAGCGAAATACATCCGAGCCTTGATCTTCGATGCCAGCAGATGCGGACTATCGGGTTTGTCCGTAACCAAGCCCCCGCCGTGGAAAGACGCGGCGGCGCCTACGCGATTGGGCAGTGCGGCCGCGGTCCTGACAACCAACGGCCCACCCATGCAGTAGCCTTGAACGCCAATTCTTTTCGCCTTGTCGACCTGTTCTTGAGCGTCCAGGAAGGCAATGTAAGCGGCCGCATCCTTCTCAGCCGCGCCAGGCACACTCAGCGGGGCGCGCACTTGCTGCAACTTCGCCATGTCGGCCTGGTTCTGGAAGCTGAACGAGGCGTCGAATAGCGGAGCCTTGGCCGACCGATAGAAGGGGTTTGGCACCAGCACCGCGTATCCTTCTGCGGCCATGCGCTTGCCAATGTCGCGCATCGCGGGGCGCAGGCCCAGCGCATCCGACCAGACCAATACGCCGGGGTGGGAACTACTAGCTGGATACAGGAAGGCAGCGTCGCAGACGCCATCGGGTGTCTTAATCTCGACATCGGTCTCAACAACCGGCGACTGCGCAGAGTCATGTGGAGAATCGCTCCCGCCGTTGTTCTTGTGATATTCCGTACCGTGCGCCATTCGCTGTCCCCTCTGTCACAAGTCTATCTCGCGGGAGATGACGTGGGCGCGAGCGATGGACACCCTCGGGGAAACGGCCTATACTTAGGCCGTCACGAGGTAACGGATATGCGCATCTTACACTTGCGCTTCTGCTTATTATTGGCTGGCATCGCATCCATTACAGGATGTGGCAAGCAAGAACGGCTTGAAGCAGTTCAATTTGCGAAGGCGCTCACCCAGGAAAGGGCGACTTTCTCGAGCGCGAACGCGAACGAAAAGGAGCTGGTAACTAACGCTCGCGCCTGGTGCGGCGGCATCGTGGCAAACGGAGCGGGCCGCGGAATCGAGTTGGATCAAAACGCCGCAGAGGCTACCCAACTGGCGAAATCGGCCGTGGCAATCAGCTCGCAATTGAGTCAGGTGCGTCACGCAATCGACAGCCAGCCTCTCAAGGAGGAGTACCCAGTGGACGTCCGCGATGTGCTGACCACTGCACTCACCAAGCGGCAGCGGACGCTTCAGAATATTCGCGCGTTGCTGGAACAGTCCGCACCTCAGTTTCTGGATTTCAAGCATAGCGCGACTTACAAAGGAGACACTTACCCGGACGGCGTTGGAAAGCTGGACACAATGCTTCGCGCCTACATGGCGCCGGAGGATGCGCTCGCCACCGCAATCGCGGCCCTGCGAGAGAAATACGGTCTGAGCCAGAGCGAACTCTGAACAGGCTTCCGCGGGCTTTTTCGAAATACCGGCAATACACGCCGCGCGTCCTCCCACGGCATAGCTGAACCCCGTGCTGATTCCTGACGAGCGGTTATCGCCGGGACGAGCGGCCCGGCCGCCGGCAAGGATGATGCGCGCCATGCCGATTCCTGAGCGACGCGTTGGCATCGGCAACCATTGGGCACGGCATGCGGCAGTGGGCGCCACAACTGCCGTGGGTGGATCGGCGCCGGCAATGGCAACTGCGGCCAGATCGGCAATCCATCTGGATTGCGGCCGTTAGCGCGCGCGTCGCGCCATGACGGGTTCTGGAGCCGGTGGCGGCGGCAGCGGTTCGGGCGGCGGCTTGCGTGGGGCACGGTGATCCAGCCGGTTGGCGATGAATTCCTCGCGCGCTTTGTGCTGGCGCGATGGCTTGACTTCGACCTTCGCCCACTCTTCGGGCGTAATCTCCTGCACTGCCGGCAGATATTTCTGGAAATAGGCGCGCAGGCGGTCCTGCACCGGCTTCAGCGGCGAAGCATACATGAGAAACATCACCTGGTCGGGTGCGGCGGTGGAAATCAACTGGTACACCTGCGAAGGTTTGCGGATTCGCGCCGAACGTAGCGCCGCCGCCAGCTTCTTCGAACGCGCTTCCAGTTGCAACCACTGATTGGTGTCCGCCCTCGACATTTCCAGATGCTTGGCCAGCGCCTGCTTCTCCCGCGAGCTCAGCTTCTCCGTCAAGGCGTACATAAAGGGCCCGAAGCGGGCGGCGCGGGTCTGGATCTCGTCGGGCAGCATGCGGGCGATCTTCTCGAATTTTGCCAGCCCGGCACGGTGCGGGTGGCTGGCCGCCAAGGCGGGCGAAAACAGGGGCAGCAATCCGGCCTGCGCCAGCGCTTCGACGATCTCGGCGGCGTTATCCTCCGCCCCGATCAGCTTCAGTTCCGCCCCCAAAGTGCGCGGCGGGATTGCCTTCTCGACTTCGGCTTCGCGGGCGTTGGCAACCTGCATCGCGGTGCGCTCCTCAACCGCGAAACCCAACCGTATGCTCAATCGCACCAGCCGCAGCAGGCGGGTGGGGTCATCGTAAAATCCATAAGCGCTGACCGCGCGCAGTTCGCGGCGCTCGATGTCGGCCAGGCCATTCAGCGGATCCAGCAGCAGCCCGCGCGATGTTTTATTGAGCGAAAGTGCAACCGCGTTGCAGGTGAAGTCCCGGCCGCGCAAATCCTCCTGAATGGTGTCTGGCGTTACCTGCGGCTTGCCGCCGCTGCGCGGGTACTTCTCCTGCCGGGACATGGCGATTTGCGCGGTGGCGCCGCTCGGAAACACGAGTTCCGCGCTCTTCCGGTTCTCGTCGGCCGACACAATGGCGGCGCCGGAGTGGGTGGCCACCGCTTTGGCGAGTTTCAGGGCCGCGCCCTCCACCACGAAATCGAGATCGCGAATCTGGAAACCGGCCAGCATGTCGCGCATTGCGCCGCCGGTCAGAAACAAGTTCAGGTTGGCTTGTCCCGCGGCGGCCATCACCTCGCTCAAAACCTGGTTCTGGTCCGGGCTGAGGTGGCTTTCCAGGATGTAGATGTAGTCGCTCATCGAAGTGCGCTCTCGAACTTATCAACCAGGTCCGCGCCGGATTGGCGTAGCCATCCTTCAGGCGCGGGGATGATGCTTTTGAACCGTTTCCCTCAGTCTCGACCGCATCACGTGCGTATAAATCTGGGTGGTCGAAATGTCCGTGTGGCCCAGCATGACCTGAACGCTGCGCAGGTCCGCTCCACCATCCAGCAGGTGGGTGGCGAAACTGTGGCGCAGAACATGCGGCGTTAGCCCGTGGAAGATTTGAACTTTGCGTCCATAACCGGCGAGCAGTTTCCAAAACGCCTGCCGCGTGAGGCAACCGCCGCGCGCGGTCACAAACAGGTAGCGGCTGGCGCGGCCCTTCAGCAGAGGTCCACGGCCCTCGGCCAGGTAGAGCTCGACGGCGGCAATCGCCTCCCGCCCCACCGGTACCAGTCGCTGCTTGTTGCCCTTGCCCGTCACCCGCACGTAACCCATCCGGGCGTCAAGGTCGCCCACTCCCACCCGGCACAATTCGGAAACCCTGAGGCCGGAAGCGTATAGCAGCTCGATCATCGCGCGATCGCGCAGGCCGGTGTGCCGGGCCGTGTTGGGCGCCTGGATCAGCTTCTCTATCTCCTCCAGGTTGAGTAGCTTAGGGATGGTCTGCCATTGCCGCGGGGGCCGCAGTTCCTGAGCCGGGTCCCAATCGATAACGCCCTCCTGCAACAAAAAGCGGAAAAAACAGCGAAGTGTGGCTAAGTGCCTGGCAACTGAACGGTTACTCAACCGGCCCCGGTATAAACTATCAATATAAAGACGCAGCGAATCCGGTCCGGGGAGTTCCGAGTGGCCGCCGAGAGAACCGATAAACCGCTCAAGATCAGCACCATAGGCGCTGATCGAGTTGGCCGACAGGCCTTTTTCCACGCGGCAATAGTCGAGAAACGCGCGCCCATGTCCTTTCAGGCCGCCCGCTTCCTCCGCCAGCGCTTCTGCCATCGTGCCAATGATACAATAAGCGCCGAAATGATTGAAACATAGTTGAAAAAAAAGAGCTACCCTTGGCAACCTCCACCACCAAAAAGGCTGTGATCCGGCGATTCCAGCGCGAGAGCCTCGCCGGGTACGTTAATCCTCTTTCTTATCTTCAACCTGCGGGAGTTGAGCTGCTCTCCGCCGACGGCCAGATCTTGAACGTGCCCTACACCGAAATCAAGAGCATCTCGTTTGTGCGCGATTTCGACGCCGCAGCCGAAGTCGAGCGCCCCGTTTTCCTCAACCGCCCGAAAATGGAGGGTCTCTGGATGCGATTCACTTTTCGCGACGGGGAGGTCATGGAAGGCGTCATGCCGAACAATCTGCTGCCGGTCGAACCATACGGATTCAGCGTGATTCCACCTCACCCCTACAGTGCGCAGCAACGCGTATTTCTGCCGCGCCCCGCGTTACGTTCGGTCGAAGTGCTGGGAGTGGTGGGCAGTCCACTCAAACGGCGCCGTCCGAAGGTTGAGCCCGAAGCGCAGATCGGTCTGTTCGGCGAATAGTTCGGCGTTGCACTCGCGCGCGCCCTGCGCGCTTGCACGGGCCGCTGTAAGGGTGATACAGGTCAAGTGCGGTATACTCGAATTTCGTACGCGCAACTCTCAAGTTGGAGGTTTCATGAAGATCCAGACTGCGGCTGCCGTCCTGGCCGGACTGCTGCTGGCTGCACTCCCAGCCTTTGCCCAGATGACCGTTATGGAGGGAGTGGTGAAGGGCGTGGACGGTAACCCTGTTAAGGGAGCCGTGATCCAAATTGATCGCCTTGATATTAAGACTAAGCACCCGTACACCGTCAAGACCGACAAAAGCGGCCATTTCCTTTATAGCGGGCTGCCCCTGGGCAAGTTTCATGTCTGGGTTGAAGTCGACGGCAAGAAGATGGATGAGGTCAACAACGTAATCACCACCACGAGCATGAACAAGGTCGTCAACTTTGACCTCCAAGCGGTTGCCGCGCAAGCGGCCGCCGTGCAAAAGGCCGCGGCAACCGGTAGCAACCTCTCCAAAGACCAGGAGCGCGGCCTGAGCCCCGAGCAGAAGAAGGCGATCGAGGAATATTACGCCAAGCAGAAAGAAAACCTAAAGAAGAACGCCGAACTCAACGAAGCCTTCAACGCGGGCAAGACCGCCCTGGATAACAAGCAGTATGACGTGGCCATCGAGAACTTCAATAAGGCGGGGGAAGTGGACCCCAAGCAGACCGCCGTATGGTCCGGCCTGGCTCAGGCTTACGAGCAGCGGGCGAAGACCAAAACGGGCGCCGACGCTGACGCCGACATGCAGAAGGCGGCCGACACCTGGGTCAAAGCGATCGCCGTCCATCCCGACGAGGCCGGCCTCCATAACAATTACGCGCTGACACTGGCAGGAGAGAAGAAGTTCGACGAAGCGCAGGCCGAGCTCGAGAAAGCCGCCACGCTCAATCCGTCCGGCGCCGGACAGTATTATTACAACCTGGGCGCGCTCGAAGTGAACGGCGGCCACAACGACGCGGCCAGTGAAGCCTTCAAGAAGGCCATCTCCATCGAACCGCCCTATGCCGAAGCTTTCTACCAATATGGCCTCACCCTGGTGGCCAAAGCGTCGTATGACAAGGACGGGAAGATCCTCCCGGTTCCCGGGACCGTGGAAGCTTTCCAGAAGTATCTGCAGTTGACTCCCGATGGTCCGCACGCGCAGGAAGCCAAGGCTATGCTGGACACCCTCGGCTCCCCTATCCAAACGGAGTACAAGAATCCCGACGCCGGCAAGAAGAAAAAGAAGTAATCGTAGACGCAACCCGGGGCAGATGCGGCGCCCTTCTGCCCCGATCTCATGATTCGAGCATTCTTCGTCGAGTTTGTTTTTCCTCTGCTGCTGTTCCTGGTCGTCCGGTCTTTGCTCGGCAATTTCCTCACCCGGTTCCGCAACCCGTCGGCGCGCCGTCAGCGGGGTGTGCCATCGGTCCAGGCCGGCGGCGAATTGAAGAAGGATCCCGTCTGCGGCACCTACGTCTCAACTGCAACCAGCCTGACCCGCACGGTCAATGGTCAGGTCGTGCACTTCTGCTCGAAGGCGTGCAGCGACCGGTACGGGAAGACATAAAAACCGCCTCGCAATACTGACCGCAGCGCCCCTCCCCCCTTGCGCTCGATATGCCGTTTGATATATCGTACGATATATCATGAGGAAGGAATCCTGGACGTCTGGTAATTGGCCCTGGAGCGGCTTCGCTTTCGGGTCTCCGCGGTTTTTCGAGGCCGGCCACCACGCGCGGTTCTTCGAAACGGGCGAAATCCGGCTCGCGATGCTCTCGCTATTGAACGAGGGGCCCAAGCACGGATACCAACTGATGAAAGAAATGGAGGAACGCTCCGGCGGCGTCTACCACGCCAGCGCCGGCAGCGTCTACCCCACCCTGCAACAACTGGAAGACGAGGGGCTGATCGAGTGCACGCAGGAAGGCGGCCGCCGCGTCTACCATCTCACCGAGTCCGGTCGGGCCGAGCTAGCGCGCGATCCCGATGCGGTGCGCCGCATTTGGGAGCGCGCCGGGCATTATGAGAATTGGGGAGAGTGCATGGCCAAGGTGGGGCCGGATGGGCTGACCCTGCTGGCCCCGCTTTCAGCCCTGGCCCGAGCCAGTTTTCTGGCGGTCGTCCGGGCCGGCAGCCGGCCCGAGGGTGTCGAATGGGTACGACAAATCCTGGATCGCGCCCGCCATGAGGTGGATCAAATCTATCCAAGCAAGAAAGCGGAAGTGTGATCCATGGGAATCGGGATTCGCATCGAGAATTTGCGCAAGGTTTATGATTCGCCGCCACCCTCCGCGGCCGGCGGTCGGGGCTTCTCCTTCGGCCCGACTCGTTCCGGCGGCCGGAAGGAGAAGAAAAAGAAGGTAGAGATTCTGGCGCTCGATGGCATCTCGCTGGAGATTCCGGCCGGCGAAATCTTTGGCCTGCTGGGGCCGAACGGCGCCGGCAAATCCACCACAATTGGCATCCTGACCACGCGCACCGAGCCCACCAGCGGCCGCGCTTTCGTGGGCGAGTTCGACGTCTGGAAGCAGCAGGTCAAGGCCAAGCGCGTGATCGGCGTGGTGCCGCAGCGGCCCAATCTGGATTTTGCGCTGACCACCCGCGAGGTGCTGCTGTTTCATGGCGCCTATTTCGGCCAAAGTGCCCGTGAGCGGGCGCGCCGAGCCGATGAGCAACTCGAGAAATTCAAGCTCACCGACCGCGCCGGCCAGATGGTCCGCGAATTGTCCGGTGGCCTGATGCAGCGCCTCTCCATCGCCCGCGCCACCATGCACGATCCCGAAGTGCTGTTCCTCGACGAGCCTTCCGCCGGCCTCGACCCGCAGACGCGCCTGATGCTGTGGGAAATCATTCGCGGTTACGGCAGCCTGGGCAAGACCATCGTGCTGACCACGCACTACATGGAGGAAGCCGACGAACTGTGCCAGCGCCTGGCCATCATCGATCACGGCAAGATCATCGCCCAGGGAACGCCGCAAGCGCTGAAATCGTCGATCCCCGGCGGCTATCTGCTGCGCCTGCGTTTCGATCGGGCGCCGGAGGAATTGCTTCGCCGGCTTCGCGATTTGCCCGGCGTGACGGAAGTACACGCAACCAATTCGGCTGGCGTCGATGTTTACGCCGACCGGGGCGGGCCGCTGATTGCATCCATCGTCACCGCCGCGCAATCGGCCGGCGCCGAACTGCACGACGTTCACATTCAGGAGCCGAGCCTCGAAAACCTGTTCCTGCACCACACCGGAAGGAGCCTGCGCGAGTGAACTGGAAGACGTTCTACGCCCTACTATCGCGCGACGGTCACGTCGCCCGCCGCAGTTTGGTCATGGTGCTGGTGCAGAATCTGCTGCAGCCGCTGCTGTTCACCTTCATCTTCGGACGCGTGCTTACCTCGGGCGGCCTCATGCAGGCCGGCTTCAAGAGCGTGCTGCTGCCGGGCATCATCGCCATCAGCATGGTGATTGCCGGCGTGCAGGCGGTGGCGATGCCGCTGATCACGGAATTTCAATTCAGCCGCGAAATCGAGGACCGGCTGCTGGCGCCGATCGAAAACGGCTGGCTGGCGGTGGAAAAACTCATCGCCGGCATGATCCAGGCCCTGGTGGCCGGGCTGGTGGTGATTCCGGCGGCGTGGGTGACCATGGGCTCGGGCGCCAACATCAGCTTCGCGCATCCGTTCGCGTTCGCCACATTCTGCCTGTTGGTGGCGTTGCTGGCCGCCGCTGGTGGCCTGGCTCTGGGTTGCAGCGTCGGCGCCACCCAAATCGGACTGATGTTCAGCATCATCCTGACGCCGATGTTGATGTTCGGCTGCGTCTACTACCCGTGGTCGTTCCTGCGCGCCTTCCCCGGCTTGCAGTACGCGGTGCTGCTGAACCCGGTGGTCTACGCGAGCGAGGGCCTGCGCGGAACGCTGGCGCCGGGGGTGCCGCACATCGCCAGGTGGATCACGGCCTCCGCGCTAGCCGCCATCGACATCGGCATGGTCGCGCACGGCATCAGGAAATTTCGGAAGAAGGCAGTAAGCTGAGGGCAAGCACTACTCACACGTGGTGGAGGCGCGACTGTACCGCACGTTTCAGACTACTCGCAAGCCAATACCGGTTCCGACATTTTGACTTTTTGCCGTTTCCCGGCTGTGACTGTTGTGGTTGAATACCAAACGGATTGATACCCGTTCGCGGCACCTATAACTACGATGGCGTAGGTGCCCGCCGTAAGCTTATGCAGGTCAAATGAACCGTCCTCGTCGGTATCAACTGTCTGTATATTCGAACCGCTCTTTACGGCCTCGTGTATCGACATCGACGCGATAACGCACGCCTCTTGCGGATCGGTGCCGTTCTTGATATCGTCCAGGCGCTTCGCCAAGGCCCTATCCACACTTTGCTGAAGCGTAACCTGGTCGTCGCCCGAAGCCAGAAACACATGGGCCAAGCGTGCCGGCTTGATGTCGCCGCCCTTGGCAATCGTCAAGACCCGGCCCGACAGAGTTCCGGTAGAAGGCTGCGCATGGCAGGAGACAATGGCTATCGAGAAAAGTATTGCTGCCCGCGCAGCACGCCGTTTCATAACGAGATTATAGGACCACTGGCAGGCGCCGAAGCAGTTGTCTTCGGACACTAACTGTGCTTTCTCATTGGTTTGTAACTGTGCGGCGCAGGAGCCCTGCGCGTGCCACGCGGATGTGGACACTACGTTCCAGCCTTAGGTGCGATTCCAGCTCCGGAGGATCGAAGATAGTAGCCCGCTGAGTGAGCTGCGGCGATAAGAGGCGCCCTCCCGGCTGAAGACGCCGCGCTGCGTACCTGCACGCTCGGATACCCACACGTGTCCCTGGAATCCGGAGCCTTCTCATCTGGTTGTCCCGCCCCACGCGACCGTGCAGTCTTTGCCGGTGCGCCGGAGGGTATCCTGGTTAGGAAGTGAAGACGTTTTTCCATCTCGACATGGACGCGTTCTTTGTGTCCGTGGAAGAGCTGTTTGACCCGGCGCTGAAGGGCAAGCCGGTGGTGGTCGGCGGACGGCCTAACGAGCGCGGGGTGGTATCGGCGGCGTCTTACGCGGCGCGGCGCTTTGGCGTGCATTCGGCCATGCCGCTGCGCACGGCTTACAAGATGTGCCCGCAAGCCATCTTCGTCGACGGCCATCCGGAACGGTATCGCGAGTACTCGCAGAAAGTCCACGACGTGCTCTGCGGGTTCACGCCGCTGGTGGAAATGGCTTCGATCGACGAAGCCTATCTCGATGTCACCGGGACTCAGCGGCTCTACGGTCCACCCCTGCGCGCCGCACATTTGTTGCATGAGCGGATCCAGGCTGCCACCAAGCTGAACTGTTCGATCGGCATCGCCGCCTCCCGCCTGGTGGCCAAAATCTGCTCCGACCAGGCCAAACCAAACGGCGTGCTGTGGGTGGTGCCAGGCTGCGAAGCCGCGTTCCTGGCGCCGCTCGATGTGCGGCGCATCCCCGGCGTGGGCAAGGTGAGCGAGAAGAATCTGCACTCGCTCGGGATTCGCAAGGTGGGAGACCTGGCGAAGCTCGACGAAGCACTTCTCGAACAGCACTTCGGAAAAGTAGGCCTCGCCCTGGCCGGCAAAGCGCAGGGCCTGGACGCGGGCGGCTGGTTCGATACCGAAATCGGCGCCGAAGAGGGTCCCAAGTCAATCAGCCACGAGCACACCTTTAACGAAGACACCGCGGACCTGGCGCTGATCGAAGCCACCCTCGCCAAGTTGAGCGAGATGGTAGGCCGCCGTCTGCGCGAGCATGGCTTGAGCGCGCGCACCATCCAGCTCAAGCTGCGATACACGGATTTTTCGACCATTACGCGCGCGCATTCGGTGGCGCGCCCGACCGCACTCGATACCGAACTGTTCGAGGAGATCCGCACGCTGTTCCACCGCAACTGGAAGAAGAGCGCGAAGGTGCGGCTATTGGGCGTTCATGTATCGGGGTGGTCGGAGGAGCAGGCGCAACTGGACCTGCTGGACGACCACGCGCACGAGCGCTGGCAGCGCGCCCTGGCCGCCGCCGACCACATGCGCGACCGGTTCGGCGAGTCGGCCGTTTCCCTTGCCGCCAGCCTTCGCGGCAAGTTCCGCGAGCGCACCCACGAAAACCCAGCCGGCCTGCCGGGGAAGAAACGTTAGGGCGTAGCTCAGCGGTCAAGAACTTTTCGAGCCGCAGATGAACACAGATAAGAAACCCAAAAATCTCAAAAATCATTAGTCTTTTGTTTTTGTCAGTGTTCATCTGTGTTCATCTGTGGCAGTATTCCTTCCCGGGCTTCGCGCTCACCGGCGTTTGAGGTTGACAGTGCCCCGGCAGTTTTCGCTCTGGCAGCAGCCGACGTGCTTGACAGTGTCCGAGAAGCCGTAGTCGACCGTCAGTCTTCATCTGTGTTCATCTGTGTTCATCTGTGGCAGTATTCCTTCCCGGGCTTCGCGCTCACCGGCGTTTGAGGTTGACAGTGCCCCGGCAGTTTTCGCTCTGGCAGCAGCCGACGTGCTTGACAGTGTCCGAGAAGCCGTAGTCGACCGTCAGTCTTCATCTGTGTTCATCTGTGGCAGTATTCCTTCCCGGGCTTCGCGCTCACCGGCGTTTGCGGTTGATGGTGCCCCGGCAGTTTTCGCTCTGGCAGCAGCCGACGTGCTTGACAGTGTCCGAGAAGCCGTAGTCGACCGTCAGTCTTCATCTGTGTTCATCTGCGTTCATCTGTGGCCAGTATTCCTTTCCGGGCTTCGCGCTCACCGGCGTTTGAGGTTGATGGTGCCCCGGCAGTTTCGCTCTGGCAGTCAGCGGACGTGCTTGACAGTGTCCGAGAAGCCGTAGTCGACCGTCAGTCTTCATCTGTGTTCATCTGCGTTCATCTGTGGCCAGTATTCCTTTCCGGGCTTCGCGCTCACCGGCGTTTGAGGTTGATGGTGCCTCGGCAGTTTTCGCTCTGGCAGCAGCAGCGGACGTGCTTGACGCTTTCCGAGAAGCCGTAGTCGACCGTGAGTTCTTCGCCGCTTTGGATCGGGCGATTGCTGATAAAAAGGATATGCCCTTTGAAGACGCAGGCGCGGAGGTTCGGATCGCAACTATGGTTGACGATCTCGGCGCCGGAACCGCCTACAGCGCCGTCGATGGCCCAGTAATTGTCGAGCGCGAACAGGTAGGTGACCGATCCCTGGCCGCGGCGCTTGGTTTCGCGCCGGTTGATGCGCTCGCCGGTGTATTCGATCACCTTGCGGCGGGCCGGTACGGGTTCGAGCGTGTAAACACCGCGACGGTGAATTCTGGACTGGCGAATCTCCAGCCGGAAACACGTGTGTCGCGGGTCAATGGATGGGGACTCGATGAGGCGCCTAGCCATAGCGGATTCTTCGCAGTATAACCGAGGCCGCCTGTGCGCGAGTTTCGATGCGGCGGGCTATATGCGGCCCGGCGCGCTACACTGTTCTCTGGGAGCACGCGAGCGTGGCTACGATTGCATCCACCGCATCCGAAGACGCGAGCAACCAGCGATTCGGGGGGCTCGCGCCAGAGCAGCTCATCCGCGCCTTCCGCCTGATGCACACCGCCCGCCGGCTGGACGACCGGGAGGTGGCGCTGAAACGGCAGAACCGGATCTTCTTCCAGATCAGCGGGGCCGGGCATGAGGCGCTGCAAGTGGCCGCGGGGATGGCGCTGCGCGCCGGCGAAGATTGGATCTACCCTTACTACCGCGACCGCGCCCTGTGCCTGACGCTGGGAGTAACGCCGCACGAAATGCTGCAGCAGGCCGTTGGCGCGGCCGCGGACCCGGCCTCCGGCGGCCGCCAGATGCCGTCGCACTGGGGGCACGCGCGATGGAACATCGTCAGCGCGTCGTCGCCCACCGGCACGCAGTTCCTGCAAGCGGTGGGCTGCGCGGAGGCGTGGCGCTACCACGGCCGCGAGGGCGAAGTCACGCTGGTGACCTGCGGCGACGGCGCCACCAGCGAAGGCGAGTTCTGGGAGGCGCTGAACGCGGCTTGCCTGGGCAGCCTGCCGCTGCTGTTCCTGGTGGAAGACAACGGCTACGCCATTTCCGTGCCCATCGAGGCGCAGACCGCGGGCGGCAGCATTTCGCGGCTGATCGAAGGTTTTCCCGGGCTATCGCGCCAGGAAGTGGACGGCACGGATTTTCTAGCGTCGTATCGGGCGATGAAAGCCGCGGTGGAATGGTGCCGGCAGGGAAGAGGGCCGGCACTGGTGCACGCGCATGTCATCCGGCCATACTCGCACTCGCTGTCCGATGACGAGCGGCTCTACAAAACCGCCGCCGAGCGCGCCGCCGAAGCGGAGCGCGATCCGGTCCTGCGCTTTCCGAAATTCCTGATCGACGAGGGCGTGATCGACCGCTTCATGCTGCAGCGCATCACGCACGAAATCGATGAAGAGGTTAACGCCGCCACTCACCAGGCGCTGCTTGACGAAGCACCGGCGCCGGATACTGCATTGACGCATCTCTATTCGGGCACGGTCGATCCCACCGCGGACTCTTTCACCGCGCGGGCGCAGTTCAGCGGGCCTCCCATGACCATGGTGGATCTGCTGAACGCCACGCTGCGCGAGGAAATGCGGCGCAACCCGGCCGTGGTGGTCTTCGGCGAAGACGTGGCCGATTGCAGCCGCGAAGCCTCTTTGCGCGAGGTAAAAGGCAAGGGCGGCGTGTTCAAAGTCACCGCCGGTTTGCAGCGCGAATTCGGATCGCGGCGCGCGTTCAACAGCCCGTTGGCGGAAGCCGGCATCGTGGGCCGCGCCATCGGCATGGCCACGCGCGGGTTGAAGCCGGTCGCCGAGATTCAGTTTTTCGATTACATCTGGCCGGCGATGATGCAGCTTCGCAATGAGCTGGCCACGCTGCGCTGGCGCTCTCACAACGGGTTCGCGTGCCCGGCGGTGATCCGCGTAGCCATCGGCGGTTATCTGAACGGCGGCGCCATCTACCATAGCCAGTGCGGAGAAGTGGAGTTCACGCACATTCCCGGGCTGCGGGTGGTGATGCCCTCGAATGCCATCGACGCCTGCGGCCTGCTGCGCACGGCGCTGCGCGCCGACGACCCGGTGCTGTTCCTGGAGCATAAGCGCCTCTACCGCGAGCCGTACAACCGCTCGCCCCACCCGGGCGCGGATTTCACCATTCCCTTCGGCCGCGCACGCGTGGTGAAGCCGGGGCGCACACTCACCGTGGTGACTTATGGAGCGCTGGTACAGAAGGCGCTGCTGGCGGCCGCGCATATTGAGCGGCGCGCACCTGGAACCAGCATCGAAATTCTCGACCTGCGGACGCTGGCGCCTTACGATTGGCCGGCCATTCGCGCCTCGGTCGCAAAAACCAGCCGGGTGATGGTAGCGCACGAGGACTGCCTGTCGTGGGGCTACGGAGCGGAACTGGCGGCGCGCATCGCCGATGAGCTTTTCGACCGGTTGGACGCTCCGGTCGGCCGCGTGGGCGCGCTCGATACCTGGGTGGGCTACCACCCGCAACTGGAAAACGCCACTCTGCCGCAGACCGAAACCCTGATCGCCGAAATTGAGCGGCTGGTGAGTTACTGAGTGGATGTAAGACGCGCCGGCGGCGGCCGTCCTTATAACATGTGAGTAAGTCGTTTCTTGGAGCATTTATGAAACACAACATCCCGAGTCCGATCGGCAAATGCGCCGGCATCCTAGTGTTGGCGGTTCTGCTCATGGCGGCGGCGTTCGGACAAACGCCGGCCGCTCCGCCCGCCGATGCGAAACCGGCAGCGGCAGCGCCGGCAGCGGCCACGGCTCCGAAACCGCCCGCGGGCGGATGGGCATTCGAGGTGGCAACCATCAAACCGGCCAACATGCCCAACCCTTCCGACTGGATGAGCGGCAAGATGCACGTCGGCATGAAGACAGACGCGGCGCGGGTAGACATTGGCTTCATGTCCCTGACCGACTTGATCTGTCTGGCTTACGACGTCAAGACGTATCAGGTATCGGGACCGGACTGGATGGGTAGCATCGGTGAAAGATTCGACATTCTGGCCAAGATGCCGGAGGGCGCAACCAAAGCGCAAGTACCGGAAATGTTGCAGGCGCTGCTGGCCGACAGGTTCAAGCTGGCGGTTCATCGCGAGAACAAAGAACGCTCTGTGTATGCGCTGGTGGTGGGCAAGGGCGGACCCAAGATGAAGGAATCGCCGAAGGAACCGCCGGCCGACGCGCCGCCGGCGGCGACGGCCGAGAAACCCGATGCCGCCGCGGGCGACGCCGCCGGTGCATCGGCGTCTTCCGACGCGAATCCCCAGGTGAAATTCCATCGCAACAGCGACGGCTCGGGAACGGCCACCGTGCACGGACCGGACGGGAACGCCAAAATGAGTTATAGCCCAAACGGCATGCACCTGGAGATGGAGAAGATGACGATGCCTAAGTTGGCCGAAGCGCTGTCGCGTTTTGTCGACCGGCCGGTGGTGGATATGACGGAACTCAAAGGCAACTACCAGGTGGCGCTTGACCTCACGATGGAGGATCTCAAGAGCGCGGCCCGGAACGCGGGGATGGCGATACCTGGAGCGGCGCCCATCAGCGGCGACGCGGGCAAGTTGCCTTCCGACGCGGCGTCGGAGCCATCGGGCACAATCTTCACCAGCGTGGTGCAACTCGGACTCAAGCTGGAGGCGCGCAAATTGCCGCTGGACCGGATCGTGGTCGATCACATAGAGAAGTTGCCGACCGAGAATTAGGCTGGGCGCGCTTCCAAGCTTGCCACCGCCGCGGGCTATTTTCTTTTATTTTCTTTCGCCCTTCGGGCTGGCGCCGCAGCCTTGCGTACCTATACGCTCAGATATTAGCGGATTTGCCTCGGAATACAAGACGCCACCATTTTCATGTCTCGCACCCCTTCCGCTCGGCTTGGTCGCGGCTCCGCGTGCGGGACTATAATTGCGCTATGTCTGAAACTTCCTTTCCACGTCGAAGCTTTCTGCGAGGGGTGACCGCGGCGACGGCGTTATCATACTCGCGCGTTTCGGGCGCCAATGAGAGGATACAGCTCGGCCTGATCGGCTGCGGCGAGCGCGGGCGCTACGACATGCGGAATTTCGTTAAGACCGGCACGGTGGAGGTGACGGCGCTGTGCGATATCTGGGGCGCGCAGATCGACAAAGCCAAACAGGACGCGCCCAACGCGCGAGCATTCAGCGACCACCGGTCGCTGCTCGACAGCAAGGACATCGACGTGGCGCTGATCGGCACGCCGGACCATTGGCACGTGCCGATCGCCATCGACGCGCTCAACGCGGGCAAGGATGTGTATGTGGAGAAGCCGCTCAGCCTCACCATCGAAGAAGGGCCGCTGGCGGTGAAAGCGGCGCGGATCAACAACCGCATCTGCCAGGTGGGCATGCAGCAGCGCTCGGGCAAGCATTATATCGAGGCCAAACGCGAGTATATCGACAGCGGCAAAATCGGCAAAGTCACGCTGGCGCGCACCTGGTGGTACGGCAACGGCTACCATCTACGCAAGGCGCCCGACTACCTCAAGACCAAGCCGCAAGACCTGGATTGGGTCCACTACCTGGGCCGGCTGAAGTGGCGCGACTGGGATCCGCAGCAATATTGGAACTGGCGTGCGTATCTCGATTTCGGCGGCGGGCAGGTGACGGACCTGTTCACGCACTGGATCGATGTGGTGCACATGTTCCTCGGTTGCGACGTGCCGACTTCGGCGGTCGCGGCAGGCGGCGTGTACTATTACAAGGACGGGCGGACGGCGCCGGACACGATCAACGTGCTGCTGGAGTACCCGGCTGAATTCACGGCGACGTTTGAAGCCACGCTGGCTCCGGGCATCGGCGGCGCGGCGGTGGAGATCGCCGGCACGCAGGGACGGCTGTACATCGACCGGCAACATTACGAATTCCGTACGGCGGGCCGGGGCGCGGTGCCGGTGGCGGTGCAGGCGGCCGGCAGCATCGACATGGACCATGTGGAGAACTTTCTGGAGTGCGTGAAATCGCGCCAGTTGCCGAACGGAGACGTGCTGGCGGGGCACCGATCGGCGCAGGCTTCGCACCTGGGCAACATCGCCTACATGCAAAAACGGCGGATTGATTTCGATCCCGCGCGGGAACAGATCCAGCCGTTCTAGCGACTGGCTGAAAAACGTGAAAACACGGCGGGCCATAGATCAACACAGATGAACACAGATGGAGCGGAACTGGCTGATTCGCGTTCATCGAGACTTGCCAGGGAGGGCGGCTTCGCAACGGCCGGGCTTGCGCCCGGCTGCGCCGATTGCCAAGCGGCGCGCAGGTTAATCAACCTGCCCCACAATGCAGACGCGGCGGCGGGCTGTCCTGATCTTACAGTTTTGCTCCTTCACCGCGCGGAGGGGATCTTGGGGGTGGCGCCTGTCGATTCGATCAGACTGGTGAGCAGTTCCACCGCTCGATCGATGGGGAGAATATCGGCCAGGGAGAGCGGGGTTCGGCCGCGGGCATCCTTTTCGTCCAGCGGAGCGCCCTTGGCGGCGAGAAACCGGATGACGTCGCAGATCTGCTGCTGGGTGGATGTGGCGGCCGTGCCGCTGACCGCGGCGTGCAGCACGGTAGCGCCAGAGGCAGTGACCGCTTGCACATCCTGGTCGAATTGGTAAGCGTACCGGACCACCTCGACGCGGCCGCTGTGGGCCGCGGCCATCAGCAGGGTGGCGCCGTCCTGAGCCTTGAGCTTGGGATCGGCACCGCCGGCAATAAGCGCCTGCATCACCTCGAGTTGATGAGCGCCGGCAGCCAGCAGCAGCGGGGTCTGCCGGCCGCTAACGAAGCGGAACGGATTGCCGCCGCCGGCTGCGCCGTGACCGGGGGAATCGAGTTCGGCGGTGCGCGCGTTAGGGTTGGCGCCGGCAGCCAGGAGCCTCTTCACCAGATCCAGCGCGCCCGATTGGGCAGCCAGGTGCAACGGCGTGTAGCCTCCGGCATCGGCTACGTTCGGATTAGCGCCGCCATCGAGCAGGGCGATGGCAGCGGCGGCAGATTTGTAGGACGCGGCGACGTTCAGCGGTTTGACGCCGTCGGGGAGCGGGGCGTTTGGATCGGCTCCAGCGGCAATCAGTAGTTGAACGCCGGCGGCATCGTTCTCGATAGCGGCGAAGACCAGCGCAGTGAATCCGGCCTGGGACGCGGCGCGAACGTCAGCGCCGTGACGGATGAGCGTCTTCAGTACGTCGTCGTGACCTTCGGCTGCGGCCCACATGAGCGCAGTCTGGCCCCGGCGCGACTCGGCAGCATTGACGCTGGCGCCATGTTCGATCAACTGATCGACGGCTGAAACGCTCCCCGCATTAGCGGCGCTCATTAGCGCGGTGGCGCCATCCCAGCGGACGGCGTTGGGGTCGGCGCCAGCCGCAAGCAACTTTGTAACCAGCGAAGCATCGCCGTTGGCGCAGGCCAGGGTGAGCGGCGTTTCGCCATATTCGTCGGCGGTATTGACGCGGGCGCCGGCGGTAAGCAAGAGATCCGCGGCCTCGGTGTCATCCAGGTACGCGGCCCAGGCCAGCGCGGTGGCGCCATCCGGCTGCGCGGCGTTGAGATCGGCCTTGCCGGCAATCAGGGCAATGACTGCGCGGTCATCGCGGCGCTTGACGGCATCCAGCAGACGCAGGTCCGCAGCGGCCAGTTGAGACGCGAGCAACAGGGCTGCGGCGACGAGGCGGACGAGGGCTTTTGACCGCGCGGTTGGTGCGTGGGCAGATTGTGGAATGGCAGCTTCGAATACGCTATCGGCGTTGGGCACTCCGTTAGGCGTGAAAGAACGCGCCCGCAAGCGGGCGTTGGCAGGCTGAAGCCTACCCCACCAAGCGTCGGCATGAGTGCCGCCGCGGCACGCGGGAGTGCGTGCGCCACATCTTCGCGACAGGGAGCCGCATTGGCAAATGTCAGACATGACCCCGGACGGGACCCTTACACGCCGGCGAGCAGCTTGAGTTCGCCGGTGCTGTCGCCCAGCTTTTCGGGCGGCGGCACGCCGGCGCGGTCGAGCATGCTGAGGAGCAAATTGTTCATGGGCGTTTCCTTGGGATAGCGAATGTGGAGGCCACGGGGTACGTTCCCGCCGCCCACCAGCACCAGCGGCAGGTCATGGTGAGTGTGCGCGTTGCCATCGCTGATGCTGCTGCCATACAGGATCATCGAATGATCGAGCAGACTGCCATCGCCATCCTGGGTAGAGCGAAGCTTGTCGAGCAGGTAAGCGAAGGTCTCGACGTGAAAGTGATTGATCTTGACCACTTTTTCGATCTTCACCGGATCGTGCATGTGATGGGTGACGGAATGGTGGCCGTCGGTAACGCCGATCGAGCGATAGCTGCGGTTGCTGCCCTCGCGCGCAATCATAAAGCTGACCACGCGCGTCATGTTGGTCTGCCAGGCGATGGTCATGAGGTCCATCATCAGCCGGGCGTGTTGGCTAAAATCCTCGGGCGCGGCAGCCGGCCGCTCCATCAGCGGAAGCTTGACATCGGCGTTCTGCTCTTCGGCCTTCTGAATGCGGCGTTCGATGTCGCGGATGGCGTCGAGGTACTGCGCCAGCTTGTTACGGTCGGCGGGACCGAGGCCGGACTGGAGCCGCCCGATATCCCCGCTCACATAGTCGAGAATACTGCGTTCCTCTTTGAGGCTGGCCAGACGCTCCGCCTGGTCGGTGGACGTGCCATCGCCGAACAGGCGTTCGAATACGTTGCGCGGATTCACTTCGACCGGCAGCGGCGTGGTGGGGCTGCGCCAGGAGATGGTATTGGTATAAGCGCAGCTATAGCCGGAATCGCAGTCGCCCGCCAGGGTGGGCTCTTCGAGCCCGATTTCGAGGGAAGCCAACTGGGTGCTCTGGCCGAAGGTTCTGGCGGCAATCTGGTCGGCGGAAACGCCGGCATGGATGTCGGCGCCTTCGGTCTTTTTGGGATGGACGCCGGTGAGCCAGGTGGCGCCGGCGCGTGCGTGATCGCCGGCGCCATCGCCAAGCGCGCGGCCGTTCACCTGGGCCAGGCCGCTCAACACCAGCAGGCGATCGCGGAACGGCTCGAGCGCCTGCATGGTGGGGGCGAAGGTGAAGCCGGCGCCTTCGGTGGCGGGGGTCCAGCGATCCATGATGATGCCGTTGGGCACATAGACGAAACCCAGCCGCAGGGGCTGCTTGGGCACGCTGCTGCCACGGCCGAGCGCCGGCACCATGGCATCGAGAAACGGCAAAGCCAAAGCGGCGCCGGCGCCGTGCAGAAACGAGCGGCGGGCAAGAGATTTCTGTCTGACGATCATGGTTGCCTGGTCCTCCTCATTTGGAAAGGCGTGCTATTTACAATACCCGCGATCAAGGCGGAGACGCGGTAGTTGCCGGCAGCGGCCTGGCGTACGATCTGGCGCACTGACGGCAGGTCGTAATACTCCAGTCCACGGCCCAAAGCATAGGTGAGCAGCTTGGCGGTTAAGGTAGAAACGAATTCATCGCGACGCGTGGTGAGCAGGAGTTGCCTGAGCCCGGCCGGACCCTGAAACCGCGTGCCATCCGGCAGGGTACCGGAGGGATCGATGGGGCCGCCTGCATCCCGGGTCCGCCACCTGCCCACGCCGTCGT
The DNA here is from genome assembly GCA_963761855.1 of Bryobacterales bacterium. Classification (GTDB taxonomy): domain Bacteria; phylum Acidobacteriota; class Terriglobia; order Bryobacterales; family Bryobacteraceae; genus Bog-375. Next base: position 9,233 of record CAVXJY010000009.1, on the reverse strand, counting down.
AGTTTTCGAGCGCGAAGCCCAGTGGGTCCATGCGGGAGTGGCAGCTTGCGCAGACGGCGTTGGCGCGGTGCTGCTCCATTTGTTCGCGGAGCGTCAGCACGCGGCCATCCTTGCCGTGGGGTATCAGTCCGGGCACATCGGGGGGAGGGGGCGGCGGCGGCGCACCGAGCAATGTTTCCAGGATCCACTTACCGCGCTGCACCACCGAGGTGCGGTCGGGATAAGAGGTCACCGTGAGGATGCTGCCCTGGCCGAGCAAGCCGCCGCGCTCAGAACCGGTGAGCGCGACGCGGCGAAACTGCGAACCGTAGACATTCGGTATGCCGTAATGCTGCGCCAGGCGCTGGTTCAAGAAGGTGTAATCTGCATCCAGCAGGTCGAGAACGCTGCGGTTCTCGCGGAGAATGCTTTGAAAGAACAGGTCGGTTTCCTCGAGGAAAGCATCGCGCAGGCTCTCATCGAACTCGGGAAAGGCGTCCGGATCCGGGCGGGCGATGGCGAGGTTGCGAAGATAGAGCCACTGGCCGGCGAAATTGTCCACCAGCGCCTGGGAGCGGGCGTCCTGGAGCATCCGCTCGACCTGGCCGCGCATTACGGCCGGATCGTGTAGTTTGCCTTGGCCGGCCAGATCGAGCAATTGCGCGTCGGGAGCGCTGCTCCACAAGAAAAACGAAAGGCGCGAAGCCAACTCGAAATCGCCCAGGCGGTAGACGGTGCCCGGAGGGAGGCCCGGCGGGTCGCGTTCGATGCGGAAGAGAAAATCGGGTGAGACCAGCAGGGCGCGCAGAGCCTTCTCGATGCCGAAGTCGAAACCGGATTCGCGATTGCCGTCATCGAAGAAGGCCAGCAGCGGCTGGATATCCGCTTCGGTCACCGGGCGGCGAAACGCGCGGCCCGCAAGGGTGGCGAGGATGGTATGGGCGCAGGCGCGCTGGTCCTGGGCGGCTGCCGGCCGGCAGACGAAGATCTTTTCGCGACTGGCGGTGTCGCCGGAGCCCGTGGCGTTGTAAGGCCCGGCGACGACTACGCCGCGGAATATCGGAAGCGGTGCGCCGCCGGGAACCTGGAAACGCTTGACGCCAACACCATCCAGGCGCACATCGAGTTCAGCGGGCTCCCTGTGGCCTTGGGCCGGTGCACCGGCACGCGCGCCGGGAGATTCCATTTCGGGCTTGGCAGATTCGCGCAGGAAGGTAGCGCCGACGGTGCGCTGGCCCGCTTTGACCGGCAGGCGCACCTCGAACTTGCGGGGCGTGGCACCGCCGCCCGCGTTGACGCGGATGATGTAATCGCCATCGAGCGGGAAGTAATAGGAAAAGGACATACCACCGGCCGAGTCGAAGGGAAGGTCGTCACTGGAGCGCTGATTACGCTGCCGGCGGGCGTTGCCGGCGCGGCGCAACTCGGCGGGAACGAATTCCTCCTCGGAGACGCCGGCGCGCGGATCGCCCACCGCCAGGCGGCTGATCATGCGCGCCGCGGCGATGTAGCGCTCGAGCAGCGCCGGGGAAACCGACAGCACGTCGGCGATGTTATCGAAGCCGTAGCCGGAATCGTCCACTGGAAGCATGGCTCCGGGCTTGACGTCGAGCGCCAGCAGATCGCGGATGGCATTGGAGTATTCGGCGCGGTTCAGGCGATGCAAGGTGGGCCGGCCGGGATTGGGATGAGCGGCGGCGGCGGCATCGAGCGCACCGGCCAGCCAGTTGGTGAACGCCGCGACGGCGGCTTTGTCCGGGCGCGGCATTCCGGGCGGCGGCATTTCACCGGTTCGAAGCTTGCGCAGCACCTTCTTCGAGCACGTCTGCGTTGGCGCCCGGGTGAGAGAAATCCACGCCTTCCAGCACCACGCCGGCAGTCTTCAGTTTCTGGCTATGGCAGAAAATGCAGTATTGATTTACCAGAGCACCGGGCGCGGCAGGCGCTGGGGATTGGGCGAACGCCCACGACACAGTAAGAACGATTACGGCCGCGACCGCGGTCAGTCCGATCCGGCGAATGGTTCGCCCCTCCACTCGGTGAGAAATCCCTTGTTCTTATGTTCGTTTAGATTGGCGGCAAAATCAACCCGCCACTTGTCACGCCGCACTCCGTGACAGTGCGCAGCGAGCGATCGCAACAGTTTGCCGCCCGCAGATGGGGAACGAAAGCGTCCGCCCCACGGGTTACTGCGACGGGAACGGGTTTACCGTATGCGCCACGGTGTGCAAGGTGATCTCGACCTTATCATCCACGCGCAGAAATAACGTGCTGGGGTTTTTCATCCCCCATTTCTGATATGGGACGGTGAAGCGGGCGGTGATGACATATTGGCTTCCGGCCACGCGGACCTCGACCGGCGCAGTCAGTTCATGTTCGGTACCGTGGATGGCGAAACTCCCGTGCACCTGCATCTGGCTGATGCCCTGCGCCAGCAGCTTACCCTCTACGCGGTCGGGGCGAAACACGATGTCGGGAAAGCGCTGGCTTTCGAGAATCTCCTTGTGCATCTTGCGGTCGCGCGTGTCGTTGCCGCTGGCGCCGCTGCGCGCGTCCACCAGAAGCTCACCGGAAACTTGACCGGAAGCCGGGTCAAAATGGATGGCGCCGCGCTTCAATTGGAAGGCGCCGTGGACGGTGTGCAGTATATCGCCCAAGGTGAACTCAACCTTGGATTGCGCGGGATCCATTTCGAGCCGGAGATCCTGCGCACCCAGAGGCGAAATCAACGCCAGGGCGCAGGCGGGCAGGAATGGGACCGAGCGGAAGTGCCGGATCATGACGTCAGCATTTGCCAGCCGAGGGCCAGCCCGTTGGCGGCGGACTCGAAAAAGGAAAGCTCGCCCACGTGCAGGGCCAACATGCGGGAAAGCAAACAGGGACGGGCGGCGAAAGCCTGCAACGCGCGGCTGCGCAGGCGGCCGTGCCGGTCGAGCAATAGCATCAGATTGGCCATTAATTCGGGGCGCCGGCGCAGCCGCCGGTGGGCGGCCTGATATTGAGCGAGGTCGCCCACGGACAGCGCTGCGGCGAGGGCTTCCGCCTGCTGAAACAAGAGGCAGAGACCTTCGCCGGTGATGGCATCCACCGATCCGGAGGCATCGCCCAAGAGCGCGACGTTGCCGCGGCAGACGCGCCGCAGGCGGCGAGTGGCCGAAACTCCGCTGCGATCGCTGGAGGCGGCGGCGGCAGCGGCGAGGCGGCGTGCGAGAAGTGGAAAACGCGGCAAAGCCTGGTCCAGGCGCAGCCGGTGATCGCGCGAGATCAGCACCAGGCAGATTTCGTCGGCGCCGACCGGGGTCAGGTAGAGCTGGCAGGCTTCGCCCCAGTGAATTTCCATGAAGTCGGTCCACGGGGCGATGCGGTAGTGGCGGCGGAAGCCGTAGCGGCGGGTGTGGTGTGCGCAAGCCTCGAGACCGGCCCAGCGCCGCACCATCGAATTGCCGCCATCGGCGCCGACGATCCAGCGCGCGCGCACGAGTTGACCGTCAATGCGAACGCCGCCAGGTTCCAGCCCGGTAACACTTGCGCCCCACATCAAGCGCGCGCCCGTGTGGGCCGCCCGCTCCACCATCAGCTCGTGAAGCGCGGTGCGGCGTATCCCGAATCCGCTGCCTTGGGGGAATGGGGCCTCCACCGTCAGGACGCGTTCGCAAAAACGGATTCCGCGAAAAGGCCGCGCGTCCGCCTCTTCCAGCGAGATGCCAAGCGCGCGTGCGGCGGCCACGCCGTCCGGCATGATGCCCTCGCCGCAGGCCTTGTCGATGGGCGGCCGGGAACGATCGGCTACGGTGACGTTAAACCCGCGGCGGCGCGCGGCGATGGCCGCGGCCAGGCCGGCAGGGCCAGCGCCGATGACGATGACGTCGGCGGTTTGCGATGGAGCTGGCGTCATATGTAACGGCGCTTTCGATGCATAGGGAGCTGTGAAGCCGGCCCGCAAGCGGGCAGACGGAAGCACGCTCCACTACCCACTACGTTAGCGACCGCGGCGCACGCGGATGTTGTCGCCATGTAAACGTCGTGTAAAAGTGCCGAGGGCTGTCGACGAGAAAAGTTCGCATATAGGCGGCGGAACTCGTCTACCGGATCGCTCTGGCCATGCCCCCGGCGCTGGCCTCAGGCTGCAGCCGCGCCAATTCCTGCGCGTAGAGCGGGTTATGCGGGTACTCGTGCACCAGTCCTTCGAGCAGCGTCCGGGCCCGCCATGTATTGTGGTCGCGAAGCGCGGCCACCGCCAGCAGCAGTTTCGCAAAGGGCGCCAGGTAGTGGCCCTTTTCCGAAGTCAGCTTCAGCTTTTCGATGCCAAACGCCTTGTCGGTCTCGCCGCCGGCTAACCGCAGCAGCCAGCGCCAGGGCAGTGGCTTCACGCTCAGCATGTAGTTCTCGACGCCCACGGCGATCCACGCGTCATACATTCCCGGGTGCGCGGCCAACAGCCGCTCGGCCAAGATGCGGCTGCCTTTCATCTCCTGGAAGGACGCAGCGTAGCGTTTATCGATCAGCGCCAGGTAATCGGAGTGCAGGCCACTAGCCAGGATGGTGGCGAACTGGCAATCGGGATTTTGCGGCGAGCGCGCCGCCAGCCGGCGAGCGGTGTTGAGGGCGGCATCGAGCTTCAGCTTCACGGCCGGGTCGGGCGATAGTCTGTGGTCGGTGATGAAGTGCTGCTCATGGGTGAAGAACTCCGACTGCAAAATGTGCAGGCGGTCAAATTCGCCGAACAGATACGCAGCAGCGTCGGAAACCGGCCCCATTGGGTCTTCAGGGTGAGTGTTTTGCCAGTTCTCAAAAGTGCGATGGGCATCGGCGAACTGGAGGTCGTACATCTGCCTGTAGCCCGTCTCGAGCGGCGTTTCAGCTTCGGCGGCGGCAGCCAATGCGCACAGGCAAGAGGCGAGAATCAGGGTGCGGTGCGGCATGGCGTCAAGAGTTGCGTAAGTAGCCGACGAGCAGGTCGGCAGCGTCCCGGACGCCTCCGCATCGGTCGGCTTTACAGGTCACCGCCTGCGTTGAAACGTTCACGCTGCACAACCCATTTTAAAAGCCCTCTTCAGACAGCTTACCATCTCTAGCGACGCGGCCTGGGCGAGACGGGTTTCGTCAGTCGCGATTTTGGAACGGTTAGCATTATCCCTTCAGGTCCTGAAAGGCTGCCTCAATCTCCAGTTTGGCTTCCGCTGTGGGTGGAGTCAAAGGCAGGCGCGGAGGGCCGCCGTAGTAGCCGTTCAGGTCCATCGCGTACTTCAAGCCGGGAATCCCATATCGCGTGGTGACCAGCGCGGACGGGCGTCCGATGCGGTTCTGCCAGTCCAGGCCGGCGGCTTCTTCGCGCGTGCGGAAGGCTTCCCATATGGCAATCACTGAATACGGCGCGGCGTTGGCATAAGCCAGAATGGCGCCGCAGGCACCCATCAGTAGCGAGGGCCACAGCGTCGGCGCGGAGCCTACCAGCACCTGGAAACCGTGCTTCACTTCGCGGATCATCTGCATCACTTTTTCCAAGTTGCCCGAGCTTTCCTTGATGGCGATGATGTTGGGATGCTCGGAAAGAGCGGCCACCGCGTCGGCGGGAATATCCACGCCCGTGGTCTGCGGCCAATTGTAAATGATGATCGGGATCTTGGCGCGGTCGGCAACAGCGCGGAAAAACAGCATCTGCGCATCGCCGCGGTTAATCAGATTCTTGTAATAGTGCGGCGTGCGCACCATGGCCGCTTTGTAACCCATTTCGGCGGCGCGGTTGGTGAGCGAAACCGTCTCGCGCACGCTTTCCATGCCGGTGCCTGCAATGAGCAGTTTATCCGCGGCGGCGTGCTGGGCCACCAGGGCCCACACGATGAACTTTTCGGCTTCGGTCAGCATCACGCTTTCGCCGGTGGAACCCATTACCACATAGCCGGAGAGCGCGGTGAGGTTCCACTTTTCCACGTTGTGCTGGATCTTGGCCAGATAGATGTTGCCCTCATGATCGAACGGAGTCGTGATCGGTGGGAAAATACCTTGTAGTTTCATGATAAGGTTGGAGGCCGCGGGAGGCACGGCCCGCCACTCCACAATAACAATGTTCTCCCTGGAAATGAATTCGAACGCGGAGGGCCGCGACCTGCTGATTGCGGATCTGTGGGAGCTGGGCTCAACGGGAATCGTGGAGCTGAGCGAGACGCGCTTGCGGGCGTTCTTCGAAGCCGGCGCGGACCGCGCGCGCCTGCTGGCGCTCTACCCGGGCGCGGCCTGGCGCGAAGAGCGGGATCGGGACTGGGTGCAAGAGGCGCGCGACTTATTGCAGCCGATGGCAGTCGGCCGCCGCTTTTTCCTGGCGCCGGAATGGTGCGACGATCCGGCACCAGCCGGCCGCTTGCGCATCGCGGTCAACCCGGGGTTGGCATTCGGCACCGGGGTGCACGAAACCACGCGGCTTTGCCTGGAGGCTCTGGAGGATCTGGTGAAGCCGGGAATTGGCGTGCTGGATGTGGGGACCGGCTCAGGCATTCTGGCCAAGGCCGCGCGGTTGCTGGGCGCATCGCGCGTGATCGCATGCGATATCGACGCAGTGGCCGTGCGCATCGCCGGGCAAGGGTTCATCGGCTCGGCGGATGCAGTGCAATCGGCAACGGCCGACCTGGTGGTCGCCAACATCAGCCCGGAGGCGATCATCGCGCTCGCGCCCGATTTCGCCAGAGTGCTGCGCCCCGGTGGAACGCTGGTGGCCAGCGGCTTCAACGCCAGCGAAGTCGAGGCTGTGAAGCGGGCGCTGCCGAAAGCTCGCGAAGTGCGGTGCAAGGGTGAGTGGGCGATGATTGTGGCGGGGTAAGGGTTGGGTTCACACTACCAGCGGTTGAACGCGCGTCTCGCGGGTTCTACAATGAAGAAGCCAATCAGCGTGCGCCCGTAGCTCAGTTGGATAGAGCGTTTGCCTCCGGAGCAAAAGGTCGGTGGTTCGAATCCACTCGGGCGTACCACCCAAGCTTCTCAGAATCAATGATTTGCCTTCCGCTATCAATCTCATCCTACCCCCAAAAAAGTGAAACGTATCAAAACCGTATCAAAACCCGTCAGGCGCACTTCTCCGTATCAGAACTCGTGGTAGAGCCTGATTCGCTGGCTCGGCGGTTTAGCTTGGCCAGAGCTTCGCGCTTCATCTGGAGCTTCATCTGCGAGTACTTCTTGAATACTTGCGCGTCAGTCTGCCGCAGCATCTGCGTCACCCACTCGTCGGCCACGCCGCCCGCACTCAGCCGCGTGGCGTAAGTGGAGCGAAGATCGTAGAGCCGGAAGTACGGAACCCCAGCTTTCCGAAGCGTGGTTCCCCAAGTTTTCTTGAACTCGGTCTGGTGCCCGGTCCGGTTGCCGTCGCTTGGAAACAGCCACGGGCCCGGTCCGGCCAGTTCCATTTGGCGGCGGAACGCTTCGACGGCAATGTCGGTCAACGGAACCTCCGCCACCCCGGTTGGGGTCTTGGAGTCGTCGATGAACACGACCTCGTTGGCGAGGTCCACCTGATCCTTCTTCATCGATGCCAGCTCCTTATACACTCGGAGGCCAGTCTCGGTGATGATCTGAATCACGTTTCGCAGGTACGCTGGGGCGTGGTTCTCGATCCTGGTCTGCTCCGACCACGTCATGTAGTGCGGCCGGAACAGGCCTTTGACTCTCACTGGGAACTCCACCGCAGCGCACGGATTTACCGGGCAGAGCTTCTTCTTGACCGCCACACTGAAGACCCTGCGCAGAACCCGGAACTCCTGGTGCGCCGTTGTCGGCTTGATGATTCCGAGTTCCACCACGCCCCCCTTGCGGTGGACGCGGCGCCCCTGCTTGAGACGATTGCGCAAGTGTGCCTCGATCAATGATGCATCGATCTCGACCAGCCTCATCGTTCCGAACATGGGTCGCAAAGTTCTCAGGGCAGCCTGGTTAGCCACGTGTGTTGCCTTCGCTCGAATCGGCGGCTTGGAGTAGTTCTCCAGGAAAAACTCCGTCCATTCGTTGAAGGTGAGCTGTTCGCCTCTGCGAACGACATCGAGTGTGTTGTTGTCTCTGGCTTGAAGGCGCTCGCGCATTTGCCGCTGCGCTTCATTCCAGTCCGTCGTGTTGGTCGATTCCAGGCGGCGGCGACCGGTTTTGTCCCGGTAGCGCATCCACCAGATCGTGCTGTCCGGCCGTTGGTAAACGACACCATCATGCTTTCTAGGTCTCGCCATTCCCCATCTCCTGTTTAAACTGCGCGCGGAACGGGACGAGATCCGACTTCAAGAAACGGATGTTGCGTCCCATCACGCGAAGATGAGGAATCTGCTTTCGCTCAACCCAAAGATACACCGTTTGCGGGCTGACGCCAAGGAAAACCGCGGCATCGCGCACACGGATGGGTAGTTCGTCACCAATGGTGGCGGGTAGCGACTTGAATGTTGCATCCATGAAATCCTCATTAGGCCGCGAGTAGTCCTTAACCGCTAAACAAACGGCAGATTCGGCTTAGGGCATCCTGCTGCTGCCAGACCAGACTGCATAGCCGCACGCGCCGCCAGAGTCCAGTTAACCGATGCTTGGTCCGATTTCTGCTAGTCTCGGCCATACACTTCTCTCAATCGAGCAGGTTCTTGTTAATCGAAAACGGGTCGTACTCGAACGTCGTTTGCTTCTTTTTCTCCCGCTGCTCCCGCAGATTGCGGAATGGATCGTGTGGCGGCGGAGTTGGCGGACCGGGCGCGCAGTTCGCTACTGACGGCGGCTGTTGCTGGGAAGTCGCGGGTGTTCGTTGCCGGCGGCGCCGAATTCTGGAAATGTAGACGCGGAATTGCGCGTATGACGTCTCCAGTCGGTCAAGACGCGCAGCCTCCCAGACCTCCTTGAGCTTCATTCCCGCGGCCAAGCCGGCCTCGATTTCGGCCCAGGCCCAAATTACTTGCCCGATCTTGGTAGCAGGCTGGGTCGAGGGGAGGGAATGCAGGTGAACCATGTCCGATCTTGACTTTCTACCGCGCGGCTGTGGAGCGCTGCCTATCGACATTACCTGAAATTGCCCCCTCACTTATATAGGTAATGGCGAGGGCTGGCCGGGACATAAATTTGCATTTGGCCGCAAAGTGCATTTTCTGGCGAGGTGCAACCGTCGGCAAACAGTTTGTGAACCGTCTGCAACTATGCACGCTTGGCGCGAGGGTGTGCAACAGTTTGTGAACGAAGCGCAACAAATTGTGATAGCGATGACCAGCGCAGACGGCTCCCAGGCAACCAAAAACCCGGTAGTG
>CAVXJY010000008.1:0-14185 GCA_963761855.1 Bryobacterales bacterium | reverse complement strand
GAATGGTCGGGCCGGCGGTTGAACAAAGCCGCCGGCCTCATCTTCGCGATGGCGAAGGAAGGCTCGGTATGAACTGGTAGTTTCGTCTGCTTCGCTGGAAGCGGATGGAAAAGGGGCTCCTCGACCCAGGAGTTGCGGCAATGGCGTCACCGGCTCATTGGGGGCGAGATTATTGCAGGCGGGAGTGCTGAGGGGTAAGATTTCAATGTTGCCACGGCACAACCGCTGACCGTCACTGGATCGGCGCGGCCGATCTTCACGTTCCGGAGGCGGTACCCAGTGAAAAGAAATCTCTCGCGATCCGGTTTGCGATTGCCTGTAATGGCCGCCCTGTTCATGATCACAGCGGCCGGTGCGTCGAATACTGACTTTCTAAGTCATTACAAGGGAACTCCCTACCAGGACGGCCGTTATCACGGCGGGGCGCAGAAGATTCCCGGCGTAGTGCGCTGCGCCTATTACGACCGCGGCGGAGAGGGCGTGGCCTATCACGATGCGGACGCCAAAAACCACGGCAACGGGGAGCTCAATCCAGCCAATGGGACTTACTTGAACGAGTTTCGGATGGGCGAGGGCGTGGATACTTCCTACACCAAGTTCAAGCGGGACCCTCAGATCGACGACAACCCGTTCGAGCAGGTGCAGCCGCCCGCGGACATGCTCTATGTGGGCTGGACCGAGCCGGGCGAGTGGTTCAACATGACGGTGGAGGTGGCGCAAGCAGGCGATTACACGGCCGATCTGCTCTACACTTCCAATCGCGGCGGGACCATCTCATTGGATGTAAATGGAGAGGCGGCCACCGGGCCGTTGACGATCACCTCCACATTCAATGCTTCCGACCCGCTTGCCTGGCGGCAATGGCACCACTGGAATATTGCGCCGGGAATCGCCAAGGTTCGTCTTCCAGCAGGCAGGAACGTTCTCACTGTTCACATTCTGACGGAAGGGAACATGAACCTGGCAACCTTCGCCTTTAGGAGCGCCAACTAGGCCGAACCCGCGCGACTCGATTTTCACTGCAATTTGATATACGATTCGGAGTATAATGGGAGTTAAGACAAGAGGGACGAGCATGGCCGCGAAGACCAGAAAGAAACAAGTAGAGGTACAGGCGGTGAATCGGCCGCGCAAGGCCAAGTTCCAAGCGGACCTTGCACCGGCCGAGGATCGCACGGTGCGTTTGCTGAAAGCGGAATTGCAGCTCGCGAGCAATACGGATTTCTTCTCCGATGCCATCGCGTTGTTTCGCTGGGCCGTGTCGGAACGGAAACTGGGACACCGGATTGTGAGCGAAGGCGCGGGCGGCGAGCGCAGGGTGCTCGTCTTCCCGCGTTTAGAGCGAGTGGCTCCCGACCTCGCCTTGCCCCGCGTCGAAATCAGATGGACGGAGCGCGAACTGGAGAGCCTTGCCGAACTGTCATCGGCGCCCGACGTGAATCCTCCGACGGAAGCCCTGATCCGGGCTCTGCGGGACTGAATGGCTATCGTGATTCGCCGCCTCGAAGAACGCGATGAGGTGGAGAATTTCGATTGTGGCGACGAACCTCTCAACAACTACCTGAAACGCCACGCATGGATCAATCAGGAGAAGAGTTCGATTGGTATCAGCTGTGTTGCCGTCGACGAGGGCGCATCGCGAGCGGTCCTCGGTTACTTCACCCTGGCGATGGCCAGCGTATCGCGTGAGGCATTCCCGAAAAAATATGTCCGCGGACTGCCACCGTATGATCTGCCGCTGATTCTGCTGGCGCGACTCGCTGTGGACCGGCGGTTTGCCGGCCGCGGACTCGGACGCGCGCTAATCTCAGAAGCATTCCGCATTAGTCTGCGGGCGGCCGATGAGGTGGGTTGCCGCTCGATCGTCACGGATGCGTACAGGGATCGGGTCAGTTGGTACGCCCAATACGGTTTTGTTCCGATTGAGGGAGCTGCGGAGAACGCGCCACAGCGGATGTTTCTTGACCTTCGGACCGTCCGGGCGGCCCTGCGGCGCTGATAAGGGCCGCAGCCTGATCCTGCTTGTAGACCTCGATCTAAATCAATAGGTTCGAGAAATTCGAAGCCAACCTCCGAACTCATCCAATCGGCGCCGCGGGCAATCGGACAGTGCCATCTGAAATCTGATATGAATGAATCGATGAACGGCCAAGCTTCGGTTCTGCGCTCTGCCTTGGAGCAGCGGAAAGCCCTGGTGGTACCGGGGTGTCACGACGCACTAAGCGCGAAGATCGTCGAAAGCGCGGGATTCGCGGCGACACAGATCAGTGGTTTCGGGGTTGCGGGCAGCCTTCTCGGCAAACCGGATGTCGGGTTGGTGGACATGAAGGACATCCTCGATATCACCGGCCACATCGCGCGGGCGGTGGCGATTCCGGTGATGGCCGACATCGACACGGGCGGCGGCAATGCGGTTAATGCGGCGTCCATCACCGAGCGGCTGATCGAGATGGGTGTCGCCGGAGTGAACATCGAGGACCAGGTATTCCCGAAGCGGTGCGGGCACATGGAAGGCAAGCAGGTGATACCGGCCGAGGAGATGGCGGGGAAAGTCCGGGCCATGGTCGACGCGCGCGCACGGTCGGGCGCCGACATCGTCATCAACGCGCGTACGGACTCCTACGCGGTGGGTGGGCTGCGCGAGGCCATCTTCCGCGCCAACCTCTACCTGGAGGCTGGCGCCGATATGGTGTTCCTGGACGGGATCGGAACGCGCGCGGACATTGAGCGCGCGGTGCGCGACATTCGCGGCCTTCTTTCCGTGAACCTGATGGACGCGGTTACCGGGGTGAAAACTGAACTGATCCCGATTCCCGAACTGGCGGCCATGGGCGTGGCGCGAGTGAGCATACCGGTGGCTTCCATCATGGTCATGCACAAAGCGCTGGTGGATTTCTTCGCGGCGCTGCAAGCTTCGCCGACCGGGATTCTCGCCGGCGAGACGCACCGGCTCTCGAGTTTTGTGGACTATACCAGGTTTGTGGGGCTGCCGGAATATCGCGCGCTGGAAGGCAAATACCTGCCGGCTGCGGTTGCAACGAAGTAGGAGGTTGTCATGGGCATGACACTGGCGGAAAAGATTCTGGCCCGCGCATCGGGCCGGGGAACAGTAACACCGGATGAAATTGTAGTGGCCCGTGTTGACTTGGCCATGAGCCACGAAAACGCCGACCTGGTGCGCAAGAGCTTCCTTGAGATCGGCGCGCCCACGGTGTGGGACCCGTCGAAGATTGTGATTATCTTCGACCACCGCGTGCCCGCCGAATCGGAGAAGACCGCTACCACGCACAAGGCGGTGCGCGAGTTTGCGGCCGCGCAAGGAATCGAGCACTTCTACGATGTAGGCCGCGGCGGCATCTGCCACCAGGTGCTGCCGGAGAACGGCCATGTTCTGCCCGGAATGGTGCTGGTGGGGACCGATTCACACACCACCACGCACGGGGCGTTCGGCGCCTTCGCCACAGGCATTGGCGCCACGGAGATGGCGGGCGTCTGGACCGAAGGCACGCTGTGGTTCAAGGTACCAGCCACGCTGCGCATCGAGGTGGAAGGCAAGTTGCGGCCGTGGATTTCCGCCAAGGATCTGATTCTGTACACCATTGGCAGGCTCGGAGCGGCCGGAGCGGATTACCGCGCGGTGGAATTCGACGGCGCGGTCATCCGGCGGATGACGGTGGCTTCACGCATGGTGCTGACCAATCTCTCGATGGAGATGGGAGCGAAGGTGGCGTTCACGCCGGTGGATGAGACGCTGCTGGACTGGCTGCGCGCTCGGACGCCGCAGCGGCTGGAGAAGATTGGTCCGGACGCAGATGCGCGCTACGAGCGGGTGCTCGACATTGACGCGGGCGAGGACGTGCCGGAGCCGCAGATCGCCTGTCCGCACGCCGTGGACAATGTGAAACCGCTCTCGGCGTTGGGCGAAGTCCCGGTCGATCAAGCGGTCCTGGGATCGTGCACGAACGGGCGCCTGGAAGATCTGGAGATTGCGGCGCGCATCCTGGCGGGGCGGAAAGTACATCCGCGAACGCGGCTGGTGGTGGTCCCGGCGTCGCAGCAGATTTACCACGAGGCGATGCGCCTGGGATACCTGGACACGCTGGTGGCGGCCGGCGGGATGATCGCACCCCCGGGTTGCGGTCCGTGCGTCGGAGTCCACCAGGGGATTCTGGCGGCGGGCGAGGTCTGTGTCTCGTCGACCAACCGGAACTTCATCGGACGGATGGGCAGCAAGGACTCGAAAGTGTACCTGGCCAGCCCGGCGGTAGTGGCGGCGTCAGCGGTGGCGGGGCGGCTGGAGCATCCAGGCTCGATTGTGAAGGAGAGCGAACCATGTCTGGTGGAAGCCTGAAATTGCGCGGAGTAGTGCGGGCGGCGCTCGGCGACAACATCGATACGGATATCATCTATCCGGGCCGGTATCTGAATATCACCGACCGGGAGTTGACGGCGGAGCACCTGTTCGAGTTGGCGTATCCGGAGATCCGCGCGGCGATCCGCCCCGGCGAGTTCATTGTAGCGGGCAAGAACTTCGGGTGCGGCTCGAGCCGGGAACAGGCAGCGGCGGCGCTGAAGTTCGCGGGTGTGGGTGCGGTAATCGCGGGCTCGTTTGCGCGCATCTTCTACCGGAATTCCATCAACCTGGGACTACCGGCGATGATCGCGCCGGAAGCCGGATTGGCGTGCGCAGCGGGCGACGAACTGGAGTTGGACCTGGCTGCGGGCGAGATTCGAAACGTGACCCGGGATCGCGCGATCTTGGCTGCCAAGCTGGATCCGCGCGCCATCGAACTGATCGAGGCGGGTGGGCTGGTTGCGTATTTGAAGCGGAAACACGCGGCCTGAAAGCGGCGGAGGAGGATGGAATGCGCAAATACCGGATTGCCTGGCTGCCGGGCGACGGAATCGGCCCGGAGGTCTGCGAGGCGGCGCGCGTGGTTCTGGACGCGGCGGGGTTCGAGGCGGACTACCTGCCAGGCGACATCGGGTGGGAGTTCTGGCGGCGGGAAGGCGATGCCCTTCCGGCACGCACCCTCGAACTGCTGCGGCAGACAGACTGCGCGTTTTTCGGCGCCATCACGTCGAAGCCGGCGTCAGAGGCGGTGCGGGAACTGGCGCCCGAACTGCGGGACCGCGGCCTTTCATATCGCAGCCCGATCGTCCGCATGCGGCAAATACTGGACCTCTACGTCTGCCTGCGGCCTTGCCGGGCGTTTCCCAAGAATCCGCTCAACTACCGCGAGAATATCGACCTGGTGGTGTTCCGGGAGAACACCGAGGGCATGTACATCGGCGTCGAGTTCCCCAGGATTCCGCCGGAGTTCCGTGCGGTTCCCGCGATAGCCCGGCTTCCCGAAGACGCGGCCATCTCGATACGCAGCGTCACGCACAATGCTTCACGCCGCATTGCCGGGGCGGCCTTCGAATACGCCGTAAAGCGCGGGCGCCACAAGGTGACCGCGGTGCATAAGGCCAACGTGCTGCGCGCTACCTGCGGGGTATTTCTGGAGGCGGCGAAGGAAGTGGCCGCGCGCTATCCGCAGATCGAGTTCGACACCGCCAACGTGGACGCCATGGGCATGTGGCTGCTCAAGAACCCGCGGAACTACGACGTGATTCTGACCACCAACCTGTTCGGCGACATACTTTCGGACCTCTGCGCCCAGATGGTGGGTGGCATGGGATTCGCATACAGCGGGAATATCGGAGACGCGTACGCGGTCTTCGAGCCGACGCACGGGTCGGCGCCAAAATACGCGGGGCAGTGCCGCGTTAACCCGCTGGCAGCCATTCTGGCTGCCGGAATGATGCTGGAATGGCTAGGCGAAGTGGACAAGGCACGGGAGATCGAACACGCGGTCTCCGGCGTCATCGCTAACGGCACGGCGAGAACCTACGACATGGGAGGTAACGCGGGAACCATGGATGTCGCTTACGCCGTTGCCGCATGTCTTCAGCACACGCACGTTGCGGGTTAACGGCCATGGGGCAACGATCGGCTGCGGGCTGTGAGCTGCTATCAGGAGCGGGCCATTAACTCGTGACAGTCCGCCACGGTTAACAAGCGGCGTATTGTACTGGCTCCGGACCGCGTGGCCTAATTTGAATTGGGCCCCATCCCGCCTGAAGATCGAGAGAATGTGCCGTCCATTTCGGTTGCTGTGGCTAAACTCCTCGCGCGAAAACGCCGATGGTGTATCCCGGAGAACTAGTCGTGTATCCACGTAAGCCGATAACCGTCCCTGTCTGCGCGGCGTTGATTGGCATAATTGGAATCATTTCGGGCGGCTGCGATCGAGCGGAGCGCGCCCGTCACGAGATCACGACGGCCCGTGAGATCCGGGCATTGCCGGCAGCGACGGACAGAATACCCGTGCACCTGAAAGGGTACGTCACATACAACGACGGTCCCCTGAATCTGATCTTCTTCGAAGATAGTACCGGCGGCGTTCGGATCGAGAATCCGCTGGCTGCTGGGAGCATTACGGTGGGGCAGGCTGTAGAGGTCGTGGGGGTGGTCGCTAAGGGCGGGTACGAACCGTGCATCACGGTTTCGCAGGTCAAACCGCTTACCGGCGTCCCGGCCGCGGGTGTCATCCGGGTGGCATTGAATGAACTCGGCAATCCGAATCTACAGGATCGCCGCGTGGAAGTGAGAGGTGTTGTCAGGGCCGCAGATTTGGATCGAAGTGGGACACTGGGTATCCTCCTGCACACACCGGATGGTGACGTCAGGGCGCATATTCGGCAGGTAGTGGCTGATTATCGGGCATTTCTCGATGCCGAGATCATGGCTCGCGGAGTTCTAAGCACTAGCCGGGATGCGGAGGGTCAACCCGGGCAGCCCAACCTATGGGTCGAAACAGTCACTATCGAAGTGCCGGCGGTGGCCCTCTCGTTAATTCCGTTGCGGACGGTGCGATCCCTGCTTGTGCCCGGCGCGGCGGAAATCCCGGCACACCGGGTGAGGCTGCGGGGCTCTGTCGTCACAGGACGGGGCGGCCTGGTTCTAAAAGATGGCACGGGCGAAATCGCCGTGCGCCCCGAAAGCACCGATGCGCCATTACCGGCGAGCGAAGCGGATTGGATGGGATTCCTTGTCGACGAACAGGGCAGGCGTGTGTTCGCATATTGCGCTCCCGCCGAAAAAGAGGCGAAGTCAGAGGCGCCGATCATATTGACCAGCGCGAAACAGGTCCATTCTCTTCCCGTCGAGCTTGCTGGCCGCGCTTTCCCGGTGAGCTTTGATGCCGTGGTGACATACTCGGACGAGCTGCATCGCAACGTTTTCGTCCAGGACGCAACTGACGGAATCTATGCCAATATGTGGGGCGTGGCCACGGCGCTTCCGCCATCCGGGGAGCGCGTCCACATCGCCGGCTTCAGCGGGCCGGGAGACATCGCACCGGTCATTGTGCATCCACGTCTCGAACCCCTTGGCCCAGGTGTCATGCCGGCGCCGTTCGCGGGCGACATGGAGGAACTACTTGCCGGCGAGCCGGAAAGTCGCTGGGTGGAAGCCCGCGGGGTGGTGCGCAGCGTCGGCTTTGACGTCGACCACGCCGTGCTCTTGGTCGGTTGGGGAATTCACCGTTTCCGCGTACTAGTCGCCGGGCTGACCAACCAGCCTCCGGACTCCTGGGTTGGTTCGCACATCCGGCTGCAAGGGGTGTGCGGGGCCCGGTTCAATTCGAAGCGGCAGCTCCTCGGTGTACAGATCTTCGTCCCCAGCCCGAAGTATCTCTTTTTCGACCACGAAGAACATCAGGCGCCCGCACTGCAGTCGATCAATACGTTGTTGCAGATCTCTCCGCAGCCAGCGGGCGAACGCCTGTCTCGTTTCCGCGGCACTGTGGCGCTGGCCCATCCAAGCGGACCAACCTGGGTAACTGACTCGAATGGCGGCGTTCTGATCCAAAACCATGCCCCTGTCTCACTCCGCCCGGGAGACAACGTCGAGGTCACCGGGTTCCCCGAGCCCGGCTCCTTCAGCCCGATCGTCCGAGATGCGAGCATCCGCGTGATCGGACGAAATCAACCCGCGGCACCGGTGCGTGTGACGCCGGCCGAGATCCTACAGGAAGGTTACGATTCCGAGTTGGTGCAGGTGGACGCTTTCGTTGTGGACAGCGTCGGGAGCAGCGCGGGAGACGCCATAATCCTGCGGTCTGGAGACACCGTCTTTGAGGCTCGGATGGACTCCGGCCTTATGCCCCCGCTGCAGAGCGGCGCCCTGTTGCGCCTCAACGGGATCAGTTCCATCGCCGTTGACAACTCGCACGACCTGTTGGAGGTAAAGGGATTCTCGTTGCTCCTGCGCTCACCGCGCGACATCATCGTTCTGCGCGAAGGACCATGGATGAATTTCGACCGGATGGTCCGTCTCACGGGCGTCGTGGTTGCCATCGCGCTGCTGGCGTTTGCCTGGATCATCGTCCTCCGGCGCAAGGTGCATCAGCGAACGGCAGATCTCAGAAAGGCGCGGGACGCCGCTGAAGAAGCCAGGGACGCCGCCGAAACCGCCAACCGGGCGAAAAGCGAGTTTCTGACTACCATGAGTCACGAGATTCGCACGCCTATGAACGGAGTACTCGGAATGACCGACCTTGTCCTCGATGGCGATCTTTCCGATCAGCAGCGCCAGGATCTGGAGACGGCCAGAGACTCGGCGCGCTCCTTGCTCATGCTGCTGAATGACATTCTCGATCTGTCGAAGATCGAGGCCGCGCGGCTGGAAATTGAGGCCTCTCCGCTGGATCTCCGGGAATGCGTCGCGGAAGCCGTGAAAGTATTACAGGGCAGGGCGCGGGAGAAGGGCATCGACCTCGCGTCACGCATCCAGAACGACGTGCCGAAGCTGGTGCTGGGCGATTACACGCGTTTGCGGCAGGTGCTGCTGAATCTTATCGGGAACGCGATTAAGTTCACCGCGAAGGGCCGGGTTGAAGTAGCCGTCGATGTGGCGAAGGCCCCGCTCTCGACGCCAGGCGGCGATCTGCTCATCCGCTTCTCAGTTTCCGACACCGGGATCGGTATCCCGGAGGACAAGCAGAAGATCGTTTTCGAGGCATTCCGCCAGGCAGACGGGAGCACGGCGCGAAAGTACGGCGGCAGCGGTTTGGGCCTCGCGATTTGCTCGCGGTTGGTCACACTCATGGGCGGCGAGATCGGTGTGACGAGCAAGCCGGGCGAGGGCAGTACCTTCTCCTTCACCGTGAAGCTGCCTCATGTCGCCGAGACCACCGCCGGATCCGCCGCCATCGCGCCTGGCTCAAACTCCTCGAGTGCCGATCTTCAGGAGGCGCCCAGCCTACGCATCCTGCTGGCCGACGATAACCAGGTAAGCCGAAACCTGATGACCCGAGTTTTGGAGAAGTTCGGTCACCGGGTAACCGCGGTAGATGATGGGCGGGAGGCAGTAGCGGCGGTGCGCAGTGGGGCCTTCGACATCGTCCTGATGGATGTCGAGATGCCCGAAGTGGACGGCTTTGAAGCTACCGCCCTGATCCGGGCGGAGGAGCGTCCGCCCCAACGCATCCCGATTATCGCCATGACGGCCCACGCCATGTCAGGCGACCGCCAGCGGTGCCTTGAGGCCGGAATGGACGACTATTTGTCGAAGCCGATTTCGAGGAACGAGTTGACTGCCATGCTGGCAAAGTTCGCGGAGGCTAACCACGCGAGCGCCCATATTCAAGACCGGCAGCCGCAAACCTCATAGCGCGCGCCCCATAGCTCGCGCCTGGTAGCTCGCGCCTCAGAAGCTCGCGCCTGTGGTATTGCCACATGAGATGTGCTAGGCTTATGTGGTATCGACACAGGAGTCTTCATGGCCAACTCAAAGCTGGACCTCCTCCAAGGCACCCTGGACGTGATGGTCCTCCAAACGCTTCATGCCATTGGCCCCCTTCACGGCTACGGCATCGCCCGCCGCATCGAACAGATCAGCGGCAATCAGGTGCTCTTAAACCAGGGAACCATCTACGCGTCCCTGGTGCGGCTGCAGCAACGCGGGTGGATCGCCGCCGAATGGGGCGCTTCGGACAACAATCGGAAGGCGAAGTTTTATTCGATAACTAGAAACGGACGCAAGCAACTCGCCGCCGATGCCGCACACTGGCAGCGTCTGGCGGACGTCATGGGCCGTATGCTGGCGTTATCTCCTGGAGGCGAAGCGAGATGAGAACGCTACTGGCGCACATAACAGCCTTCTTCCGAAAGCGCGAGTTGGATCGGGACCTCGACCAGGAACTCGCCATGCATCTTGATCTCGCCACGGAGGATAACATCCGCCGCGGTCTATCTCCCGAGGCGGCCCGCCGCGACGCACTCGTCCGCTTCGGCGGCGTGGAAGCCGCTAAGGAGATTCACCGCGACGCTCGCGGACTGCCGCGGCTCGACTCGGTTCTTCAGGACATTCGCTACGCACTGCGAACCCTGCGCCGCGACGCGAGCTTCACCACCATCGCCGTGCTGATCCTGGCTTTGGGTATCGGCGCGAACACAGCCGTGTTCAGCCTGGGCAACGTCTTCCTGTTCCGCCCGCTGCCGGTGAAGGACGCCGATCGCTTGGCCGTGGTCGCGGTCCAGAGCAAGACCGACGCCGATCCCGATCAGCTTTCTTACCTCGATTACCTCGATTACCGGGCGCATTCGTCCGCCGTCTTCACCGACATGACGGGTTATTGCATCAACATCGTCGGACTCGGTTACCGGGGCCACGCGGACCGGTTGATCATGAGCTACGTGCCGAGCAATTTCTTTTCGATGCTGGGTATTCGCCCGGCGCTTGGCCGGCTGATCGAGCCCGGCGAGGGTGACGCCCCTGGGACGGCTCCCGTGGTGGTTCTTGGCCATAGCTATTGGGAGAAGCGCTTCGGCGGCGATCCGGGAGCGATCGGCCGCACCGTGCGCCTCAACGGCGCGGCGGCCACCGTCATCGGCGTGGTTCCCAAGGAATTCCTCGGCCCCTACAGCCTGTTGGAGATGGATGCCTACGCGCCCATCGGGATGCAGGGCTTTCCTTCTCCCACTACTCTATTTCACCTCGCGTGCCGAGCATGACATGCGCGTGCTCGCCACCCTGAAGCCCGGCGTCGGCATCGCGCAAGCGCAAGCGGCGCTGAACGTGATCGGCCAACGGCTGGCGCAAGAATACCCGCAGGCCGACCAGGGCCAGCGCGTCCGGGTGTTCTCAGAGCCCAAGGCCCGGCCCGAGCCCGCCGCCGCCGATTCGAAATTCCTGGTGGCCACGCGTGTTTCTGGCGATGGTGGGACTGGTGCTCGTGGTGGCCTGCCTCAACGTCGCCAATCTACTGCTGGCGCGGGCGGCGGCGCGCGAAAAGGAAATCGCGATTCGCGCCGCCATTGGGGCAGGGCGGAAGCGGCTGCTGCGCCAACTGCTCACCGAGAGCATGCTACTGGCGATGGCGGGCGGGTTAGGCGGCGCCATCGTCGGCAACTGGGTGAGCCACCTGCTGAACGGTCTGCGTCCGCTGGGCGACCTCCCGCTGCGGCTCGCTTTTGCCTTTGACTGGCGCGTGTTCACTTACGTCGCGGGCACGGCGCTGCTGGCGGGAGTGCTGGCCGGCCTGGCCCCGGCGATGCGCGTCTCCCGCACCGATTTGAACCTGGCGCTGCGCGAAGGCGGCCGCGGCCTGATCGGGGAAAGCGGACGGCACTGGCTTCGCAACGGCCTGGTGATTGCACAGGTGGCCGGCTCGCTCATTCTGCTGGTGGCTGCGGGCTTGTTCACCCGCAGCCTCACCCGCGCGGAGTCGATCGACCTGGGCTTCGATCCGCACAACGTGCTGAACGTGAGTCTCGATCCGGGCTTGCAGGGTTACACTCAGCAGCGTGGCGGAGGCGCTCTGCCGCGAGCTGCTGCGCCGCGCCCAAGCGCTGCCCGGCGTGCAGTCGGCCAGCCTCGCGTTTTCCATTCCGCTCGGCTATTACAACGATGGCGCCCCGGTCTACGCCGCCGGACAGGCTTCGTCGCCGTCGCGCCAGGTACCCGGCGCAGCCTTCAACGCCGTCAGCCCGGATTATTTCACCACCCTGCGCATGCGCCTTCTCGAAGGCCGCGCCTTCACCGACGCCGATACCGCCGCTTCCGAGCCGGTCGCCATCGTCAACCAGACGATGGCCGAGCGCCTGTGGCCCCACCGGGACGCCGTTGGGCAACGCTTCAGTTACAAAGGTGATTCCGGACCCTTTGTAACCGTGGTGGGCGTCGTGCACGACGCCAAGACTTCCAGCCTTCTCGATGCGCCGGGGATGTACTTTTATCTGCCCCAGGCGCAGCATTACCAATCGACCCACGTCCTCCAGGCGCGGACGTCCGTGCCCCCGGAATCTCTCGCGCCGGCCGTCGAGAGCCTGGTGCGACAGCTCGATCCGAACCTGCCGGTATACGAAGTCATGAGCATGGAGAAATCGCTCGCAAGGCGCCAACGGATTCCTCCTCTTTAAGGTAGGCGCCGCTTTCGCCGGCGCGCTGGGCGGCCTCGGCCTGCTGCTGGCGGTGGTCGGCGTCTACGGTGTGGTTTCTTACTCGGCCGGCCGGCGCCGGCACGAAATCGGAATCCGCATGGCGCTAGGCGCGCAGCGTGTTAGCCATCTTCCGGCTGGTGATCCGCCAGGCCGTTCTGCTGGTGGGCTTCGGCATCGCGCTGGGAGTAGCGGCCGCGCTGGGCGTGAGCCGGTTGCTGGCGAGTCTGCTGGTCGGCGTGTCCTCCTACGACCCGATCACGTTCGTCAGCGTCTCGGCGGTTGCTGATGGCGGTGGCGCTGCTCGCCTGCTACATTCCGGCCCATCGCGCGGCGCGCGTGGAGCCCATGTCCGCCCTCCGCGACCAATGAGGCGCCGGGGCAGTTTGATGGAGTTGGATGGGCGCTTTGGAAGAAGCAGTCGGCCCATCGGCGAGAAGCAAAGGGCCACTTAGCAGTTGCGGAGTAGCCCTTTTGCATCGGTTGGCCGGCGCCAGCGTCACTTGTGAGCTGGTTTTGCCGACAAATGTTGCTGGCTTGCCGATCTCACCAGGCGCGAAAGTTACGGATCGATAGAGGAATTCCGCCATAAGTCGGCGCCTGTGGACCTGCGCCCGGCGCGCTCTTATGCCACTTCGAGGCGCTGCGCCTGGTCCGTTTCGGTATCGTAAACGACGAAAGTGGAGGGCACATCGGTGCGGGTGCCACCGGGGGCGAAGGTTGCGCCCATGATAGCGCCGGGGTTGATGGCGAGCGTGCGGCCGATGCGGCTCACGTCATAGACGTGGTTGTGGCCGTAGCACACAACGTCGAATTCGCCGGAAGCGGCGATGGCGCGCGCGATGTTGTCATAGTGGTTGGCAGCGATATGCTTGCTGCCAAATTCGCCGCGCAGCATCTCGCCATGGATCTTGATCTGCGGATAGCGGGCGGCATTGGCGGTGATGCGGAACAGGTCCCCATCGTTATTGCCGAAGATGACGTGGATGGGAGCAGCGAACCCACGGCCTAACTGGTGGACGATGAAAGGCGAGCAGAGGTCGCCGCAGCAGATCATGGCGTCCGCGCCACGCATTCGATCGAGCGCGGTGGCGAGCTTCCACACGTTGTCGTGAATATCGGAGAGAATCGCCAGGCGCATCTCCCGCTTCACGCCTCTTTGCGCAATTTGGCCACGAATTTCTCGCGGAACTTGCGCACCTTGGGTGCGACCACGAACGCGCAATAGGGCTGGCTCGAGTGGTTGCGGAAATAATCCTGGTGGTAGTTTTCGGCTCGGTAGAAAGGCCCGGCCGCGCGCACTCGGGTAACAATCGGCGCAGACCAGATCTGTTCCACATTCAAATCGCGAATGGTCCGCTCGGCGGCCTGGCGCTGCGCGTCGCTGTGGTAAAAGATGACGGACCGGTACTGAACGCCGACGTCGTCGCCCTGGCGGTCGAGAGAAGTGGGATCGTGAATCGCGAAGAAGACTTCGAGGATGTCGTCGAAGCTGGTAACGGCGGGATCGAATTTCACCTGGACAACTTCCACGTGGCCGGTCGAGCCGGAGCAGACCTGTTGGTAGGTTGGGTTCACAAGGCTCCCGCCCATGTAACCCGACTCGACGGCGAGCACACCTTCCATTTGCTGGTAGACGGCCTCCAGGCACCAGAAACATCCCCCTCCCAGAGTCGCCGTTTCTTCGGTTGACATA
>CAVXJY010000007.1:0-129512 GCA_963761855.1 Bryobacterales bacterium | reverse complement strand
TAAGTCTTCATATACGCGAACGGACATCGGCCGATTAGCGGTTGGTGACGCAGAGAGCGCCGCTAACTACGTCCGCTGCTCGGGGTATCGCGCTGGCGATCTGGGGGCGTGCCTTCTTGGCCGATCCCTGCTGCAAGGGTGAATGCGGCGGCGCCTCAGAGTCCTGCCGGAAGCTTGGAGGCCATCATCTTCCTTCGGTCGAGCCTACGGCCGTCGACGATGAAAGTCCCGTCGCCGACTGCGTGAATCGTGCGTTTCTCCTTACGCGCGGGATCCACATAGGCCGCAACCGCCTCCAGCACGACAATGTTGTGCCTATCGACCAGGTCGACGACTTTGCACTCGATGTTGGCTAGGCACTCCTCGATCAATGGAGCCTTGACGAGTTTGCCGGGCAAGGCCGTGAGCTTGAACTTATCGAACTTGTCGGTATCGGCACCCGAACACGTGCCGATACCGACCACCCGGTCCAGTAAGTCGACCGTTGGAATGGCGATCACGCACTCCCTGGTTCTTTGTAAGGCCGCGAAGGAATAATTCCAGGCGCCCGTCGTGATCGCAAACACCGGAGAGAAGTCCAGCACCATGGTCCACGAGATGGTCATCACGTTGTTCTTGCTTCCGTCACAGGTCGTCACTAGGACCACGGGCCCCGGCTCAATGAAAGTGAAGACCCTGTTCAGCTTCAGGTGGCGCATGAAAACATCTCCCGAAAAGCATGCTATGGTCATGCGCAATGATATCAAGTCCGCCGAGCCCCAAGCGCGGGAAAGGTCGCGATAAACTGTTAGTAATCGGCACGCCTATACATTTTCGGACTTCGAAGCCGCGTTGACAAGCGCTGATGAAATCAATTGTAGGACTTCGGTATTTTGGAATAAAGCGGTCTCAGCTCCGGCAGAGCGCCAGCTTCTTCTGCCCCTGTTATCAGGTGTCATCGGCAAGTGTAGCGGGGCATTGCACTGTGGCGTCAACTTCCAACCGCGTTATCTCCACGCCGGTCTTGAGGCTCCAGAGCCCCACGGTCTTGGTATCCGAGCCCGAGGCTAGGCGGCCCTCTGACAGTACGGCCAACCCATGCTGCCCTGATGTTGGTTGCCGCTGGAACTACTTCAACCGCCACATCATTTTGTGGTATAAGTTCCCAACATCACTAGCTCGGGCTGCGTGCGTGTGGCCTGAGAATATGCTTTATCCTGGAGGGGGTTATCGCCGCATACCGCTTTATTCACGCGGCGGACATTCATCTCAATTCGCCGCTGCGCTCGCTTGCATTGCGTGATCCTGACCTGGCGTCGCTGATCGGGAACGCCACACGGCGGGCTTTTGTGCGCATCGTCGATCTGTGTCTCGACGAACAGGTTGACGCTCTCTTGCTAGCCGGCGATCTCTACGACGGCGACCAAACTTCGATGAAGACAGCCCGCTTTCTGGTGGAGCAGCTCCGGCGGCTCTCCGAAGCAGGCATCAAGACATTCATCATCCGCGGCAATCACGACGCTTCCTCCCGCATCACCAGGGAGCTGGTTTTCCCGGACACCGTGAAGGTTTTTGGAGGACGGGCTGAGGTAGTGACCGTGGAACGGGGGGGCAGCGATTATCCTGTTGTCATCCACGGCCTGAGCTTTACCCATCCGCAGTCTCCTGAAAGCCTGATCGGAAAATACAAGGCACCCGTTCCCGACGCTGTGAACATCGGGCTGATGCACACCAGTATGACTGGTGCTCCGGGACACAATGTCTACGCGCCATGCAGTCTCGCCGACCTCCAGAGAACGGAATTCCAATACTGGGCGCTTGGTCATGTCCACAAGCGCATGGTTGCGGATGGACCATGCACGGTTGTCATGCCGGGCATACCTCAAGGACGTGACGTTAATGAAGCCGGCGCAAAATCCGCGACGCTGGTGACTCTCCGATAATTACAATACTGAACCGTTCAGTTTAATTTGTCAAGCGGCAGCGTCCGGGCTGCCTCACTGCTCGCTGTAATTCCACAGCAGGCCGCCATCTACAAACAGCGTCGTGCCGGTGATGTAGTCGGCGTCGGAGGAAGCCAGGAATGCCGCGGCGCCGGCAACATCGGCCGGCTGTCCCAACCGGCGCAGCGGGATATTGTCGAGCAGCGGCGCGAGCAGCTTCGGGTCTGCCAGCAGATGCGCATTGATCGGCGTCTGAATGGCGCCGGGGGCGATGTTGTTCACCGTGATGCCCAGCGGCGCCAGCTCAATCGCCAGGTTGCGCATCATCATCTTCAATCCGCCTTTGGACATGCAATACGCCGTGAAGTGAGGGAAGGCAAGTTCTTCGTGAACGGAGCTGACATTGATCACCCGGCCCGGGTGCGCCGCATCGCGGCAATGGCGCGCGAACGCCTGCGTCATGAAGAACGCCCCGGTCAGGTTGACATCGATCACTGCGCGGTAGTCGCTCTCCACCACGTCGAGGAACGGCGCGCTTTTTTCGATGCCCGCGTTATTCACCAGAATGTCCAGCCGGCCCAGCCGGGCAACCGCTTCGGCAACCGCGCGGTGCGCTTCGTCGGGCTTGCCGATATCCGCTTGAATTAATGCCGCTCGCCGGCCCGCGGCTTCGATCAGAGCTGCGGTCTGTTGCGCCTTTGCGAGATTGTTCAGGTAATCGACCGCGACGTCGGCGCCCTCTTGCGCCAGGCGCGCGGCGATCGCCTGCCCGATGCCTTGTTCACTGCCCGTGACCAGTGCCGTTTTCCCAGCCAGCTTCATGCCAACTTGGATTCAGCGTGCTGCGCCTCGGATTCACGGCCGGCGGGGCCTACCGCGCCAGGTCGATCCCCAGCTTCTTGAGCTCTTCGGAGTAGTATCGCCTCAGCAGCAGGTCCCACTCTTCGCTGCCTTCCGGAATCTCGCGCTTCTGGTTACGAATCTTCTGCCGCGCCGCCCGGTCCACCTTGTCCTCCGCTTGCAGCAACTCGGTCATGATCCGCAGGATTTCCAGGCGCACCGCGTTGGTGTCCTTGTTCCTGATGCGCAGCTCGCGATTCTTGCGCAGCATGTCGACGATTTTGTGCGACATGTCCGTGACTTTATCGCGCGACAGCTTCATGGCGTCGCCGGTGTCGCGGCCGGAAGCGCGAATCACTTTGCGCTGCGAGATCAGCGTGTTCTTAATCCGGCGGAACATCTCCTGGTAACTTACGTTCTCGCGCCGCATGTAGTCGCTGTACTGGCTCAGCAACTCGCGCACTTCATCGTTCAGGCGGTCTTCCACCGCCAGTTCTTCGGTGAGCACTTCGGCAATCTTGCTGGCTACCAGATCCGGGTCGGAGGTTTCAATCGTGCCCGGCGTCAGCTTTCTGACCAGTTGGCGGGACGTGTATGCGACAAACTCTCGCGCTAGCAGCATTCTTTATGGTGACAATGTAGTTTAACACGCCCGCACAACCGGGCTCCCGCGACACGGCGACGGGACAAGCGAGCCAGCGCGGAGTGGACCATCGGAGTCGAGCCGCCAGTGCAACTGCCCGAGGGCCGGCCATGCCCGTTTCTTCGACGAGGCACTTTTCGGCCGCAGGAGTACGAGGCCTTGTCCGGAACGATGCCCTTAGTCGCCTTCGCCGGCGGCCACTTCCTTTTCGCGGTCGGCCGGCAAACCTCGCTCCGCCAGCAGCAGCCTGCGCAGCGTGCGCAGGTTATTCAGAATTCGGCGGCTGGCCGTGATGTGCAGGTTCAGCTTGGCTAGACTGTAGGACACCAGCAGCAGAGCTTCCTTGCGGCGTTCCGCGGTTTCTCGTTCGGCCAGTGCCACCTCGGCTTCCACTTCGCGCCTGGCCTCATCCAGAGCCTCGGCCAGCATGGCCACGTACTCGTGAGAGCTCTCGATATTGTCGAACGGCGTTTCCGGCTGATAACTCACTCGCAACGCCTTTCCGATCGCCAGGCCCGGGTAGCCTGGCAAGCACCAAATATTCTCGCACAAACCAGGGAGGCGTGAAAGGCTAATCAATGTGAAAAATCGTACTCGGGTCGGAAAAATCCGAGTATCCGGTCCGGATAGGTGCCGATCGACGGTCCCCCTGCCGCGCCCGGCCAGGCGGCACTCACCGCTGGCGTCACGTACCCAATTGCGCCGGCTTCGGTAAAACGGTTAAGTTAGGTTCCATGGCGATTCATCCGCGAGCTGGTCAGCCTCCCCAAGAGAGCGACCTCGAAAACCTGGCGCGCCTCGTCACGGCTTACTATACGGCCAAGCCCGATCTTTCCGCAGCCGCACAGAGAGTCAGCTTCGGCACGTCCGGCCATCGAGGGTCGGCGCTCAAAGGCTCCTTTAACGAAGACCACATCCTGGCGATCACCCAGGCGATCTGCGACTTGCGCCGCGAAATCGGCGCCGAAGGGCCGCTTTACCTGGCCAAAGACACGCACGCACTCTCCGAGCCGGCATCGGCCACGGCGTTGGAGGTGCTGGCCGCGAATGGCGTCGCGGCCCTGGTCGATTCCGATCTCGGCTACACGCCCACGCCCTCGCTCTCGCACGCCATCCTCACCTACAACGCCGGCCGCACGTCCGGATTCGCCGATGGCATCGTCATCACGCCCTCGCACAATCCGCCCGCCGACGGTGGTTTCAAATACAATCCTCCCAACGGCGGGCCCGCCGATACGGCAGTCACCGGCAAAATCCAGGACCGCGCCAACGCCATTCTCGACGACGGCTTGCGGCCGGTGCGGCGCATCCCCTACGCCCGCGCCATCGCCGCCGGAACCACGCGCCGCTTCGATTATGTTTCGAGCTACGTCAACGACCTGGGCGCCGTGCTCGATCTCGACGCAGTTCGCTCCGAGGGCCTTTCCCTGGGCGCCGATCCGCTGGGCGGCGCCGGCATCGCCTACTGGGGCCGTATCGCCGAGCGTTATGGCCTGCACGTCGCCATCCGGCACGACTGGGCCGACGCCACCTTCCGCTTCATGACGCTCGATTGGGACGGCGAGATCCGCATGGATTGTTCGTCGCCTTACGCCATGGCAAGCTTGATCGCGCTCAAGGACAAGTTCGATGTGGCGTGGGCCTGCGACACGGATCACGACCGCCACGGCATTGTCACGCGCAGCGCGGGTCTGCTGAATCCGAATCACTACCTGGCGGCAGCCATTTCTTACCTGTACCTCAACCGGCCGGGCTGGAAGGACGGCGCCGGGGTGGGCAAGACGATGGTTTCGTCCAGCATCATCGACCGCGTGGCGAAACACCTGGGGCATAAGCTGGTCGAAGTGCCGGTCGGTTTCAAGTGGTTCGTGGATGGGCTGATCGACGGCTCGCTCGGCTTCGGCGGTGAAGAGAGCGCGGGAGCGTCTTTTCTGCGCCGCGACGGCAAGGTGTGGACCACCGATAAAGACGGCCTCATCCTCGGCTTGCTGGCGGCGGAGATGCTGGCGCGAACCAGCCGCGATCCCGGCGAGATCTACCACGCGCTCACCGAAGAATTCGGTGCGCCGGTCTACGAACGGATTGACGCGCCCGCCACGCCGGAGCAAAAAGCGAAGCTGGCCGCGCTCTCGCCGGACCAGGTGACCGCCGCTGAGTTTGCCGGCGACCCCATCGAGGCCAAGCTCAACCGTGCGCCGTCGAATGGCGCCCCGCTCGGCGGCCTCAAGGTGGTGACACGCCGCGGATGGTTCGCCGCGCGCCCCTCCGGCACCGAAAACGTTTACAAGATCTACGCCGAAAGCTTCGCCGGTGAAGCCCACCTGCGCCAGATTCAAACCGCGGCACAGGAACTGGTCGAGCAAACCGTGGGCCGCTAAGTGCCGCATCGCGCGCGCCTGTCGCACACCAACTGGTGCGGGCGCGCGGCCTGAAAGTGGCAGGCACGCGCATGCCGGACGGGCAAGCTAAAGCATGCCCCACCGGCGCCGCGCCATGCATTGGTGGGGATGACGCTGGTGAACAGCGATAAAACAATTCCTTTCAATCGGCGTTCATCGGCGTTCATCAGCGGCCATGAATGCTTTGGTTTTTTTCGACGTGCTTAGCGTGCCGTCTGCCCCGCCTTCGAGCGCTGCCCAGTCTGGCGTATGCGTATACTTCGAAACCTATCGTGCCACCCGTTGACCGGGAGGCGGAAGTCTGAAATCCTGAATACGATGGCGAAGCGCTTTCTGGCCGTATCCATCCTCTCCGTCGCCGCCGCCTGGGCACAGGCTCCGCCCGCAGAGCCTGCCACTGGCTCTGTTGCCGGCGTCGTCAAGGACGCTCTGACGCATGCTCCGCTGGCGGGTGTGCCGGTACGTGCGGATGGGTCTACAGCCACCACCGACCTGGCAGGCCGGTTTGCTTTTCCGCGGCTGGAGCCTGGCCGCCATTGGATCTCGGTCTACGAAGAGCGCCGCGCCCTCAGCGCCGGCGTCTATGTCGTCGTCAATGCCGGCCAGGATGTCAGCGGCGTGGAGATTTTCGTTAAGCTGGGCGGCAGCATCTCCGGAAAAGTTGTGGATCAGGATCAGAAGCCTGTGGCCGGCGCCTCCGTTCTTCTGCTGGAGAAGAAGTTCGAGTTCGGCCAGATAGCATACGACCGCGAGCTCACCGCGACAACGGGCGATGGCGGCGAGTACCGGCTGGAGCCGGTTCCAGCGGAACGCAGCTACCTGATCCTGGTGAAAAAGCCGCTCGCTGTGGCGGCGCCAAAGGCCGAAATGCCCGCTGACGCGGGAAAGCGGGAAACGGTCCTTGTGCCGGCCTTCTATCCCAATTCTCCCGACGCGTCGGGAGCTCAGCCGGTGATTCTGACGCCGGAAGAGAATCGCACCGGAGTGGACATTAAGATGGCGGCTGCGGATTCCAATTGCATCGATGGCACGCTCGAAGCCTCCGGAGGCGTGCTGCCAGATTCCCTGACGATTACGGAACAAATGGCCCTTCTCGCCGGAACGACGTTCGCGCCCGCGACCATAGTGATGCACGCCGAGGGGAAGTTCACTGCTTGCGGCCTGCATCCCGGCGACTACGTGCTTTCCGCCAGGTCCGGCGGGTCTCTGAACCTGCCCCCCACGGGCTCCCGCTCCGCCTTCGCGCAGGTCGCCATCACTGACGGCGACCTGCATGATTTGAAGCTGCTGGCGCAGCCGCCGGCGACCATTTCCGGCGACGTGGTTTGGGATCCACCTCCCAGCGGGCAGGCTGCGGAGACGCCAGTCCGTATCGGACTGACCAGGTCGATGCGTGTCGACGATCAGGCAGACCAGGCTGGCCGGCCGTCGTCGATGCAGTTCGGGATCACGCTTGGCGGGAAGGTCGCAGTTCCGGGCCCGTTCAACATCGGCAGACTGTCGGCCGCGGGCGACTACCAGCTAAGCGTGGAGGATCTTCCCCAGGGCTGTTACCTCAAGGAGGCCATCTACGGCACAGCCAGCGTCTTAAATGGTCTGCTGCGACTGACAGGCGGCGCAGCGGAAGCACGCATGCGGCTGGTGCTGGCCTGCGACGGCGGTTTCCTCACCGCCCGGGTGACGGATAGTGACGGCAACCCGGTATCGCACGTGCACCTGTACGTTATGCCCGAGGACGTCCCTTCGGAAGCCGCGCTGAGCACCGCGCTTCGGACCGGCGAAGTGGAAAAAGGCTGGAGCAGCGCGACCGGGCCGCTCCCGCCCGGAAAATATCTGGCGCTGGCTTCCGAGCTGGAGCTCGATGGAACGGCCGGGCCGATCGAACAGCTCTGGCTCGCGCGATCGAAGGCCAAAGAAGTCGAGATCGGACCGAACGCGGTGCTGCAAGTCACGCTGGAAGTTGCCGGCATCGACTGACGAACTCCTGGTACGGTTCATCACGCGTCCCGCCGCGGATGAAGTTGATAAACTCGGGGAATGCTGAGATGCCTATTCGCGCTCGTCGCCGTGGCCGGCACTGCCCTGGCGGCCGGTTTCAACGGGACCTGGGACGCCACCATACTCGCCGGCAATGAGCTGGTACCCTTTCGGCTCGAAGTCAGCCAGTCTCCGCTACGCGTCTGCTTCTTCGAAGATACCCAGCCGGTGTGCTCCACTGCAGCCCGTATCGAAGCCGGCACACTGATCGCGCAATGGGACTATCTCGGCCGCGAACTGCGCTTGGAGATCGCGGGCGACGGCCTGCAGGGCGTTTACCGCGGGTTGCGCACTAAGCGCGAGCTCGCGATTCAGGCCAAGTCACATCAGCCGGCTGCGGACTCGCCGAACCGGCCGCAGCTTTCCATCGATCTCGCCGGCGATTGGGAAATCCATTCCGCCGAGCGTCCCAGATTGGCCTGGCAGCTTCTGTTGCGCCAGACCGGCCGCGAACTGAAGGGCACCATCCTGCGCGTGGATGGCGATGACGGAACCCTGGTAGGCAGGATTGAGGGAAAGCATTTCCTCATCAGCCATTTTTCCGGCGACCGGCCGGTGATTCTCGAAGGCACGCTGGCCGATGACGGCAGCCTGGATCTGAAGTTCCAAGGCAGCCGGCTGTTTGCCCTGCGCCCGGCCGCAGCGCGCGCCCGCAACCTGCCCGCGCCGGCCGATCCGGCTACTTTCGCCCGCGCCAAGGACCCCTCCCAGCCTTTCCACTTCCACCTGCCCGATCTCAACGGCCGCATCTATACGGAAGCCGATTTCCGCGGCAAACCGCTAGTCATCAGCATCACCGGAAGCTGGTGCCCGAATTGCCGCGACGAAGCGCCCTTTCTGGCCGAATTGTACCAGCGCTATCACGCTGCGGGCCTCGAGATGGCGGCCTTTTGCTTCGAGCCTGCCGACGATGCCGGTCACGAACAGTTGCGCGCCTTCCTGCGCCGCTTTGCGATCGCCTACCCGGCGCTGCTGGCCGGCGAGCCTTCCACTCTGAAGACCGCGGTTCCCGAAATCGACAACCTCGGCGCCTTTCCCACCACCATCTACATCGGCAAAGACGGCCGCGTGCGCAGTGTGCACACCGGCTTCCCCAGCGCCGGCAGCGGTCAGGAACTGATACGCGTGAAGCGGGAAATCCGCGAGCTGGTCGAGCGCATGATCGCCGAGCCGCCCGGCGCCTGAGCGTCGCATTTCACCCCGCTTTGCCTCCGCCCTGTTAACTTTCGGACATCCTCGCGTCCCGGCGGCCCAACAATCTGCAAAAAACAATTTGCAACTGGAATGTTTTTTGCTATTCTGGAATCGCTCTGGTTTTCACGCCTACCGCGCGCGAGGAATATGGAGACAGCAGCACAAGGCATTCTGACTCGCGACGAAATGGAGAGCAGGCGCCTGTCGGCCGCACAGGACCTGCAAAGGGGACTCACGCAGTCCCAGGTTGCCCGTAAATTCGGTGTCAGCCGCACCACGGCTTCCCGCTGGCATCGCGCCTTGAATGGAAGAGGCATGGACGGGCTTCGCAAACGCCGCGCACCTGGCCGCCCCAGCCGCCTCAACGCGGAACAATTGCAGTTGGTGGCGGAAATCTATCGCTCCGGCCCGCGTACCGCAGGCTTTCAGGCGGACCGCTGGACCACGGCGCGCTTTGCCGGCGCCATACGGGCGCGCTTCGGCGTTCAATACGATCCGGACCACGTGGGCCGCATCATCCACCGCCTGGGATTGCGCGAACGCGTAATCAGCCATCGCAGGCTGGAGGATATGCGCTTTGGCCCGCTCCCGGCCGCGGTTCTAAGCCGCGTGGAAGCTCCGCCACCGGCTTCCTAAAGCCGGTCCCGGTACCCCTCGCTCGCCTTTGGGGATTGGCATGCCCGCTCGGCTGGCAGTTTGGGAGCGCGTATCTCAGGAACGCGAAATCTTCCGGGCCTTCAGGAACGACGCGATTCCATACCACGCCATGATGGCGGTGCAGACTCCGGCTATAGCCGAGCGCATGGTGTCGTGCGACCACGCGTAGCGCGCCGTCCGAATGCCAAAAATCGCTCCGAACGAAAGGAAAAGAAAGCCGATAACCTGATTCCACAGGGCATGGATGGGCTTCAAGACCGCCGGCACTACATGCCGCAATAACGCCCAACCCTGCTGCCACGCCACCTGCTTCCGCACCTCTTCATCGTAACAGAGCCGGCCGCGTTCACCCCTGCGCTGTCATGTCCGGTTCATAAACCGCCGATAGAAGGAACGGTTTGCGCTTGTGAACGGGCCCGCTGTCTTCTACAATCGGATTGGAGTGGATGCTAGGCCTGTTAGCGGGAACGCCGGTTGTCTCCGTCGCGTCCGCTAACTTTAGGAGTACTCTGTGGATGAGCCATTGAAGCACCTCATGCAGGAGCTAGGGAATGCCATCAACGATTCCCTGTCCGAATCCGACCGGATCGCGGAGGCGATCGGCGAAATCAAGCGCGCCGGATACGACGTGTTTCTGGTTCTCGAGGCAACCATCGGTTTCAATCGGCGGGACGAATCCGCCGACGAAGAAGGCGAGCTTGAGGTGAGCGACGAAGAGGAACCCAAACGCACCTTTGAAGCTACCGGCAAAATCAAGCTCACCACCCAGGATCACCGTTTTCTGCGTGCGCTGAAAATCGCCGTAGACGAGGAAAACCGCTAGGCTCCGTCGCTGTGCGTGGGTAGGGCGGGATTTATCCTGCCAACGCCCGCTTGCAGGCGCGTCTTTCCTGAGCTTTCCAAGCAAGCAGTCCCAAGGTAACGCGCAAGTTCTCGGGTCAGCCGCGCTACTCCCCCGCCCGCCCGAGCAGTTCCCGGTAAACGTTCCAGGTTTCGCGGACGGCCTTTTCCCATGTAAAATCTTGGACTCGCGCCTTGCCGCGGCGCGCCAAATCTGCCCGTAACTCCGCATCGCTGGTTAGTTGCCGCAGTGCGGCGGTTAACGCAGCGGTGTCTTCCGGATCCACCAGCAGCGCGGCATCGCCGGCCACTTCGGGCAGCGCGGAACGGTTCGAAGCCAGCATCGGCGTGCCCGCGGCCATCGCCTCCAGCAGCGGCATGCCGAAGCCTTCGTCCAGCGAGGGGAACGCGAACACGGTGGCGCGCGCATACCAGCCGGCAAGTTCCGCCGGCGTGATATAGCCCGGCATTGAAATGCGGGCCTGCGCCGGGCTGCGCGCGATGCGATCCAGAATCTCAGCCGCGCCGAAGCCCGCCATCCCCGCCCCCGCCAGCACCAGCCTCCAGTTTTCGTCGAGCGCCTCAAATGCCTCCACCAGGCGGGCGATATTCTTGCGCTTTTGCAGCGCGCCGACGTGCAGAATTACCGGCTCGCGCGCCATGTTCGGAAATTCGAGCCGCCGCGCGCCGTGATGCACCACGCGCACCCGCGCCGCCGGCGTGCCCAACAACCCTACAACCTGGCGCTTAGTGAATTCGGAAACCGCGATGATGGCGTCGGCGCGGCGTGCCGCATCTTGCGCCTGCGCGGTGAAGCGGGCGCGAAATTCGGGCGTCGAATAATCGCCCGTCATCACGAACAGGTCGTGAAACGTGACCGCTGTCGCGCGCAGGCGCATCGCCGGCAGCCGCTGATTCAGGCCATGATAAAGCGCCGCCCCGCGCGGCCCCAACGGCCCCGCCAGCAGGCGCCGCCGTGTGTTGGGCCGCGCCGCCAGATCGGCCGCGCGGAAGAAACGATGCGGCCGCAGCCAATATTCGAAGCGCACCTCGGGCCGCAGCGCCGCCAACCCGTCGAGCATTTCGCGCGAATACAGTCCGACCCCGCTAAGCTCCTCCCCAACGGCGTAGGTGGCGTCGAGCGCGATCCTCAATCCAGTCCGTATTCTTTCATCTTTCGATACAGAGTGGTGCGGCCCATGCCCAGCAGCCGCGCGGTCTTGCCGCGCTCGCCATTGGCTGCGGCCAGGGCGCGCTCGATGGCGTTCTTTTCGCTTTCGGTGATGGTGAACACAGGCGACTTCGGCCGCACCACGAATTCGCAGCCGGGCGCATCTTCCTCGGCGACTGCGAGCGCGGCCGAAAGCCGCTCCAGCTCCAGAGACCTGCCCTGATTCACCAGCGCCGATGGCAGCGCCGCCTCGGGATGGGTCTCGGAATGCATCGCCGCCATGCGCTCGATCGAGTTCTTCAACTCGCGCACGTTGCCCGGCCAGTCGTAGGCTTGCAGGCGGGCGCGCGTTTCCGGGCCAGGGTCGAACCAGGGCAGGCCGGCGGCGCGCGCACCCTCCAGGAAGTGGTCGACCAGCGGCGGGATATCGGCCTTGCGGTCGCGCAGCGGCGGCAGCCGCACGGTGAACACGTTGAGACGGAAGTAGAGGTCCTCGCGGAACCGGCCTTTGGCAATCTCCGCTTTCAAGTCGCGATGCGTGGCGGCGATGATGCGCAGGTCGATCGAGCGCCACTGCAGCGCGCCCACCGCGCGGAACTGGCGCTCCTGGATCAGCCGCAGCAGTTTCACCTGCATCTCCAGCGGCAGATCGCCGATCTCGTCGAAAAACGCCGTCCCGCCGTCGGCCAGCTCCACCAGGCCCTTTTTGTTCTCCACCGCCCCGCTGAAAGACCCCTTGGCGTGGCCGAACAATTCGCTTTCCATCAGCGTGCCCACCAGCAACCCGCAGTCGATGGGCACGAACTGGCCGCGCGGATTTGCATCGTGAATCGCGCGCGCCACCACTTCCTTGCCCGTGCCGCTTTCGCCCAGCAGCAGCACCGGCAGCCGGTTGCGCGACGCCTTCTCGATCAGGCGGCGAAGATTGTCGATTACCGGTGTCTGGCCCACCAGCCCATGGGCTGTGCCCGGCACTGCCCGGTTCATGAAGTCACTTCTCTGGCTCGGCGATGAAGATGAATGCGAGGCTCCTCAGGAGCGCTACTCGGAATCTAGTCGCACCACGAAGCCGTTATTCTCACCCGTTTCGGCGTGAATGCGCGCAGCCAGGGCGCCGGCGCCGTCCGTCGTTGGCTCCGCGCCCACCAGCACCCGCCACAGGTCCGGATCGCCCGGCCGCAGCACCACGCGGGCCGCACCGTAGCGGGCTGCCATGGCGGCGCTGAGCCGCTCCGCATTCTCGCGATTGTGGAAGGCCCCCACCTGCACCGCGAAAATAGCGGGCTCGATGGTATCCGGCAGGCGGATCACCTCCACGCGCACCGGGCCCACGCCCGGGCCCAGCAGGTCGATGGCGCGCGCCGCAGCGTGCGACAAGTCGATCACCCGCCCGTCCACGAATGGTCCACGGTCGATGATGCGCACGTCCACCGATTTGGAGTTGGCCGCGTTCACCACCCGCACCCAGGTATTGAACGGCAGCGTGCGGTGCGCAGCCACCATGGTTTCCATGTCGTAGATTTCGCCGTCGGCCGCCGCGCGCCCGTGGTACGGGTGCCCATACCAACTGGCCAGCCCCGTCTCGGTATCTCCGACCATGGGCGCGGGCGCCGGAGCCGGAGCTGCCGGCGAAGCCGTCCCCTTGGCGTGCGTCTTGTGGGCGCACCCGCTCAACAGAAGCGCGGCCAACGTCAGGGCCCAGAGCTTCGTCATAGATACTCGCAGCGCGCGGTCCCCGTGGTTCACGTTAAACCTGCGCTCGCTCCCTGGCACTTGCGGACCCGTGATCATCGTCTTGCGAAGCCGCCCCCGTGAGCGCGCACCGCGCGATCTCAAGTGAGCAACCCCGACAACACCACACTAGAGTATCCCAATGACGCGGCCCGTGGGGAGGGGGTGCGGGACAGCCGACCCCATCCGGCGCTGGATTGAGGTGGCAGTTCCTTCCCGCCAAGGCCGGCGTCTGGGAGCGCGGTAGAATACCCACATGAAGCGTTCGGGCGCGACGGCGGCGGCCAGCATCGAACGCGTCTTGCAGATTTCGCTGCTGGCGATGGTCTCGGGCGGCGCCCTCACCGCCGCGATTTGCGGATGGTGGGACGCGCCTACGCTGGCGCTTACCGCTGCCGCCCTGGTGTGGCGCGGAGCACGGCTGGCCGGCGCCCGGCTCCGCCCGCAGCCGTTCGCGGTTACGGTTATCGCGCTTGCCTGGTGCGCTTTTTCTCTCATCCGTGCGTGGGACTCGCCGCACGGTCTCCTGGACGCGGTCATCCCGCTGCTTTACTTCCTCGCCGCCGCTATGCTGTTGCTGGCGAAGTCCGGCCGCTATTATTTCCGGGTGTCGCTGCTCTGCTTCGCCGCGCTGCTGGCCGTGGCGCTGGATGCAAGCGGCCCCGGCTTCTTCCTGGCGTTGGCGTGCTTCGTGCCCTGCGCCGTGAGCGCGCTTGCCACCGCTGAAATCTTGCGCTCGCTCGAAGGCGCCACGGCCCAGGCGCCCGCGAGGCTCCTGGCGCCGCGCCTGGTGTTACTCGCCGGCTCAGCCGCAGCGTCGATACTGCTGCTGACGGCGGGCCTCTTTTTCCTGCTGCCGTGCACCCTCAATCCCGCCCAGGGATGGCATGCTTTCCACCGGCTCCGCCTGGAGGGCTTTTCCAGCCGCCTCACCCTGCGCGAGATTGGCGAGCTGAAAACCAGTTCGCGGCCTATCCTGCACATCACAGTTTTCAGCCCGCAGCCGGTGGCCGGCCTGAAGTGGCGTGGAGGCCTGCTGACCACGTTCGATGGCAGGCAGTGGACCAATCCCGAACCAGCGCCCTCCCTCCCACCCACAGCCGCGGGCCACTTCGCTCTGGTTGCCTCCAGCGAGCGCCAACCCGGCCCCCACATCTCCTATGACGTGGAGCTCGAGCCCGCCGATTCCGCCGCATTGTTCTTCGCCGGCACGCCCGAGAACCTGGACGTCCGCGACGCCGCCGTGCTGCGCGGTTCGAGCGGCCTGATCCGTCTGGCGCACCGTCCGCCGGGGGTTTTCCGCTATTCGGCGTACAGCCGCCTGGAAGAACCGCCGGAGCAATCGCGTGCCACCTATGCCGCGCCGTGGCTCGACCCGGATGACGCCGCTCGTAACCTGCAGTTGCCCGCGTCGTTGTCGCCGCGCATCCGCGGCCTGGCGCGCCGTTGGACCTCCGGCGCTGCCGGCGACCTGGCCTTCGCCCGCGCCATCGAAACCCACTTGCGTACCGGCTACGGTTACACGCTGGAGCTTCCGACCGCCGCCACTGCGGACCCGCTCGAGAATTTTCTGTTCGTCCGCCGCCGCGGCTACTGCGAGTACTTCGCTTCGGCCATGGCCGTTATGCTGCGCAGCCTCGGCGTTCCGGCGCGTCTGGCCACTGGTTTTCAGAGCGGCGTTTACAACCCCCTCACCGGCCAATGGCTGATTCGGGCCTCCGACGCCCACGCGTGGGTGGAAGCCTGGCTCGACGGCCGCGGCTGGACCACGTTCGACCCCACTCCGTCCGACCCCAAGCGCGCCGCGCCATCCTCCCTCGCCGGCCTCGTGTTGTATCTCGACGCTGCCCGGACCTTCTGGAGCCGGTGGGTGGTGGACTTCGATCCCAGCCGCCAGGGCGCGCTCGTCGACCGGCTTGACGAAGCCGCGCGCCTGGCCGGCATCCGCTGGTTCGATTCTCTCTGGGACACCGGCAACACCTGGGAGCAGCGCGCCGCGCGTTGGCTGCGCCGCTTCGGTCCCTGGCTGGCCGCGGCGATTCTGTTTGCCGCCTGCGTCTGGAAGCTCGGCCCGCGCTCCATCCGCGCCCTGCGCTTCCGCCTGCGGGTGCGGCGCGTCCGCCGCAGTCCCTCCACCGCTGCCGATGCGACTCTGCTCTACCGGCGAATGCTGGCCCTCGTCGAACGCCGCGGCTACCACAAGCCGCCCTGGTTCACTCCCGCCGAGTTCGCCGCTTCCCTGCCGGCCGGCCCGCTGGCCGCGGCGGTTGCCGAATTCACCGCTACTTACAATGCCCTACGCTTCGGCCGCCGAATGCCCGATCACCCGCGCATCTCCACCCTGCTTGAAGAACTGGCCCGGCGATAGAAACCGCACGACTTTTCGCGCGCCGCCGGGTTAATGGAAAAGCGGGCCCAGTATGCGCCATTACCACGAAAGGAAGCCCGCGGCATAATATACGCTTCAACTGTTGGGAGGGGATCAAAACGCATGAAGCAACGTATTACTTCTCTGTTCTCCCTGTCCTGCCTGCTGGCAGCGCCATTACTGGCACAAACCACCATTGGCGGCGGGACTTGTAATTCCGCATCTTTGAAAGGAGTCTATGCTGTCTCCATAACGTCGAGACAGGTCACGGTGAGTCCGTTCGTTACCACTTCTACCTTTACCGGCGTCTTCCAGGCGAACGGTTCGGCAACCTTCGACGGGCTGAGCCAGGTCGCGATCAGCCTGGTGGCGAACACCAACGCGGCTGTCGCGACGCCCCTGACGTGGTCAGGCACTTATAGCGTTCAAGCCAATTGCGCCGGCGTCATGGACATCACCATGGGAGGTAGCGCCACATTGAATTTGGCGATCTATAATTCAGGCACAGATTTTCTGCTGAGCGGCAGCGACGCCAACTCCACTTACTCGGGTAACGGCAATGCCCAGCCGGCAGGCTGCTCGGCAACTACTTTCTCCGGCGTGTACACCTTCAGTGGAACCGGATTCGCGCTGAACGGTACTGACGTGAGCGGCGCCGACAATGGGTCTGGGTTGCTCCAGTTCGACGGGGTGAGCAGGGTGACGGTGAACCTGACGATGTCGGCAAGCAGGGCAGTACCTATCGCGCTCACCCTTACGGGATCGTATTCGATAACATCCGGCTGCCTCGGATCAGCCACACTCACCGATGCGAGCCTCAATTCTTATGTGATGAGCTTCAGCATATATAACAGTACGGTGAACAACGCGGCCTCCTATGTCGGGCTGGCGCAAAGCTCGAAATTGCTGGTTAGCGGTAGTGCGCACGCGGCGTACGGCCAGCCGGCTGCCAGCGCGGAGGTTGATGGCCCAGCGTACAGACCGGCCGTTAGTATAGTCACGAAGCCCAATTCCATCTCTGCGGGTCCGGGAGGGCAGGCATGAGATACCCACGCACAGTTGCTCCCCTATCTCTTCTCTGCCTGCTGGCGGCGCCTGCGCTGGCGCAGAACCAGATCGGGGGCGGAACTTGCAGCGCCGCGAGCCTGAGCGGAACCTACTCGCTCACTCTCAGCGGCCGCGGTATCTCGGCTACCGGAGCCTTCACCGGTGCATACCAGGCGATTGGCACAGCTACATTCGATGGCCTGAGCGCCGTCACTCTTAGCGGGATGGCCAATTCGAATCAAGCTGCCGGCATGCCGTTCAGTTATGCCGGAACCTACGCCATTGCGTCCAATTGCAACGGCACGATTACCCTGATTACCGGAAGCGCGGCCACATTCAATTTAGTAGTGTGGGGCAGTGGTAATGACTTCAGTATTACCGGCGCGGACGCCACTTATGTCTATTCCGGCGGGGGCAGCAACGTCCGGCCGGCGGTCTGCGCTACGCCTACGTTGTCGGGTGCGTACAGCTTCGGCGCAAGTGGATCAACCCTATCCGGGGCCACGCAGACAGGCTCCGCCGACGAGGCTGGCGTGTTCCAGTTCGACGGCCAAGGCAAGGTCACGGCCAGTTACACGGATTCGTCCGGCGGGAAAGCTCCCGCCGTAATCACAGCTAGCGGAACTTATTCGGTCACCTCCGCCTGCCTGGCGGCGGCCACCCTGGTCGATTCAAACGGCATCACGAACACCCTCAATTTCGTCATCACGGGTAACTATGGCGCCGCCGCCACTCTGCTCGCGGCTAACCCACAGTTCATCCGCGACGGTTCTGCCCATGCGGCGCCGCTGAATCCGACTCAATCCGTCGGGAATGTCTTCAGCTATGCTGTGAACTCAACGCCGCCTGGAAGCGACTTTGTGCTGTTTGGGACCGCCCTTGCCAGCAAGGATGCTTCGGCGGGCACGGCTACCCTTCCGACCATGCTGCTGTCCACCAAAGTAACGGTGAATGGCGAGGAGGCGGCGTCGCTGTACTATGTGTCAC
Organism: Bryobacterales bacterium; assembly: GCA_963761855.1. Classification (GTDB taxonomy): domain Bacteria; phylum Acidobacteriota; class Terriglobia; order Bryobacterales; family Bryobacteraceae; genus Bog-375. The sequence goes on along the minus strand of CAVXJY010000007.1, from coordinate 111,676 downwards.
CGACCCAAATCAACGCCCAGATGCCCTGGGATATCCCTGCTGGCACAGTAGCGTCCGTGGTGGTGCAAAACGGGACTTCGACGAGCAATGCCGCGGCGGTTTATGTTCCCGCCACAGGGACGCCCGGGATAGCCGTCTACGGCAGCAATCACGCGGTGGTGACGAATTCGGACGGCACCGTGAACTCCGCCGCGTTGCCCGCCAATGTGGGAGACGAGGTGGTGGCATGGTTCACCGGCGGCGGCCCGGTACAACCCGCCGGAAAACTCGTGACCGGCGTCCCCGCGCCCGACGGACTCTCTCCCATAACCGGAGACTACTCGGTGACCGTCGGCGGCATTTCGGCCAAGGTGGATTATATCGGCCTGGCGCCTGAATCCGTTGGAGAATATCAAGTGAACTTTATTGTTCCGCAACTCGCCAAGGGCAATTATGCCGTGCAGATTACCATCGCGGGCCAGGAGTCTAACAAGCCGGTGATAACGGTTGGGAATTAGGCATCGTCAAGTAACTGCTGCGCCGGCCGGCGTTAATCCTCTCCGGAGACGGCCGGGGCCGAATCCAGATAGCGGTGATCGCGGCAGATGCCTCGCTTGGATGAGCGGATGAACTCGACCAGATGGAGAGCCTCGGGCGTTGCCAAGGCCTCGATCCGATCCAGCGCCTCCTTCCGCGCCATACCCGAGCGATACAGCAGCCGGTAGGCCTGCTTCAACGCCGCGACCGTTTGGCGCGAAGCGCCCGCGCGGCGCAGTCCCACCAGGTTCAAGCCGTGCGCCGCGCAGTCGAACTCCGACACCAGAAAGTATGGTGGAACGTCCTGCGCCACGCGCGTATTGGCCGCCACCATCGCCAGGCACCCGACCTTGGAGAACTGATGCACGCCTACGCCGGCGGAAAGAAACGCGTTGTCTTCAATCTCCGCGTATCCGCCCAGGCTGGTGCTGGGGCCGATGGTGATGTGGCTGCCGAGCTGGCAATCATGGGCGATATGCACGCAGCTCATCACGTAGTTGTCGTCGCCCAGCACGGTGACCGCGCCGGGTTTGGTGCCGCGCGAAATGTTGACATATTCGCGCAAGATGTTGTGATTGCCCACTCGCAGGTAGCTGGAATTCTCCTCGCTAAACTTCTTGTCCATTGGGTCCGTGGCAAGCTGGGCGCCGGAATAAAGATGATTGCCTTCGCCGAGCGTGGTGAAACGCTTGACGACGACGAACGGGTCCAGCCGGTTGTGCGGCCCGATCTCCACCTCGTCTTCGACGACGCAGTATGCGCCGATCACCGCAGTCGGGTGAACGCGCGCTCCAGGATGAACGATTGCCGTAGCGGCGATGGCGGGTCCAGAGGTGGTCTGTTGCATGGTTTCAGTCCTCCTTCACCGCGGCATTGCGCTTCTTCGGCACGCCGTGGGTGTGGCAGTCGAGGCACTGGAAGGAGTGGATATTGTGGCGGCTGGAGCGCGAACGGAAGGAGGTATCCATCTTCTCCACGTCCAATCCGCAGTTGGACATCTTGGGGTGGCAGTTAGCGCAGGATGCGCGCGTTTGCTCGCCATGGCCCTGATGGCAGGCCAGGCAACTGATGCCTTCGTGGATGCCGACGGGCGTGCGGTCGTCGCCATCGCCCGCCTGCATGGCGGCGCTGGCGGCGTGGCATTGATAGCAGAGCGCCTGGCGCTGATCGGGACTCATCTTCACCCGCCGCTTGTCCTGCAGCATTTCCGGCAGCGGCAGGGAGGCCAGCGCAATGTGTCCCTGCGCGCGGCGATCGAACAGGGCCAGTGACGGAGCGGCCAGCGGCTGCTGGCTGCCGGCCGAATCCGGGCGCCGCACGCGCGGCCCTTCCGGCTGCCCCGGCCGGTGCATCTGGTGGCAAGCCAGGCAGGGGATGGCGGCCCGGTCCGCCCACTGCGCATCCACCAGCCGCCACGGCCCCTTGGTATCGATGGGCGTAACCATGTCGCGCAACCCTCCCTGAAAGTGCATTCCGTGGCAGCGGAAGCAGTCCTCCATGAGGATGCGCTTGCGATTGTGATCGCGGTCGGTGAACGCCTGGGCGTAGGTCATGGCATGCGGGCCGGCGTGCCAGGTGGCAAACTCCTCCTGGTGGCAGTTGCGGCACCGCTCGACGACCGCTTGCACGTCCGACCACTGGTGAAAACGGATTTGCTCCGAGACCCGGCCGCGCGCGTGCTCATCCAGGCGCTGCGCGTTGCCCGCCTGCAACATTCCGCCGTGACAATCCGAGCACGCCACATCGCGATGCGCCGAGCCCAGCCACGCCGCGCTGGAATCGCCCATTTCGTGGCAGCTCCCGCAATACCCGACGCTCTGCGGCTTGGGGCGCACGTTCGGATAAACGATGGCTACGGCAATTGCAATCACCGCCAGCGCGGCCAGGGCGAACCTCATACGTGCCGCTCCTTGACGATGGCCGCCGCCACGCGGTACGCATTAGCCAGGATGGTCAGCGCCGGGTTGAATCCGCCGTTGGTGACGTGCACGCTGGCATCGGCCAGATAGATATTGTCCGCTTCGTGGATGCGGCAGTTGCGGTCCACCACGCTGGTTCGCGGATCGTTGCCCATGCGGCAGGTTCCGGCCTGGTGCTGGCCGCCGCTCAGTTCCAGGCCGGGCAAAGTGGTCCAGGTGCGTATGGCGCCGGCCTCCTGCAGCCACTCGGCAGCTTTCTTGACCACGGCGCGCGCCACCTCCACGCTGTGCGGATGGCGCCCGCCGGAAAGCCGCGCCACCGGGATGCCCCAGAAATCTTTCACCCGCGGATCCAGCTCCGCCCGCGCTTCAAACACGGGCATTTCCTGCACCGGGCCCATCACGGCAATCGAGCGGCGGTAAAACTGCCGCATGTATTCTTTGTGCGCGGGGCCCCAGCGGGGCGTATCGGGCGGCGTCATTCCGGTGAACTGAATCGGCAGGCGGATAAATTCGTTGGCCAGCATGGCGCCGCCGCGCAAGCCCGGATTGCCGTGGTTGAAATCGCAGATGGCGATGCTGGCGCCGGGACCCACGTCGTCATAAGTGTCGAAATCGAAGAGGCCCACGGCGCGCGGGTAGGCGTGCCCTTGCAGGTTGCGGCCCACCCAGTCGTAGCGGTTCCCCAGGCCGTTGGGATGCAGCCGGCTCTTGGAATTCAGCAGCAGACGCGCGGTTTCGATGGCGCCGGCACTCACCACCACCAACTTCGTGGGCTGCGTTTGCAAATGGTTATCTCGATCGAAGTAAGTCACGGCGGTGGCGTGCCCGCGCGCATCCAGCACAATCTCCCGCGCCATCGCGTCAATGCGCAGTTCGCACAGGCCGGTCGCCAGGGCGGTGGGAATCACCGTGTTTTGGGTGCCGTTCTTAGCGTCGACTTCGCAGGCGAACCCCACGCACCAACGGCACCGCATGCAGGGCCCGCGGCCGTTATAGGGCACGCTGTTGCGCAGCATGGGAATGTCGAAGGGATGCCAGCCCTTGCGCAGCGCCGCCGGTTTCAGGATTTCGTATTCGCGGTTCGGCGGGAGCGGCGGCATCGGCAGTCCGCGGCGCCGCGGCGCGTGAAACGGGTCGGGCGCCACGTCGCCCGAGACACCCATCTCCCACTCGGCTTTTTCGTAGAACGGCTCCAGGTCGTCGTAACTGATGGGCCAGTCGTCCAGCGTGCTCCCCGGCGGACACCCATAAATGGACTTCATGCGGAAGTCTTGCGCCATGTACCGCCAGGCCATGGCGCCGTAGCTTACCGTGCCGCTGCCCACGCAGGCGGCGTTGTTCGAGTAAGCGCCATCGCTCGGCAGCACCACCAACTCGCGGCCGCGGCGGTCGACAGCTACGCGCGGATTGCGCGCGTCATCCGGACCGAAGGGCGCGCCGAGGTCGCTGGTGCGCTGGTTTCGCAGGTCGTCCTTGCGGTCGTCCCAGGCGGTCACCCAGCGTCCGCGCTCGAGCAGCGCCACGCGCATGCCGGCCGAGGCCAGGTCCTTGGCAATCACGCCGCCGCCGGCGCCCGCGCCGATCACCACCGCATCCACCGCAGCCAGTGCCACGGGCTTAAGTCCCCTTCCCCTGGCGCAGATCGTATAAGATGCGCCCGCGCACCGGCGAAGCCGGCACGCGCAGCATCCGCCAACTCGCGTAATCGCGGTTGCCGCCGTGCCGCGGACTGCCGTAGAAGCCTTGCATGGTGTGCGCCAGCACCATCTCGGAAAACGGCCGCGCGTCTCTTTCGAGGCGCTTCACCACCGCCAGCCGCTGGTCGCCTGCCAGTTGGTCCAGCGGCCTGCCGAACATCTTGCGGCTGAGAGCGGCGGCTTGGGCCAGGCCTTCGCGGTAGGCGCGCCGGTAGCGGCGATAATAGCCGGCCAGTTGGCGGTCGATGAACACCACTGCGCCGGTTGCCGCCGCGCCGGGATCCTGGTCGGCCGGAATCAATTGGTCGCAGATGGCGCCGAGCGTCCGCGCTTCCTCGCCTGTGAGGGCCAGCCGCGCTTCCGCGTCCCGGCGGCACGCTGCCGTGCCCAGAACGGCTCCGGCGAGAAACGAACGGCGGGATGATTTCCGCATACTGCTGCTCCAGTGTCTGGCTCAGCCGGAATAGTAGCACGCTTCGCCCCAGCGTCAGTTACGCGCGTCTCTTAGCGCTACTGGTACCCGCAACCAGGCGAAGTGCAGTGGGTAACATGGCTGGATAACATCGGTGAACATTGCGAATGCTGTACAATATGACGAGAAGCAGCTTATCGGGCTGCAAGCGGCGTGATACGCTTGCGCCGGCTCATTCGAGGAGTTTCATGAGAACCGTTCTGTTTGCCACGGCGCTGGTGGGGTTGTCTGCGTGCTGCCTGGCTGCGAGACCCTCGCAGGCAGAGACGCAGGCGGCGCAGCAGCCGGCGGCATCTCCGGCTTCACAGAATCCGCCGGAGGCAAGCGCGCATCCGGCTGCGCACGCAGCCACCGATCCCGCCAAAATAGCCGCTCCAGCCGCCGCGACCCAGGCGGCTCCGCCCAGCACCAAAACTTACATCATTGGCGCGGAAGACGTATTGAAGGTTGTGATTTGGAACAACGTTCCCATGTCCGGGGAGTTTCCAGTGCGTCCGGATGGCGCGATCTCCATTCCGCTGCTGGGAGATGTGATGGTTGCGGACAAGACCCCGCAGCAGGTGGAGGAGGACATTGCGCACCGCCTGGTGGATGGCCAGTTGATTCGCGATCCCCATGTGAGCGTGGGGCTGACGGCGGTTCATAGCAAGAAGTATTACATCCAGGGCGAGGTAATGAAGCCGGGCGCCTACGATCTGGTGGTGCCGACCACGGTGATGGAGGGGCTGGTGAATGCCGGCGGATTCCGCGACTTTGCCAACACCCGGAAGATCCGCATTCTGCGAGGCAACCAGGAGTTGAGGTTCAATTACAACCAGGTGAGCCACGGCAAGAATCGGGAGCAGAACATCTACCTGGAGCCGGGAGATCAGATAATCGTTCCCTGACGCTCGGGGCCTCCCGGGCACAAGGGGATGGGAGGGAACTGCAAGCAATATGGGTGCAGCGCAGAATTACGGAAGCGCTTCGCGGCGTCAACCGGGCGTCGAAGATTACATCGACATGCTCCGGCGCTATCGCTCCTGGATCATCGGGCCGATGTTCGCGGGGCTGGTGGTTTCGGTGGTGGTGGCCTTTTTTTGGCCCGACACTTACGTCTCGACGGCCGTGATGACGATCACGCCGCAGCAGGTTTCGCAGAACCTGGTTCGATCCGACGTCAACACGCAGATGGCCTCGCGGCTGCAAGAGATGGAAACCGAGATATTGAGCCGCAGCAGCCTGTCGGACCTGATCGTGCACCTGGATCTGTACAGAAAAGAGCGCACGCAGAAGCCGCTCGAGGATATCGTGCAGGACATGCGCAACAGGGCCATCCGCGTGCAGCCCTACGAAGGGGCTTCGCCGGGAGCGGAAAACCGCGTCCAAGCCTTCACCATTTCCTTCAGCTACACGGACCGTTACAAGGCCCAGCAGGTGGTGCGCGAACTGATCAGCAAGTTCGAAGAACAGAACTTGATTTACATGACCAAGACGGCCAGCGTGACCACGGAATTCCTGGGCGACGAATTGAAGAACGCCAAACAGACCCTGGACAATCTGGACCAGAAGCTTACGGAGTTCAAGATGGCCAACCAGGGAAAACTGCCCGACGAGTTTCAGGCCAACGTGCAGGCGCAAAACGCCGCCGAGGCCGAAGCCGGCAGGATGGCCGACGCGCTCTCCCAGGCGCAGGCGCGGAAAGTGATGCTGGAACAGTCGCTGCAGAATTTGGTCGCCGACCAGACTTTTTATACGCAACATGGCCAGGAGGTGGCGCCCAACGGCCCCGCCAGCGTAAAGAACCAGCAGTTGCTCGCGCTGGATGCGAGTTTGACGCAACAGAAAGCGAATCTGGCTTCCATGTTGAAGTTGTACGGCGAGAATTACCCTGAAATCGCCTCTCTCAAAGCGGCGATTTCGGTTGCCGAGGCGCAGAAAACGGACCTCGAAAAACAGGTGGAAGCGCAAGCGGCTTCGACCACGGATCGGGGCCCGGTGAGCGTGCCAAACCCGGCGGTGCAGGCGCGGCTGGAGGAGTTGAAGAACAGCATGGCCACCGTCAAGACCCAGATCCAGACCACGCAGGCCGATATCGACCGCCTGATCAGGAACACGACATCCCAGAACCAGAAAATCGCCTCTTATCAGGCGCGCATCGAGCAGGCCCCGCTCAACGAGCAGCAGTATATGCAGCTCACCGCCGATTATCAACTCGCCAAGAAGAATTACGAGGACATGGTGCAAAAGCGGGACTCTTCGGAAACGGCCCAAGACCTGGAGCAGCACAAGGGCGGCGAAAACCTGGAATTGCTGGACCCGGCCTCGCTGCCGGAGCAGGCGACGGATCCAAACCGTCCCGCCTGGGCGGCGATTGGAACGGCTCTCGGGCTGGTGCTCGGCATTATGCTGGCGGGCGCCAAGGAGATGCGCGATGCGTCGCTGAAGAATTTGAAAGACGTGCGCGCTTACACCAACCTTCCCGTGTTGAGCAGCATTCCCTTGTTGGAGAACGCATTGCTGGTGCGCCGCAAGAGGCGCCTGTTCTGGCTGGCGTGGTCGAGTTCCTTCATTATTGGTTGCCTGGCCATGACGGTTTCCGTTTACTATCACTTTTTCGGCAGGACCTGAACTGCGGCGAGCGCCGGCTGGAGATAACCATGAGTCGAGTACACGATGCTTTGCGGCGGGCTGAACAGGGCGAACTGTTGAGTGGGGAGGCTCCGGTGGAAGTCCGCGCGGAAGCGCCGCGCATTCCCGAGTTCCTGCAAGTGGGTGGGGACGCCCCGCCGGCGGTTGCCCGTTTGAGCCTGGATCCCGCAGCCCTGCGCGAAGTGGAGACGGTAGCGTTTAATCCGGCGCCGGAATCGCACCTGCTGGACCTGAACACTTCCCATGAAACCCCAGCGGAGGAGTTCCGCACGCTGCGCACCCGGCTGAATCACCTGCAAACGTTGCAGCCGCTGCACACGGTGGTGGTGACCAGCCCGTCGCCGGCGGAAGGCAAGACGTTCTGCTCCGTCAACCTGGCGCTGGCCCAGGCGCATCTGACGGAAAGCTCGGTTTTGCTGGGCGATTTCGATCTGCGGCGGCCCATCGTTCACAACCTGCTGCAGATTGAGCGGTCGCCCGGTCTTTCCGATTACATCGCCGGTGCGTGCAGCTTTGCGCAGGCGCTGCGCAAAGTGCAGGGCACCAACCTCTACCTGCTGCCGGCCGGCACTCCGGTGAAGAATCCGCTCGAACTGCTGAATATGCGGCAGGCCAGGCAGTTGTTCGAAGATTTGCCGCGCCTCTTCAACTGGGCGATCTTCGATACTCCGCCGCTGCTGTTTTCGGCCGACGCCAACCTGCTGTCGACCATGGCGGATGGCACGATTCTGGTGGTCAAGATCGGCACCACCACCTTCGACAACGTGACGCGCGCCATGCAGTCGCTGTGCGAGAACAATGTGCTGGGGATCGTCGCCAACGGCGCCCGCGCCTCGGAGCTGTACAGCAAGTACACGTATTACTACTCGAAGACCGAGTAAGGGGGCAGGCGGACCGGCCAGGGAGTATAACTCGGGTTATACTGTAGGGTGTGAAGACTGCTGTATCGATGCCCGACGATCTTTTCCGCTTGGCGGAAGCTGCTGCCCGCCGGCTCCGCGTTTCGAGAAGCGCATTGTACGCCGCGGCGATTGCGGAGTACTTGAAACGCCAGCAGGGCAGCGCCATCACAGAACGCCTGAATGACCTGTACGCCCGTTGTCCGGCGAAACTGGATTCGGGATTGCATCGCGCCCAACTGAAGTCGCTCGCAAAGGATGCCTGGTAGGCGATGAGCGAGATCCAGCGGGGAGAGATCTGGTGGGCGGATCTTCCCGAGCCACGCCGCTCCGAACCTGGCTACAGGCGGCCGGTGCTTGTGATCCAGGCTGACACCTTCAATCGCAGCCGGATTCAGACCGCAATTGTCGCTGTGATTACGACCAACCTGGACCTTGCCGAAGCCCCGGGCAACGTTCTTTTGCCGGCACGCGTTGCGGGGCTGCCCAAAGACTCGGTCGTGAACGTGTCCCAGTTGTTGACGCTCGACCGTGCTTTTCTAAGCGAACACGCCGGCACGCTGCCGCCGCGGGTGCAGCGGTTTGTGGACGAAGGGTTACGCACGGTACTGGCGCTTTAGGAACGGATGGCAGGCTGCTTTTCCCGGTTTCCGTCGCCAGAGCGATGCTCGTCGAGCGCTGGCTGCTGCGCCGGTATGACATCTGCTGCGTCCGCCTGCGCGATTTTGGCCCGGATATGGAGTTTTCCGGCATCGAGCTCGCGGAAGTCCTTCTTGTGATGCAGCCTCACCATCACCGGGTTCCCAGGCAAAGAGACGACGTGGCAGATACAGATTACCGGCTGGCTCAGTTCGACCTTCACTGCTGCCTGTGGTCCCTGGTAATCGGATATCGCCGTGGCTGGTGCGCAGCACAGGTTGCGCGAAAGGTCATGGCGTCCTTGAGGTTGGCAAGAGCTTCTTCTTCTGTCTCGCCTTGGCCGGCCGCCCCAGGTTCGGACGATTGAAGTCGAGGTCAAATCATCTCGTTGAGCAACTCGGGGCGCGGGCGCGGGATCACTACCTTGTTCACCAGCATGCCTTTCTGTCCCACCACGGCAGCGCCGGCATCGATGGCACTCTGAACGGCGGCCACGTCGCCGGTGAGCGTCACGAAGGCTTTGCCGCCGAGCGCCATGGCCAGGCGGATCTCGATCAACTGTACGGCAGCCGTTTTCGCCGCCGCGTCGGCGCCTTCAATCAGCGCGGCTACCGAGAACGATTCCAGAATCCCCAACGCTTCCAGCACTTCCACTTTGGCGGCGCCGGCAATGGCCGGGAAGACGGCTTCGTGCAGGTTGGGAATGACGAAGGAATCGATCACGGAAAAATTGCCCGCGTTGACGCCCGCTGCCACGCTGGCCTCGACGGCTCCGACCTCGCCCTTCACCATCACCATGTACTTGCCCGAGCAGATGGAACGCGACAGCATGAGGTCTACCGCCGCCGTCTTGAGCATGGCGTCGGTAACCTGAAAGCCGGCCGCGATGCTTGTAAGTTCGATGAGTCCGATGGAATTCGCGGTCATGATCTATGCCACTATCTCCACATATTCGGGGGTGACGGCGCGCACCTTGCCGCCTATGCTCGCGTGCACGTGGGCGCCGAGCTTGGAGTCTTCGACGCGGCCGGCCACCTGCCCTTTCTTGATTTTCTGCCCCTCGCGCAACACCGGCACGGCAGCTTCGCCGGCGTGCTGGCGCATACGGATGCGCACCATCGCGGGTGCGCACGCGGCGGGATCGAAGGGCGTCTCCCGCTCATACTGCTCGACCTGCAACCGCCGCCGCAACTGCGCCAGCGGGACGCGCCGGAATTCCTTCATGGGATGCACCATGACCGGCTTCTGCTGGACGAACTTTAAGCCGGCGGCGCGGCGGTCGCGCTTGCCATCGTCGCAGGCCTCCTTGGGATAGAGATCTTCGGGGCAGGCGTAGAGCGTGCAGAGGCCGCAGGCGCAGCACAGCTCGGACCATTGGTTCCAAATGTCGGCGCCGGTGGCCGTGAACCCGAGACTGCGCATCACTTTGTGCGGTTGCACTTCGTATCCCAGGAGATAGCGCGGGCAAAACTCGGTGCAATAACTGCACTGATCGCAGGCCGATTTGCCGATGTGGTTCATCTCAGCCTGCGAGCGCGTACGGCGCGTCATCAGGTAGTGGTCGCGAGGCAGCACGATCAAGCCGCCGGTGGTCTTGGTGACCACTTCATCGGCGTCGAAGGTGAGGGTGCCCATCATGATGCCGCTGACGAAAATGCCGTAGTCGGACACGGTGGCGCCGCCGGCGATTTCGAGCAGATCGCGAAAGGGCGTTCCCACCGGCGCCCAGAGAGATTTCGGCTGAGCGACGGCGCCGCACACGGAGAGAAACTTTTCCGTCACGGGCCGGCCTTCCAGCGCCAGTTTCACGTTGTACAGCGTCTCCACATTGTTCACCACGCAGCCGACCTGGAGCGGAATTCCGCCCGGTGGAATCAGGCGGCCGGTGGCGCTGTACACTAATTCATATTCGTCGCCTGAAGGATAGAAATCGCCCAATTCGACGAACTCGATGCGGGCGGAAGGCTGGCTGCGTTTCAACGCATCAATCGATTCCCGGTTTTTGGTCTTGACGCCGAACTTGCCGGACTTCGCGCCGGTAGAGTCGATCATAGCTTCCATTCCGGCCAGGATCTCAGCGGGAAAGTGCTTCATGAGCTCAGCGTCTTTGTGCAACAGCGGCTCGCATTCAGCGCCATTGGCGATTACGAATTCCACCTGCGATTGCGCTTTCACGTAAGTTGGGAACCCGGCCCCGCCCGCGCCCACCACCCCCGCTTCGCGCAACCGATCGCTGAGCATACTTCATCAGCATACCGGATTGCGGGGAGTTACCGCGGCCCCTCGCTTCGCGCCCGAGTTCGCTACCCTGAGATGTGGATCGGCTGACAGGATGAGCGCGCGGGCCGGCACGTTCCGACTTTTGATGCGCCACGACCGGCTGTTGACGGCGTTACTGTGCGCCGCTTACGCCGCGCTTCTGTTGTGGCTGATGCGGCTGCTGCCTTTCTGGCTGGACGAAGTTACGCAGCTCGCCGGAACCACGCAGCCCACCTTCGCCGCGTTTCTCGCGTATCACCGCTACAATGCCGGTGGCGTGCCGCTGGGGTACCTGTTGCAATTCTGGCTGATCTCGACTTTCGGCCTCGGTGTTGTTTCGGCGCGTTTGCCCTCGGCGCTGGCCAGCCTGCTGGCGTGCGCGGCCCTGGCGGGGTTGGGCCGCGAGGCCGGCATCCGCAGCCGGACCGTGCTGCTGGGGGTCTTCATGATCCTGCCCATTCAACTGCGCTACGCGGTGGAAGGGCGCAACTATTCGCACGGGCTGCTGTTTGCCATCCTGGCCACGTGGTGCCTGCTTCGGCTCGACCGCTCGCCTGGAGTTGGGCGCGGATTGCTGTATGCGCTGGCGGTGGCGGCCAGTTTCTACTCCCAAGGCTTCGCCGCTTTCATCCAACCGGGGCAAGTGCTTTCGCTAGCCCTGATGAAGCGCTGGCGCTCATTCGCGCATGCCTCCGCGGCGTTCGCATTGGCATTGCTGAGCTTTCTACCTTGGTACATATGGACCAGGTCCGGATGGCAACACACTATAAGCGCGCTGTCGCTCAGTTTCGAGGCGTCCCCGCATGTCGTGCTGGTGCTGCTGCGCGAAATCTCGGGCGACGGGTGGGCGGCATCGTTGCCGCTGATGGCGGGCGCGGTCTACGGATTCCGCCGAATGGAGCGGCGCACCGGACTGCTGCTGGCTTCCGGCATCCTCTCCGGCATCGTGCTCGGTTTTGCCGCCGACTATGCTTTCCATTACTTCTTCGCTGTTCGCCAGTTTATTTTCGTGGTGCCGGCTCTGGCGTTGCTGGCTGTGCACGGGCTGCTCGAAAGCCGCCGGTCGCCGGTCTGGGCGGCCCTGGTGCTGCTGTTTCTGGGCGGCGCACTGGCGAAGAACTACACCTACTTCAGCCGGCCTCACGAGGACGTTGCCGCTGGCGCGCGCCTGTTGAGCGACACGGTCTCCCAAGTCGGGTGCATCGCTTATGTCCCCAGTGACGATCCGAGACTGTATGCCGTATTCGAACCCGCCTTGGAACAACACCGCTGCGCGTGGCCGCCCACGAGTGCGTCGATCGCTTTTGTTTCGAACATCCACAGCGTGGAGGCGGATCGGCGTAAGGCGCTGGCGACTCTCGCCGCCGCTCGATATCGACCCGGAGAGCAATACCAGGCCGGAGGTACGGCCGTGACCCTGTTCCGCAAGCTGCGATGAACGGATGCTGCGGACCCTAAACGGGCAGGTCGCGGGCAGTAAGAGAGAGGCGGCAAACTGTGGCGAGTAAGATATGTTGGACTGGTCTGGGCGCACTGCGGCCGAAAGGATTGGATAGGAAAGATTGAGAATACGTTGCGGGTGGCCGGGCTTCGCGGACTTATCGCCGTGCGTTCGGCCACCCGATGATTTAAGTAGAAACTTCGTTGATGTGAGCCCGCTGGATGGCGGACAATATCAGGTCGATTCGTTCCTTACTCTCTGTTATCCGGCGGGCGGCGATAGTAGCTATCCGTATTCCGCCGGCGGTTATAGATTCCGGAATCCAAAGTCTTCCGTCGAGAGTCCAGCCCGAAGGGGACCCCGCATGCCTTTAAGGGGCGCCGGAAGTTTAGTATCACTTGAGTGCAACGTTCCCTGGCCAGGAATAAGGACTAGCAGCGGAGCCTGGCGCCGCAGTCCCAACTTCAGTATGCAGGGTATGTCAAGGGATTCGGTGACTAAGTGATTGAGTTAGTGGGGGAGAAAGGTTGTGACTGGGCCACGCTCCGGGGGGAACTGCCGGGCTTGCGCCCGGCTGCGCCGATTGACCGGGGTACCCTCTGGGTCGCGCGCAGGTTATCAACCTGCCCCACAGCGGGCGGGCATGCCGCCTGGCGCTGGCTGGCGGGGGGACAGGTCTTACGGGGTCAGGCCCGCTATACTGGCGCTGTGGCGCTCACTCCGGGCAATTTTCCAAGGCTGCTGCACCGCAGCCTGATGGCTGCGTTCGACGACAACTGCCTGTCCATCGCGAAGGGGGCGGCTTATTCCGCGCTGCTTTCCTTTTTCCCTGTGCTCACTTCGGCTGCGACCATCCTGATGCAGAGCGGCGTTTCATTCATGTCCAACACGATGGAGCGCGCGCTTTCGTACATCGTGCCGCCAGGTTCCGAGGGCCTGGTGGTACAGCAGTTCCGCATCACCGGGGCTCGCCCGGTTTCGCTGCTGATTGTAGCCGGGCTGATTTCGCTGTGGGCCGCTTCGGGGGTGATCAAGAGCCTGATTGAGGGCTTTCAGGCAGCATACAGGGTGCCCCGCGGCCGCAGCTTCCTGCGCGGCAACCTGGTGGCGATCTCGCTGGTGCTGTTGGCGGCGTTGCCGCTGGTGGCGGCCACTCTGCTGATCGTGTTCGGCAACCAGGTGGAGAAGGTGGTGCTGAACTGGATGAAAGTCGACCCGCTGCTCAACCCGCTGACATTCGGGTGGAAGCTAGTGAGCCGGCTGGCGCGATGGACGGTGGCATTCCTGACCACGATTGTGGTAACTACTCTGCTTTACTATTTCGGCCCCAACCGCAAGCAGCGCTGGCGCCTGGTGTGGCCGGGCGCGGTTCTGGCCACGGTTTTGTGGATGCTGGCCACCTCGGGATTCGCCTGGTACGTCCGCAACATCGCCCATTACAACCTGATGTATGGCTCCGTCGGCGCAGGCATCGCGCTGTTAGTCTGGATGTACATGATGGCCCTGATTGCGCTGATTGGCTGCGAATTTAACGCTGAGTATGAGCGCGGCCTGACCGCGGCAGGCGGATAGCGGCAGCGGTGCGGTTCCGATACGCGGCCGGGCGGCCGGGGATGGGCGCTCCGGCGGCGCTGCGCATTGACTCGAGCGGGAACGCCGGTTTACTCTGAGGAAGCAAGGTTACCGCTGCGGATTAAGCTGGCGTAGCTCAGTTGGTAGAGCATCTGATTTGTAATCAGAGGGTCGTGGGTTCAAATCCCTCCGCCAGCTCCATTCAAACCTTTCTAATAGAATCGTTTATGGATGATTCTGCGGCGTTTGTCGATTCGGCGGATTCGTCACTATGCCCGATTCTATGCCTACCCTGAGCGTTCTCTGCCCTGCCCATCGCCGCGCGCACGTCCGCATCGTTCAGGTGAACGTATCGCATCGTGGTGTTCAGGTCCGTGTGGCCAGCGAGTTTCTTCAGGGTAAACGGGTCCATCACCTTGGCCCATCGCGTCAGGCAGGTGTGCCTCAGATCGTAGAGAACGAACGGCGGAATTTTCGCCGCCGTTATTGCCGCGGCGTGCTGCTTTTTCAGTGTCGAGGTTTCGACGTGGCCGCTCTTGGTCGCTGCGGGAAAGATCCAATCCGATTTGGAAGCCGCGCGCCGCATCTCCAGGATGGAGAGAACCCGCCGCGATGCTGGAACCCGTCGCCGCGATGCCTTCCGCTTTCCCTCGAAGATTTCGATAGCGCCGTCTCTGACGTTTTCCCATTTCAGCCGGTGGCACTCTTCAGGACGTAGCCCGCAATCGAGCAGAACGGCCGCAACGTCGCGCTGTAGATAGGCGTCTGGCGTCCGTGGTGGCTCCCCGCGCTTCACGGCCCTGATGCCCTCTAACGCGCGGCTGTAGGCGTGTTCAGCTTGGCGGCCCAGGTTCGTAGTAGCGTCGAAGTATTTCCGTTCCTCTTCGGTGGTCAACACGCGCTCCCGTTGCCTCTCACCGGGCAGCATTCGCACCTTCGGCAGAACCGTCGCCACCCGTCCCCACTCTTGCGCCAGGTGGAACATGCGCCTCACCGTTGCCAAGTCCCGGTTGATTGTGGAAACCTCCATTCCGTCCGCGCGCCGATGCGCGGCAAACTCCGCCAGGATTTCTCCGGTGATTTGGTTCAGCCGAAGCTTGGCAAGTTTCGCGAACCCCGCAAGATTGTTGGTGGTGGTTTCGTAGAACTTGACCGTCCTTGGTTTGGCGACCGAAGTGGAGCGGACGAACGGCAGGAAATCCCGTTCGGCGAATTCCTTCAGGGTTGGGACGGGTTTCCGGTCTCGGATGCCAACTTCGCCTTTCGCTAAGCCCGTCTTGCGCGCCGCCTGCATTTGCTCGGCAACGCGCTTGTTGGTCTGGCGGGTGCTTTCGCGGATTACCTCTCCGCGCCACGCGAATTTGTACCACCAGTTATTCGACCCCTTCTGTTTGTAGACGGCCATCCGCCTAACCTCGCTTCCCGGTCAGAATCCGATTGATAACTACGCCGTGCCACGGCCGGCCTGTGCGAGTCGGAACGTGTTCGGCGTTCAACCGCGCCGCCAGCCGATCATAGCCGAGGCCTTCAGCCCGGAGTGCTTTCAAGCGGCTTAGGACTTCGGTTTCACCGTCGAAGAACCCGTAGGGCTTGCGGCCTTCGCAACGGCCTTCCTTTGCCCGCTTGCGCATCCGCGCGCCTCTGAGCTTGGCCACGATTTGGCTCTTGTCATACTGAGCCACGGCCCCCATGAGTTGCCGCATGAGGATGCGGGTCGGATCGTTCGCCATCAGGTCCGGCTCTGCCACGCTCACCAGCTCGAACCCGTTTCGGCGAAGGTCCGCAATGATGGTTTCCTGTATCATCAGGTCACGTGCCAGCCGGTCCAACTTCTCAATCAAGATGGTGCGCACGCCATTCGAGTGTAGCGCCGTCAGGAGTTCAGACCATGCGGGCCGGTCCGCCGATTCCTTCGCACCGCTTACGCCGTTCTCACGGAACACGGTCACAATCTTGATGTCATGCGCCGCGGCGTACTCTTTGATGGCCTTCAACTGGCGCGTGAAGCCGTCGCCTTCCACCTGTCCCTTGCCGCTTACTCTCAGGTACGCGTGAGCCTTCGTCATGACTACAGAATGCGCCTATTTTGTACATTTGTCAATACCAATTCTGAAGAAAAGGTATGTAGGCTGATTCCAAAGCACTTACCCCTAACGGTCGTGCTGGAGACCTGCCCCTCCAGAAAGCGCACAGCAGCGCTATCGGTCAATTGCCGAATCTACTACCGGGCATCTGTTACTTGGAGGTTCCACCATTTCCGACAGCATCGGCATTGACCGCTTTGATCCCCGCCACGCCTTCGAGTGCCACCATGAATCCACGATAGTCGCCTTTGCCCACCTTGAACACCACGCCGCCCTTCCCTGTGCTGGACGTCGTTGTATTAGTAGGGGCGGCTGTTTTCCTCGCAACTGTGTTGGTATCTGCTGCCGTGGGTACGGCTGCACTCACGGCGGGTGTGGCAACAGGCTTGTCCGTCCACACAATGCCCACGTAGTGCTTCTTGGTTTTTACGAGAAGCAAAAGGGCTCCGACGCCAAGTGTCAGCACGGCGACTCCGGCAGCGAGCCCAACACGGCGGTGAACATCATTGCCATAGGAGACTTCCGTGATGTCTTTGACTGGAATGACAAATCGCTGCTTGCCTTGCACCAACACGACTTCATCTTTGCTCACGAAGGTTTGGAGCTTTTCGTGCTGATTCAGCGGAAGGCTCCCGCCTTCGTACTTCATCGGGGTCATGACGCCAACTTCTTTTCGCTTTGCGGCGTATCCAGGGCTGACTGAAAGCAGGGCCAATATAAAGCAGAGGAACATTGAAATGTACGGCGTGTAGAGTTTCATCGGACCTTCCTTTAAGATGTGCGTGCCGAATTTGAGCATATTTCGCGTCCCGAGTCTAGCCCCCGCGGCGCAGGTACTGTCCAGCGTGCCTAGGACCCGCGGGTACGCTGATTGCGCCTCCTTTCCAGCTAGATGCGTCACGACCGTGTTAACGCATTAACTTATGAAACGCAATCCGCTGAAAAGGGTTGCCTTAACAGTGATTGGCCCAACGCCAAAAAGGCCTCAGTCTATCGGTATCCGTTAACCACAGGTGACAGGGCAAAGCGGATTAGCGCGCTCGCTGACGCCAGAACGCCGCCGGCCGCGCTCAGAATTTCGTTAGAACGGCAGTTGGCTGAAATCTGGAAGATCCACGTGGGCGTTTGTTGCAACGGCTGGAAGTGCCCGCCGCTGCCGATCCGCCCAGTAGTTCAAAACGACAGAGACGAACCAAGACAGAGAGCGCGGCCCTTTCTTGCCCTCGCCGTAGCCCCGACGAACCGCATCGTCGATGGCCTCCACGGCTTCGGCTTCAGTCTTGCTCGGAGCTGCCGATGCGATCCTGCCAAGACTGGACTGATTGGGCCTTCTTCCGAGTAGACCTTGGACCAAATCGGGCAGGGTTTTCGAGCCGTCAGTCGGGCCGCAACAGACAGACTCTGCCTGCGCATCGCGATTCTTGCGATGCGTGGGCAGACCGTCTGAGTCAGGGTTTATATGATTCTCTTGCATGTGATTCTCTTTACCGGAAGGATCATTCCTCTCATGAGGGGAAGGATTCACCCTCACAAGCTTGAAGGCGGCGAATTCAGCACGCCAGAGAAAGTAGTAGCTGTTTGGCCGCCGCCGGTTGTGGCGCTCCCGTTCGATGTAACCGTGCTTGACCAATTCGGCGATGTAGTTTCTTACTTGCCGATCCGTCGCGCCAAGGCGGTCACCGATTTTCCGTTGCGAAGGGAAGCACACGCCGTTTCGCCCCGCGAAGCGACACAGGACTCCGTAGGTCAACTTCGCGCCGGAGCTGAGATTGGATGCGATCACGGGATCAGGGATCATCACACCCATAAGTCGCCTCCACGGGATGAACCTGCCGCCGGCCTCATTACCCACCATCGGGACCGCCCGCCTGGAATGCGGTGCAACCGAACGTTGCCGCTGTCAGCAGCAGCGCGCCGCTTTCGCCGCACGCCTCACCGTCCCAAGAAACAGCCGCGGAAGGCCAGCACATCACTTCTGGGCTCCATTTGCTATCGGTCTTCGCGGGTTCGCAACGGCCAGTAACCGGTTCTCCGCCAAAACGATCATTCGCCGCCGTTGGCGCCCAAAATCGGCAGTTTGCGCAAGTCTTTTCCATTTATGCCGCCTTCCGCCGCGCCAAGTAGCGCTCCAGAGCTTCGCCCGTCACGCGGACAGAGCGTCCGAAGTGCTCCACATCGATGTCCGCACGCCATATTCTTTTTCGCCAAAAGCCGACGCTCATGTTAGTTGCGCGCGCCAATTCCTCTACCGTGTACCGCTTTGTTGCCTTCGATTCGGCCTCTTGCATTGATCTCCCTTTCAAACTCGCTTCCTCCAGAAACCGGACAGACTCCGCCATACTCTGCCGCAATCTCAGCGACGCCCGGATGCTCCCTACCGCCTTGATCGAATTTCAGTGTGGTTGACATGCTTTCATTTTGCCTGTACTCTGTCTATATCACAACAGGAAAATGGCAGGACACCTATGAACACAACACCAGCGTGGAGATATTCGGCTTATGAGATCGGTGACGTGGGAGGTGAGGCGCGCATCATGCCAGCCGCGAACGCCACAATCCAGCCATTCGACGCGTGGGAAGCTTACGAGATGGCGAAGCGGGCGGGCGGGAACAGGCCGTATGAAGAGCTTCTCCGAATCGTTGGGGTGCTCGGAGGCCACGGGGGATTCCACCACTCTTTCTCCTGGTGGAAGTCGGCAGCGCGTCCGTGGGCAGGCACCGACGTAACATCTCGCATCCTGACGTTCTGTAATCGGTTTGGTCTCCTTGGCATACTCCCGCATCGGCACACTATCCTATGCAGGGAAATGATTGATCGCCCAGCCGAAATGTACCCCGAATTCTTCCCGACGAGCGCTCGGTTCCATTTCAGCGGGTGTTGGCGCGACCGGGAGCTGCGCAACCGGGAGGTATCCGAATCAATCGAGTTTTGGAAGCAATATACAGAGTCGCTAGCTGACTGGTCTCTCTATGCCGCCGGGTTGGCTGTGTGCATCGATACGGATGACTTTGTTTTACTAAACAAGGATTTTCTCCGCCGTACCAGCACCGTTATTGAACGACGCGGCAAGGATGTCGTGCTCAGGCCAACGTATCCGTCTTTGCTGTCGGCCCTCGCGATGATGGCCGCACAGGATTTGGCAGGCGGTAGCCGTATTCTCCGCTGTGCTGCCTGTGCAAGCCTGTTCGTCACCTCTGCCTATCAAGCGAAGTATTGCAGCCTGCAGTGCCAGTGGCGAAACCTAAAAGCGAGGGCTAGGGCAAAGGGCAAGGTTGTCGAGATAGGGAAACCGGGTCGAAAGCGTGGCTGAGTATGTGACGTAATGCTCTGGTGGCCCAGATCGTGAAAGCGGTAGAGTTCATGACGCCCGAACTAGCCGGCCGGGATCTGTCCGCTTGTTCCATTTTCTTGGGCGCACGCCGTACCAGATTGTCAATCGCCAGTATCTGGGCGGCGGACGCTATGCCCGATGCTATGCCTACCCCGCGCTTAGATGGACTGTTCCACCTTGCTACGATCCCAGGCGATGTTCGCGGGTAAATCACTGAGGCCGTAATACAACGTAGCCGTTCGGAGCTATTCAGCTATGCCCAGAGTAAGTTATTGATTTTACGTGTCTTGACGATTTGTAATCAGAGGGTCGGGGGTTCAAATCCCTCCGCCAGCTCCATGGAAGCTCCCCTTCAGTTCACCACCCGGCCGCGGTTTGTGTTCGAACGCGTGCGTCGGGACGCGACCCGGTCGCGCTGGATAGCGACCAGGAGTAGAATCAAGGTCGAGATGAAAAGACCCGTTTGGTTGTTCCCCGCAAGTGCAATTCTGCTTCTTGCCGGTCTCGCCCCAGCGCAGACCGCTCCCGCGAGCGGACCGGGCGCCACGATTCGCACCACTACGACCGAGGTATTGCTGGACGTGGCGGTGACCGATAAACACGGGAAAAACGTGAAGAACCTGAAGCCGGGCGACATCGAAGTGTACGAAGACGGCGTAAAACAGGCGGTCACGAGTTTCCGCCTGACCGGAGGCCACGAGTCACAGGCCGAGTCGTCCGGCGCCGCAGCCACGGCGGGGACCTCACAGACCCAGCGCCCGTTGCGGGCTGTCAATTTGATTTGTATTGTCTTCCACAACATCGACCCGATGTCGCGGCGGAACGCAACGCTGGCCGTGCGGGAGTTTCTGAAGAACGGATTGCCGCCGGACACCTACGTCGGGATGTTCCTGTTGTCCGACCGGTTGACGCCAATCCTGGCCTTCACGACGGACCGCGAGAAGGTCAATCAGGCGGCGCAGCAGGCGTTCAACCTGACCCCGATGAATTTCTCCGCCGCATCGGTGGGAATGCTGACCGCAAACCCGTACATGGTGGCGATAACCACCGTGACAACGGGGAGCGGGCCCGGCACGACCTCGAACACGACAGTAGCGATGACTGGAGGCGAGGTATCCAGCACCGTGATTGCCGGGGCGGATGTCAGCAACTCTACCGGAGCCAACGCATTGCGTGGGGACGAGGTGGGCGCGAGCCGCGACTTCGCCAACCTGACCGGGGGGCGCGCGGAGGATCAAATCACCAACCTGATCAAAGCGCTGGGCACGTTGCCCGGGCGCAAAACGATTCTGATGCTGACGGAGGGTCTGCTGACTACGGGCGATCCCGATGCGCTTCATGGCATGCTTGCCAAGGCCATCGCCGATGGCATAACGTTTTATCCGGTCGACATCACGGGTTTGACCGAGACCTCGACGGCGCAGGCCGCAGACCTCACGTTGGGCTCGGTAGCGAAAACCAGCGCGGGCCAGGGCAGCAGTATCAATCCCGGCGGCTCCACGAAATCGACCACCGTCAGCTCGGGCGTCCCCACCACCACCACCACGAGTACCAGCATGGAAGCGCTGAAGCAACAGAGCCGGCAGGGCGACACGATGATGCAGGGCGTGCGCGCGTCCGACACCCAGGCCAGCCTGCGCGCGCTCGCCGAGGGCACCGGCGGCTTCATGATCGCCAATACGCAAGATTACGCCAAGCCGTTTTCGCATATTCTCGACAACGTGGCCGCGCACTATGAAGTGAGTTATCGCCCCAGCGCGGACAAGTACGATGGCCGGCTGCGCAAGGTGGAGGTGAAGCTGCTGGGACACGCCGACTACCACGCGGAGAGCCGGAAAGCTTATTTTGCGATGCCGGACCTGAAGGGATCGGCAGATTTGCAGCCGTTCGAAGTGATGGGTCTGAGAGTGCTGGACGCGACCCCGCAGCCGCACACTTTCGACTTCCACACGGTTGCATTCCATTTTCAGAATGAAGGCGCGAATTCGCGCGGGATGCTCTACTTTGAGGTGCCCGCCCAGACGTTTTCGGCGGCCCCAGGAGCCAACCAGACGCACGAAGTGCATCCCTCGCTGATGGCGTTGATAAAAGATTCGACCGGGCAGGTGGTGGACAAGTACAGCTATGACCACGCCTACTATTTCCCGGACGACAAGTTGAAAGCCGCGCTGGCGACGCCGATTGTGTATACGCATCCATTGAGTCTGCCGGCCGGGCACTACACGGTGGAGACGGCGATTCTGGACCGCGAAGCAGGACGGGCGAGCACGAACGTGACACAGTTCGACAACCCGGAGACGAAGGGTGTCGGCATGAGCAGCCTGATGGCGATACAGAGCGTGGAAAACACCGATAAGCCGGATGCGGCCGATCCCATGCAGTTCCAGGGCAAGGTGCTGGTGCCGCTGCTGAATAAAACGGCGCACGCGGGCACTCCCTACCTGCTGTACTTCACCGTTTATCCGGAGCCCTCCAACTCCGAAAAGCCCACGGCGCAAGTCGAAGTTTCTGCAGACGGCAAGGTGGTGATACCGGAAACTGCGGTAGACCTCATGGGGGAAGGCGGCATGCTCAGAGGGTTGTTGAGGGGCCCGAAGATCGCGGGTAACCTCCAGGTGAAGGTCACCGTTTCACAGGGTAGTTTGCCGCCGGTCGCACAAACGCTCGACTATACGGTTGTGAAGTAAGCAGCGGGAATGCGGCCATGCCGCGGGGAGCTATCTCGCCGGCCGCGGCTAGGGACGAATATTGGTGGAGACGGCGTAAAGGGCCAGTTCCAATCGGTCCGTGACGTGCAGTTTCTCGAAAATGTTGTGCAGATAGTTCTTAACTGTCTGCTCGGCGATCGACATCCTCTCAGCGATGTCCTGATTCTTGAAACCCTGCGCGATCAACGCCACGATCTCGCGCTCCCTGGAGCTCAATTGTGAACTGTTTTGGCCCGCAGACTCCCCGGGCTGCGGCTCTTCCGGGGGCACAACGAACCGGTGGATCACTGCCGCCGTTGTCTGCGGATCCAGCCACATTTCCCCGGCATAGACGTGACGGATACAACTGACAAGCGTTTCCATGGTGGCTTGTTTTGGCACAATTGCCGATGATCCGCGTTTCAAGGTTTCAATGAAATCATGCTGGTCGTTGGAGGCGGTCAAAATGATCACGCGAGTTTTGGAGTGGACCATCTCGAGCCTTTGGAGCGTAGCCAACCCGTCGAGTCCGGGCATTCTGAGATCGAGGAGTAGAATGTCGGGCTCGAATCGCTGGAGTATGTCCAGCACCTCCAGCCCATTCTCGGCCTGGGCGACGACTTGCAAGTCTTCCTCGACGCCAAGCAACCTGCACAGACCGTCGCGAAAGATAGGATGGTCGTCCGCGACTACAATTCGGATTTTGGAACCGATTCCGCCTTCAGCGGATAACCCGAGGTCGGCGATAGCCTTTGCAGACATGCTTTCCAGACCACCCGGTTTCATTATGGCGATAGAGCCAGCAGTTCTATAGTCCCGGCTGTACCAGCAGGTACCGGGTATATATTAACTTTGCCGAAAGTGGCTATGCAGATTTGCTGCCACCCCATATGCCCAGCCGTTGGATGCATTGGGAAATGCTGGATTTGCCGGTCTTGAATCGCGAGGGAAAGGGTACCCACCCAGCTTCGCGAGCTGCTATCTGCCGGTGGAACAACGCAAAAACGCCATGCGAATCGCTGAAGGCACGGCGGCACAAAACCCGAGGAAAATGGCCGCCCCGAGGACGCAGAGGCTCGGATCGAGTCCGTTAATGCTCTGAATCCCGAAATGGCCCAAAAGGCTATCAAGCCAATGGCCCAACTCCCCGAAGTAGTCAGTCATTGGTCGCCTCCCAGCCGTCTTCGGCTTGGTGCGGGCAACTGCCAGCAGCCAATAACGAACTCGTCGAGACGGAACATGAGTCTTGATTTCCCGGTTCAGGTTGGGGAGCTTCGCCCGGACTTGAAGTGCCGCGGTATCGGACCAAGTGTCGATATTCCCTCCGTTGGAGTCTCACCGCATGCTCGTAAATGCCGCTCGATATGCGATCGAGTCGGCGATCCCAACCGCGCCCATCTCTCATAGCCGACATCTCCTGGAGCGAGTTGCGCTTCCGCCGGACGAAGCTCTGTCCAACTGCAATCATCCGGGATACTGCCATTAGTTCATAGTCCTATGCATACTTTCGGCGTACTCATTCATACACCTCGGGATACTAGGACTTTTGGGGTAAGAGAGGTGATGGGCTGAATCTGTCCCGCTGGGAGATTCCTTTTACAGGAACGGAATTAAGGCTACTCGAGCCCCAGCGCCGCCCGCAGCGCCTGCTTCATGACGGCTACGGGGGCGTCCTGGCCGGTCCACAAGCGGAAGCCAATGGCGCCCTGATAGACCAGCATGGAAAGGCCGTCCAGTACCGGCAATCCACGCTGGCGGGCGGCGGCCAGGAGCCGCGTCTCGGGGGGATTGAAGACGGCGTCGCTCACCAGCAACCCGGGCCGGGCGCCCGACAGGTCGACGGGCGGCATGGCTTGGGTGTCAGGGTACAATCCTATGGAAGTGGCGTTGACCAACAGGTCGGCGTCGCCGCTGACGCGAAAGTCGCGGCGCCAGGTCTCAAACCGGATTGGGCCACCGGTTTTGCCGAGCAGATCCGCCACCATCTCTTGGCCCCGCCTGGGGCTGCGGTTGAGCACCAGTACGTCCGCCGCACCGGCCAGGACCAATTCGGTGACGACCGCGCGGGCTGCGCCGCCGGCGCCCAACACCACTACGCGCTTGCCCCTGGGGTCGACTCCGGCGTCGACCCGGACGCCATGGAGGAAACCCTTGCCGTCGGTATTTTCTCCGATGAGCCTGTCACCTTCGCGGCGCACGGTGTTGACAGCGCCGATCACGGCGGCCTCAGACGCGATTTCGTCGAGATGCTCCATCACGGCGACTTTGTGCGGGATGGTCAGGTTCAGGCCGCGAATCCCGAAGGCCCGCACGCCCAGCATGGCATCTCGCAACCGCGCCGGCGGCACCTCAACGGTGAGATAACGCCAGTTCAGCCCGAGAGCGTGAAACGCGGCTTCTTGCATGGCCCCGGTAGGATTCTCGCTGACGGGCTGCCCAAAGCAGGCAAGCAGTTCCGCCTTGAAGTTCGCCGGCATACGGACAACGGTAGCACGGAGAAAAGGGCGAACGAGCGATGAAACGATCGGCGGAAGCGGCCTACGCCACCATGCGCAGCAGGTTCCGGCCGCAAATCATGCTGGCTTCGAGCTTGTCGCCGGCGGGTCCGCGCCAGTGGGTTTCCAGGCTGAACCAGCCGCGGTAGCCGTCGCGCCGGAGGGCGGCGATCTGGCCCGTCCAGTCGATGCTGCCGAGGCCCAGTTCCAGCCACTCCGGCGTGTGCCCAGCCACGCGACAATCCTTGACATGCACGTGGGCGATGCGCCCGCCCGGGAGCTTGCCGTAACCTTCGGGGAACGGCGTTTCGCCGGCCACCAAGGCGTTGGCGGGGTCCCATATGAGGTGCAAAGAGGGATGGGAAACTGTGGCGAGCAAGCGCGCCGCCTCGGCGGCGGTCCCCAGATTACAAGCGTGCTCGTTTTCGATGCCGACGTCGATGCCGGTGGGCGCGGCCAACTCGGCGAGGCCGGCCAGCGCGGCTGCGATCCGGTCGAAACAGGCTTCGGGCCGCACCGTGCGCCAGAAGGAAAACACGCGCACGATGCGCGCTCCGGTGCGGCCGGCAATCTCGAGGGCGCGGCGAGCCAGGCGCGGCTGATCCGCCATAGTATGTTTGGCGGCGAACATGTCCTGCTGGAAACGAGTATCGACCTCTGGCGCGTCCGGCAGCACGCATTTGAAGACTGGCGAGGCGATGGAGACCGTGGCGAGACCATGGCTACGAAGGATGGCGGCGGCGCGATCCACCTCCAGGTCCGTCAAGTCGATGACGTTTTTGCCGAACACCATGCGCAGCTCGGCTCCGGCGATGCCGAGCGAAGCCATGGAACCTGCGGCGGTCTCGAGATCGGGGGAAAACTCATCGGTGATGGCAGCTACGGGGTAGGGGTGCATGGCAGTTTCATTGTAGACAAAGCAGCGCGCGCAAACCGGCCGCCAGTGGCACTGCAGCGCCACCTCAATTCAGCCGATAGGATCTGACAGAGTGAGATATCGAGCCGCATATGTGTCCTTGTGCCTGGCCCTGTTGGCTGCGGGCGGTTACGCACAGCGCTACAGCGTCGAGCACTACCATCAGAAGTCGGGATTGAATCGCCGGCCTCTGCCGCCTGGAGGGAGGGCGGACCATTATCGTAGCCGGGTGAAAAGTCCGGAAAGACCTGCGGAACCAGGTACTGCCCGGCCATCGGGGCAATCTTTGGGCCGGCAGCGGCAGCAAGCTCGTCGAATTGCCGGAGGGAAAAGTCCGGTATCTTCGCGGGGTTTGAGATCTGCCACCGGCGTTCGGCGGCGCGGCCCTCGAACTCCCCGAGGGCGGGGTGCATCAACTGTGCCGCGCAACGTACAACAGCAGACTAAAGATCACCACCGGAATCAACGCGATCATGATGTAGAACAGGACTTGCCGCACCCACGGCCGGCGGCGTTTTCGCCACTCCAGTAGTTCGGGACGCTCGGCGGCGCCGACCTGGTCCAGATGCGCCAGGTCCCAGGCCATCTCGCGAGCCTTGCCGTAACGGCTCTTCGGGTCGCGCTCGAGCGCGCGGTAGACGACCTCCTGCAGCTCGGGCGAGATCTCCGGATTCAACTCACGCGGCGGAACCGGGTAGTTGAGCAGGCGGTCGTTCATGATGGCAAAGGGATTATTGCCGGTGAACGGGGTCTTGCCGGTCAGCATCTCGTATAGCATCACTCCCAACGCGTAGATATCGCTGCGGCCATCCCCGCGTTTGCCTTTCACCTGCTCCGGGGAAATGTAGTCGGGCGTGCCCATCACCTGCGAGAGCTTGGCGAAGGTCAAGCGGCGCGACCCTTCCTTGCCGGCGATGCCGAAATCGATCAGCTTGATCCGGTCCGCATCGTCCACCATGATGTTCTCCGGCTTCAGGTCGCGATGCACCACGCCTTGAGCGTGGATGTAATCGAGGGCCTCCGCAACCGCGATGGCAATGCGCACCGCGTGCTCGATCGGCAGCTTGCCCTGTCCGCTGAGGATCTGCCGCAGCAGCCGCCCATTCACCCACTCCATCACCATGTAGACAGCGCTGCGGTCCGGATCCTCGAAAACTTTCATCACACCGGGATGATCGAGGGCTTTGCCAATCGCCTGCTCGCGCTGGAACCGGTCGAACAGAACCGGGTCGGCCTCCATTTCGGGATGGGGAACTTTGATGGCAACTTCGCGCCCGTCGCGCAGATCCACGCCACGGAAGATCGAGGCCATGCCGCTGCGGGCAGCCACGCTGTCGATACGATAGTGGTCGAGCTGCTCGCCCGGGCGCACGGAACTCATGCGGATTTGGAATGGGTGCCGATCAGGCCAATTTGTAAGGGCGCCCGCGATACATACCGATGCGCTCCACCTGGCGGACGCGAATGAGCTGCACGCTCACATTATCACCGCCATCCAGCTCGTTTGCAAGGTCGATCAGTTCCCGGGCGGCATCCGGAAGAGCGGCGCGGCGGCTCACCAACTGCGCCAGGACGGCTGCATCCACGGGTCCGTGCAAGCCGTCGGAGCATAGCACGAGCACGTCGCCGGGGATGATTTGGTAATCGCGGGTCTCCACCGCCACGATCATCGCCGGCCCCAACGACCGGCTGAGCACGTGGCGCGTCTCGGAACTGGAGGCTTCGCCCGCCGTGATCAAGCCCAGCCGCATGTGCTCGCCGGCCACCGTGTGGTCGCGTGTGAGCGCCTCGGCATGGCCATGCCGGATGCGGTAACAGCGCGAATCACCGACGTGGGACACCACCACCCGGTCATAGCGGAGCGCGCAGGCAACCAATGTAGTCGCCATGTTGGAGCCGCAGGGGCCTTTCGCCATGCCGGTTTCGAAAACCCGCGCGTTGGCCTGCTGCACCAACCGCGGTAGCAGCGAAGAATGCGGAACGCCGGCCGCAGAGCGCCGGAAATCCTGGAGCAGGGTCTCCACCGCCAGCCGTGAAGCGACTTCTCCGTCGTCGCCACCGCCCACGCCGTCGGCCAGCGCGAACAAAAACCCAAGTGTCCTAGCCTCGGCTTCCGCCTCAGGCGCGAAGCAGCCCAGATAGTCCTCGTTGTGGTCGCGGACCCGGCCACAATCCGAGGCTTGTGCG
Organism: Bryobacterales bacterium; assembly: GCA_963761855.1. Classification (GTDB taxonomy): domain Bacteria; phylum Acidobacteriota; class Terriglobia; order Bryobacterales; family Bryobacteraceae; genus Bog-375. Next base: position 83,927 of record CAVXJY010000007.1, on the reverse strand, counting down.
AACTCGATATCCAACATAAGAACAGGTCCGGGCGGAACAAGCCTGCTCCGCCAGGACCGTTCGGCTCCTGTCTAAAACGGGGATCAGGCTTCCGCTCGACTCGTCACCAGTGTAGTACGGCCGGATCTCTTGCCGGCACGCGTGAAGTAAATGCCACCATAGATGGCCCAGACGGCAGCGATCCCCAGCGCGAACAGCGGCTCCATCTTGGTGCCGTACCCCATGAACGGCCCGATCAGGTAGAACGCCATGCAAGCCAGGTTAGCCGCCACGCCGAATATCGGAATCAGCAGATGCCGGATCACTTTAAACTTCGGGTGCTTGTGATAAGCCACGAAGCAGGTGATGCAACTCAGGCCATAGAGCAAAAAGGTGCCGAAGTTGGATGCCAGCGTCACCGTCAGCAATGAATTCGGCAGCGCCGCCATCCCATCGTGGGTGGTGTAGCCGAAACTCGACCAGATGCCCTGCGGAAGCGCCTTGATGGTGGCATCGGTGGGCGCCGAGCCATCCCCGAACACCATCACCACCGCCGCGCAGCCCACAAAAGCCGAAATTATCGCCAGCGTCCAGATGGCGCGGTGGGGCGTCAGGTTCTTGGAATGGAGCATGCCGAAATGTTCCGGCACTTCCTTGTCCTTGCCCATGGCGTAGGTGACGCGCGCGCCTGTGTTCATGCAGGAAAGCGTGGTACCAATCAGCGCCAGGAACACGGTGAAAGCCTCCACCAGCATGAAGGTTCTGCCGCTGCCCGCGCCGAACGTGGCGTTGCCGACGATGATCATCATGTCGCCGATGGGCGCCGCCGAACCCGCCGCGTATTGCATGGTGTAGCCCGCGTTGAGAAAATAATTCGCCGCGAAGTACTCGAACATGTAACAGAACAATCCCTGCACCAGCAGCGAGACGATCACGGCGATTGGAATATCGCGTTTGGCATTCCTCGCTTCGCCTCCCATGGATGTCACCGATTCGAATCCGACCAGGATCAGGATCGCCACCGTCGCCTGAATGAACGCCCAGCCGACATTGTGGACGCCCACTACCGATGCGGCGCTGTTGTGCGAAAGGAAGTTGCCTTTGTCGTCTTGCGTCGGATAGGTGACGCGGAAGGTGACCGGCTTACCGGCCGCATCCAGTTTCGGCTTCGGCACTCCTTGGGCATCGCGAACAATCGTATCCGTCGCCACGCCGCTCACGATGGTCTTGGTGGTGGCGAACTCGTAGGTATACGCATCGCCCGAGGCCGGATCAAACTGCCAACCGGGCGTGCCGGCAGGATGGCTGGAACGGTAACCCAACGCCAATACGGCGAACACCACGAGTGCGGTGATCTGAATGACGTTGATCGCGATATTGACCGAAGTGGAGCCCACTACGCCACGGTGAGCGATGTATGCCACCGCGAAGGAGAAGACGACCGCCGCCGCCATCATGAACAGGGTTCCGGGGTTGGTCGCATTCATGAAGTTGGGCCACAGGGTGCCGACCAAGTAGCCGACCAGAATGCCCATCACGCCCACCATCACGCCTGGATAGATCCAATAGTAAAGATGCGACGCCCAGCCGATGATGAATTTGGCCAGCCGCGCGTAGCGCCAAACGGCGTCGTGGTTCAGGAACGACTGCTCCGCGAAGTAATAGGAGCTGCCGGTGCCGGGATAGAGCTTGGCCATTTCCGCGTAACATACCGCGGTTGCCAAACACAGCAACAGCGCGACCGCAATGCCGATCCACATCGCCGGCGCGGTGTTGCCGGTGGTTGCCTGGATCAAGAAAGTGAGCCAGAGAAACGCTCCCGGCGCAATCAGCGCCATGGCGTTGAAAGTCAGGCCCGTCAGGCCCAACGTCGGTTGCATCTTAACTTCGGAGTTGTCTGCCACTAGGTTTGCTCCTCTCAGGTGTCTGGCGCTGTTACTTCTTGGGCCCAAAATAGGCGAACATGCCCAGCAGGACGGTAGGCTGATTTTTATTCAAATTGCCCTGGCTATTTTCAAAAAACGGTACGCTCGACCAGTCGTTACGGAACTCCAGACGGCTGGTCAGCCAATCGGTCAGCTTATATTCGCCGGTGAGCGTGAATTCCTTCACCGTCTGCGCGGTGCCGGTCGAAAAGCCGTTCACGTCGTCGAATATCTCGAGGCGTCCGGCGACGGCGGCCTTCTTGCCGACAGCGCGCCGCACGGCTCCCGCGATGCCATCCCACTGCGCAGTACCCGGCCCCACGTTCTTGTTCCTGCCGTAATCGACATTGACGTAGAGGCTGAGATTGTCGTTCGGATTGACCTGCGCCACCGAATCGAACAGGTTGCGCCATCCCGGGCTGTCCTGATCGCGCTCGGGGCCGCCGTACCACACATTGGTCCAGGTGACCTTTTTCCAGGCGTAGGCGCCGTTGAGGCCGATCAACTTACCCTGGTCGCTGGCGTAGACGTTGTTCCAGCCGTTGACCAGTTGAACGCCGCCGGTGAAATGCGGGCCTATAGGAAACGAGGTGCGGAGGCCGAAGTGGTAATACGGAATCGCCCAGGCAAACAGCAGCGAGCGCGAATAATTCCAGTTCCCGTTAACGTCGATTACCTCGGCGCCGGCAGACGTGACGAATTCGCCCACGTCGACTTCAACGCCCTTCCACGACTTCGGCTTGAAGTCCACATACGCCTGTTCAATATACTTCAGCCCTTTTGGCGCCTGGTCGGTGGCGTGGATGACGTCGAAGATCTCTCCAAACCCCGCATCCACGTGAAAGCCCACGGCTCCGGCGCGGTCGATCGTGATCTTCCCCATATTGAAGTGCGCTGTATCGGCGCGCATGTCGAAATTGCGCAACGCGTTCCAGCCCGAAGCCGGGTCATTGAAGTTGCCGTCCGCGTAACCGTCCAGGAGAAAAGAGAAATCCATGCCTAACTGGTGATATGGATTGGGTGCGGCGGGCGCGGCCGGGGCCGCAGCAGGCGCAGCAGCCGCCGCCGGTGCCGGTGTTGTCTGAGCGTCAGACGTCGCCGCCGGTGTCTGGGCGGCTGCCGGCGTGCCGGTCTGGGCGACAGCCGTGCCAGCCAGCAGGCATGTGGCGACAAAGATAGTTGCTCCGTTGTATCGCATCCGATCCTTTCGTATCTTTTATTGTGGACCAGCGAGCTGAGCTGGAGTGTAGAAGCCGGCGAGCACAGGGCCGGCCTGTATTGTTAATCAGTTTTACGACTTTTTGATGCCAGAAGCGAATAGATAATTTCTATGGCCGGGATTCCAAAAATTACAGGCGCTTCATACACGAACCACCTGGGCTAATCAGTTATGCTGTAACCAGTTGCGTTCTATGCGACTTGCTGGTTTGCTATTGCTCATGTCAGGATGGGCCATCGTGTTGGCCGCATTCGTAATGCTGGGCGCCGCGACGCCCCGGGCTGCTTTCGTTGCCGCGGGCGTTGCGATCGAAATTCTAGGCCTCGGCCTGGTGGCCCGTTCTCACGTTTCCGCCCGGGAGGCCAAGCGATGAATCCGCCGACACCGGTCCCTTCGGAGGCAGCCACGGTGCTGGTGCTGGCCTGCCTGCTGATGGTTCCTCTGGCGATTGCCGGCATCGCTCTCATCAACACCGGACTCGGCCGCTCGCGCAGCGCCTCGCACGCCATGCTTATGGCTTTATGCGCTGTGTCGGTTGCGGCCGGCGCCTATTTCGTCTGCGGCTTTGCTATTCAGGGCTTCGCCGGCGGACCCGCACACACGATCGCCGCCGGCGGTAAACAATGGAATTGGATGGCCGCCCAGCCGCTGTTCCTGCGCGGGCTGGCATTAGACGCTTCGCCCGCTTGCCTGGTCCTCTGGCTACAACTGTTAAGTGTGGCGCTGGCTGTGGTAATTCCTCTTGGCGCCGGCCTGGACCGGTGGCGTTTGGGCGCCGCGGCGGCTTCCACGGCCTTGCTTGCCGGATTGGTCTATCCGCTCTTCGCCCACTGGGTCTGGGGCGGCGGCTGGCTGGCCCAAATCGGCTTCGTGGACGCCGCGGGCAGCGCGCCGGTGCAAGCCGTGGGCGGCCTCACCGCCCTTGCCATCGCGTGGATTCTGGGACCCCGCCGCGGCAAGTATTCGACGGAGGGTGGCATGCCCGCAGCCATCCCTGGGCACAACGCGGTACTGGTGCTATTTGCGTGTTTTCTGGTCTGGACGGGATGGCTGGGGCTGAATGGCGCCGGCGCCATGCTTTTCGGTGGCGCTTCCGCAAGTGGGCTGGTACGCGTGGAACTCAACACGACTCTTTCCGCCGCCATGGCCGGTCTGGCCGCGGTCGCCATCACCCGGGCGCGTTTCGGCCGGCCCGACGCCTCTTTGTGCGCCAATGGCTGGATCGGCGGTCTGGCGGCTTCAAGCGCCGGCTGCCTCTTTCTCACTCCCGCGGTAGCGGCACTGACCGGTTTGGTGGCCGGCGCACTGGTGGTCTTCACGGTCGAGTGGCTGGATATTTACGGCGAAATCGACGACCCGACGGGCTCGATTTCCGTGCATGGGGTTGGCGGCATCTGGGGGGTGCTGGCGCTCGGATTCTTTGCCCGTTCCGGCGCTCCGGTGCAGCCGCTTCCGCAAATTGCCGGCGTCGCCACGCTGCTCGGCGTCGTGCTGCCGCTGGCTTATGGTTTGAACTGGCTGCTTGACCGCTTCAGCCCGCAGCGCGTGGCGCAAGAAGGCGAACGCCAGGGCCTCGATCTGCACGAGCTGGGCGCCGGCGCTTATCCCGAGTTCGTAATTCACCGGGAGGACTTTCTGCAACGGTAGTGCCGCCCTCGAAAGACTTTCGACATGCTGAGTCCATTCATCGCCCTCCTGCTTTTTTTTGCCGCCGTGCTCGAAGCCGGCGGGGACGCCCTGGTACGCAAGGGTCTGCATGCTACAACTTCCGCGCGCCCTGCTTACTTCCTGGCCGGCGCAACCCTCCTGTTTGCCTACAGCTACTTCGTCAACACGCCACCGTGGGAATTCGGCCGGCTGCTGGGCGTCTACGTCGTGTTCTTTTTTCTGGTAGCCCAAGCCATCAGTTGGTTGTTTTTCGGTCAAGCCCCTACCGCCGGGACGCTGTTGGGCGGCGGCCTGATCGTTGCCGGCGGCATAGTGGTTTTCGCCCGCGGCTGACAGGTCCCGGCCGTGCGATGGTTCCGACAGCCCTCGAGCAGGGCGGAAGCCGCGCTAATGATATAATTCGGTCTTGTGCGCCTTCTTGGAACGCCGCGCGAGCCTTCACACGATTGGAATGGGGAGTATCGCTTTGCGATATCCAGGCTGGTCCAGAAGGATTTCAAGATTCGGTACCGGAATATGTCCCTCGGGGTTTTCTGGTCGCTCTTGAATCCTTTGGTCATGATGGGCGTCATGACCTTTGTCTTCACCAAGATATTCGCCAATCACACCATCCCGCACTTTGCGGTTTTTGTGCTTTGCGGCTTGGTGCCCTATAACTTTTTCACAGTTGCGTGGATGACGGGTACGTCTTCAGTGACGGAAAACGTAGGACTAATCAAGCGTGTCCCCGTGCCGCGTGAGATCATTCCGCTGGCGGCGGTTCTTTCGAGTTGCGTGCATCTTGCGATTCAGATTTGTCTGCTGATAATTCTGGTCTTTGTATTCGGTGGCAGACCGAATCGTTACTGGGGTTGGCTGCCGTTCGTGTGGGCAATGGAAATCGCGTTCGTCTATGGGCTGTCGCTGGTGACGGCTTCGCTGAACGTCTTCATTCGCGATATTCGGTACGCGGTGGAATCGATCAACGTGATCCTCCTCTGGTTGGTGCCGGTATTCTATGACTTTACGATCATCCCGCCCGCTTACCACGAGATATACCGGCTCAATCCGGTGGCGGCGCTAGTGTTGGCCATGCGGAATATCCTGTTGGATGGAATCGCACCACCGTCCTCGCTGCTGATCAAGTTGAGCCTCTCGTCACTCACCGCGCTGGGCGTTGGTTTCCTGGTCTTCCGAAGGACAAAAGCGGCATTTTTCGACTATCTCTGAGAGAGGCATGACGGCGATCGAATTCCGCGGCGTTTCAAAATCGTTTCCCCGGCACGGGGGACGTCTGTTGATGCGGCACGGTCTCCTGCGGCTCTTGAGCCACACCAAGAGGGAGCGCTTCTTTGCACTCAAGGACATTTCCTTTGAACTTCAGGAAGGCGATGGATTGGCCGTAGTGGGCGCAAACGGCGCGGGGAAGAGCACCGTGCTGAGTTTGCTGGCTGGATTGGCGCAGCCCGACAGCGGAACAATTCGGGTTCGTGGGCGGGTGGCACCCCTATTGGAATTGGGCTCCGGTTTCCACCCGGATCTGACGGGCGCTGAGAACGTATTTGTCAATGCTTCATTGCTCGGCTTGAGCCACCGGCGGACCTCCGAACTCTATGAAGACATCGTAGAGTTTGCCGGGATCAGAGAATTCATGGCTGAGCCGTTGCGCACCTATTCCGCAGGCATGGTTATGCGCCTGGCGTTTTCCGTGGCGATCAACATGGATCCGGAGATATTGCTGATCGACGAACTGCTGGCCGTCGGTGACCGCATGTTCCAGGCGAAGTGCATAGAGCGAGTCCGCAGCTTCCGAAGAACCGGGAAGACTTTTGTTTGCGTTTCGCACGCCGCAGGCATGCTGGGAGAGCTTTGCAATAAGGGAATCTGGCTGGACCATGGCCAAATGGTCATGAGCGGCAACCTGTTGGATGTCACAGGTGCTTACGAGGGGCACCCGGCTGCAAATGCCCCAGCGGCACCGGCAGTAACCGGTCATCCATAATTGCGAGGGTTTTTCAGCCTAAGCGCTTCCATGACGGCGCTGGCGCGGATGGTGCAACCCCGTCAAGTCGGAGACCTTCGTACGCATGCCGGATCTCCGTCATTGCACGGTAACACTGACGGTCTCGGAACCTGTGTCCGGAGTGGTGTCGCTATCGGTGGCTGTGATCGTGATGCTGTGGGAGCCGGGAGGCAGCAGCCCCGTAGTCAACTGAACCGAGAACCCGACATTGGGGCAGCCAGGGCGGTCGGGATACGCGGCGCAGACATCCGGCCGGCTGATGCCATAGGTAGCGGTTCCAGCCGGATAGCCGTCCACCAGCAATTGCACGGTTTTGATTGCGGTTCCCACCGAAGTCTTGTTGTCGATGGCCCAACCAACTATGGTGACGGTGCCGGAAACGTCCGAGCCGGCGACGGGTGAATCGATCACTACGCTGGGAGGCCCAATGGGTACGGTAACGGCAACATTGGCCGAGCCCGTGAGCGGGGTTGCATCGCTATCGGTGGCGGTGACCGTAACGGTGTGCGAACCCGAAGTGAGCGTCTCCGTATTCAACGCGAACGAATATCCAACATTGGGGCAGCCAGCACGGCCGGGATAGGCGGTGCAGACGTCCGCCCGGCCGAGACCATAGGTGGCGGCTCCAGCCGAATTACCATCGACGAGCACCTGCACACTTTTGATCGCGGTTCCCACCGCAACCGTGTTTTCAATGGCCCAACCAACTACGGTGATAGTGCCGGAGACGCTTGAGCCGGTGATGGGTGAATCGATCACCACGCTGGGAGGCCCGGTGGATATGGTGACGGCGACATTGGCCGAGCCGGTGAGCGGGGTTGCATCGCTATCGGTGGCCGCGACCGTAATGGTGTGGGAACCCGAGGTGAGCGTGCCCGTATTCAACGCAAACGAATACCCAACGTTGGGGCACCCAGCACGGCCGGGATAAGCGGTGCAGACGTCCGACCGGCTGAGACCGTAGGTGGCGATTCCAACCGAGTTACCGTCGACGAACACTTGCACGGTTTTGATCGCGGTTCCGACCGAAACCGTGTTGTCGATGGCCCAACCGACCACGGTGACGGTGCCGGAAACGGCCGAGCCGGCGCCAGGTGAATCGATCACCACGCTGGGAAGGCCGGCCGGTATGGTAATTGCAACATTGGCCGAGCCCATGAGCGGGGTCGCATCGCTATCGGTGGCTGTGACCGTAATGGCGTGCGAACCGGGAGTGAGCGTGGCCGTATTCAGTGCAAACGAGTACCCAACATTGGGGCACCCAGCACGACCGGGATACGCGGTGCAGACATCCGACCGGCTGAGACCATAGGTTGCGGTTCCCGACGGGCTGCCGTCCACCAGCACCTGCACGCTTTTGATCGCAGTGCCCACGGCAACCGTGTTTTCGATGGCCCAACCAACTACAGTGATTGTGCCGGAGGCGATCGAGCCGGCAGTGGGCGAATCGATCACCACGCTGGGAGGCCCGCTGGACGCGCCAACTGTGATGGCGACGTAGGCCGAGCCCGTGAGCGGAGTTGCATCGCTATCGGTGGCTGCGACCGTAATGGTGTGTGAACCCGAACTGAGCGTATCCGTATTCAGCACAAACGAGTACCCAACGTCGGGGCACCCAGGGCGGTCCGGATAGGCGGTGCAGACGTCCGTCCGGCTGAGACCGTAGGTTGCGGTTCCCACCGAGTTGCCGTCGACGAATACCTGCACGCTTTTGATCGCGGTTCCTACCGTGGCTATGTTGTCGATGGCCCAACCAACCACGGTGATGCTGCCGGAAACGGCTGAGCCGGCGGTGGGTGAATCGATGACCACACTGGGAGGAGGAGACGCGACCACCTGTATCTTCGCAACGAACCCGCCGTAACCGCCTGGGTTCGAAGTTTGCAGTGCTGCGACTGTGGGGAATTCATAAGATAACGTCTGTCCTGCCAGATAAATGTTACCCAAGGTGTCCAATGCGATGGCATTGGCGGCATCGGAGTTTTCGCCACCCAGATAGGTGCTGAAGAGCAGGCTCGTTCCACCCGGCGCCACCTCCGCTACGAACGCGTCGTAAGCCCCGGCATTAGCGGCCTGAAGCGGGGCTACGGTTGGAAAATCTGTGGACGCAGTGTAGCCCGCAATGTACGCCGTCCCAGATGCACTCACCGCGATGGCGCTTCCATAGTCCACGCTGGAGCCGCCAAGGTAGCTGCTGTAAACTATCGCGGAACCGGACGAGTTTAGCTCCGTGACGAAGGCATCGGAACTTCCGGCCAGTCCAGCCTGGAAGGGGCCTGCCAGGGGAAAGTTGGTTGATGATGTATCGCCGGTTACGTATGCGTTACCTACACTGTCGACGGCAATCGCATTACCCGTTTCGGGCTGAGTGACCGTCCCGCCGCTGCCGCCAAGATAGGTTGAGTACACAAGGCTCGACCCACTCGTATTGAACTTGGCCACAAAAGCGTCCTGCCCTCCGGCATTCCGCGTTTGAACGCCGCCTACGATGGGGAAGTTCACGGAAGTAGTTCCGCCGGTCACGTAAGCGTTACCGAAAGAGTCCACGGCCACTCCGTTGCCGGAGTCGGTCAGGCTGCCTCCCAAATAGGTTGCGTATATCAGACCGCCGGTGGGACTCAGCTTGGCCAAAAACGCATTCTGGGCGCCGTGATTAGTGGCCTGGTAAGCATCAAATGTGGGGAAGTCCGTCGAGTTCGTGTTCCCGGTTACATAAATACTGCCCGCCGTATCCAGCGCCACGCCGTTACCGCTTTGCTGGGCGCTTCCGCCCAAAAAAGTGCTGAATACCAGTCCGCTGCCAGCGGCATTGAGCTTGGTAACAAAAGCGTCACTGCTTCCGTGAAGGGTTCCCTGAAAAGCGTGCAAGATGGGGAAGGCAGGTGATTGAGTCGAACCGGTGATCACGGCGCATCCGGACGAATCCACTGCGATGCCGGTCGCCCGGTCGCTATACAGCCCACCCAGATAGGTGGCGTACAGCAGTGTGGTTCCGGCTGGATTCAACTTGGCTACAAACGCATCTACCCCACCGCCATTGGTGGACCGGACGGCATTCTCGACCGGGAAGTCAATGGAGTCGGTCCACCCTGCCACATAGATATTGCCGCCCGCATCAAGTGCAATCGCCGAGACGGAGTCATCGGCGCTTCCCCCAAGGTATGAAGAGTAAATCAACGTGGGATCTACGATCAGCGGCTTGCTGTGGTCATATGCTTCAACTGCGAAACCGATCTCCGCGGCGCCGGTTGGGACATAGGCCCCTTTAACTTCAACGGCGGCCCCGGAAGATTGCTGATGCAACCGCGGGCGGAGTTGGCGCAGCTCGCCCTTGGACGTGTGAACGATCAAGTCTCCATCGGCTGAAACGGTTACCGCTTCACGAGGGGAGAAGGACATGCGTATCGCCGACGGATCCGCACCGGGCGCCGCGATGAAATCGTATTCGAGGCGGCTGGGATTGCCGTAGTACACAATGTCTATTCCGGGGTAGACCTGGTGGTAAACCAGGCGCGCGTAGGTGGGCACGTCGGTATGCCAGGTGGGGCCACGCAAGTAGTGGCTGAAGCCGCCGAGAGGCTCCAGCAACTCGGCTCTAGCTGCGGGATTCGCACCCCCCAGGCACATCTGAAATGCACCCCCGAAGCGAAGCGTGACGCCGGTTGCATTCACGAATGCCGTGTAGCCGCCGCCTCTGGCCACAAACTCGGCGGCGGCGCCGGCTTGCCCCACGTTCCGTTCAAAGCGCAACGGCAAGCCACGCAGTTGCTTCGACATTGGAGGGTACCGGGATAGTTGCGAGGCCGGAAGACCCGTGAAGAAAAGTAGCCAGAGCAGGGTCGTTCGCAGCGAACGCTTAGTCGCCATACCTGACGCTGATATCGGCTGGAAACGGCTGAAGGTTTAGCTTGAATCCAATCATGAGTTGCTGCTTCCGGCGTCTGCCGTGGGTCGATGCCGGCCCAGCGTCGAAATCGGATTGCGACAGCGCACACACCGGCGGCGGGCCGGAAGAAAAAATAAGAATACTTTTACGCTGCCGTCACTGTAATACAGTTGACTCGCGCCCAGGCGCTTCAGCCGGACCCCATGGGGCTCACAATAGCGGAAGCTTGTCTGGGCCTGGCTACACATGCACTGGTTCGCACTCACCGTAAAACCGCGCCACGAAAAGGTCGTGGCTGAACGCCTTGTTGCCAGATCGCTCGAATCTTACGCACCGCTTTATCGCGACCGCCGGCGTTGGTCCGACCGCATGCAGACGGTGGAGTTGCCGCTTTTCCCGAGATACGTGTTCTGCCGGTTCTCGTTCGCGGACCGCCTGAAGGTGCTCAGCCTGCCCAGCGTCCAGTCGGTGGTTGGATTTGGCGGCGAGCCCGCCCCCGTTGGCGATGAGGAGATCGATGCAGTGAAAATGCTGGCCGGCTCCGGTCTCGCGGTTGCCCCATGGCGTTACCTCAGTGTCGGGCAGCGTGTGCGGATTTGCGAAGGTCCGCTCTCCGGCCTGGAAGGAATACTGGCCCGCGAGAAGTCGGCGTACCGCGTAGTCGTCAATGTTGAATTGCTACAGCGCGCTGTCGCGGTTGAGATCGATCGCGATCTCGTCAGCGTGATCGACGGCGCCCGGTCGCGTGTGGCCGGCCTAGGTGAATACGGCTCTACTGCGAAATCGCCATCTGCATACACGCGTTAGGTGATGCAACGCCAGACGGATCCCCACGTGCAAGCACACTAAGTTCGAACAGAGTGCTGAACCAGCCAAGACACCGATTCTGACGCTGTTTTAGACGGAAGTGATCGGATCTAGACTCCAGATGCCCATCGCAAGGGGGCATAAATGCCACGGTTGCGGAGAAATCGAATTGTAATTTTCCGGCTCACTCAGGCTGAATACGAGCGCCTGAGACTCGCATGCTCCGCGGCCGGAGCTCGCACGCTTTCCGACTACGCGCGGTCAGAGCTTATGCATGCCAGTCAGGCCGACTCGCAAGGCTTGACCAATCCGGAACAATGCCGAGCTATCGATGAGAAGCTCGACGAGCTGAAAGCAATGGTCAACCGCTTTTCGGAACGGATGGCCCCGGACCCGCCGCGAATCGAAGGTGCTGCTTCAGACCGGTGAAAAGATGCGTGACTTGCGCCCGCTTGGCTTCGTGACCATGGCGTTGCTGCCTCTGGCAGCCGCGTGCGCTCAAAGCGTTCCGGCAGCGCCGCTGTTGGGAAACGACCGCACGCAGGCCTCCACCGAAGCCGTCAGGTCCGGCCAGGGTTCGTCCTATGTCCCCATGGATAGTTGGATTTACGACGCCCTTGATCGGCTCGCCTCATTCGGCCTCATCTCTTCGCAACTTACCGGCCTGCGCCCCTGGACTCGCGGGGAATGCCGGCGGCAGACCCTGGAAGCCGAAGAGCGGCTTAAGAAATCGCTGGGCGAGTACGGTCCTCGGCTGGTGACCGATGATCTGTCCGAACTCGGGGTGGAAGCAGCCGGTCTTATATCCGCACTGCGCAGCGAACTGGACTCGCCCGGCCCCAGCGCATCTTCCATCACCCTCCAATCCGTTTACACGCGCAACGGGGTGATCGCCGGCCCGGCGCTCAACGACAGCTTTCATTTCGGCCAAACCTGGATCGACGACAACGGCCGCCCTTTCGGACGTGGCTGGAACTCCTATACCGGCTTCACCGCGAGCGCCGAATCGGGCCGCTTCTTCGCTTACGCCAATGCAGAGTATCAGCATGCCCCGGGGAGCGACCCGTACTCCCTTGCAGTCCGAGAGGCCATCTCCACGATGGACACGAATCCCCTACAGGCCGCGGAGGCTCGAACGAATACGAATCGCTTCCGCGCCATCGAGGCCTACGCTGGATTCAACATAGGGGACCTGGAGTTGTCAATCGGGAAGCAGGCTCTCTGGTGGGGCCCCACATACGATGCGCCGCTTTCGTTTTCCGATAATGCCGAGCCTACGGAGAACCTGCGGATTTCCACGGTGCACCCCCTTCATTTGGGCCTTCTCGGAGAAGTCCGCGCCGAGTTCGCGATCGGAAAGCTGGGTGGGCAGCAATATACATGGCGCCCCTGGTTCAACGCGCAAAAGCTGTCTTTCAAGCTGACCGGCAATCTCGAGATGGGCTTCACCCGCTGGTCCATATTCTGGGGCGCGGGCCACCCGATGACGGCGGGCAGCTTCATCGACAATTTCATCACCCTCAATGCCGGTGGCGGTGGCCGGGCCAACCCCGGCGATCGCAAGGGCGGATTCGATTTCCGCTACCGGATCCCCGGTCTGCGCAACTGGCTCACCTTGTATACCGACTCCTACTGCGACGACGATCCCTCGCCCCTGGCCTCGCCGCGCCGCGCCGCGATCGAACCGGGCATCTACCTGACCCGAGTGCCTGGAATTCCGCACTTGGATTTTCGCGTGGAAGCTCCTTCCACCACCCTGCTGGGGCTCGACAACGCCATCAATTACATGAACTACGAGTACCACAGCGGCAACACCAACTACGGCCAACTGCTGGGCAGTTGGGTGGGCCGCGATGGGAGGGCGGAAGAGGCTTGGGCCACATACCGGTTGTCGCCGCGGAGCAAAATCGAGCTAGGCTTCCGCCAGTTGAAAGGCAGCGCGAAATTGATCCCCGGCGGCTCCACGCAGTCGGATGGTTCATTGCACACTTCATACGCCTTGTCGCGTGAGTTGTCCGCCGGTCTGTTCATACAGTATGAGAGGTTCTACATTCCGCTCCTGGGTCCTCGCATGAACAACCTCAGCGGCTGGCTACAACTGACGTGGGAGCCTGGCCTGCAGATTTCACGAAAAGGAATTACGCAGAAGTGAGACAACCACCCCCGAACTTGACGTGGCGCGCGCGGCGTGTGAGACCGCCCTGTTGGGCTGGCGACGGGTTTTTGCGCGGCGTTATTCCGGCTGGATACGCCGGCGCTGCAGCTTGCGTGCTGGCTTGCGCGCTGTCGGCCGCCTTCAGCCCGCCCGCATCCGCCCAAGACACGGGCGATACCCAAGACACCGATGCTGCGCAGGTGCTGGGGGCCACGCCCATACAGGCCAGCAAATGCACTGGTCCGCTCGGCTCTTTACTCCCCGAGTGCCAGAACGGGAAGGCTCCCTCCATCGACGCTCCCACGTTCCGTCCGACAGGACGCGAACGAATGGCGCCCACTATCCGGTCAGGTTCCGCAGGGCCCGCAGACCACGCCGGGCTCGCCGAGACCGCCCCGCTGCTGCCCGAGGCCCCGGAGGAACCGACGGATTTCCAGCGCTTCGTCGCCTCGTCGATCGGGCAAATCCTGCCCATCTTCGGCGCCAGCCTGTTTGACCGCGTGCCTTCCACCTTCGCCCCGCTCGACCGCGTACCGGTTACGGCCGATTATGTGGTGGGCCCGGGCGACCAGATTCTGCTCCGCGCATGGGGCCAGGTGAATCTCGATCTCGACCTCACGGTGGACCGCGCCGGCGCCGTCTTCATTCCCCAGGCCGGTAACATCAATGTTGCCGGCCTCCAGTTCCAGCAGCTCTCCGGTTATCTCCGCTCGCAGCTTGGGCGCGTCTTCCGTAATTTCGACATCAACGTCAACATGGGCCAGTTGCGCTCCATACAGATCTTTGTGGTGGGCCAGACCCGCCATCCCGGCGCCTACACCGTCAGCTCGCTGAGCACCCTCGTTAACGCCTTGTTCGCTTCCGGCGGCCCTTCCAGCCAGGGATCCATGCGTCACATTCAGCTCAAGCGCGGCGCCAACGTCGTCATCGAGTTCGATCTTTATGACCTTCTGCTGAACGGCGACAAATGTAAAGACGCGCGCCTGTTGCCTGGGGACGTCGTCTACGTTCCGCCTTCCGGTCCGCGGGCCGCTATCGCCGGCAGCGTGCGCGTGCCGGGCGTGTATGAGTTGAAGAGCGACAGCAAAGTCGCCGACCTGATTCGGATGGCCGGTGGCCTGTCGGCGGTCGCCAACGTTCAGCGCGCTGCCTTGGAGCGCATTCACCAGAACGCCTCGCGTGAGGTGCTCGAGTTCAAGCTGGATGCAGCGGGCGTCGCCAACGGGGTCGGCGATGGCGACCTCCTCTACGTCTCGACCGTCCCTCCCCGCTTCGCCAACGCCGTCACTCTCCGCGGCAACGTGGCCAATCCGGGCCGCTTCCCGTGGCACGCCGGCATGCGACTGCGCGACGTCATCCCCGATAAGGAATCCCTCATCACCCGCGACTACTGGAAGAAGCACAACCTTCTGGGATATGTGCCGCCCGCCGAAAGAGTGCCGGCCGACCCCTCTACCGAAGCGCGCCGTACGCCGGCCGGTACCGATATCACTTCAGCGCGCCCCACGTTGGACGGGATCGATACCGCCCCAGCACACCGCGTGCTGGATGGGATCGATATCGCCTCAGCACATCAAACGCCGGCCGGGGCCGAAATCACTTCCTCCGTCCCGGAGATCAACTGGACCTACGCCGTCATCGAGCGCCAGAATGCGCGCGATCTCAAGACCGAACTAGTCGCCTTCAATCCCGGCAAGCTTGTCCTTGACGGCGACGAAACTCAGAACCTGGAGCTGCGCCCTGGGGACGTGGTGACGGTTTTCTCCCAGGCCGATATCCACGTCGCCATGTCGCAGCAAAACCCCAAGGTCCGTCTGGAAGGCGAATTCCAGACAGCCGGTGTCTATGGGGTGCGGCCTGGCGAGACGCTCGGGGCCCTGATCGAGCGCCAGGGAGGGCTCACTCCTCAGGCGTACCTTTACGGTGCCGAGTTCACGCGGGAATCGACGCGGGTGGACCAGCAGCGGCGCCTCGACCAGTTTGTCGACGAGTTGGAGCGGGACCTGGATCAGTCGGCTTCGAGGAACATCGGCCGGGCCGTCACGCAGGAGGATGCTCTCGCCGCCACCACCAGCGTCCAGAACACCCGCCAACTCATCACCAGAATGCGCAATCTCAAAGCTACAGGCCGCATCGTGCTCGATCTGCAGCCCGGCTCGAACGACCTGACCAAGCTCATGAACCTGCCGCTGGAAGACGGCGACAAGTTCGTGGTTCCCGCGCGCCCGGCCACGGTGAACGTGTTCGGCGCGGTCTACAATCAGAACTCTTTCCTCTATGATCCGGCCCAGCGCATGGAAGACTACCTGCGCCAGGCCGGCGGTCCCACCCGCACGGCGGACAAAGCCCGCGTGTTCATCATCCGCGCCGACGGGTCGATAGCCCCCAAGCAAGGATCGAGCCCGTTTAAGAAGGCGTTCGACTCCACGCGCCTGAATCCCGGCGATTCCGTAGTCATACCGGAACAGATTTTCAAGCCCGGCGTCCTCCACGGGTTGCGCGATTGGACGGAGATCGTCGGGCAACTGGCCTTGGGCGGGGCGGCGATCAATGTCCTCAAGTAGGCGACGCGAGCCGTTGCGGGCCCGCAACTACATGTTTACGCCGAGAGAAAATCAAAGTGCCAACTGACCTTGACCCGAATCCACCACAGGAAGCTCTGGCTGCCCAACTGGAGCTCCGGAACGAGGAGCCGTCCGGATTCAGCCTGCTGGACCTGCTTCTGGCGCTCGCCGAGCGCAAGTGGTTCATTTTGTGGATGGTCCTCGCCGGCGCCGCGGTCATGACGGTTGTCGCGTTCCTGATCCCGCCCCTCTACACGGCCACGGCGTCGATCATGCCTCCCCAACAGCAGCAGTCCGCCGTAACAGCGCTCCTCGGTCAACTGGGTCCGCTTGCCTCCGCCGCTGCCGGAGGAGGTGGTCTTGGCCTCAAGACCCCCGGTGACCTCTACGTTGCAATACTGGGCAGCCGAACCATAGCCGACGATTTGATCGAGTCGTTCAACCTGCGCCAACTTTACGATGTGTCGACGATGTACAGCGCGAGAAAGATGCTGGCGAAGCGATCCACGATTACCGGAGCGAAAGATCCACTGATCAAAGTTGCCGTCGAGGACTGGAGCCCAAAACGCGCGGCAGCGCTGGCCAACGCCTATATAGAGGAATTGTCCAGGCAGAACGGCCGCCTGGCGCTGACCGAGTCCGCGCAACGCCGCCTCTTCTTTGAGCGCCAACTACAAGCGCAAAAGAAGGCCTTAGCCGACGCGGAAGTCGCGCTGAAAGCCACCCAGGAGCGGACCGGCGTCTTGCAGGTGACTGCCCAGGTGGAATCCATAATTGGCAACATGGCGCGCCTGCGGGCCGCAATCGCGAGCCGCGAGGTCGCTCTTTCCTCATTGGAAAGCGCGGCCACACCGCAGAACCCCGAGGTTGTGCGGCAGAAGGCGGAGTTGGCGGCGCTGCACGAACAACTGCGGAAGATCGAGGCCCCGAGCGATGCCGGTGTCAGTGGCGATCCTTTGATTCCGACCTCACTGGTACCGAAAGCCGGCCTGGAATACGTGCGCGCTGTCCGCGACCTCAAGTACAACGAGACACTGTTCGAATTGCTTTTGAAACAGTACGAGGCCGCCAGAATCGACGAAGCGAAAGAGGCTCCGGTCATCCAGGTCGTGGACAGGGCCGTGCCGCCGGACCGCAAGAGTTGGCCCCCGCGCGAGGGATTCCCGATTGCGGGCGCGCTTATTTGCGGCATCCTGGCGTGCCTGATTGCAGCCGTGACCAGCAGCCGCCTGCGGGACCCACGCGACGCGGAAAAACTCAACCTTCTCAAAAGCAGCCTGGTTGGTTAGCCCTGCACGCCACGAGGTTGCGTGGCCTATGGCAGGAGTTTTAGGAATGGCACATCGGCTCAGGCAGCATTTCGACCGCAACGTCTCGGCGTACAGCTACAAGTTTCTGTACAGCTACAAGGAGATCTGCGAAAGGCGTCTCGATGATCTTCAAGCGATCCTCAATCCTAGCCGGCCACTCCGGGTTCTCGACGTCGGCTGCGGAGCCGGCTTCTTCTCCGATCTCGTACTGGCTCGCTTCCCAAAGGCGACTGTTTACTGCGTGGATTTCAGCCTCCCGATGTTACTTTCGAACCGGCCTTCGATTAACAAGTTCTGCGTAGCGGGTGACTGCACGCGCCTGCCGTTCCGCCCGGGTTCTTTCGACTTAGTCAACATTGACACGGTAATGCACCATCTTGTCTCGGACAAGGGATACGCCCAAACCATCCAGGGCATCGTGGAGTTCTTGATTCAGATTACACAGATGGTGCGCCCAGGAGGGCTCATCGCCATCAGGGAGATCTATCATGAGTCCCGGTTGATCGAAACCTTCCACACGCGACTCATTTACGAAATGACCATCCGGCATATTCCCGAACCCATCGCCGCAATTGCTCGCCGGGCGGGTATTTCAACCATGAATGCCGGCGTCTGTTTCCTTTCCCGCAAACAGTGGCAGGACATTTTCTCACTCTTGAAACCAGCCGCCTTGCTGCTGAAAGCGTATCCCTGGAAGGGGAGCGTGATTTGGTATTATCGCGCGCTCGGTTTTCGGACGAATGGCGACTACCACTGTTATCTCACGACAACGACAAGGTAAATCCGGGGGCTGTTGGACCGATGATGAGTGGCGAAGACGGATTTGGCCAGCGGACGGCCGATCGAATGCGGATTACCAGCGGCAGGCTGGTGGGCTAAGGACGGATCGACAAGAATGCTCAAGACCGCGGACCAATTGCCGGGCTGCGCTGCTCAGAAGCGCGGGGCGGGTGTGAGCATTGCGCGTAACTCGGTCCTAACCGTCACCGGGCAATTCGTGCCCGCCGCCGCTGCGCTTGTGAGTATGCCGGTTCTCGCGGGACATCTGGGCCACGACCGTCTCGGACTGTTGACATTACTCTGGATTGTTATCGGTTATTTTTCTCTTCTCGACCTGGGAATGAGCGTGGCGGTGACTCGGGCCGTGGCTCAGGTGGTAGCCAGCGGAGACAATCATCGCGTGCCACACATTTTCTGGAGCGGCGTGTTCTCACAGCTCACCATGGGCATATTGGGAGCTATCGTCGTTGCCGCGGCCTCACCGTATGCGATCGGCCCGATTCTCCACATCCCAAAGGCGCTGAGCGGCGAGGCCGGGACCGCACTTATGATCGGCGCGGTGGGAATTCCGTTCTCCATGGCATCTTATTCGACGATCGGGCTACTGCAGGCGGTGCAGCGTTTCGATATCACCACCCGAATTCAGGCGCCCTTGGGGGCAGCACAATATCTACTTGCGGCATTGTGCAGTTTGTGGCGGCCGAATCTGGCTCTAATTGTCTTGATACTGGTGGCCGCCCGATGTGTCGGGCTTGTCCTCCTATACAATGCGGCGAGGCGCCTTTTTCCCACCCTGCATCGGAACATGAGGTTCCATCGGGGAGAGTTCGCATCCCTGTTCAAGTTTGGCGGTTGGATAACGGTCACCAGCGTGATCAGTCCGATGCAAGTATACGCAGACCGGTTTGTCATCGGTGGCGTTTTGGGCCTCTCGGCAGTTGCGTACTATTCTGTCCCGCTCGATGCATCGATGCGAATCCTGGTAATACCCTGCACCCTGATGATAGCGGCGTTTCCAACGCTGAGCGCGGCGCGTCCCTGCGATCTCGAAGCGGTGATCACGCTGGCAGCCAAACTAGTCAGGTGGATATTCTTCATACTCGCCGTGCCGATAACAGCGGGCATCATCTTTTCGGCCGACATCATGCGCGTTTGGATGGGGCCGGTTTTCGCGGCGCAGAGCGCGCCAGTACTCAGCATCCTGCTGGTGGGGATTCTGGCGAATTCGTTCGCGCGCGTGCCGCTCTCCATACTTAACGCCGCCGGGAGACCAGACGTCGCCGCCAAACTGCAACTAGCCGAGTTTCCAGTTCAAATCGCAGCGACCATAGTGCTTCTCCACGTGTACGGTCTTGGCGGGGCCGCGCTGGCGTGGACCTCACGGCTTCTGGTCAACACCGCCCTGCTGTTCATATTCGCCAAGCGCGCGACGGGCCTCCGCTTGAGCGACGTGTTGGGCGTCCGACTGCGCGCCGGAATGGCCGGCCTTGCGTTGATTGCGCTGGCGATGGCCGTTGCGGCCCAGATGGCGAAAACGCCCTCGATGAAACTGGCTTCCGCCCTGGCCCTGGTTCTGACCGGGTTTCTTGGCGCGTGGTCGTGCTGCCTGACAAGCCGGGACCGCAGTGGACTGCGGGAAGAGATAAACAGGATTACCGGGTTATGCCGCCAGGATTGATCGGTCAAACTGCCACTTCCGCAGATCACCCATGAGACAGACACTCATTACCGTGTCCGCGCGCCTACTTTCCTTGGTCTACCGGTATCTCTGGATAGGCAGAATGAGAGGCCCGTTTGACCGCCTGCTCCGCGACGGCATAGTAACTGTAGGCCGCCATTGCTATGGCATACCGTCGGTGCAGGTTTTCCCAGGGAATCACAGCAGACTCGTGATAGGGAACTACGTTTCCATTGCCGAAGAAGTGTCCATCCTTTTGGGAGGCGACCACCCTACGCAGTGGGTCTCAACCCATCCGCTACGTATCAGGTTCGGTCTCGAAGGTGCCTACGAGGATGGAACGCCGTCTTCCAAAGGGGACGTGCGGATCGGCTCAGACGTATGGATGGCTCATCGTGTGACCATACTATCGGGCATCTCCATCGGCGATGGCGCCATTATTGCAGCGGGGTCTGTGGTCACCAAGGATGTTCCGCCATATGCAATCGTGGGCGGAGTCCCGGGGACAGTTATCCGCTATCGTTTTGACGCGCCAACAGTCAGTGCTCTGCTGGCGATTGGCTGGTGGAATTGGCCGGACGCCCAGGTGATGGCAGCGGTGCCTCTCCTCTCGAGCCCACAGGCCAGCGAGTTCATACACTCATTTGAAATGCCAGCGTCCCCCAATCAGCCTGCTGCAACGCGACCAGGTCCGCTCGAAGCTATGCCATCGCCTCGCGACCTGAGCCAGTGAGCCGCGACAAAATGATCCTACACAGGACGCCGGATACAGCGACAGGCCAAAGGGCATGGCAGACTAATGGACGAGCCTCCTCCAACGGTTTACGCGCGGCAGCACTGCCCCTTCTCTGGCTGGTCGGCTTATACTTCCCCACGTCGTACCATGGTGACATATCGACGGGCCTGGCAGCACTGCAGCACTTATCCGTGCTCATACTCTTGCTGAGCCTCTGGCTGCCGCCGAACGGCCGTATCGGGTGGCGCCCCATCCTGAACAGCCTGCTGATTCCAGTCACTCTGTTAGCGGCAACGCTTGTTTCGCCGCTGCAGGACCTGGCATACGGCGCGCTCGGCGTTTATGGCCTTCTCGCCATCGTGCTTTCGACGAACCTAGGGGACCTTGGGGCGGGAAAGTGGTTCCTTCGCACAGTCATGTTGGCCGATGGCATCAACCTTGGCCTTGGAGCGGCCGTTCTCTTGGATATAACTCCGGTGAAGACACTCCTAGCGGGGTATTACTCGGTTTTCTATAGCGACCTGGTGCCAAACATGATGGAATTGGGAAGGCCAGTGCTCACTTTCGGCACTCATTCCGTGGCGGCGTTCTACTATTACCTCTTCTTCTGGATGCATTTCCAGGTATTCAAGGCGGCAGGCACCATTCGTTCGGCCAGAACAGCCTTAGCTCTCCTAATAGCCCTTGCGTACCTGGGTCTGTGTCTCTCGGTCTTCAGCGTGACGAGCATCGCGTTTGGCGCCATTGGAATCGTGCAACTTCTGATTGGTATGGGCCGGCACAGGTCGGTCTTCATCAAGCTGATTGCTGCGTCGGCGGTTTTAGTGGGGACATGGGCGCTTGTGCAATACAAAGAGGACGCGGCCGCAAGTGCCGGGCTTGTGCAGAACAGGTTGGACTCGGATATCAACGGATATCGGGCGCGCTACGAGGCTGACTCCCCGGTCATTAAGGATCTCGAATACATCCGGTCACATCCGTTTTCGCCTGTCGGCGTGCGATACTCACTGGACCTCTGGTTCGTTGACTGCGGCCCCGTGGAGTACGTGTTGAGGGGCTCGATCGTGCTGCTCGCTTGCATTTATGGCGGCTTCTGGGTTTTTGTGCGCCATAATGTGCGGCAACCACGGCTCAGCCTGGCTCTATTCCTTATCTTCATTGCTTTCGAATTCGGATTTGATAACCTGATTGACCTACGCACGATCGCTCTTCTGCCGTGTGTTGTAGTCTTTGTCAATGACATTCAGCGTCAGAGCTATCCTCGCAGATTGAAGACCTCCAGCTTCAATCGCGCGGCGTTGGCCCCGGCGGCTTGAAAGTGCGCACGCTCGAGCGCGCCGACTTATGCCTGTCCCCTCACTAGACATTATTATCGTGAACTGGAACGCCGGCGGACAATTGCGGGCATGTCTCGCAAGCGTAGCCAAATGCGTGCGGAGCAGGCTGGTGCTGAACCAAGTGATTGTAATCGATAATGCATCCACGGACGGTTCCGCGGACGGCATAGGCAACGGGCCATTGCACATTCACACGATCCGCAACGATAGAAATATCGGGTTCGCAGCGGCCTGCAACCAGGCGGCGAAGGTGGCCGCCGCCGATTACCTTCTGTTTCTGAACCCGGACACCTGCCTGGGCGGAAACGCGCTGCAGCGCCCGTTGGCATTTCTGGAAGATCCCATCAATGTACAAGTCGCTGTCGTGGGGGTACAGCTTCTAGAGGAATCCGGGGAGTGCACGCGGACGTGTGCACGCTTCCCCAACGCTATCCGGCTCGTGACCAGCGTTCTCGGCCTGGACCGGATCGCTCCGCGCTGGTTTCCCGGCGTTCTAATGCGGAACTGGGCTCACGATGTAACTCGCGAGGTCGATCATGTCATGGGAGCCTGCTACTTCGTGCGCCGGCGGGTCTTTGAGGCCATTGGCGGTTTCGATGAAGCTTTCTTTTTGTATTTCGAGGACGTCGATCTGTCTTGCAGGTTGCGCGCCGCAGGATGGGGCGTCGTTTATCTCGCGGACGTGCGCATACTCCACATCGGGTGCGGCACCTCGCGCGACGTCAAGGCGGACCGAATGGTTTACGCCTTGCGGAGCCGGGCGTATTATGCCCGAAAGCACTTCAGTCGTATGGGCACCCTATTTGTAGCAGCCGTTACGGTCGCCGTCGAACCGCCACTGCGACTGCTGGACGCAATACTGCTGAAGCGCTCCCTTGGGGATCTAAAAGCCGTGCTGGCCGGTTATCGAATGTTGTGGAGTCGCGGCGCGAAGGCTCTCTACGAGAAACGATGCCCATCAGACGCTGTGCAAATCCAGTAGGAAGTAACGTGAAGTGACTTGCGCGATACAGGAAGGCGACCCGTTGCGGATTCTCTTTCTGCTTAAATATGCGCGCCAAGGCGCCGCTTCACGGCACAGGGTGTTTCAGTACATTCCGTACCTGGAAGCTGCCGGATGGAAGGTGGCGTGCGAGCCGTTGTTTTCGGACCGGTATCTTGCGGACTTCTATGGCACCAGCAAGCGCTCCGCGATGCGGGCGCTGGCGGCCTATTCGCGCCGCATATCTTTTCTGGCACGGACGCGGCTGAACCGATTCGACGTCGTTTACGTTCAGAACGAGGTGTTCCCTCGTCTTCCATTCTTTCTGACGCAGGCAACTTTACGTCATCACGGCGGCATCGTCGTCGACTATGATGACGCGGTTTTCGTACGGTACGAGAACACGCCGCTACACAAAAAGGTTTCGCAGTTAATGGCGCTTTCCCGCGAGGTGATCGTCGGCAACGATTACCTGAGTGTATATGCGCGGCGATTCACGGATGCCGTAACAATTCTGCCTACCGTGGTAGACATGGATCGCTACACCGCGAAAGCGGACTACGTTTGCGCCGAAAGCCGGTTCGTCATCGGCTGGATCGGTACGCCGGTGACGGCGCGCTACCTGGCATCGTGCGGTGGAGCTCTGCAGCAAATCGCCGCCAAACACTCCATCCTCCTTCGCTGTATTGGCACGCCGAGAACTTTCTCCTTACCAGGCGTGCCGGTTGAGAACATTCCTTGGAATGAGGCCACCGAGTGCGACGTGATCAAGCGCTTCGATATCGGAATCATGCCCTTGGTCGATGAGCCGTTTGCCTGGGGTAAATGCGGTTTCAAACTGGTCCAATACATGGGCTGTGGAGTGCCGGCGGTTGGCGCGAATCTGGGAGCCAATAAGCACATCATAGAGCACGAAAAGAACGGGTTCCTGGCGAATTGCGACAGCGATTACGTTCGTATCATCGAGAGGCTGATTGGCGACCAGCACCTTCGCGAGTCGATAGGGCGCGCCGGCAGGAATAGGATCGAAATGTCTTACTCCCTGCAAAGCACGAAGGCAGCGTTCGAACAAGTGCTCCGTCGTGCGGCGCTCGCGCGGCGGACCCAATGCCGGGAGCGTTTGAACAACGTTCCGCAGTTCCGGTGAAGTGAGTTACAACGCGCTGCGCCTATATGGAAGCAATGCGCCGACATCGGCGCCTTGTGCCCGCTCCGAGAGAACGCAGTCCGGCAATCTTTCAGCTCCGGCGACATCGCAGATGAACCGTATGAACGTCAACATGGACCGCATCCAGGTGGGAATCAAGCGGAACGCCGATCCTGGACTGCGCTATCCGGGGCCGGAGCATTTCTTTTCGCCGGATGAGCGCTATCCGGAATACCCATTTCGGCATGTGGCGCCACAGGCAAATCCGGTGTACCGCATGGTTCGGGAGTTGTTGCGCGAGATGCGGCTGGACGAGCCTCATTACGGTACGGCCGCCTGGAACCCCTTGGGCGATTGGATCCGGCGCGGGCAAAGGGTCTTCGCGCTTGTTAATTTCGTCACCGTAAGACGGCCGATGCAGAGCCTTACGGATTTTAGCGCGATGTTAACTCATCCATCGGTCATCCGCGCAGTTCTGGACTATCTCATCATCGCGACGGGCGACGCTGCCCTCGTCAAGTTCGGTAACTCGCCGGTGCAGTCGGCGGAGATGGGCAAGCTTACGCAGCAAAGCGGAGCCATTCGTCTGCGCGAGTTCTACTCACAATATACTGGCGACGAGTTAGGACCGCACGACCTGCGGCTATACATTTCGCAAGTGAATACACTCGGGTCCAAGAAAGGCGCCCAGGAGTTCGATCCGAGTAACGAGATCGCATTCGATCTCGGTGCGGCAAGTTTGCTCGACACGCTGTCCGAGAAAGCCTTGGCTGGTTTCCGGGTCGAGGACTACGGCAGCGACACGCCTCGCAGCTTCCATCGCAAGGGCAAACACGTGTACAAAGTGCACCGGAGCGTCGTGGAAAGCGACGTGATCTTCCACGTGGCCAAGCTCAAAACCCACGGGAAGGTGGGCCTGACGGGCGCGCTGAAGGGCGGCGTGGGCGCGATCACCCGAAAGGAGTGCCTGGCGCATCACCGCTGCGGTTCAGCAGAGGAGGGAAACGACGAGTTCCGCCGGTTCACGATGCTGACACGGATCTATGCGGCCATCGGCGAGCGCGCCACCGCCGATTGTCCCAACAGCGTGCGCATCCTGCATAAAACGCTGGGCCGGATTCTCGACCGCCTGCTCCGAGTCGATATTCGCGGCAGTTGGCATGGCAACGATACGGCCTGGCGGATGGCGCTCGATATCGACAAGTGCCTCATCTACGGGCGCCGCGACGGCTCCATATCCGCCGACCCAATTCGCAGGATTTGCTGTCTTCTGGACGGCATCGTCTCCGGCGAGGGTGATGGGCCTGTCTACGTTCGCGGCCGCAGGGATGGCCTGATGGTGCTGTCGTGCGACCCCTGTTTTGCCGACCTTGGCGCGGCTCTGCTAATGGGTTTCGACCCGGCTCGCATGCCGCTGCT
Organism: Bryobacterales bacterium; assembly: GCA_963761855.1. Classification (GTDB taxonomy): domain Bacteria; phylum Acidobacteriota; class Terriglobia; order Bryobacterales; family Bryobacteraceae; genus Bog-375. The sequence continues at coordinate 58,333 of CAVXJY010000007.1, read as the reverse complement.
CCGGGAAGCATTCCGGGAAGGAAACCTGCCGATCAGTTCTGCGCCGGCGGCCGCGGCGGCATTTCTTCTAAACGGTACGCCCGTCGCGGCAAACGATATTCCTGGCAGGATCGTGACGCCGTTCCGCGCTCCTCGCGGGTGGATTGGCCACATCGAGCACCCGGCAGGCAGGGTTCTGAATTCTGTGGAGACGCACTCTTGAACGGATTTCTGGGATTGTTTTCGCCCTCAATCAGGGATGCTGCTGTAACGGTCGCTAGTTCGCGACTTCAGTGGATGCGCCGCACGGGGGAATACAGGCTCTGGCAGCGGCGCTATCGCGCCTGGCATCGGCTGAGATTTGAGGAATTGCTGCGGCTGCAACAAGAACGGCTGGAGGAGCTACTTCATTTTGCCGCGAGCAACTCCCGTTTTTATCGAACCAGGTTCCCGAGGCTGTCTCAGGTTACTCTCAGCGACACTCCGATTCTGGAGAAAGCCGACTTGCGGGCTAACATCGACCAAATAGTGGTTGGCACAAAGAGTAAGTTGGTCCCTTGCTTCACGGGTGGAACTACCGGCAAGGGAATCACCGTATATAGCCGCAAACAGAACATTCAGCAACGATCCGCTATCTTGAGTCTCTTCTGGGAAACGCACGGGTTCCGCCTTGGGCGCGACAAGGTCGCCTGGTTTTCCGGGCGCGATCTGCTGTCGGATGGCGATGTTCGGAAAGGACTCTTCTGGCGCAATAACTGGCTGTACAAGATTCGTTATTACAGCACATTCCACATGAGCCAGGAGCATCTTGATGCCTACGTGCGAGACTTATGCCGTTTCGGGCCATCCTTCCTCTCGGGATTCCCTTCCGCGATAACCGAAGTTGCCCGGTTTATCAAGACCAGCCGGGCCTCGCTGCCATTCCGCCCCAAGGCGATATTCGTCACCAGCGAAACCCTGACGCTAGAGCAGCGCGATGTGATGGAAAGCGTCTTCGGCTGCAAGGTGCGGAACCAGTATTGCGCATCAGAAGGAGCTCCGTTCATAGTGGAGTGCGCCTACGGCAATCTGCACCTCGACTTATCGACTGGCGTAGTCGAGGTTGTGGATGAGAATGGGAACGCCGCGGATGAGGGAGAAATGCTGGTTACGCCCTTCTTCGCCACGGGCACGCCGATCATTCGCTACCGGATTGGGGATCGCATTAAGATGTCGGAGCGGCGGGGCTGCGCTTGTGGATGGGACACGCCGATTGTCGATGCGATCCAGGGCAGAGCGTCCGACTACATCGAGGTGCCTGGGCGGGGGAAGATCTTCTGTACGCAGGTCGGCGACTGCGTAAAGGGCGCCAGCACGGTACTGAAATTTCAGGTCGAGGTGCGCGACAACGCACTGCACGTAGATCTGGTGGCCGACCCACAGGCATTTGCCGCAAACGACAAGGACAGGTTCCTACACAAGGTCCACGAACGCATGGGTGAGGTTCCTGTCGTGTTCCATTTTGTCGAAGATATCCCACGCGCGCCAAGCGGTAAGCACACCGTGATCAAAAAACAGCTTACTGCGGCTAAACCATAATGCCCAAAAACATCCATAAGATCGTGCGGGTTATCACCCGCCTTGCCATCGGCGGGCCTGCCATACACACCGCTCTTCTCACACACGAACTGCCGGCGCGCGGTTACCCCTCCGTTCTTGTCGCCGGCGATTGCGAACCTGGTGAAGGCGATATGAGCTACCTGTTCGATGCAACTGACCCAATACGCCGCGTTCCGGAGCTTTCGCGCTCGGTGTCGCCGGCTCGCAACCTGCGAGCGCTCTGGCGGCTTTGGCGCCTTCTTCGGGCCGAAAGACCCACCATTGTCCACACGCATACCGCCATGGCTGGATGTATCGGCCGCACTGCCGCGATTCTGGCAGGCGTCCCGGTCGTCGTTCACACGTTTCATGGCAACAGCCTGAGGCAATACTTCAGTCCGATTAAGAACGCCGTTTTCCTCGCCGTAGAGCGCGTACTGGCGCGCGGTACCGATGCTATTTGTGTCCTCTCGCGGCAACAACTGAATGAACTGGCCTCCGATCTGCGCATTGCACCGCGGTCTAAGTTCCGCATCGTGCCGCTTGGCCTGGACCTTGCGCCATATCTTGACATTCCATTACCTTCGCCGTCCGGCAGAATTCGCGTGGGGTGGTTTGGCCGCGTCGTGCGGGTCAAGAATATTGGTCTGTTGCTTGATATTGTCGCGTCAGCCCAGAAAACGAACCAGCCGTTCGAGTTTCACGTTATTGGCGATGGTCCGGAAGGCTATCGGATCGCAGAGGCCGCGCCCCGACTCGCAAGCCATTTGACCTGGCACGGCTGGCAACAAGACATGGCTCCGTTTGTCGCGGCATGTGATGTTGTCGTCCAGACCTCCTGCAATGAAGGAACGCCCGTCGCACTGATTCAAGGCATGGCTGGCGGCCGGCCGTTTCTATCTACCGCCGCAGGGGGCGTGGTGGACATGACCTGCGGCGAGCCGCGCAGTCTCACTCCAGGGGCGGCATGGTTCGACAATGGCGCGCTGGTCGAAGCGCAAGCCGACGCGTTCGTTGCCGCTCTAGCCGAGTTAGCGCGCTCTCCCGAACGCGTAGTCGAAATGGGGCGGGCGGCCCGGTTGTTCAGCTCGGCTCATTACTGCAAAGAAGCGCTGATCGCAAACCTGGATTCGCTCTATCGGGAACTGATGGAAGATAAGCTTCCGGAGATGCAACCTGCCCGGCAGGCGCTCTCTTCGCAGGCCTGACGACTGAAAACACGAAACCGCCGGCGCGCGAAAAAGCGCGGCCGGCGGTTTCGGTATTCAACGGCGTCATTGAGACGCCTCCAGGATGCTGTGTTACTCGGCCATCGATTCGTCGCCGGTTCCTTCGGTGAGACCTCCGGCGTATAGCGAGCGGGTCTCTTCTTCGTAGCCGGGGATGGAGTCGAGCGGCTGCTCCTGCACGGGCTCCTCCACCACGTCCTCGCCGGCGATCTTCACCCGGCGATAGTACTCCATCCCGGTCCCCGCCGGAACCAGACGTCCCATGATGACGTTCTCCTTCAGGCCCCGCAGGTAGTCCACCTTGCCGTTGATGGCGGCCTCGGTGAGCACGCGCGTGGTCTCCTGGAAGGAGGCTGCGGAAATGAACGAATCAGTGGAAAGCGAGGCCTTGGTGATCCCCAGTAGCACGGCCTTACCCTGAGCGGGACGGCTGCCCGCCTCCATCACCTTCGCGTTTTCGGCGCGGAACTTGAACTTATCGACCACTTCTTCCGGCAGGAATTCGGTGTCGCCGATGTCTTCCACCTTCACCCAGCGCATCATCTGGCGCGAGATGACTTCCAGGTGCTTATCGTTGATGTTGACGCCCTGCAGGCGGTAAACTTCCTGGATCTCGTTGACCAGGTATTTCTGCAGCTCCTTCTCGCCGAGCACGTCGAGGATGTCGTGTGGATTGCGCGGCCCGTCCATCAACGGCTCGCCGGCCTTCACACGCTCGCCTTCCTGGACGTTGATGTGGACGCCACGGGGCAGGGCGTATTCGCGCTTTTCGCCATCGTCGCCCACCACGTAAATCTTGCGCTGGCCCTTGGAAACTTCGCCGTAATTCACCACGCCGTTGATTTCTGCGATGATGGCGGTTTCGCGCGGCTTGCGGGCTTCGAACAACTCCACCACGCGCGGCAGACCGCCGGTGATGTCCTTGGTCTTGGTGGTTTCGCGCGGGATCTTGGCCACCACGTCGCCGGCGTGAACCTCCTCGCCATCGCGCACCATGATGTGGGCGTGCGTCGGCATGAGGTATTTCTTGGCTTCCGAGCGCGAGCCCGTCGCCCCTTCCGGCCGCACCACCACCATCGGCTGCCGCTTCTCGTCGGGTGAATCGGTCACTACGAGCTGCGACATGCCGGTGACTTCATCGACCTGTTCCTGCATGGTGAGGCCGTCGATCAGGTCCTTGAAGTGCACCACGCCCGAAACCTCGGTGAGGATCGAAAACGTGTACGGGTCCCATTCGAGCAGGATCTGGCTGCCCTTCACCGGCGCGCCGTCTTCAACCGTAATGCGCGCGCCATAAACCACCGGGTAGCGTTCTTTTTCGCGGCCCTTATCGTCCACCACCGCCATAATGCCGTTGCGGTTCATGGCGATGAGCTCGCCCAGCTTGCTGCGAACCGTCTGGATGCCTATGTAGCGCGCGAAGCCGCCCGACTTGGCATCCTGCGTCGATTGTTCGCTGACGCGCGTGGCGGTGCCGCCGATGTGGAAGGTGCGCATCGTCAACTGCGTGCCGGGCTCGCCGATGGACTGCGCCGCGATCACACCAACCGCTTCGCCGCGCTCCACCAGCCGGCCCGTCGCCAGGTTGCGCCCGTAACAGGAAACACACACGCCGCGCTTGGATTCGCAGGTCAGCACGGAGCGGATCTTGACCCGCTCAATGCCGGCCGCCTGAATGGCCGCCGCCAGATCCTCGGTGATCTCCTGGTTGACGGCGACAATCACGTTGCCTTCGTAATCCTTCTGGTCTTCAAGCGCAACGCGGCCCACGATGCGGTCGCGCAGCGGCTCGATGATCTCGCCCGATTCGATAATCGGCTCGACGTAAATGCCTTCGGTGGTGCCGCAGTCGTTTTCGCTGACGATCACGTCCTGCGCCACGTCCACCAGGCGGCGCGTCAGGTAACCGGAATCGGCGGTCTTCAGCGCCGTATCGGCCAGACCTTTGCGGGCGCCGTGCGTGGAGATGAAGTACTGCAGCACGTCCAGCCCCTCGCGGAAGTTAGCCGTGATTGGGGTCTCGATGATTTCGCCCGACGGCTTGGCCATCAAGCCGCGCATTCCCGAAAGCTGGCGGATCTGCTGCTTGGAACCGCGCGCGCCGGAATCGGCCATGATGTAAATCGGGTTCAGATAACGGCCCGTGCGGTCGTCCTCTTCCATGGCCTGGAACATTTCATCGGAAACGCGTTCCGTGACCTTGGACCAGATTTCGATGATCTTGTTGTAGCGCTCGCCGTGGGTAATGGCGCCATCCTGGTACTGGTTCTCCACGTTCACCACTTCGCGTTCGGCCTCGCGCACCAGCCCGGCCTTTTCGCTCGGCACCACCATGTCGTCGATGCCGATGGATATACCCGCGCGGGTGGCGTAGAGGAAGCCGAGCGATTTGATCTCATCCAGCATCTGCACCGTGATTTGCAGGCCGAACCGCAGGTAGCAGTATTGCACCAACTGCCCCAGCCCCTTCTTTTTTAGCAGGCCGTTGATGAACGGCATGTCCTCAGGCAGGTGATCGTTTAGAATCACGCGGCCTACCGTGGTTTCCATGTACTGCTTGATAAACTCGATCGGCTCGGTGTGCAGGATGTTCTGGCTGTCGAAAGCGTGCACCAGGTCGATGACGCGGCCGGTGTAGCGCAGCTTGATGGGCGTGAGCGTTTCCACTTCACCCATTTCGAGCGCGATCAGCACGTCGTCGGCGGAAGCGAAGGTGCGGCCCTCGCCCTTGGCGCCCGGCCGCGCCTTGGTCAGGTAGTAGCAGCCCAGCACCATGTCCTGGGTCGGAACGGCGATCGGCGAGCCATGCGCCGGGGAGAGAATGTTGTTGGACGAAAGCATCAGCGTCTGAGCTTCGATCTGCGCTTCCGGCGAGAGAGGGATATGCACGGCCATCTGGTCGCCGTCGAAATCGGCGTTGAAGGCGGTGCAGACCAACGGGTGAATCTTGATCGCCTTGCCTTCCACCAGCACCGGCTCGAAAGCCTGGATTCCCAAACGGTGCAGAGTCGGAGCGCGGTTCAGCAGAATGGGGTGGTCCTTGATGACCTCTTCCAGAATGTCCCATACCACCGGGTCCTGCTGCTCCACCAACTCCTTGGCCTGCTTGATGGTGGTGCAATGGCCGCGCTGCTCCAGCCGGTGATAAATGAATGGCTTGAACAGCTCGAGCGCCATCTTTTTCGGCAGGCCGCACTGGTTGAGGCGGAGATCCGGGCCAACCACGATCACCGAGCGGCCGGAATAGTCCACGCGCTTGCCGAGCAGGTTCTGCCGGAACCGGCCCTGCTTGCCCTTGAGCGTGTCGGAAAGCGATTTCAGCGGGCGGTTGTTAGCGCCGCGCAGCACACGGCCGCGGCGGCCATTGTCGAAGAGCGCGTCCACGGCTTCCTGCAGCATGCGCTTTTCATTGCGCACGATCACGTCGGGAGCGTGCAGCTCCATCAGCTTCTTCAGCCGGTTGTTGCGGTTGATCACGCGGCGGTAGAGATCGTTGAGGTCGCTGGTCGCGAAACGGCCGCCATCAAGCGGCACCAGGGGGCGCAGTTCCGGCGGGATCACCGGCACCACGTCCAGGATCATCCACTCGGGCTTGTTGCCGCTCTTGCGGAAGCTTTCCACTACGCGCAGCCGCTTGGCGAATTTCAACTTCTTCTGCTGCGACACTTCGGTCTTCATCTTCTCGCGAATCTCTTCGGAAAGACCTTCGATGTCGAGCTTCTTCAGCAACTCCTTGATGCCTTCGGCGCCCATCATGGCGACGAACTTCCCGGGAAACTCCTGGTCGAGCTGCCGCTTGCGCTCATCGGTGATGACTTCGCCCCGCGACAGGCTCTCCACCTCGCCCGGCTCGACCACGACGTAAGCTTCGAAATAGAGCACCCGCTCCAATTCGCGCAGCGTGATATCCAGCAGGTGGCCGATACGGCTGGGAAGGCCCTTGAAAAACCAGACGTGCGAGCAGGGACTGGCCAACTCGATGTGGCCCAGCCGTTCGCGGCGCACACGCGCCAGCGTGACTTCCACGCCGCACTTGTCGCAAATCACGCCGCGGTGCTTCATGCGCTTGTACTTGCCGCATAGGCACTCCCAATCCTGAGTCGGACCAAAAATGCGCGCGCAGAACAATCCGTCGCGCTCCGGCTTGAAGGTGCGGTAGTTGATGGTTTCCGGCTTGGTCACTTCGCCATGAGACCAGCTCCGGATTTTTTCCGGAGATGCCAGAGAAATGCGGATCGAATCGAAATCCGCGATCAAATTCGCCCGATCGTACGGAGAGGATCTCAAAATAGCCTCCAGTTCGAAAACCTAAAAACCAAAACCTTAATTAGCCGCGGATGAACACAGATTAAGCAAGCAAGAATACAAAGCCTGTTTGGATTTGCTCTTCATCTGTGTTTATCTGTGTTCATCCGTGCCTATAACCTTGTTAGTCCGCCGCCAGCGCGGTATCCGCCACTTCGTGCGGCTTCTTCATTAACTCGACATCCAGACACAGCGACTGCAACTCGCGAATCAGCACGTTGAACGATTCCGGCACACCGGGTTCAATAGCCGCTTCGCCCTTGACAATCGCTTCGTAAATCTTGGCGCGGCCATATACGTCGTCCGACTTGGCCGTGAGCAGTTCCTGCAGAATGTACGCGGCGCCGTAGGCTTCGAGAGCCCAAACTTCCATTTCGCCGAAGCGCTGGCCGCCGAACTGCGCTTTGCCGCCCAACGGCTGTTGGGTGATCAATGAGTACGGCCCGATGGAGCGCGCGTGAATCTTGTCGTCCACCAGGTGCGACAGCTTCATCATGTAGATGTAGCCCACCGTCACCGGCTGCTCGAACTCGGTGCCGGTCAGGCCGTCGTAGAGTTTTGTCTTGCCGGAAGTCGGCAGCTTGCCTTCTGTCAGTGCGCGCTTGATTTCGCGCTCGGTGGCGCCGTCGAACACCGGGGTGGCGTACTGCACGCCCAACGCCTGGGCGGCCCATCCAAGGTGCGTTTCCAGAATCTGCCCCACGTTCATGCGCGAAGGCACGCCCAGCGGATTGAGCACGATTTCCACCGGCGTCCCATCCGGCATGTACGGCATGTCCTCTTCCGGCAGGATGCGCGCGATCACGCCCTTGTTGCCGTGGCGGCCCGCCATCTTGTCGCCCACCGAAAGCTTGCGCTTCATGGCGATATAGACCTTTACGAGCTTGATGACGCCCGGCGGCAGTTCGTCGCCCTTGCGCAGCTTGGCCGTCTTTTCGTCAGTGATCTTTTCGAGCACCGCGATCTGGCGCGACGTCATCTCTTCGATTTCGTCGATCTGCTCGTTGAGCCGCGGGTCCTTGTTGGTGAGCCGCATGCGCTTGAGATCGCGCGATTTCACTTTCTCGATGATTTCGCGCGTCAGCTCCGTGTCCTTGCTGAGCAGGCGCTTGTTCGTTTTTTCGTCGTGCAGGTCGGCCAGCAGCTTCTTGCCTTCCAGCAGGTTGCCCAACCGCTTGGCGCGCTCGTCGGTGAGGATGCGGATTTCATCCTGCAGGTTGCGCTGCAAACGCTGGATCTGAGTTTCTTCGATGGCCCGCGATCGCTCGTCCTTCTCCTGCCCCTTGCGCGAAAAGATCTTGCAATCCACGATCGTGCCTTCGATGCCCGGCGGGCAAAACAGCGAGGCGTCTTTCACGTCGCCGGCCTTTTCGCCGAAGATCGCGCGCAGCAGCTTTTCCTCCGGCGTCAGCTGAGTTTCGCCCTTGGGCGTCACCTTACCCACCAGAATGTCGCCCGGCCTCACCGTGGCGCCGATACGAATGATGCCGCTTTCGTCCAGGTTCCGCAGGAACGAATCGGCGATGTTGGGAATGTCGCGGGTAATTTCCTCCGGGCCCAGCTTTGTGTCGCGGGCCTCGATCTCGAACTCCTCGATGTGGATCGAAGTGTAGTAATCCTCTTTGACCAGCTTCTCGCTGACCAGGATGGCGTCTTCGAAGTTGTACCCGCGCCACGGCATGAAGGCCACCAGCACGTTACGCCCCAGCGCCAGTTCTCCCATGTCTGTGCACGGGCCGTCGGCCAGCACGTGGCCTTTGACTACCCGCTGCCCGACTTCCACAATCGGTTTCTGGTTGATGCACGTATTCTGGTTGGAGCGTTTGAACTTGGTCAGCTGATAGATATCGGCGCCCACTTCGCGCGAAAGCTGGCCTTCGTGCGCAGTGCCTTCCACGCGGACGATGATGCGTTCGCTATCCACCGAGTCCACCACGCCGGAACGCTTGCATAGAACCACCGCGCCCGAATCGCGCGCCGTGACGTACTCCATGCCGGTGCCCACATAAGGCGCGTCGGCGCGGAGCAGCGGCACCGCCTGGCGCTGCATGTTCGAGCCCATCAGTGCGCGGTTGGCGTCGTCGTTTTCGAGGAACGGGATCAAGCTGGCGGCCACCGAGACCAGTTGCTTGGGGCTGACATCGATGTACTCGATCTCCTCCCGCGGCTTGAGCACGAAGTTCCCGGCTTGGCGCGCGTTGCACAGTTCGGGTACGATTCGGCCCTTCTCGTCCAACGCAACATTGGCCTGGGCGATGGTGTACTTGTCTTCCTCCCAGGCGGAAAGGTACTCGCAGTGGGCCTCGTACTCGGCCGGCTGTTTCTTGGCGCTGAGCTTGCGGTTGGCTTCCTCGGCCTGCGCGCGCGACACTGTGTCGCCCACTTTATAATCCAGGTCGCCGGGGTTGAGAATCTTCACCTGGTCGATCACCACGCCTTTTTCCACTCTGCGGTACGGGCTCTCAATGAAGCCGTATTCGTTGATCCGCGCAAAGCAGGAAAGCGAGGAGATCAGCCCGATGTTCGGACCTTCCGGCGTTTCGATCGGGCAGATGCGTCCGTAATGCGTAGGATGCACGTCGCGCACTTCGAAGCCGGCTCGCTCGCGGCTCAGGCCGCCCGGTCCGAGCGCCGAAAGGCGTCGTTTATGCGTGATCTCGGAAAGCGGGTTGGTCTGGTCCATGAACTGCGAAAGCTGGCTGGATCCGAAGAACTCGCGGATCGCCGCCATCACCGGCTTGGCGTTGACCAGGTCGTGCGGCATGGCGGTCGACATTTCCTGGTACACCGACATCTTTTCCTTGATGGCGCGCTCCATGCGCACCAGGCCGATGCGGAATTGGTTTTCGAGCAGTTCGCCAACCGCGCGCACGCGGCGGTTGCCCAGGTGGTCAATATCGTCCACGGCCCCGATGCCCTTGCGCAGCTTCAGCAGGTAGGTGATCGTGGCGCGGAAGTCTTCGCTGTCCAGTGTGCGCTTGTCCAGGCTGGTCGCGTCCGCCTTGTCATGCAGCTTGATGTTGAACTTCATGCGGCCCACGCGCGAAAAATCATACTTTCGCGGGTCGAAGAACATCCCCTGGAAGAGTTGCGTGGCCGTATCGAGCGTCGGCGGATCGCCCGGACGCAGCTTGCGGTAAATCTCGATCAGCGCTTCGTTCTGGGTCTTGATCGCGTCTTTCTTGATGGTCGACGATATCACCATCCCCACTTCGTCGCGCTCCGGGAAAAACACTTCGACCTCATCCACGCCCGCGTCGATCAGCTTGCTGAGGATGGTGGTCGTGATCTCGCTGTTGGCGTCGATGAACACTTCGCCGGTTTCTTTGTCCCACACGTCGGCCGCAGAGTAGGCGCCTTCCAGATCGTTCGCCGCCACTTCCACGCGCTCGATCTTGGCCTTTTGGATTTCCTTGAATAGCGATGGTGTGATCTTCTTGCCCTGCGCCACCACCGTTTCCCCGCCCTTGGTGGCAATGGCGTGAGAGAGCTTCAGCCCGGTCAGGCCTTCATCCACGTTCCAGTAAAGCCTCTTGTCCTTAAGGCTGATTTTGCTGATCCGGTAGAAGGCGCGCAGAATGTCCGCATCGGTCTTGAGGCCAAGCGCACGCAGAAACACGGAGCCGTAGAATTTCCGCTTCCGGTCGATGCGCACGTACAGCAGATTCTTGTTGTCGTACTCGAACTCAACCCAGCTTCCGCGATACGGAATGATCTTGCCCAGGAAGTAGCCTTGCGCCGGGACGCGCTCGAAGAACACTCCAGGCGATCGGTGCAACTGGCTTACGATCACGCGCTCCGTGCCGTTGATGATGAACGTGCCGTTGTCGGTCATCAGCGGAATTTCGCCGAAGAAGACTTCCTGCTCCTTGATGTCCCGCACGCTCTTCTTCTGGGTTTCCGGATCCTTCGAATACACCGTCAGCCGGATGGTCACCTTCAGTGGCGCGGCGTACGTCATGCCGCGCTCCTGGCACTCCTGCATGTCGTATTTCAACTGCAAGCCCACCGGGTCGCCGCACTTGTTGCAAAACGTGACTACGTTCTTGTTGAACGTTCCGCAGCGCTGGCAGAGAATGTCGCCGGCGTGGAACGGGTCGGTGCGCACCGCTGCCCCGCAATTGCGGCAGGTCGAGCGCAGGTGGTGCAGCCCTTTGAGGTTGCCGCACTTGCACTCCCAATTGCCGATCGAGTAGTCGACGAACTCCAGGTCGCTGACGCCGCGGAAATCCGAAATCGGAAATACCGAGCTGAACACGGTCTGCAGACCGATGTCCTCTCTCTCGTTCGGCAACTGGTCCATCTGCAGAAACCGCTCGTACGAGTTCTTCTGCACTTCGATCAGGTTCGGAATCGGGATCGAGGTCTTGATCTTGGAAAAATCAACTCGCTCGGGGACGGCGCCGTTATTTTGATTTGCCATTCTTTAACTCCTGACGGCCGGACAGCCAACGCAAAGAGACCGGGGCTACAAGCACAGTACCGTGGGCGCTCCCGGAGGCGAAACCTCGTGGAGCGCCGAATGTATGAAAAGGGGCAGGGTGCGGACTAGTGTCGCGGAAGCGTTGCTAATGACGCTTGAGCCTGTGGTTGGGCGGGTGCAGAAATCCTGACGGCACGAAACAGACAGAGGTACCCTCTCAGCAGTTTCACGCGAACTGCAATTGAAGTGCCAGGATTCGGGAATCACTTTCTCCAATGGGGATCGAATCCGCGAAATCGAAAGCCCAACTACTTATACTAGCAAGACTTGCACCGGCAAGTCAAACCACAAAAAAACTTCCCTCGCCCGACGGCCGCGCCGCCGGCGTTTTCACCGGAGGCTCACGCCTCCGACCTCGGGACTTACTTCACTTCGACGGTCGCGCCGGCGTCGGCGAACTTCTTCTTGATGGTCTCGGCTTCTTCCTTGCTGACGCCTTCCTTGACCGGCTTGGGAGCGCCATCCACCAGGTCTTTGGCTTCCTTTAGACCCAGGCTGGTGACCTCGCGAACCGCCTTGATCACGTTGATCTTGTTCGCGCCGACCGCTGTCAGAACCACGGTGAACTCGGTTTTCTCCTCGGCCGCCGGAGCAGCCGCTGCGCCTCCGCCGGCGCCGGCCACCATCACCGGAGCGGCCGCCGCCGCCGATACTCCGAGCTTTTCCTCGAGCAGCTTGACCAACTGGGATGCCTCCAGCAGCGTCAGGCCCTGAATCTGTTCCGCAATTGCGTTAATGTCCGCCATCTCTCTCAACTCCTTCGAATCAAAAAATCGCTGGCGCGGGCCCCGCGTGCCCGGCCCCTACGCCTGAAACTTGTTTTCCTTCACTCCCTGATCCACCACCACGGCCAGATTGCGGCCCACCGCCTGCATTACCGTTACCAGCCGCTGCGCCGGCGCGTCGATCAGGTACAACAGCTTCGAAAAGATCTGTTCCTTCGATGGCATGCTGGCCAGTTCGTTGATGGCCCGCACGTCAATCGCGCGGCCTTCCACAATCCCCGCCTTGAAGGTGAACGACGGGTTGGCTTTTGCGTAAGTGGTCAGCGCCTTGGCCAGCGCCACCGGATCGTTGCTCGTGTATGCCAGCGAGGTCATGCCGCGCAGGTTCTTGAGCACCGCTTCCGAGGGCGTGCCCTCGGCGGCTTTCTCTGCCAGGTTGTTCTTGATCACCCGGTACTTGCCGCCCGCGCCGCGCACCGCCTTGCGCAGTTCGAAATCCTGCTCGACGCGCAGCTTTTCATAGCCGGTCACGAACAGGTTGCCGGACTGCTCCAGGTCCTGGTGCAGCGCGTCGATATCCTTCTTCTTATCTGACTTCTTTTTCATGGAAATACCTGTCGGAGCCTTAGACCGCCGTCTTTATGCTGAATGGCGCGGTATCGACGGCAACGCCCGGCCCCATGGTGGAGCAAATGGTCGCGCTTCTCACATACTTGCCCTTCGCCACCGCCGGCTTGGCTTTGATCACCGCCGTGATCAGGGTTGCCGCGTTCTCCACCAACTTGGGCGCCGCGAAGCTGATCTTTCCCACCGGCGCATGAATGATGCCGGTCTTATCCACGCGGAACTCCACCTTGCCGGCCTTGATTTCCTTGAGCGCTTTGACTACGTCCACCGTCACTGTGCCGGTCTTGGGGTTCGGCATCAGGCCGCGCGGCCCGAGCACTTTGCCCAGCTTGCCAACCGATCGCATCATGTCCGGCGTGGCGATCACGGCGTCGAAATCCGTCCAGCTTTCCGACTGAATCTTGTTGACCATGTCCTCGCCGCCGACAAAGTCGGCGCCGGCCTCGGTCGCTTCGCGTTGCTTGTCCCCGCTGGCGATCACCAGCACCTTTTTCGACTTGCCCAGCCCGTTCGGCATCAGCACCGTGCCCCGCACCATCTGGTCGGCGTGCTTGGGATCGACGCCGAGCCGCATGTGGACCTCCACGGTCTCATCGAACTTGGCGAACTTGATTTTCTGGATGAGCGTCACAGCCTCTTCGAGCTGGTATTCGCGGGTTTCCACCTGTTTTCTGGCGGATTGATAGTGTTTGCCTGGTTTACGCGCCATGTGACCTCATTGGTGCCAGCGGTCCGTTTTCCGAACAGACAAACGAACCTCCCACTGAGCGTACCTTCGGAACATCCAGCAGTGTACCAGATCGAACCCGGCCTGCGCAACTGGGCTGTGCGGTGGATCCAGAGGACCACTCTTTGCTGGCAATGGGCTTGCGGCTGATGGGGCCGGGAGCAGTTGTCTGCGGCCGGCACGGCGAAACCGGCTTGCTGTGCTTAAGCCTTGGACAACTGATTCCTGCTTCGCGGTGCGGTAATGAAACCGATCGGCTTTTTCCCCGGCAACGCCGGCGGATCCATAAGCTCCTTCAGAATATCGAACACCACCTTAAACTGGCGATCGCACTTTTCCTCCATCTCAATCAGCCTCCGAGCGAGCAGTTTGTGGGTCGCAAGGATCTGCCGGAGGCGAACGAAGGTGCGCATGATCGCGATGTTCACAATGATGGCGCGCTCGCTTCGCAGGACGCTCGAGAGCATGGCAACGCCTTGCTCGGTGAAGGCGTAGGGAAGGAATCCGCCGAGGCTCCGATGGGAAGGTATCACATTCTGTGATACCAAGCCCTCCGCTTCTTCCTGGGAAAGCTGAATCACGAAATCGGGCGGGAATCGGCTCTGATTGCGCTTGACGGCCTGACGCAATGCAATCGGCTTCACCTGGTAGAGCGTGGCGAGATCGCGGTCGAGCATGACCTTGCGCCCGCGAACAAGCAGGATCCGCCGCTCGATGACTTGTGCTGGAACCAGCGATACAGTTCGATTCCTCCTGGTCGGCATTGGTTGGTTTGGTTTCAAAGGCACCTCAAAATCTCAGTGCCCCGTGGACCAGAACGCTCTCAGCAACTTTGCTGGCCGTTCCGCATGGACCAGCCAGGGCACGCGGTACGCTGTCCGTTCGCTGCGGAAGGCACCACAGCGCCGTCTCGAAGCTTCCCCTAAGCCGCCCGCCCGCCACTTGCTACAATTCATCGGAACCTATGAAGATACGCACCCTTCCGGTTTTTCTGGCTTTCCTGGCGATGGGTTTCGGCGACGCCGTCGGCCCCTTCGTCGGCCTGGCAAAGGATGAATTTCACTTGAGCAACGCCGTGGCCTCGCTGATTCCCTTCGTCGGATTCAGCATGTTCGGCCTGCTCTCGGTGCCAATGGGCGTATTTCAAGACCGGCGCGGCAAGAAAACCGTGCTGATGATCGGACTCGGCACCGCCCTGGTCGGGCTGCTTATCGCCAGCTTCGGCCTCAGCTCCTTCGCTCAATTTCTACTCGCCGTGCTGCTGCTCGATGCCGGCGCGGCCATTCTGCAGGTAGCCGGCAACCCCATCATGCGCGACGTCTCCGCACCCGGCAAGTTCGCGCGCAATCTTTCACTTGGGCAGTTCGTTAAGGCCATCGGGTCGCTTTCCGGACCCCTCATTCCCTTGATCGCAAAGCGCTACTTTCACGTCAGTTGGCAAGTGATGTTTCCCATTTACGCCGTCGCCCTGGCGATTACGGTGCTCGCCGTGAGCACGCTCCATGTGAAAAGGGATAGCGGCGAAGGTCATGCCGCCACCTTCTCTTCGTGTCTGGAATTGCTCGGCAACGGCTACGTAGTGGCCATGGTGGGCGCGATCTTCCTCTATGTAGGAGCCGAAGTGTGCATGAGCGCCAACATTCCCCTGTTCCTCAAGGAGCAGTTCAATATCGACATCGCGCGCGAAGGGTTGCTGGGCACCGGCCTCTTCTTCACTGCTCTCACCATCGGGCGCTTCTCCGGTGGAGTGATTTTAACCTGGATGGCTCCGCGTAAGTTTTTTGCCCTCACCTGCGCGGTTTCCTTCCTCGGCTTGTTCGGATTGTTCGTGCCCGTTGCCGCCCTTGCCGCCGCGGCCTGTTTCATCGTGGGGTTGGGATTCGCCAATATCTTCCCCCTCATCTTCTCCACCGCCATCGACGCCATGCCGAAACACGCTAACCCGCTTTCCGGCCTCATGGTCACCGCCATTGTCGGCGGCGCCATTCTGCCCCCTCTGATGGGCCTCGTCGCCGACCACAGTTCGGTGCTCTTCAGCTTCGTAGTCCCCATCGCCGCCATCGCCTGCGTCACCGCCGCCGGACTCATGGCAAAACCCAAAGCCGCATAGCTGAAAACTGGAACTGGCTCGAACCGGCTTGCCCATTAGGAGATCGTTAATAATCAGAATGGACTAACTCATGAAAGAAGTCGTCACCTTTTTGAACTTCGACGGCAACTGCCGCGACGCGATGGAGTTTTACAAGAAATGTTTTGCGGCTGAGCTATTCCTCCTGCCGTTCTCCGAAGCCCCCGGCGATCCAGCTTGGGCGGCGAAGGAAGTCAGAGACCGCATCATGCATTCGACGCTCACCAAGGGAACGCTCACGCTTCTGATGGCGGCGGACATCATGCCTGGCATGCCTCTCCAGCCAGGCGGCAATTTCTCGATGGCAATCCAATGCGAGACCCTTCAGGAAGTTGACGCGCTCTTTGCCGCGCTCGGCGAAAACGGTAAAATCGACATGCCCCTGCAGGAGACATTCTGGGCCGCTCGCTTCGGGATGATCACCGACCGGTTCGGCATCCGCTGGCTGTTGAACCTCGGGAAGCCGCCGCAGGGGTAGCGGCGTGCTTTCGGAGCGGCGACCGTGAGGGTGCGGTGGGCGCAAAGCCGGGCTGGCTCGAATTTCGCGAAACTCCGTGTCTGTACACGGTTTGCCCCTGGGCTATAGTGAATCATAAGATCGCCCATGGGCCGCATCCGCATCCTGCCCGACCAGGTCGCCAACAAGATAGCCGCTGGTGAAGTCGTCGAACGTCCCGCTTCGGTCGTCAAAGAACTGCTCGAAGAATTCGCTCGACGCCGGCGCCGCTGAGCTGCGCATCGAGGTCGAATCCGGCGGCCGCCGCCTGATTCGCATCGCCGACGATGGCTGCGGCATGTTGCGCGACGACGCCCTGCTCGCCTTCGAGCGCCACGCCACCAGCAAGCTGCGCGACGTCAAGGACCTGCTCTCCATTTCCACACTCGGCTTCCGCGGCGAGGCGCTACCATCGATTGCCTCCGTGTCGCGGCTGCTGCTCGAAACGCGATCGGCCGAGGAGACCACCGGCACGCGCATCGAAATCGCCGGCGGCAAGATGCTGCGCTGCGAAGAAGCGGCGCTCGGCGGCGGCACCGCCATCACCGTGCGCGACCTCTTCTATAACGTTCCCGCGCGAAAGAAGTTCCTGCGCACCGAGCAAACCGAGCTCGCCCACATCGCCAGCCTGGTCACTCACTACAGCCTCGCCCACCCGGAGAAGACCTTTCGGTTGACCAGCGGCGCGACCGAATTGCTGTACGTCACGCCCGTCCCCACTCTCGCCGAGCGCGTCTATCAGGTCTTCGGCGGGCGCACGCTGGAGGACCTCGTCGAGATCGGCGACCGTGAGAAAGACCTTTTCCTGGCGCATGAAAGCGCGCCGCCCACACAGGCCATTGCCGAATACCGCGCCGAGCCGGACGAGCCGCCGACCCGCCGCTTCCGCCTCACCGGCTTCTTTTCCCGGCCGCAAGTGCAGAAGGCCAATCGCAATTCGGTGTTCATCTTCGTCAACGGCCGCTTGATTCGCGACCGCCTGCTACTGCACGCTCTCTCGTCCGCCTATCACAACCTGATGCCGCCCGCCGCCTACCCGTTCGCGCTGCTGTTTCTCGAGTGCGATGCCGAGGAGGTGGACGTTAATGTGCACCCCTCGAAGACCGAGGTTCGTTTCCGCCACGGCTCGTTCGTGCACGATTTTGTCCGCGACACCATTCGCGAGCGCTTGATGGAGAGCCGCCCTGCGCCGTCGTTCCCGCCCGCCTCGCGCCCCGCCGCCGCTGAACAGCCCGCTGCACGGTTGCCGTATTCCGAGTTCAGCCAGATGATCGAAAACCAGGCGCCCAATGTGGCCAGCCTGGTCGATGCCGAGCCAGTGCAAGCCGGGCATGTTCCAGTCACGGACGGCGCAGCCGCGCCGCCCGAAACGCTCCTCGCGCCAGGCGAACTTCCGCCGCCCGAGTTTGCCTTGCGGCCCACCACCGGCCCCTCGCCGCGCCTCGATTTCAGCGCGCCGCCGCTCGAAGTTGCACCAGGCCCTCGGCCTTCCGGGAGACTCTCGCGCCACCTCGACGCCCATGGGGAATTTCCGCCCGAGGCCGTCCCGCCGCCCGAAATGTCGCTTTCGGTGCTATCCGATTTGCGGCCCCTCGGCCAGATTCACGAGAGCTTCATCGTCGCCGCTGGGCGCGATGGCTTGTGGATCGTCGATCAGCACGTGGCGCATGAGCGCATCCTCTTCGAACAGGTGCTCAAGCAGCGCGCCGCCGGAACCGTGGAAACCCAGCGCCTGCTGATGCCAATGATTCTCACGCTCACAGCCGAGCAGCAGATCGATTACGCCCGCATCGCCGATGAGCTGCGCGCCTCCGGCTTCGAAACCGAGCCGTTCGGCAACCGCACCATCGCTGTAAAATCCGCGCCAGCCGCCATCGGGGCCGCGGACCTGGAGCAGATCCTGTTCGAGATTCTGGAAATCGCCGAAGGCGAACTGCGCCAGCGCTCGCTCGACGACCTGCGCCGCGAGATTTCCGCCGGCATCGCCTGCCGCGCCGCCATCAAGATCAACACCCGCCTCGACGCCGCCAAGATGGAATGGCTGTTGCGCGCTCTCTCCGAAACCGATTGTCCCATGAGCTGCCCGCACGGCCGCCCCATCGCCATGCATTACTCCACACGGGAAATCCTGAAAGCCTTTCACCGCATGTAAGCCCAAGCGCGCGCCTGGTATACTTGCGCGGTTTGCCGCCCGGCTGCTATCGTCGTGATCGGAAACTTGGGACCCCATGTCACCTCCCGCACTCAGCCGGGATGAAGAACTCTACTGGCTGGCATTACAACTGGTGCCCGGGCTGGGCGCCAGAGGCGCCGGAAAGCTGCTGGACCGGTTTCGCACGCCTGCAGCTATCTTCCACGCCTCGCGCACCGAGCTCGAAGGCGCCGGCGTGAGCGGCGCGGTAGCCCAGTCGATTGCGAGCGGCTGCACGTTTGAAGACGGCGTGGCGGAGCAGGAGAAGATGACAGCGGCCGGCGCTGTGGCCGTGACCATCGGCGATCCGCGCTATCCGCAGGCGTTGCGCGAGATCTTCGATCCTCCCATCGTGCTCTTCGCCCGCGGTCGGGTGGAATTGCTGAGCGCGCTTTCGCTGGCCGTGGTGGGAACCCGTCGCGCCACGCCGTACGGGACGGCGGTGGCTGAGCGGATTTGCGCGGACCTGGCACACGCCGGCCTCGCCATCACGAGCGGCATGGCGCGCGGCATCGACACTGCGGCGCACAAGGGCGCGTTGCAGGCGGGCGGCAGCACGATTGCGGTGCTCGGCTGCGGCGTTGACGTAATATACCCGTCGGAGAATCGCGGCCTGATGGCGGACCTGGCGCAAAAGGGCTTGATCGTTTCCGAATTCCCCATGGGAACTACTGCGTTCCCGCAAAACTTCCCCATCCGCAATCGCGTGATCAGCGGCATCAGTTTGGGAGTGCTGGTGGTGGAGGGAGCGCAGTACAGTGGCTCGGCCATCACGGCGCGGTTGGCCATGGATCAGGGCCGCGAGGTTTTCGCCATCCCGGGCAACATCACTTCGAAGCTGAGCTGGTGCCCCAACCTGCTGATCAAGCAGGGCGCGCGCCTCGTTCAGGACTGGAATGACGTGGTCTCCCAACTGCCCGCTGAATCCCGCCGGCATCTAATAGAGAGAGGGCGCAAACGGATCCTGGTGGAGGGAGGCGAATCCGCAGCGGGGGCTGAAGCATCCAAGCCTAACGATCCTGCCTCCGGCCTGGAACCGGTTGCCCGCCGCACACTCGAAGCTCTCCATGTCGACGCTGCTACGCATCTGGACGATCTGCTGCAGAAAGTAGAGGATACTTCCACTTCCGAACTCCTGGCCGCCCTATTCGAACTGGAGATGATGGGACTGGTGAGGCAGCTTCCCGGCAAAAACTTTGTTAAAGTGTGGTAGCGCAGTCTGGGTTCCCGGCAAATTCATTTTCACCGGTGGCAGGGATGGACTGTTTTTAAAGAACGGCATATATGGCAAAAGCTCTGGTAATCGTGGAATCGCCCGCTAAGGCGAAGACCATCAACAAATACCTGGGCAAGGACTTTCTCGTCAAAGCTTCGCTCGGTCATATTAAAGACTTACCTAAGCGGGATCTGGCGGTCGACGTGGAGCGGGGGTTCGAACCTCGCTACGAAGTCATCGAAGGCAAGAAGAAGTTGGTCGCCGAGCTGAAACAAGCCGCCAAGAAGGTGAAAGACGTGTATCTGGCGGCCGACCCCGACCGCGAAGGCGAAGCCATCTGCTTCCACCTGCAGGAAGAGCTTTCCGAGAAAAAGAACGGGCCGCGGATCTACCGCGTGATGTTCAACGAGATCACCAAGAAAGCCATCGCCAAGGCCTTCGAAAAGCCGGGCCAGGTGGACATTAACCTGGTGGATGCGCAGCAGGCGCGCCGCGTGCTGGACCGGCTGGTGGGCTACAAGATTTCGCCGCTGCTGTGGGATAAAGTGCGGCGCGGTCTCTCCGCCGGCCGGGTGCAGACGGTGGCGCTGCGGGTGATCGTGGAACGCGAGCGCGAGATCCGCGCCTTCATTGCCAAGGAATATTGGACCATCGATGCGGACCTAGTGGCGAAGAAGCCGCCGATGCTGACTGCACGGCTGGCACGCATCAACGGCCAGACCGCGGAGATCGGCTCGACCGAGGCGGCCGACGGCGTGGTGGCTGCGCTCGATGGCGCCGCCTACACGGTGCAATCGGTTTCAACGCGTGAAAAGCGGCGTTTCCCAGTGGCTCCCTTCATCACCTCCACCTTGCAGCAGGAATCGTCGCGCAAGCTGCGCTTCAGCGTGAAGCGCACCATGATGCTGGCACAGCGGCTGTACGAGGGCGTGGAAGTGGGCAAAGATACGGTCGGCCTCATCACGTACATGCGCACGGATTCCACGCGCGTTTCCGAGGATGCCGTCCGCGATGTGCGCGATTTCATCGGCGAGCGCTACGGCCGCGAGTTCCTGCCCGATACGCCGACCGTCTACAAATCCAAAAAGGGAGCGCAGGACGCTCATGAAGCGGTTCGCCCCACTTCGATGGCCTATGCACCGGAGGTCGTGGATAAATACCTCCAGGAAGACGAACGAAAGGTGTACCGGCTGATCTGGAACCGTTTCGTAGCCAGCCAGATGATGCCGGCGCTCTACGATCTGACCACCATCGACGTGGGCGCCAAAGGTAAGAACGGCCACGAATACATGTTTCGCGCCACCGGGTCGGTGCTGAAGTTTGAGGGCTTCCTCAAGGTCTACCGGGAGGGCAAGGACCAGATCGATGAGGAAGACGAGGAGGAGGGGCACCGCCTCCCGTTAGTGGCCGAAGGCGAGAGCCTCCGGTTCAAAGGCATCCGGCCGGAACAGCACTTTACCGAGCCGCCGCCGCGCTATAACGAAGCCACCCTGGTGAAGCGCCTGGAAGCCGACGGCGTGGGGCGGCCTTCCACCTACGCTTCGATCATCTCCACCATTCAGGAGCGCGAGTACGTCAAGAAAGACGGCGGCCGATTCACGCCCACTGAGCTCGGCATGGTGGTGACCGACCTGCTGCTGGAGAGCTTCGACGACATCTTCGATGTGACCTACACCGCGCGCATGGAGGAGGAACTCGACGAGATCGAAGAAGGCAAGATCGACTGGCGCATCGCGATGCAGGAGTTCTATGAGCGCTTCGACAAGGATCTGAAGCACGCCGAAGAGCACATGACCGACATCAAGCGGATGGAAAAGCCCACCGACTTGACCTGCGAGAAGTGCGGCAAGCCGCTGGTTGTTAAGTGGGGGAGACATGGCAGTTTTCTCGCCTGCACCGGCTACCCCGACTTCCCCTCCAAGAGCGCGGAATCCGATCTGGAGAAGCTGGAAAAAGAGATTGCCACCCGGGGCCTAAGGGCTCGCAAGGAAATCGAGAAGTACGTGGCAAAGCTCCGGGCCCGGTATCCTGAGGCGGCGCTCAGGTGGGACGATCCCGGCAGATTCCTCGTCACCGATGGTTTCCGCCCGCCAAAAGCCATGAAGGCGGTCCTGAAAAATCACGAGGAGAAAATCGAGAGCCGTCGGCTGGAGGATCGCAAACAGATCGAGCAGCGCCTCGAAAAGATTCAGGCTCGCTATCCCCAGATGAACGACTTCTATGACCTGGGCCTGCGAGACACAGCCGAGGGCGCCGCGTTGTCCTGGCAGAGGAAAGAGAGCTTCTGCACTTACACCCGCGAGTTACAGGTCGATCTGCCGGACTTGGACAAAGCGAACCTGAGCGAGCAGGGCGAAGAGGAGTACTGCGAGAACTGCGGCCGGCCCATGGTATTAAAGAAGGGCCGCTTCGGCACCTTCTACGCCTGTACCGGTTATCCGGATTGTAAGACCACCAAGCAGATCGGCGGCGCGCAAAAGAAGCCCGACCAGAAGCTCGATGAACTCTGCCCGGAATGCGGCAACAACCTGGCGCTCAAGACCGGCCGCTTCGGCGAATTCACGGCTTGCAGCAATTACCCCACCTGCAAATATGTCAAGCAGAAAACCATCGGCGTGAAGTGCCCGGAGTGCAATGAAGGCGAAGTGGTGGAACGGCGCTCCAAGCGCGGCAAGACATTTTACGGATGCAACCGCTGGCCCAAGTGCGATTTTGTCGCCTGGGGCAAGCCGGTGCCTGAGAAATGCCCCGAGTGCGGCAGCCCGTACATGATCGAAAAATGGCTCAAGGCCGGCACCTTCTGGCAATGTCCCAATGCCGAGTGCAAACATAAGCAGCCGGCCCCGCAGCCCGTCGAAACCGGTGTCCACTAACCGGCGCGCGTTTCTAGTGGGGCTGGTTGGCCAACCTGCGCACCGAAAGCCATTCGACGCAGCCCGGCACCAAGCCCGGCCGTCGGCTTCTCCGCCGCGATCCCCGTTTACGACGCCAGCGCCCCAATTTGCGCCAGGTGGTTGAGGTCGTGACCCGCCACGGTTTCGACAATGGTCCGCAAGGTCATGGTGCCGCGCTCCGGATGGGTGACCGGCGTCGAGAATGCCTCGGGCCGCAGCGCCTTCAGAAAAAGCAGATTCCACCGGCGCGTAGCCGAGAACGCGGCGACTGCCGCTAACGCATCGTAGGTGCCATACACGGCCGCCCACTTTTCCTGATCGAAGGGCTGGATGATGTGGTTCGGATCCGCCAAGGTCTGCCGGAAACGAAATGCGAAGACCAATTCGCAATCCGCAAGGTGGCAGGCGATTTCACGCGCACTCCACTTTCCCGGAGCGGGCGCAACACCCACGCGCTCGGGCGTTAACCGTTTGATCGCGCTTTCCAACTCCTGTGGCGTGGCCTGGATCACCGCAAGCGGGTCGCGATCTCCCAGAAACCTGGCGTACGGATTCATAGTTCCGTAAAGTTTACCACGCCAGCCGGCCACTGCGCGCAGGCTTAAAATGGAGTTGTCACTATGAAATTCCTTGCCAACAGTCTCCTGGAACTGGTGGTCCAGACATCCACCAACCTGCCGCCGGACGTACGCCATGCGATGGGAATCGCCGCGGCCGGCGAAACGCCGCATACGCAATCCTCGCAAGCCCTCGACATCATTCTGACCAATATCGACATGGCGCACGATGACGAAGGCCCCATCTGCCAGGACACCGGCATGCCCACCTTCTTAATTCACACGCCCGTGGGATTCAACCAGATCGTCCTCAAGAAGGCGATTCGCGAAGCGGTGTCGGAAGCCACCCGGCTGGGGAAGTTGCGTCCCAATTCGGTGGATTCGATTACCGGCAAGAACAGCGGCAACAACCTGGGGCCGGAAACTCCGGTGATGCACTTCGAGCAGTGGGAAGAAGACGAGATCGAAATCAAGCTGATTCTCAAAGGCGGCGGCTGCGAAAACAAGAACATTCAATATTCGGTGCCGGCGAACCTGGATCACCTGGGTCGCGCCGACCGCAACCTGGAAGGCGTGCGCAAGTGCATTCTGCACGCGGTGTGGCAAGCGCAGGGACAAGGCTGTGCGCCGGGCGCCATCGGCGTGTGCATTGGCGGCGACCGTGCGCACGGATACGAACTTGCCAAGAGCCAGCTATTTCGTACGATCGACGATGTAAACCCCGACCCAGTGCTCGCCAAGTTGGAAGTGGAAATCATGGAGGAGGCCAACCGCCTGGGTGTGGGCGCCATGGGCTTCGGCGGAAAAGCTTCCCTGATCGGATGCAAGATCACCGCCGCCAATCGTCTGCCGGCGAGCTTTTTCGTTTCGGTGGCCTATGAATGCTGGGCGTTCCGCCGTCTGGGCGTGCGCCTCGACGCCTCAACGGGTGCCATTACCGAATGGCTGTACCGCGACCCGGCGCGCCCGGTGGCACGCATGGCGCGCGGCGAAGGTATCCCGCTGACCGGCCGCGAAGTGATTCTCACCGCGCCACTCACCGAGGCGCAGGTCCGCGCCCTCAAAGTGGGCGACGTGGTGCTGATCAGCGGCGAAATGTACACGGGGCGCGACAACGTACACGCCTACTTGATGAAGAACCCTTCGCCGGTGGATTTGCATGGCGCGGTGCTGTATCACTGCGGACCGGTGATGCTGCAGGAAGAAGGGCGTTGGAAGGTGAAAGCCGCCGGCCCCACCACCAGCATTCGGGAAGAACCTTACCAGGCCGATGTCATCAAACACTACGGCGTGCGCGCCGTCATCGGCAAAGGTGGCATGGGACCCAAGACGCTGGCCGCGCTGCAGGAATCGGGCGCGGTGTATTTGAATGCAATCGGCGGCGCGGCACAGTATTATGCGCGCACGTTGCCCGAGGTGCTTGATGTGCACCTGATGGAGTTCGGCATCCCCGAGGCTATGTGGCACCTTCGCGCCAAGGACTTCCCGGCCATCGTAACTATGGACGCGCATGGCAACAGCCTCCATGCCGACGTAGAAAAAGTCACCGGCGAGGCGTTGGCGGAACTGGAGACCACCGGCAGGTAAGGAGGCTGGCCGGGCCTTCGGGCAAACCGGCAGATCCGCACCCCCAAGCATAGCCTCCATCAAGGCTTGACAGTTACTGCCTTACCCTCGTAAGACACTTCACGGTCCACCTTTGGCGTAGCACCAACGCCGGTGCCATGGTTCTCGCTGACAAAGACTATCTTGAACTGGCGGGCGGTGGGCATGCCGGGGAAGGTGCCGTGACGGTCACCGATGGTAAGGGTTTGGGCAGTCTGGTTCCACTCGATCGGAATGGTGGCATAGACGCCCTTCTCGTAGTTATAGGTGTCGTTTTGGTCTTCGTATAAGGTGAAGCTGGCGTTGGCGCCGCGATAGATGCGCAGTTCTATTGGGGCAGCCGGCTTCTCGGCGGCCCACTCCTCGTCAGGGCCGATGGGAACGATGGAACCGGCGCGCACGTAAAGTGGAATGCGGTCAAGCGTCACCGGTCCATCGATCGCCTTGCCGCCCTCGATCGTCTTGCCGGTCCAGAAGTCGTACCACTCGGTCTTCGGCAAATAGAGGGGGCGCGTGGTGGCGGCCGGTTCCGTAACCGGATTCACCAGGATAGACGGCCCATAAAGATACTGGTTGCCGATGTCCTCGGCGCGCACGTCGGTGCGGAAATCCATCACCAGCGGCCGCATCGGCGTATACGCTTCGTTAGTGGTCTTCCAAGCCAGGGAGTAAGTGTAGGGCAGCAACTCATAGCGCAGGGTGTCGTACGCGGTGAGAATCTTCTGCGCCTCCGGCCCATAGGACCACAGCTCGTTCTGCCCATTGGTGCGGGTTCCATGCACGCGGAAGATGGGGCAGAACGTGCCAAACTGGAACCAGCGGATGAAAAGCTCCCGGTAAGCCGGATCATTGGGGTTCCCGTCGGTGAAGCCGCCAATATCGGTGGTCCAGTAAGGCAATCCGGACAACGAGTAATTCAGTCCGGCGGGAATCTGCCGGCGAAAGCTCTCCCAATCCGAATTGACGTCCCCCGACCATGCCGTGACCGCATTGCGCTGCGAACCGGCAAATGCGGAGCGGGAGAGAATGAAGACGCGCTTCTGGTCTGAGGCGGCGCGCTGCCCGTCGTACACGGCCTTGGTGGTCATAAGCGGGAAAATATTGGCATAGCGGGCGCCGTTGCCGGCGAACACGTGGTTAGTCACCATCACGTTGTCCTCGCGGCCCTCGGTCTCGGGCTCTGTGGTATCCATCCACCAGGCGTCTGCGCCAATCTTGAAAAGAGAGTTATCGATCAGGTTCCAATAGTATTTGCGCGCTTCCGGGTTGGTGGCATCGTAGAGCGCCGATCCCTTGGGATGAAAAGCCCCCACCTTCGTGCGGTCGATAAAGAAACCTTTGCGGTCCATATCGGTGTAAACGTCGGAGCCGGGATAGAAGTAAGGCCACACGGAAATCATCAAGTGAAAATGAATGGCGTGTAAGTCGTCCATCATTTCCTTCGGGTTGGGATACTTATCGCTGAACTTGAAGGAACCCATGGTGGTCCACCAGAACCAGTCCTGGACGATGTTATCGGCGGGAATGTGGAGCTCGCGGTACTTATGCGCCACGGCCAGCAGTTCCTGCTGACTCTGGTACTTGTTCTTACATTGCCAGAAACCATAGGCCCATCGGCCGAATAGCGGCGCCTGGCCGGTCAGCTCGCGATAGCCGGCGATGATCTTATCGAAGTCCGGCCCGTAGAAAAAGTAATAGTCGATCGAGTCGGCGACTTCCGAGGTGATGTACATGGCATGCACGAAGCGGTTGTTGAACCGGCTGCGCGAGGTGTTGTTCCAAAAGATGCCATAGCCCTTACTCGAAAGCAGCATGGGCACGGAGATGTTGGTATTATCTTGGGCGATGTCGACCGATTCGCCGTGATAGTTCCACACACCGGCCTGGTGTTGGCCCAACCCATAGAATGCCTCAGTGGATCCCCAGAGGCCGATGAAAGCCTCGGCGTGATAGGTTTTTTCGCCATTCACGGTAACCGGGGTGAGCGTGTTGGGGCCTTCCTGCACGAGGGGGCGGCCGGAAGCTTCCGCGTAGGCGAGCGCACCATCGGCGCGGTTCACGGCCACGCGCATGCGGGCGGTCGAAATCAAAACGGCGCGCGGTGTTTCGGTCACGGTGAACGGCACGGCCGGCCAGGAGGTCTTGATGACTACGTAGTCGGTGCGGCTTGGAAAGACCGCGGTCGGTGCATAAGTGATGTGAAAGATGGAATCGGTCGAGACCAGGATGCGCAGGGCTCCGGTCTGCATGGTGAAGACGACGCCATCGGCCTGCTTGGCAAAACTCGTCACCGGGTTCTGCGGAATCCATTGCGCGCCGGCCGGGCCGGTGAACAGCAAAAGAGCGGTGAGGGTGAGCAGCCATGCTTCCCCGCGGGAACGGCGAGGACGATTGGCAAGGCGCGGCACCGCGCAGGTCCGATGGTTAGGCATTTCCGGATTATAACGCCCGGCAAACTCACGAGCTGAGTTACCATCATGAGTGCATCTCAAGGAGCCATCGTCATGAAGAATGCGGTGCATCTGGTGGGCGGGCTGTGCCTGCTGGCAGCGTGGGGCACGGTAACCGCCTCGGCCCAGTATCAATATCCATTTCAAAACCCGGATCTTTCGATCGAGGCGCGGGTCCGCAACATCGTCTCGCTGATGACGGTGGATGAAAAGATTCATTGCCTGGGCACCGATCCCAGCGTGCCGCGCCTGGGCATTCACGGTACGCGCCACGTCGAAGGGTTACACGGCCTGGCGCTGGGCGGACCCGGCGGCTGGGGACGGCCCTCGCCCATCCCGACAACCCAGTTCGCGCAGGCGATCGGCATGGGCGAGACATGGGATCCGGACCTGGTGCGCAAAGCCGGCGGCGTGGAAGGCTACGAGACGCGCTACATCTACCAGAGCGAGAAGACGCACCGCGGCGGATTGGTGGTCCGCGCGCCGAACGCCGACCTGGGCCGCGACCCGCGCTGGGGGCGCACCGAGGAATGCTTCGGCGAGGACCCGTTCTTCAACGGGACCATGGTGGTGGCGATGGTTAAGGGCCTTCAGGGCGACGACCCGAAATATTGGCTGACGGCTTCGCTGATGAAACATTTTCTGGCCAACAGCAACGAGGACGGCCGCGACGGATCGTCTTCCAATTTCGATGAGCGGCTGCTGCGCGAATACTATTCCGTGCCCTTCCGCATGGGCGTGATGGAAGGCGGATCGCGCGCATACATGGCGGCCTACAACGCCATGAACGGAATTCCAATGACGGTGAATCCCATTTTGAAAGACATCACCGTCAAGGAATGGGGGCAGGACGGCATCATCTGCACCGATGCCGGGGCCCTGGGGAACATGGTGAGATTCCATAAGTATTACGCCGACCTGCCGCACGCCGCGGCGGGCGCCGTCAAGGCGGGCATCAACCAGTTCCTCGACCGCATCTTCGGCGCTGCTGTGCGCCAGGCGCTGCAGGAGAATCTGCTGACCGAACCCGAGATCGACGCGGTGCTGGAGAACGAGTTCCGCGTGATGATCAAGCTCGGCATGCTCGACCCTCCCGAGCGGGTTGCTTACACCAAGATCAAGGGCGATGACGACGCCTGGAAGCTGGGCGACCACAAGGCGGTGGCGAAGCAGGTGGCGCTCGAATCGGTGGTGCTGCTCAAGAACGCCGGTGGCTTGCTGCCGCTCGACCGGAGCGCGCTGAAATCGGTGGCCGTGATCGGTCCGCACGCCAACAGCGTGGCGCTGGACTGGTACAGCGGCACGCCTCCTTACACGATCACGCCGCTGGACGGGATCAAGGAAAGAGTCGGCGCGGCGGTGAAGGTCAACTATGCCGCCAACAACGACGACGATGCCGCAGTGAATGCGGCCAGGGAATCCGACGTGGCGATTGTCTTTGTCGGCAATCATCCCACTTGCGGCGCGCCGTGGGCCCACTGCCCAACCCCCAGCGATGGCAAAGAAGCCATGGACCGGAAGTGGATCGACCTGGAGCAGGAAGCGCTGGTGAAACAGGTGTACGCGGCCAATCCCAAAACGGTTGTGGTGCTGGTTTCCAGTTTTCCGTTCGCCATCAACTGGACCCAGCAGAACGTCCCGGCCATTCTACACATCACGCACAACGCGCAGGAGGAAGGCTCCGCCATCGCTGCGGTTCTGTTCGGAGATTACAACCCCGGCGGCCGATTGGTGCAGACGTTCCCGCGCTCGCTCGACCAGGTTCCGGCCAAGATGGACTACAACATACGCCACGGCAGAACTTACATGTATTTCCAAGGCGAACCGCTTTATCCTTTCGGTTACGGCTTGAGTTACTCGACGTTCCGTTATTCCAAGCTGCGGACCAGCGCTGCGACATTGCCCGCCGGGGGCGAGATCAACGTCAGCGTAGATGTTACTAACACAAGCAACCGGCAGGGCGATGAAGTGGTGCAACTTTATGTAAAGCACCTCAACTCCAGCGTCGAGCGGCCGCTCAAAGAGCTCAAGGGCTTCCGCCGCGTCACACTGGCGCCGGGCCAGACGCGCACGGTCACACTGCCACTGAAGGCGGAGACGCTGGCTTACTGGGACATGGCCAGAGAGCGCTGGGATGTAGAAGCCGGCCAGGTGAGCCTGATGGTGGGCAGCTCCTCGGCGGACGTGAAGCTGGAGAAAACGGTTGCGGTGAGGGAGTAAGTGCGGAGGCCGGGCGTGTCCGGCCTCTACGGAACAATTGCCAGCGGGCGCACGGGTGCGCCGGTTGCACCGCGGATTTTCAGCGGGGCAGCCACCAGCAGAAAAGTCCACACAGCCGCAGCGGCCAACTCCTCCAGGTTCAGGCATTCAAGGATGTGGATGCCGCTTTCCACCAGCAGGTGGACGTGCACGGGCATGCCAGGATCGGGCATTTTCTCGAACGCCAAGGTATCCGATCCGGCAGCGAAGATTCCGCGCCGGCTAAGCCACTCCGCACCTGGCCGTGCTGGGCCGGGACCGCGCACTTCGGAGACGAATTTCGCCGCATCGTGGAAGTAGCGCGCCCAACCGGTGCGCAGCAGCACGACGTCGCCGCGCTGGATTTCGAGGCCCTGCGAGCGCGCCATCTCGTCGAGATGTCCGGGTGTGATTTCGAAATCCGCCGGCAACGCATCCATGCCGCCGTGCCGCGCCGCGTCGAGCAGTACGCCGCGGCGAACAATCGGCGGGACGGTATCGATAGAATACTCACGGAAACCCTGCTGATACGACTGGGCGGATGCCGCCTCAACGCCGCCGAATAGCTTGCCGCCGCAGGAAAAGTGGCACAGGGCGTCGATATGCGTGCCCACATGGCTTCCCAGCGCCAGCCCATCGGCGGCGGAGCTGTTTCCCGCCGGACCCACGTAGTCGCCGTGCTGCTTCACCAGTCCAAACAGAAACGGGGGATGCGACGGGTGATGGGGCATGCCGGGAAAGTAAGCGTGGGCCAGATCGAAGACGCGCGCGCCGCGGATTCCTTCATAGAGTGGCTGCATCTTCAGCAAACTGTACCACGCCCGCGCAGCCGGCGAGGTCACGCGAACTTCAAGGACCGCAGCAAGTAAACGTTGGCCGCACCTATTTGCCGACGCGGCCGAACGTGCGGATGCGCACCACGAAGCGCCGCCCTTCGGCGCCGTAAAACTGATCGAAGTTGGGCGAGCCTTCCACGTTATTCACGGCAGTGTAGTTTTGGTGCCCGGTAATGTTGTTGCAACCTACCCGTAATCCTAGCCGGTAGCCGCGAAAAACGAAACGCCGTTCGACGTGGATGTTGAGGTCGAAGTTATCGGGGTAGCGTTGCGCATTCAGCGTTCCCTCCAGTACGCCGGAATCGTTAGTCACGGAATAGGGCAAGCCGGTGCGATAGTCCACCAGTACGGCCAGCGCCCAATTGGGGCCGTGCAGCGGAAAGTAAGCCCAGCCGAGGAAATGATTGGGCGCGTCCCAGGGCATCGGCGCAAAGTTACTCATCACTTGCAACGGCTGGTCGACAGTGGTAGAGAGCACGGCATTGGAGACGGCTTGCGAGCGAGTGTAACTGGCCATCCATCCAAACTGGTCGCCGAAGTTCTGCCGCACCGTGAGTGCCATTTCATCATAGGCATCGCGTCTCAAGTTGGAGAGAACGTAGTCGCCACCGTATCCCCCGGCCAGATTCACGAGATCGAAATTCACTGGAACAGCCGGGCCAGTGGACGCGTAAACGAAGCCATCCGAGCCGCGCTTGCGCATCCATTCGGCATCCGCTGAAATGCGGTGTCCCAGGTCGCGCGCTGCGCCGGCGCTCCACTGGCCATAACTCGGGAACCGGAGGTCATGTCCGGGGAGAAACGTGGTAATGAGCGGCGCCAGTGGCTGTCCCGAGGAGTTATAGGGCGTAGTGACGGCCCGTTGATCGAACGGTAGGGAGAACAGCGCCAGGTTGCTGGGATCGCGCAGAATGGCGTAACCGGCGGTCAACTTGGTGCGGCCGTCCGCCATCGGCGCCCAGGCCACGGCGATGCGCGGCGACACCGCCGATGACCCCACCATGCCGTCCCAATCCAGGCGCGCCCCGGCATCCACCGTGATGCGGCCGGCGGGCTGCCAGTTATCCATGAGATAAGCCGATGAAACGGTATTGCCGCGATTGAATATCCCACTGCCTTGAAACGTGGTGACGAATTCGGGCAGGCCGCTCAAGCCGATGATTTCGTTTTCCGAGCGCGAGAATCGCGCATCATCGTCCAGCCGTTGCGCGTTACTCCCTGCTTGCAATTGGTGGCGTCCCCATAGGTGGCGGGCGCGGGGAAAGTAGTTGGCGAAGACCTGACCGCGGCGCCCGTTCTGACGCGAGTCGACATAGTAGTTTCCACTGCGGCCTTCGGGGGTGTATAGATAGGGGGCCGTGCCTTCGGGCACCTCGCGGTGATAGACCTCCTGCCAGGCAATGCCAAATTCGACCAGCGATCCGTTGTACCAGGAGTGCGAGTCTTTGGCCGCCAGAATCCATTCATGATCGCTTAGCCCGCTGGTGGTGGGATCCGGGTCGAGCGGCCCCAAGCCGAGGTGCGCCTGGTGATCGAAGTTAATCAGAAAGTCGGCATAAAAAATATTGGCGGGAGAAAGATTCACTTGAGCGTGAGCTATGTTCCCCAGTGCCCAGGCCGGATTCGTGTCCGCCCCGGAGGGCAAGCCGTAAACATAGCCGCTGTTGTAATTGCCGTTGACGCTGTCGGAGAACCAGGCGTTGCCTTTGTCTATAGGCCCCGAGAAAACGCCGCGCGGCGTCCAATCGCCGATTCGCGTTCCGCCCCGCTCGTCGATGCCGGGGATGAAATTGGTAACTGTATAGTGGTACTCGTCGGTTCCGGTCTCGGTTTGGATAGCCAGTGTGCCGCCCGAGCCGGGCCCGTACTGCGCGGGTTCACGCGCCGCGTCCAGATCCACCGATTGCACTCCATCCACCGCCAGCGGCGTAGTGTAGTGACCGGTGATGGGGTCCGTGATATCCACGCCGTTTAGCGTGTACTGGGTCTGGTATTCGGCTCCGCCGTGAAAATGCAGGCCTCCGGACGGGTCTTCGACCGTGCCCGGCAACAGTTTCATGCCGTTGCGCAAGCTCTCGGTGGCCGGATAAGGAACGTCGTTGATGTCGGTGCCGCTCAGCCGCTCCTGGTCGGCGGTCACTGTGGCATCCACGGGATTGGGCAGGGCGCCGACATGGACGCTCTGGAAAACCTCTTCCTGCACATTGAGCACGAGGGTGGATTCGGCGCCACCGGGAACGATGTCCATCGCCTGCTCGTGCAACTGAAAATATCCGGCGTGGTCCACCGTCACGAGATAGCGGCCGGGTGCGGGCACGGTGATGACCACCGATCCTGTCGGTGAGGACTCGCCTTCGAACACCGTCCCGGCAACCTGGTGGATGCGGACACGCGCACCGGCCACTGGGGCATCGTTCTGGTCGACCACGCGACCATTCCAGGCGACCTGAGCGGCGGCCTGGCCTCCCAGCACCAGTCCGGCCAGCAACAGCACCGCGCTGCGGTGGAATGGCATGCGAGGTCCTGCCGTTATTATGATCGAAACCCCCGCGCCACGCAGCCGTCGAAGCGCAGCCTACTCCTTTTCGCCTTTGTGTAATTGCTGAGCCAGGTAATTGTCGAGGCCCACTTCGCCGATCGCGTGCAGTTGGCCCTCCAGGTAGTCCACGTGATCTTCTTCCTGGCGGAGAACCTCTTCAAACAACGCCCGCGAAGCGTTGTCACCGACTGCGGTGGACGCCTTGATAGCATGGTTGAGCTGCTTGACCGCTTCAAGCTCCAGCGCCAAGTCGCTCTCGAACTGCATTTTGACAGTGGTCCCGACGCGTATCGGGCCCAGTTCGGTCATGTTCGGCGTCCCCTCGAGAAAGAGGATCCGGTTGATGAACTTTTCGGCGTGCACCATTTCCTCAATCGACTCTTTGCGGTAATAGCCAGCCAGCCGGAAGTAGCCCCAGTTCTCGCACATTTTCGCGTGCAGAAAGTACTGATTGATGGCCGTCAGTTCGGCCCGGAGGGACTCCGCCAGGCATTTCAATACCTCTTCATTGCCATGCATAGCCATCAGTTTATCCGCAAACCGGCCAAATGCCAACGTGAGGCCGGCGGGCGGCGGCGGATTATAATCAAATGGTGCGAATTTCGTGTGCCCTGGTTCTGGCGGCGCTGGCGCTGGCTGGTTGTCATCGCGCCAATTCCAGCAAGGAAGCCGTACGCCAGGCGGTGATCGATTACGTCAGTGGTCGCGGCTTGAACGTGTCCGCCATGAACATCGACGTGACGGCGGTGAACTTCAGCGGCGACCGCGGCGAAGCCAACGTCTCCTTTACGCCCAAGAGCGGGCCGCAGGTGCCGGGCATGTCGATGATTTACCTGATCGAGCAGCGGGGCGACAAGTGGGTGGTGACGGGACGCAAGCAAACCGGGGGCATGCCGCATGGCGGCGGCGCCATGCCAGGCGGAGCCAATCCTCACGGCGCGATGGCGCCCGGCGGTATGGCGAATCCGCACGGCGCGGGCGCGGGCGGTGGCATGCCGGCGCCGCAGGACCTGCCTCCCGTCGATAAGACGAAAAAATGAAACGGGTAGCAATCCTGGGCGGCGGGCCGGCGGGAGCATTTGCCGCGGAGCGATTGGCATCCTCCGGGCTCAGGGTGACGGTATTCGACGAGAAGCTCGCGTGGGAGAAGCCGTGCGGCGGCGGACTTACTTACAAAGCTTACAGCCAGTATCCGTTTCTGATTGAGAATTCGATGCCCAAGCGCCTGGTGCACGAGACCGTACTGAGCGCTCCGCGCGGCGGCGAAGCCAGCCTAAAGCTCAAGGATCCGCTGGTGATCTACTCCCGCTTCGATCTGAACCGGATGCTGCTGGAGCGGGCCGAGCGCGCCGGGGCACAGATCGAAAAGGCGCGCGTCCTGGAGCTGAGGCGGCGGGGCGCGGGCTGGGAGTTGCGCACCTCGGGAGGCGCCACTAGCGCCGATTTCTGCATCGTCGCCATGGGCGCCCGCAATCCGCTACGCGAGGTTGGTACCGAATTGAAGGCGCGCGACACCATGGCGGCCCTGGGGTATTACGTCGCCGGCGACCAGGAGCGGATCGACATTCAATTCCAGCCGGGACTGCAGGGCTACATCTGGATTTTTCCGCGCTGCGGCCACCTTTCGGTGGGGATCTGCGGCAAAGGCGAGCCGGCGGCGGCGCTGCGCCAGCGGCTCGAGCAGTTTATGGCGGAGCGCGGCATTTCGGGCAAGGATGGCAAGTTCTACTCGCACCTGCTGCCTTCGCTCGATAGCGGCTCGTGGCAGGCGAACCGCGTGGCCGGCGACGGCTGGATGGCAGTGGGCGATTCGGCCGGGCTGGTTGACCCGCTAACCGGCGAAGGTCTGTACTATGCGATACGCTCGGCCGACCTGGCGGCTCACGCATTGCTGTCCGAAGTGGGAGATCTGGCGGCGAAACTGGCGCACTACCGCGCTCTGCTGCGGCATGACTTCGCGGCAGATCTCGAGTTCGGAGCCCGCCTGGCGAAACGCTTCTTCGTCGGCCGGTTTTTGTGCGGCTCGGTTACGCAGCGCATGGTCGAGTTCACGCGCTGCAGCCCGCGGTTCTCCCTCATCATGCAGGATTTGTTCGCCGGGCGACAGCCTTATGCGGGCCTCAAGCGGCGGCTGCTGCGGAACTTGAACGGCAGCCTCTATGACATCGGCATGAGCCTCGGCTTTGCGCGTGTGGTGCCGCGCAGGAGCCCGACCTGCCTGTCGTGAGAAGCGCGGCGGCGGTGGGACAGCGATCGGTTTTTGTGGCCCGACCTCCGGCAACGGCAGGCCATAAAGCAGCGATGGCCTACCCCACATTACTGACATGAACCAAGCCAAGTCCGAAGCACTATTTCGCAAGGCACTGGAAATCATTCCCGGCGGCGTCAATTCGCCGGTTCGGGCATTTCGCAGCGTGGGCGGGAAGCCGTTGTTCCTGGCGCGCGGCGAAGGGTCGCACGTCATCGACGTGGACGGCAACCGCTACATCGATTACGTCGGCTCCTGGGGGCCGCTCCTGCTGGGCCACCGGCATCCGGAGATTCTCGAGGCGCTGGAGCGGGCGCTCGCCATCGGCACCAGCCTCGGCGCGCCCACTGAAGCCGAAGTCGAGTTGGCCGAGGCCATTCGCGACGCGGTGCCATCCATCGAAATGGTGCGGCTGGTGAATTCGGGCACCGAAGCCACCATGTCCGCGATTCGGCTGGCGCGCGGCTTCACCGGGCGCGATTTGACGGTGAAATTTGAAGGCTGCTACCACGGCCATGTTGATTCGCTGCTGGTGAAGGCCGGCTCCGGCGTGGCAACGCTGGGTCTGCCGGATACCGCGGGCGTACCCACGAGTTTTTCGGATTCGACCATCGCGCTGCCCTACAATTCGATTGGCGCCGTGGAAGCGGCGTTTCGCACTCATGGCGAGCGCATCGCGGCGGTGATTGTGGAGCCGGTGGCGGGCAACATGGGCGTCGTTGCGCCGGCGGCCGGTTTTCTGGAAGCCCTCCGCGACGAGACCAGCCGCCACGGGGCGCTGTTGATCTTCGACGAGGTGATGACGGGTTTCCGCGTGGCCTTCGGCGGCGCGCAGCAGCGCTATGGCATCTGGCCCGATTTGACCACGCTGGGAAAAGTGATCGGCGGCGGCTTGCCGGTGGGCGCGTATGGCGGCCGCAGGGACGTTATGAGCCAGGTGGCGCCAGCCGGGCCGGTCTACCAGGCGGGTACGCTTTCCGGCAATCCGTTGGCGGTGGCCGCCGGCCTGGCTATGCTGCGGCACCTGAGAGCGCATCCGGAAGTCTACGATCGGCTGGAGGCGCGCGCCGCCGCGTTGTGCGCCGCCGCGCCACCCGGCATCACGGTGAACCGGGTAGGCTCGATGTTCACCTTCTTTTTCACCGGCGGGCCGGTGACCGATTACGCATCCGCCAAGCGCAGCGACACACTCCGCTTCGGCCGCTTCTTCCGCGCCATGCTGGAACGCGGCGTGTACCTGGCGCCGTCCCAGTTCGAAGCAGCGTTTGTTTCGGCGGCGCACACGGAAGATGACATCGGGCAGACGATTGCCGCCGCGCGCGAAGCCTTCACCGCCTGACCGGAGGCAGCAGCTTGCGGCCCGACCAGGTGACGATGGCGAAGAACGCGGCGAAACTGATCAGGATCACGGCCAGGCGCCGCTGCGGAGAAAGGCGTTCCGGGATGGCGCGGGCGGCTGGCGCAAAACCGAGCCAGATGCGTAATCGCACCACGGCGCGCCCGTCGCCCATTCGGTTGTCGACTACCACCACGTACTCGCCCGGCGGCCGCAGCTCGCAGCTGAGCTTGCCGGAACTGCCAGGTTCGGTCGCTTCCACCACGCCATGCGCCAGTCCTTCGCGCAGGTGCTCCAAATCGTCGCGACGCATCACGGCCAGCCGCACCTGGTCCGAGCCGGCGCGCACTTCGTACTCGGCTTCTATCAGCGCCGGACTCTTCCCGGCTCCCAGATCCAGGTAGCGCCATTCATTGGCTGGAATGGTATAAACCTGGTCGACCAGTTCCCCGGCGGAAGCAAATGCGAACGCGAGCGTGCAAACCAGGATCAGCATGAAGCGCAATCGGAGGCCGGCCATCTTCTCCCTCGCACATCGGGCGAGGGGCTACAATGATGCCATGCACGACAGTATGGCACAGCCGCTGAAGGGGATGTTTCCGCTTGCGCGCCGTTGAACTGCCGGGTTGGAAAACCAAGCTGAGCTGGATAGCGGCCTTTCTGCTGGCCGTGCTGTTTCTCATCTCCGGTCTGTGGAAGATCACCGATACCGAAGGCTGGGCGCAGCGTATCACCCAGCTCCTGGTGCCAGGCGCGTTGAGCCTGCCGGTGGCGCTGGTGGCGGGGATCGCTGAGACGCTGGGTGCGGTGCTGATTCTGGTGCCGCGGTTCCGGCGTTGGGGCGCCATCCTCATCGGACTCCTGCTGATTGCATTCATGGGCTATTTTGCCGCTAATTACGGCGCGTTGCATGGCGCCGACTGCAGTTGCTTCCCCTGGATCAAGCGCGCCGTGGGGCCGCAGTTTTTTCTCGGCGACCTGGCCATGCTGGGGTTGGCGCTGGTGGCGGGGTGGTGGTCGAAACCGTCGGGCACTTTGCGCAGCATGGTGGTTATCGCCGGGGCCGTGGCCATTTTCGCGCTGGTTTCGTACGGGGTGAACGAGGTGCGGCAGAGCGGAACCAGAGCGCCCGCCAGCATCCTGGTAGACGGCCAACCGTACAACATCACCCAGGGAAAATATTTCCTGTTCTTTTTCAATCCGGCCTGCTCGTACTGCCTCGCGTCCGCTCAGCGTATGGCCAAGCTCAACTGGGGCCAGACTCGTGTGGTGGCGATTCCCGTCGAACTGCCGCAGTATGCAGGGCAGTTTATGGCGGAAAGCGGGCTCAAGGCGGTAGTTACGTCGGATTTTGAGTTGCTGAAGCGCAGCTTTGGGTACACGGCTTACCCGTTCGGCGTGGCCCTCGACAATGGCCGCGAAAAAGCGCCGGTACGGCGGTTCGACGCGACCGAGCCGGCGGCGACGTTGCGCAAGTTGGGATTTGTGAACTGAAGGGCAGGCGCTCCAATGAGCGCAGCGAGGGGGTAAAACTCGTGTTTCGGCTTCTGGTTTTTCTGGCTTGCGCTTTCATGGCCGCGGCGGACGATGCTCATCCCACCCTCGCGCTCGGCTCGCCGGCTCCCGGCTTCTCGCTTCCCGGCATCGACGGCAAGGTCCATACGCTTGCAGAATACGCGGGCAGCCGTGTGCTGGTGGTGATCTTCACCTGCAATCACTGCCCCACTGCACAGCTCTACGAAGGCCGGATTAAGCAGCTCGTCGAGGACTACCGCGGAAAGAGCGTCGCATTCGTCGCCATCGAGCCGAACGACGCCAGCGCAATCCTGCTGTCCGAGCTCGGTTACACCGACGTCAGCGACGATCTGGAGGGGATGAAAATCCGCGCCCAATACCGGCATTTCAACTTCCCGTATCTGTACGATGGCGAAACCCAGGCGGTGTCGCGCGCGTACGGGCCCAAGGCCACGCCCCACGTGTTTATCTTCGATGCTGCGCGCAAGCTGGCTTATGAAGGCCGCGTCGACAACAGCCAGCGCGAATCGCTGGTGAAGACCAGGGATGCGCGCAACGCCATCGACGCGCTGCTTGAGGGCCGGCCCGTCGCGGTGCCGCACACCGGCGTCTTCGGCTGCTCCACAAAATGGAAATCGAAGCAGGCCAATCAGCTCGCGGAGATGAAGAAGATTGAAGCCGAGCCGGTTCGTCTGGAGATGGCCGATGCAGCCGAGCTGAAGAAACTGCGCGCTAACCCTACCGGCAAGGTGTTGCTGGTCGATTTCTGGGCCACCTGGTGCGGGCCATGCATGACCGAGTTTCCGGCGCTCGAAACGACGTATCGCATGTACCGCGGCCGCGACTTCGATTTCGTCACCGTAGCCGCCAACCTGCCCGACGAGAGACCCGGTGTCGAAAAGGCGCTCCTCGCACAGCACGCCTCCAGCCGCAACCTCCAGTTCGCCTCCACCGACACGTATGCCATGCAAGCGGCCTTCGACCCGAGCTGGGATTCCGGCGTTCCGTTCACCATACTCATCGCGCCAGATGGCAAGGTGCTTTATCGAAGCCAGGGCGAGGTGGATATACTGGAGCTGCGACGCATCATTCTGGCCAATTTGCCGGACCCGGACTACATTGGCCATCGCGCCTACTGGGCGGCAAAATAGACTTGCCACGAGGAGGAACACCATGAAAAAGAGAACTCTCACTGGCGAACAGGCTGACAGAAGAGCTTTCCTGAAACTGGGCGGCGCCGCCGCGGCGGGTTTGATGGGCGGCGCCGTTTCAGGCCAAACAACCGACACCGCGCCCGCGCCGCAGAACCCGGCGGCTGCACTGCCCATGCCGGTTCGAAACCTGGGGCGCACCGGGTACAAGGTCGGCATCTTCAGCCTCGGCGGGCAAGCGGCGCTCGAACGCGGGCACAATGAAGCTGTCGCGGCGCCGATCGTCGAGCGGGCGCTCGACCTGGGCGTGAATTACCTCGATACTTCCTCGATCTATGGTGGCCCGGAGCGCTGGAGCGAGCGCTATATCGGCACCGTGATGAAGCGGCGCCGCACCCAGGCGTTCCTCGCCAGCAAGACCAAGGAGCGCACACGCGACGGCAGCCTGCGCATGCTCGAAGAATCCTTGAAGCTCCTGCAAACCGACCACCTGGACCTTTGGCAA
The DNA here is from genome assembly GCA_963761855.1 of Bryobacterales bacterium. Taxonomy (GTDB): domain Bacteria; phylum Acidobacteriota; class Terriglobia; order Bryobacterales; family Bryobacteraceae; genus Bog-375. The sequence goes on along the minus strand of CAVXJY010000007.1, from coordinate 18,775 downwards.
TTGCACGACATCGGCCTGATGGAGGACGTGGATGCGGTATTCTCCAAAGGCGGCGCCATGGAAGCGCTGCGGCAGGCGCAGGAACAGAAAATGGTGCGCTACCTGGGCGTCACCGGCCACTTCCGCCCCGAGCCATTGATGGAGGCCATTCGCCGCCACCGGTTCGACACCATCTTGATGGCCCTGAACGCGGCCGACCGGTACCATTACAGTTTCCTGGATCAGCTTCTGCCGCTGGCGGTGGAGAAACAGATGGGGATCATCGGCATGAAGGTGCCGGGGCGCAGCCGGTTGTTGGCCAACTGGACTCCGCCGCCGCTGGAGCAGCAACGCCACTCGTGGGAGGGCGCCGTGATTGCCACCACGCCGGGGCCGCTCACCATGCGCGAGGCGCTCTATTATTCGCTCTCGCACCCGGTCAGCACGGTGATTATCGGCTGCGATTCGATCGCGCAACTGGAAGAGAATGTACAGCTTGCGCGTGAGTTCACGCCGCTCAGTGAACACCAGATGGCATCGCTCGCCGCACTGGCGGAGCCGGTTTCCAAGCAGGCGCTGTTCTTCCGCTTCGTCAGCCGCGGATAAGAGCCTGACGCCGAATCGCCAAGCGCTTTTTGCAGCCGCGACCGTGTGTGCCAACCAACTATCGCAGCGTCGCTCGTCCCTGCACCGCATTCATGGGAAAATGAAACTGGCGTGATCGTAATCGATGGCGTATATTACGCGCTTGCCTTGGCCGGCGCCGGAGGCCTCGTCTGCTGGCTCGCCGGGCCGTGGTTCGGCGCGCCCCTATGGGTGCTGGCGCTGTTCTGTCTGTACTTCTTCCGCGACCCGGAGCGCGCCATTCCGCAAGGGCCGCTGGCGGTCGCGCCAGCCGACGGCAAGGTGGTGGCGGTGAAGGCGGAGGGCGGAGATCTTCGCCGCATCAGCATCTTCCTGAATATTTTCGACGTCCACGTCAACCGCACACCGGTGGCAGGCACCATCAGCCACGTGGAATATCATCGCGGGAGCTTCCACGTGGCCAGTCGCGAGCAATGTTCCTCCGAGAACGAGCAAAACATCGTCACCGTTGAAGGCGAAGGCTCGTCCGTGGTGTTCAAGCAGATCGCGGGCCTGATTGCGCGCCGCATCGTGTTCGACAAGAAACCGGGTGACCGGGTGGCTGCCGGCGAACGTGTGGGCCTCATCAAGTTCGGTTCGCGCGTGGATGTGCTGCTGGGACCGGAATGGGAAATCGCGGTTCGGCCCGGGGATCGAGTCAGCGCGGGATCGAGCGTCATCGCGCGGCGCCGGGGGCCGGGCCATGGGGCTTAGAGACCGGCTGGTGGATCCCAAATCGCCCGAACGCCGGCCGCGGCGCGCGGCTTACGCGCTGCCCACGCTGTTTACCGCCGGTAACATCTTTCTCGGTTACCTTTCAATTCTGCGATCGTTCCACGGCGCCATGCTCGCAACCGTCGGCGGCGCGGGAGCGGCGGAACATTTCGCGGTGGCTGCCAAGGCCATCGGGGCGGCCGTGCTGCTGGACGGCCTGGACGGGCGCATCGCACGCATGACCAACACTACCAGCGATTTCGGCCGCGAGATGGATTCGCTGGCGGACGTGGTCAGCTTCGGCATGGCTCCCGCGGTACTGGCGTTCTCCTGGGGAGTGCAATTCCTGGACGTTGGAATGGGCGAGAGGATCCGCAGCCAGATTTTCAATGCCGGCTACTTCATTTCCTTCCTGTTCCTGCTGTGTGGCGCCGCGCGCCTGGCGCGCTTCAACATTCAGAAGAACCCGGTCCCTAAGAATCCCGGACGCCCGGACCGCAAATATTTCGTGGGACTGCCTATTCCGGCGGGCGCCGCCTTGGTGGCCGCGGTGGTGTGGGCGTTCGATGCCGAGCCGCTCGTCTGGTGGCCGATTTCGCTCCTCTGGCTGGGCTTGCTGCTGCTGCTGAGTTTCCTCATGGTCAGCACCTGGCGCTATCACAGCTTCAAGGGCATCAATCTTTCCAAGCCGTATACGCCGCTGATTATCATTCTGGCCGGGGCCGTCATTTATGGCCTTTGGAATTACTCGCAACCGGTATGGTTGGCATTGGCGGGCGGGTACGTGGCCAGCGGGATCGTGATTCGCATTGGCGGCGCCATTCGCCGCCGCTTGCGCCACGCGCCCCCGGCGCGCGCTCCGGAGCACCAGGTTGGCTAAGACCCCGGTCATAGCGGTGGTCGGCAGCGAGTCGCTAATGGGGCGCGAGATCCGCGATGTCGCCGCCACCGGCACCCCGCCGCTCACGCTCAAGCTGATCGCCGCCGAAGATGAGGAGCCGGGCGTGCTGACGCGCGTCGGCGATATGCCGGCTGTCGTCAGCGGCCTGGATGCTCACTCGTTGGCCGGCGCCCGCGCCGTGGTCCTGGCCGGAGGCACCGCCTCGGCTCGCCAGGCGCTCGAGTTGCTGGACGGTGACGACGCGACGGCGGTCATCGATCTCACTGGTTTTGCCGAAGAACTACCCGATGCGCGGCTGCGAGCGCCGCTGGTGGAAGCCGCCGCTGAAGCCGAAACCGAAGAAGAAGCGGAAGATGCGGAAGATGCGGCTGGAGCCAGAATCCACGTGATCGCGCATCCGGCTGCCATCGCGCTGGCGCTGTTTCTGCGCCGCTTGCACATGCACGATCCCATCCGGCGGAGCGTGGTCGAAATCTTCGCTCCGGCGAGCGAGCGCGATATGCGCGGGGTGAGCGAATTGCAGCAGCAGACCGTCAACCTGCTTTCGTTCCAGAACCTTCCCCGCGCGGTCTTCGATGCCCAGCTCAGCTTCAACATGCTGGCGCGTTATGGCGAAGAGGCGCCGGCTTCGCTTGAAGACACCGAATTGCGCATTGAGCGGCACTTGGCCACTCTGCTGGCGCTGCCCGGCGAAGGCACCGGCGCGCCATTGCCTTCGCTGCGCCTGATTCAGGCACCCGTGTTTCACGGTTACAGCATTTCGGCGTGGGTGGAGTTCGATGGCGATCCGGGCGTCGAGGCTCTCGAAGCGAGCCTGGCGGCCGGCCCCATCGAGGTCCGCACCGGCGAATTCGAACCGCCCACCAACGTGGGCCAGGCCGGCCAGGGCGGCATTGCCGTGGGCGCCATCTCGGTGGACCGCAACCATCCCGAGGCCTGCTGGTTCTGGCTGGTGGCGGACAATTTGCGGCTCGCCGCAGAGAACGCCGCGGAGGTGGCGCGCCAACTCCCATGACCCGGTTTGCGCCTGCATGGCTGGCAGTGGCGGCGGTTCTGATCGGCTGCGGCTACCACGTTTCGGGACAAGGCGAGCTTATACCGAAGAGCATTCACACCATCGCCGTCACGCCCATGAGCAGCACCCGCTATCAACTGGCCCGCTTGCTGCCCGACGATATCACCCGCGAACTCATCTCCCGCACCAAATACAAGGTGATCGACGATCCCACCCAGGCCGACGCCGTGCTGAGCGGCCGCGTGGCTAGCTTCGGCAATTTTCCTACTCTGTTCGACCCCTCGACCGGCCGCGCCACCAGCGTGGAAGTGGTGGTCACACTTCAAATCTCGCTGACCGAGCGGACCACCGGCAAGACGCTGTTTTCGCAGCCCAACATGGAAGTGCGCGAGCGCTACCAGGTTTCCTCCAACCCACAGCAGTATTTCGATGAGAGCGGCACCGCCATCATGCGCTTGAGCAAGGACGTGGCGCAATCCGTGGTGAGCGCCATTCTGGAGGATTTCTAGTGCCGCGCTCCAGTGGGGCGTGCTTTAGCTTGCCCGTAAATCGTCGAAACAGCCGGCGGCCTCAGCCATGACAGTCCCGCAATTTCTGGCGCGGTTCAAGAAGAGCGGCCCGCCCCCAGTGGCGCTGCTGGTTGGACCCGAAGCATATCAGCGCCTGCAGGTGAAGCGAGCTCTCAGCGCGGCGTTTCCTCCCGAAGCCGTCACCACGCACGACCTGGCCGAAGTTTCGCTCGCCGCCGTGCTGGATGACGCGCGGTCGCTTTCTTTGTTTGCCGCTGAGCGCCTTATCTGGGTCGTGAACGCGGAGGCTGCCTTGCCGCGGGGCCGCGCGGCCGACCCGGATGGCGAAGGCGGAACCGCCGCCGACGGAGACCCTGCGCCGCTGGCCGCTTACGTGAAAGATCCCACCCCCGGTGTGGCGCTGGTGTTCGAGGCCAGCCGCTTCGATTTCGAGGGCGACGATAAGCGCAAGTTGGAACGCGTGGCGAAGTTCTATGCCGCCATCCCGGAGGCAGTGGAATTGCGGCGGCTCGACGCGCGTTCCGCACGGCTCGAGGCGGAGAGGTTGGCCGCTGCCGCCGGCGCCCACCTGGACGCGGAGGCCCTCGACCTGCTGGTGGAATCGCTGGGCGCCGACCTGGCTCGCATTGCGGTGGAAATCGAAAAGCTGGCGCTGTATGCCGGCGAGCGCGCGCTGACGGTGGAGGATATCACGGCGCTGGTCCCCGATGCGCGCGCGGCCAGCATCTTTGCGTTGGTCAATGCTCTGGGTCGGCGCGATCGCGCCCGGTCGCTCGAAATCCTCGACACGCTGACGCGCGAAGGCGAGTACCTCCCGCTGGCTTTGGCCTTCCTTTCCACCCAATTCCGCATGGCGCTGGTGGCGCGCGAAGCCAATCTGAAAAGCGCCCAGCAGATCCAAGGGCATTTTTCGCGTCTGGGCGTCCCCATGTGGGGATCGCGCGCCGAACAGGTGCAGCAGACCGTCACCCGCTTCAGCCGGCCGCAACTGGAACGCGCCATCAAGCTGACTTTCGAAGCCGATCGTGGCATGCGCGACACTCGCCCCGACGACCGCATCGTCATGGAACGCTTTATTCTCGCCCTCGCCGGCAATCAGCCCGGCGCTTAAACCGCGACTTCGGAACCGGCCGTTGACACGCGGGATTGATCCATGTTATCGTCGAATGACGATGCGGATGGCTAGACGACCTAAGCTCGACTTGTGCTGCCCGCCGGCTGCGCCGGCAGCCGAAATGAGTTTACTGACCCTCGAAGGGGCTGAGGCCGACGAGGAATTGGCGAAGCTGGCCAAAGCTATCGGTCACCCCGCCCGGGTTCGCATCCTCCGCTTGCTTTCACGCAAAGAAGCGCGCGTCTGCAGCCAGATTGTCGATGAGTTGCCACTGGCGCAATCGACCGTTTCCGAGCACCTGCGCATTCTAAAGGAGGCCGGCTTGGTGCGATGCGCTCAGGACGGTACGCGCGTCGGCTATTGCATCAATTTCGATGGCCTGCGACGCCTGAAAGCCCTGGCTGCCATTATTTGAGGTGGTTCTTTTTTTATGCCCGGTGTATCGTCCATCGTCGATAAATGACATTCGGGGGCGCTGAAATGATACAAGTGACGGCGGAGAAAACGGCGGCGAAACGCCTCAACTACTTCGAACGCTATCTCAGCGTCTGGGTGGCCGTTTGCATGATTGTGGGCGTGCTGCTGGGAAGAGCTGCGCCTGGCGCAGCCGACTCCCTAAGGCGCATGGAGTTCGGAGCCGGCAGCCAGATCAACGTCCCGATCGCGGTTCTGATCTGGTTGATGATCGTCCCCATGATGATGAAAGTGGATTTCGCCGCCATCCGGCAGGTCGGCAAGCGGCCGCGCGGGCTGTTCGTGACGCTTTTCGTCAATTGGCTGGTCAAGCCATTCTCGATGGCGTTCATCGCCTGGCTGTTCTTCCGCCATGTGTTCGCAGCCTGGATTCCTGCCGCCGATGCCGGCCAGTACATCGCCGGCTGCATCATCCTCGCCGCGGCGCCCTGCACCGCCATGGTCTTTGTTTGGAGCTACCTGACCGATGGCGATCCCGCCTATACGCTCGTCCAGGTTTCGGTGAACGATCTCATCATGCTGTTCCTGTTCGCGCCCATCGTCCGGTTCCTGGTGAACGGAGCCTCGTCGTTGCACGTTCCGTTTGCCGTGCTGTTATACGCGGTCGCGATCTTTATCGTCATTCCGCTCGGCGCGGGCACGGCGCTACGGGCGTATTTCATCCGGGCGCACGGCGCGGAGTGGTTCGAGAAGCAACTCCTGCCGCGCTTTGCGCCCGTGAGCACCGCGGCTCTGCTGGCAACACTGGTGCTCATCTTCGCCTTTCAGGCCGATAACATCCTTGGCAAGCCCTTTCATGTCGTGCTGATCGCGGTACCGATTCTCCTCCAGGTCTACTTCAATTCTTCGCTTGCATATGGATTGATGCGGCTGTTCAGAGTCCGGCACGCAGTTGCCGCGCCGGGAGCGCTCATTGGCGCCAGTAACTTTTTCGAATTGGCTGTGGCCACAGCCATCGCACTTTTCGGCCCTGGATCCGGAGCGGCGCTGGCCACGGTGGTCGGAGTCCTGATTGAGGTTCCGGTGATGCTGTCGGTCTGCTCCTTCTGCAATCGGACCAAGCAATGGTTCCCGGAAACGGAGGCGTCGGGTTGACGTCATTAGATTGTCTCGGCACTGTAATGCAACCGCAATCACTCCAATAGAGAATGGGGGAACGAGCATGCGCATTTCCGCGATATCGACGCTAGTGGTTGGGTGCCGCCGGCTGGCCCGGCGCTGGAGAACGATATGACACCTCGACATTTCAACGTTCTGTTCCTGTGCACGGGCAACTCGGCGCGCTCCATTATGGCGGAGGCAATTCTGAATCAGAAGGGCTCTCCGAATTTCAGCGGCTATAGCGCCGGGAGCCATCCCACCGGTCGTGTGCATCCCGAGGCGCTCAAGCAAATAGCCAGCGCCGGCATGCCGACGGACGGATTGCGCAGCAAGAGTTGGGATGAGTTCGCCCAGCGCGGCGCACCTCAAATGCACTTTGTATTTACGGTCTGCGACAGGGCCGCCCGTGAAGTATGTCCGGTTTGGCCGGGCCATCCCCTGACGGCCCAATGGGGCGTACCCGATCCCGCGGCGGCCGGAGGAACCGAACATCAGGTGGAGCGCGCCTTCTTCGAAGCATTCTCAGTTCTGGACCGAAGGATTACCTTGTTCCTCTCGTTGCCGCTGGCCACGCTTGAGGAAGAAGTCGTCCAAAGCGAGATTGATCGTATCGGCCGGCAATAGATACCATGCCGCACCAGGGAACAGCCATCGAAGGCGTTTCGGTGGGGCAGCGGTCCTGGACACTTTAGGGGGCTTGGATTAACCATGAAGAAAGCGCGCATCCTGGTGCTTTGCACCGGCAACTCCGCCCGCAGCCAGATGGGCGAAGGGCTGTTTCGCCAGGAGAGCGGCGGCGCCTATGAAGTTTCGAGCGCCGGCACCAGGCCTAGCCGCGTCCGCCCGGAGGCCGTCGCGGTCATGCGCGAGATCGGAATCGATATCTCCGCCAACCGTTCGAAGTCGGTCGATGAGTTCGCCGGGCAAGCGTTTGATTTGGTGGTGACCGTCTGCGACAGCGCGCGCGACAATTGCCCCGTCTTTCCCGGAGCGACCGAGCGAATTCACTGGAGTCTCGAGGATCCGGCGGCGGCTGAGGGCACCGAGGAGGACCGTCTCGCCGCCTTCCGGCAGATTCGCGACCAACTCCGCGAACGCGTGAAGACATTCGTTCGGGAACGTGCGTAAAGCGGGACAGGCGCTTTCGCCCAATGCCGCTTCAATAAGCTCTGGCCAAAACACAAGTACTGATCTATGTTTCAGTTGTATGGGTCAGACACGCGACGACGCTGAGCAGTTGTCGACGGGCTCGGTAAAATCGGATTTCGCGCCGGACCGGGGGGTACAGTCACGCCCGGCAACGCTTGCCGAAGCGGTTATGCTGGCAAGTGATGACGGAACCCGAAAAGAAGCGCCGATCGTTCCCACGGGCTATACCCCGGCATCGCCGTCACAGTTTTCCCACTCGCAAGGAGCCCCAATGAGCTATTTAAGTTCCACTGGGCGAAAGCGCCTGCCCCACCCCGCATCCAGGCCTCTCGGCAGCCAGGTGGGACAGACGCTTCCGTCTGTCAACCCGGCCATCCGTGCTGATTTCTCCACGGTCCCCGACGCGCGCGGCGACGATCGGGGCCGCGACCGTAAGCGAGGGGTGCGCAGCAAGACCGCGATGGCTTCTACGCGGGATGACGACCGCCGCTATCCCAAGCGGCCGCTGATCGGCGTCGGCGCGCTGATCTTCCGCCGCGGCCGAATTCTGATGGCGCAGCGGGGCAAGCAGCCGCTAAAGGGCGCGTGGTCGCTGCCCGGCGGCGCGCTTGAGACCGGCGAGTCGCTCGATGCCGCTATTCGCCGCGAGGTGCGCGAGGAGACCGGCCTCGAGGTGAAGCCGGTAAAGGTCTTCGAAATCTTCGAGCGCATCATGCGCGATTCGCGTGGCGCCACGGAATATCATTACGTATTGATCGATTACATTTGCCGCGTAACCGGCGGGGCCCTGCGCGCGGGCGACGATGTGTGCCACGTGGAATGGGTGCGCCGGCGCGACCTGCCGCAATTGCAAATCACCGAGGGCACGCTGGCGGTGATTGAAAGAGCCTTTAATGAGGTAGGGGCCGGGCATGCCCGGCCCGCCGGCGTCTTCACGTTTTTGTCGAATCAAACATCGAGCCCGAAAGGACGAAAGAAAGCCCACGCCGCAAGCCGTGGAGACGCGATGCACGAAGATATACAGCCCGGCAAGGGGCGTAAGCACGGCCAAGGATTCCACTCTTGAAAACTAGCGCCGAAGTGCTTGAATTCGAACCGCTGCGCCAACTCGTGGGCCGTTACGTGGCCAGCCCTATGGGGCGCCGCGAGCTGGAAAAGGTCGAGCCGCATACCGGCCGCGAGCGCCTGCTGAACGATCTGGCCGAAGCCGGGGAAGGCATCGAATACCTGCGCTCCGCGGCGCGCCCGCAGCAGGCGGTCCGCGGCGCGGCCATCCGCATCGATTTCGCCGGCCTGTCGGACGTGGAGCCGGCGGCGCAGAAATTGCACATCGAGGGCGCCGGTCTCGAGCCTAAGGAAATCTTCGAATTGTTTTCGCTGCTGGATCGCGCGGCGGACGCGAAGTCGGTGCTCAACGCCGCCGCCGGCCGCTTCGCGCACCTTGGCCTGCGCGGCCAAGCGATCGGCGATTTTCGGGCCCTCCTCGAGGACCTGGAAGGCAAAATCCTGCCCGACGGCACGGTGGCCGATCACGCCAGCGTGGCGCTGGCGCGCCTGCGCCGCGACATGGAGCGGCAGAAGAAAGGGATTCAGGAATCGCTCGAACGCTTCCTCAAAGCGCACCGCGAGGAAGGCATCCTGCAGGAAGAGTTCGTCACCATCCGCAATGAGCGTTTCGTGGTGCCGGTAATCGCCGGGCAGCGGCGCAAACTGGACGGGGTGATTCACGGTGCCAGCTCCAGCGGCCATACGCTGTTCGTCGAGCCTCTGGAAACCATCGACCTCAACAACGAATTGGTGCGGCTCGGCGAAGAGGAAGCTCGCGAAGTGCACCGCATCCTGCTCGAGATGACGGACCGGCTGCGCGGCCACGCCGATTCCATCCGCCAGACGCTGGCAGTGATGGCGCAACTCGATCTCATCTTTGCCAAGGCGCGCTTCTCCATCGAGTTCGATTGCACTATCCCTCGCTTCGGCGAAAGGCTCCTGCTGCGCGAGGCGCGCCATCCGCTGCTCGAAGACGTGCTCCGGCGGCGCCAGCGTAAACCCGTGCCGGTCTCGCTCGAACTGGCGCGGGAGCGCCGCACGCTGCTGATCAGCGGCCCCAACACCGGCGGCAAAACGGTAACGCTCAAGACCGTGGGACTGCTCAGCCTGATGGCGCAAGCCGCTCTGCCGGTGCCGGCGGCCGAAGCCGAGTTTCCGCTCTTCGACCAGGTGCTGGCCGATATCGGCGATTACCAGTCGATCCAGGAAAACCTCAGCACGTTTTCGGCACACGTCTCCAACATCCGCGATATGGCGCTCGATGTGACACCCGGCACGCTGGTGCTGCTCGATGAGCTGGGCGCCGCGACCGACCCGGAAGAAGGCGGCGCGCTGGGCGTGGCGATCGTCGACCATTTCCGCGCGGCCGGCGCGTTCACGCTGGTCTCCACCCATCTGATGGCGCTCAAGATCTATGGCGCTTCGACCGAAGGCGTGATCAACGGGTCGATGGGGTTCGACGAAAACACCTTCGAGCCGACCTTTTGTTTGCAACTGGGTCTACCCGGAAAATCGGCGGGTCTCGAGATCGCCACGCGCCTCGGCATGCCGGAAGACATTATGCGCCGCGCGCGGATGGCGATCGGCGACCGCGAGCGGGATGTGACGCGGTTCTTGAGTGAACTCGACCGGCGTGTGCGGGAAAATCAAGTCCTGGAACAGAGTTTACGCGAAAAACTCATCGCCCAGGAACGCAATGAAAAAGAGATCGCTCGCGAATGGGAACGGCGCGAAACGGTCAAGCTGAAGGAACTGGAGCGCCGCACCGAGGAGGCCCTGGCGCGCTTCGAGGAGCACGCCCGGGAGACGCTGGAAAAGATTGCGCAGTCGGGCGAAAGCCGCAAGGCCGGCCAGGAAGCGCAGCGGCGCGTGGCCAAAGCCAAGCGCGAGTTGCGCGAAGATTTTGAAACCACCGTGCTGGCCACCGAAGATGACTCGCGCCAGGACCGCATCCAGCCGCTGCGCATCGCCGAGGGCGCGCGCGTGCGGCTGAAGGATGTGCGCGAACCGGCTCGCGTGACGCGTTTTCTGGCCAACGACCGCATCGAAGTGGAGGCCGGATTCCTGCGCTTGCAGGTTTCGCGCGACGACGTGATCGAAGTGCTGCCCGAAACCGGCGGTGCGGCGGGCAAGCTGCCCCAAGGCGTGACCTACAAGCCGGCTCCGCAATTGTCGCCGGCGTTTCAGGAAATCAACGTCATCGGCCGGCACGCCGAGGAAGCGCGCGACGCGGTGGATGAATTCCTGGATCGCGCCGTGATGGCCACCGCCTCCCGCGTGCGTATTGTCCACGGCCACGGCATGGGCGTGCTGCGCAAGGCCATTCAGGAACTGCTCAGCAGCCATCCGCACGTGGCGAAGTTCTACCCCGCCCCGCAGCAGGAGGGCGGCACCGGAGCCACCATCGTCGAGTTGCGGGAGTAGCCCCGCAGGCTGCGATTTGCGCGGGGGGGCCGCTGACCATTGTCGCCGTGATGGCACGGCCTGCGCCACGCTGCTACTCCGATTCTTCCTCTGGCGGTTCCCACGCGTCCAGCAGTTCGGGGTCCTTGGCGAACCGTTTCAGGACGCACAGGATTTCGCCCGATCGGAAACCGGCATGGAGCAGCCGGCGGTAAGCGGCGGCCATGTCCTTCTGGGTTTCGAAAAGCCCCTCGCGTACTGCCAGGCGGTATTTGCGCCGGACCCAATCCTCGATGAGCGCCGTCTCGTCGACGCCCGCATACACGTCGCGCACAGTGCGCTCGGCCAGCGCGGGAGCCACGCGGCGGCGCCGCAAGTCCTGCACCACGCGGGTGCTTCCCAACTTGTCGCCGGAGAGGCGCGCGGCGGCGAAGGTTTCGGCGAAGCGCCGGTCGTTCAGGTAACCGAGATCCTTGAGGCGAGCCACCGCGTTATCCACGTCGGCCTCGCGTTGCGCGCGGCGGCGCAGTTTCTCGCGCAGTTCCCCGGTGGAATAGGCCCTACCGGCCAGCAGCCGCAATGCGTAGGTCCACAATCGTTCGCCATCCAAGCGCCGGTCTTTTTTTTCCGCCATGATTGGGGTTCTATGCGGAGTATACTGAAAATTGGCTCGGATAGAGACGGGTGAGCCGAAGGGAAGAGGAGGAACGCGATGGATAAAAACGGACTTTCGGCATTCTTATTGGGCCTGGGAATTGGGGTCGGCATCGGCATTTTGTTCGCTCCCAAATCCGGCGAAGAAACGCGCGAATTCCTTCGCAGTAAGGCTAACGAGGGCGGCGACCTTCTGAAGCAGCGCAGCGCGGATTTGAAGCAGACCGCAGCCGAGTGGGTCGACAAAGGCAAGGAAGCCCTGAACCGCCAGAAAGGCAAACTTGGCCGACGCGGTGGAAGCCGGCAAGCAAGCCTATCGCGAAGCGCGCGGGCCGCAGGCATCTACTGAGGGAACCGCGTAGTAAGTCAGGCGGCGGGACGGAATTGACGGCATGAGCGACGAGATTTTTCGCTGGATTGTAACGGCGGGCGTGGGGCTGGTCGCGATTGGGGTGGTGGCGCATGCGGTTGTCGCCTTCGCCGTTTCCCGCAGGCTGCGCCACATCCTGAAGAAGTTCGACGGCTTCCTGGCTAGCACGGAACCCGCCATTAGCCGGCTGGAGCCGATGATTGAGCGCGCCACCGTGTTGATGGACACGGCCACTCCCCAGATTGAGATCGCCGGCGCGACCATCGAAAAAGCCGGGCCGGCGCTGGAGAGAGCGCGCGTCACGCTCGACAAAGCCAGCGCTGCCATCGACCGCGCCGGACCGCTGATCGATCAAGCCAGGACGGTGCTGGCGAACGCCAATCTGGCGATTGAGGAAAACCGCCCGAAGGTGTCGGAAATCACCGGACAGGTGGCCGAGATCGCGCGCACCAGCCGCGAGCAGGTGGACCGGCTGGGCGGACTACTGCAGGACGCCGGCGACCGCGCGCGCGCGCGGCTGGCGCAAATCGACGACACCGTCACCGAGACGGTGGAGCAGGTGGGCGAAGTGGGCGGCGCAGTGAAGCGCGCGGTGATGCGCCCGGTTCGCGAAGCCAACAGCATGGCGGCGGGAATTTCAGCCGCGGTTTCCACCTTCGTGAAAGGCCGCAAATATCCCCCCGACATGGCGACCCAGGACGAGGAGATGTTCATCTGACGCCGTCCCAGGCGGCTTGGGCACGCCGCTCTTAAGTCATGGGGCGGTTTGAGTCTTAAGCAGGTTGGGGAGTTGCTCGGTGGCATGGCCCAGCGCACGGGCCAGACTCAATTTAGCCAAATTGTGGGCGAAGACGCTGTCGATCAGATCCAATTGCGCGCTGGAGACCGTTTGTTGCGCTTGCACCACTTCCACCGTATTGATCACGCCGGCTTCCATGCGCGCGCGGGCCATCTCCAGGGTTTCCTGGGCAACCTGCAGATTCTTGCGCGCCACCTCGACCTGTCCGGCGGCGGCTTCGAGATCGAGGTAGGCCTGGCGGACTTCGGCTTCGATCTGCCCGCGAGTGTCTTCCAACTCGGCCTGGCGCTGCGCCAGCACCGCTTCGGCCTGTGCGATGTCGCCCGCGGTTCGCCCGCCTTGCCACAGCGGAATGCTGAGCGTGCCGACCACGGTGAAGGCTCCATGCGATTGGGCCGGGTTGGTGCCGATCACTTCGTAATCGCCGCTGATCGAGGCCGACGGCAGGCGCTCGGCGCGCGCCGCCGAGAGCGCCTTCGCGGCCGCCTCCACCTGGGATTGGGCGGCTTTGAGGTCGGCACGCTGCTGTTCGGCCTGGGCCACGGCGGCATCCACGACTCTGGACCGGCGCCGGGCTGAAGGGGAAGCTATCGGTGAGCTCGATAGCCGGCATTGGGCGCGAGGCCGGTGAGCCGCGCCAGATTGATCTTCTGTTTGGCGAGATCGTTGCGCAGCGTAGATCATCTGCTGTTGTTGGGTGAGCGTCCGCACCTGGTTTTGGTCCACGTTGAGCCGCCCCAGCACGCCCTCGCCGTGTTGTTCGGTGGATTGATGGAAGACGGCATTGGCGGTGTCGAGTTGGGCTTGCGCGGCGTCCACGCGGGCTTGGGCGGCCAGCACCTGCAAATAAGCGCCGCCCACCGCCAGAGTGATCAGGTCGCGCGCATCCTGCAGGCTGTATTGGCTGGCGCGGGCGGTGGCTTGGGCGGAGCGGTAGTTATTGAGCGCGGTCAGGTTCGCCACTGTCTGGCTGAGGCTGGCCTGGAGGGCGAAGTAGTTGAACGGACCCACGATGGTGGGAATGCGGAAGCCGCCGGCGCGCTGATGCGCAGTCCAAGCGCGGCCAGATCGGTTTGCTCCACGGTTTCGCTGAGGCTGCCGTTGATGTTCGGCAGCAGGGCGCTGCGGGCCACTGTCACCTGCGCGCCGGTTTGACGCACCGATTGCGTCAGCCCGACCGCGCCCAGGTTGTAGGCCAGGCCGCGCTGCAGCGCCTCCTGCGAGCGAGAGCTTGCCGGAAAAGGGCATGGCCGTGGTGCTGCGCGTGCTGCCGCTGTAGGGTCCGGAGATCTGCACGCTGGGGTTCAAGGTGTTGACGCTGGTGGTGGTCCCGGAAACGGGCTGTTCGACGGCGCCGACCGAGCCGCCCTGGTTGTTGCGGCCCGACGCCGGCAGAACGACTGCGGCGGGCGAACTCCCGCTCGAGGAAGCCTGCGCGGAGGCGCTGCCCGCGCCCGAGGGAGCCTGCGCGAAGGCGCTGCCCGCGCCCGCCAGGAGGGTCAAAAGCACAACGCTGCCGAATGGTTTCATGGCATCTCCCGTCATTTCGAAATCATTGCCAACTTGCGCATGGCGGCCACCAACTGGCGCTGCTGGGCCGCGGAAAGCACTGCCAACTGTCGCGCCTCGGCGCGTTGCGCGCGTGGCAGCGCCCGCGTGAACAAGCGGTCGCCGGCCTCCGTGCGCTGCACCCAGTGCATGCGCCGGTCGCTGCGGATTGGGCTGGCGCCGCAGCCAGCCGCGGCGCTCCAAGCCGTCGAGCACCGCCACCAGTGAACTCGGGTCGAGCCCGCACAGGTCGGCAATCTCATGCTGCGGAACGTTGCCGGCGCCGGCGATGGCCAGCAGCCAGAACTCTCTCGTCCGCAGCCCCAACGGCGCCAGGGCGCGGTCCAGGCGCCGGCGCGCCTCCAGCCAGATCTTCCAGTTGCAATACCACAATCCGGGAGCGGCCGGCTGCCATGCGGCCATGACCTTCGTTGCGGTCGTTCCGGCAACAGTGCGCGGCATGGTCACAAGGTCCGCCGGAAGAGCAGCGTTGCGCCCGCCAACACCACCGCCGACGTCAACACCAGGGCGAAGATATCGTTGGTGACGGCGGTAATGCCGACATCCTTCAGCAGCAGCGTGCGGAAGCCGTGAACGGCGTAGGTGAACGGGTCGCAGATCGACATCGCCCGCAGCCACTTGGGGAAGCCGGCGATGGGATAGATGGCGCCGCTGGGAAAGAACAACAGCGTGTTCAGCACGCCGAAAATGGCGCGCGGCACCAGCGGGTCGCTGATGCGCGCCATGATGAAAAACATCATGCCGATCAGCGCGACGGAAGTCAGCACCACCATCACGGTCAGCTCCAGCAGGCGCACCGGCTGGAAGAAGTTGGGGACCCCTGCCACCACGGCCCCAAGCACCAGGACGGTCTCTCCCGCCAGCACCGCCTTGATCACGCCGGACAGGTTGAAGCCCAGAATCAGCTCCCATTTGGTGATCGGGGTCACCATGTAGCCTTCGTGCAGGCCGCGCGCCTTGTCGTCGATGAACAGCAGGCCGCCGCCGATCATGGCGGTCATGAAAATAGCCAGCGCCACCGAGCCGGGCAGCAAATACTTGATGTAGTCGATGTAGGGATAGACCTCGACCACGTCGAGCGCGGCCTGCGGCGGTTCGCGCGGCGGCACTTGCGGAGCGTTGATCGAAGCCACCAGGCTGGACATCTGGTCGCCAACTGCGCCCGCCACCGAGCGATCCGTGTTGTCGGTAATCAGCGCCAGGTGCGGCTGGTGCTGTTCCAGCAGGTCGCGGGAATAGTGCTGGGGAATGATCAGGACGCCGCCCAGCACGCCCTTGCGCAGGTCCGCGAGGGCGGCGCCCTGGTCATCGTAGTCGGTGGGCAGAAAGGTGCGCGCGTTCGCGCCCACGGCGCGGACCCGCTCCAGCACATCGACCGACTCCGGCCCCCGATCCAGGTTGACCACGCCCAGGATGACGTTCTTGATATTGCCGCCGAAGGCGTTGCCCAGGATGATCAACTGCACCAGCGGCAGCACCAGCGAAGCGAAAAGCAGCGCCGGGCTGCGGCGGAACTTGCGCATATCGCGCTCCACCAGGGCCAAAGCTCGCTTCATCGGGGACCCCCTTTCTTCCTTGGGCCGGCGGGAGCGGCGGCTTCGGGCATCTCCGCCAGACCGTGGCCGGTGTAATGCAGAAATACGTCGTCCAGACTGGTGGATGCGACCGACAAGCTTTTCAGCTCAAGCTGGTGCTGGCGCGCCAGTTCGACCAGTTCCTGCGCTGAAGCCGGGCCGCGGTCGCTGGAGACGCGGTAGGTGGCCGAGCCCAGCGCGCGCACGGACTTCACTGCCGGCAACGACTCCAGGTCGGCGGCGCCGTGGGGCAGATCGGGCTCGAATTGCAGCTCGATGCGGCTGGCGCCGGGGACTGACGCTTTCAGCGCCACCGGCGTATCCAACGCTACCATGCGGCCGCTGTCGACGATCGCCACCCGGTCGCAAAGGCGATCGGCCTCGTCCATGTAATGCGTCGTGAGGAGGAGCGTGCGGCCTTGGTGGGCGCGAAGATGCGTGATCATCTCCCACACCGAAATACGCGAGACCGGGTCGAGACCGGTGGTGGGCTCGTCCAAAAACAGGATTTGCGGGTCGTGCACCAGGCCGCGCGCGATCTCCAACCGCCGCCTCATTCCCCCCGACAGGGTGGATGTAAGGGCGTTGGCCCGGTCGGCTAGACTGACGGCCTCGAGCAACTCCGCCGTGCGCTGGCGCCGCCGCGCCCCGGTGATGCCGTACAGCCGGGCGTGTATGCCCAGGTTTTCGGCGCAGGTGAGCTCGGGGTCACTGGTCATATTCTGCGGAATCACTCCGATGCTGGCGCGCACCGCGTTGGGGTCGCGAATGATATCGTGCCCGGCCACGATCGCCGTGCCGCTGGTCGGCGGCACCAGCGTTGTCAACATAGGTAGATTTTGACGCGGTACTGGCTATAATAGCCAGCCCGTTTTCAACAAACCCCTTTCAAACCGTGCGTGCGGTTTTCCCGCACACGGCTTAACGATGATCTTCCTGGTGCGGCTTGCGCCGGGTAGCGCACGGTCCCACGCAGGCGGTACAGGCCCATACTCCAAAACTGTTCGCCGGTCCAGATGCCCCGCCGCGTTGCCCGCTGCCCGCCTCGCCGATATAACCAGCGCACCAGCCGCGAGTACACAAACCGGTCCATCTTTAGAAACTCCCGTGAGCTCGTGCCCGTTCGGAAGTAATTTCCCCAGCCTCGAAGAACGGGATTCAGCTTGGCGATAATCTGCTTCACATCTTCCCCGCTGCTCCGCGCACTCGTGATCTCACGGACTCGGCCCCGGAATCGATTCATCGCCTTGGGCGACGGCCAACGATGCATGAAATGACATCGCGGGTTTCGCAGAATACTTCGCTTCTTGCGGATCGTACACCCCAAGAATACGAATCCCTCCTTGCCTTTCCGTAGATCCACCATACGCGTCTTCTCGGGATGCAGTTGCAGTCCGAGCCGTTGCATTACCAGCCCGATCCGCCGCAGCGCTTCCCTGGCCTGCGACTCCCTCCCACACATCACTACGAAGTCGTCGCAGTACCGCACCAGCAACCCCAACTGTCTGCATCGGGTCTGCCACAACCGGTCCAGGTAATTCAGATAGATGTTCGCCAGCAACGGCGAGATCACTCCGCCCTGCGGGGTTCCCGCCAGCGTTTCCCTCACCGTTCCGTCTTCCATCACTCCTGCTGCCAGCCACTGCCGAATCAACTTCAATACCCTTCGATCCGAGATTCGCTCCTTCACCAACTCCATCAGGGTTCCCCTCTGGATGTTGTCAAAGTAGCCCTTGATGTCTGCGTCGATGACGAAGTTGTAGCCCCGGTTGCCCGCTTCGCGGATTGCTTCCAGAGCCTGGGTAGCGCTTCTCTTCGGACGAAATCCATAACTGCACTCTTGGAAATCCGCCTCAAAGATCGGTTCCACCACTATCTTCGCCGCCATCTGCACCACCCGGTCCCGCACCGTCGGTATCCCCAGCGGCCGCTGCTTCCCATCAGCTTTCGGTATCCATCGCCTCATCACCGGGGATGGACGATATCGGCCTGCTTTCAGGTCGGCCTGTATCCCTTCGAGAAACTCCGTCACTCCTTGCTCCTCGATGGATCGCAACGTGGCTTGATCCACGCCCGCCGCCCCTCCATTGCTGCGCACCCGCATCCACGCTCTCCACAGAACGTCACTCCTGTAGATCCGGTCGTACAACGCATGGAAGCGCCGTGTCTTACTCTGCTTGGCACACACCCATAGCTTGCGTTGGAGTTGTCGTACTTTATCATTGGGGATTTTGGCCGTTTCCGGCATGCCCTCGCACTTACCTCCTGGCAGCTCGATCAAAGCAGGGCCCCTTCCCTCCAGCGCGTTATCTTGCGCGCCTTCACCGGTACTGTGGACCCCTCGGACTCCCTCCTGGCTCCTCGCGATTTCAGCCGTCCGGCTTTATACGCTCGGTCTTTGCCTGACTGGGCTGCCAGGTAGGGTCTCTCCTGTTCCACGCTCTTCTTTGGAAACGTGCCACCGCCCCTTACCCCGGAAAGGTCCAGCAGTCCTTCCGGTCCAGACTGCTGTCTGTTGCCTTCGCCATGACATGACTGGCTCGGCCCTTTCAACCACCTTTCGGCTGATACTATGACGTGGCTGCAGCGTTCACTTGATGTTGCGGCCCGCTTCCTTGCTCTCCACAAAATGGACTTTTGACGCCCCGCTGTGGCCGGCGACATCTCTGCCTTCGGCTGGGGCCTGCTACCGGGCGCTCCGGCGCTTACCCGGACAAGACTTTCACTTGCTAGAAGAACGCGTCTTTCAGGACGCACC
>CAVXJY010000006.1:0-110675 GCA_963761855.1 Bryobacterales bacterium | reverse complement strand
CCAGACTCGGCTGCGGCCGGTCATAACGGCTCAACACCCCGATATCTACCGCTTTGGCCGTTGGCTGCTGCTGCAGGTTGTGGACATTCAACAGATAGCGGATCGCCCCAACGTTCGAACATCCCAATTCCAATGCCTCCTCTACCGCTTGACGCATTGGCGCCGCGCCATACTCGCGGCCCAGCAGCAGAACGTCGATCATGGCTCGCGTTCCGGCCTGCTTGCCCTCCCGTTCTTTCAGCAGTCCCCAGAACTGATCGAAACTGGCGGGCCAGCGTCCTTGTGCGCGGCACTGCTCCAGCGCCGTCGAACCGGCCAGCGCCCCCGGCTTCTTCGTCAGCGCGTCCAGGTAATGCTCCAGTTCCAGCACCTTCTTATGCCGCTCGTAGCAGCGCTCGTGCCGGGCTACACACTTGGCCTGATGCCAGATCTCCACGTATGCCGAATAGACCTTCACCTGAACCGAAGTGCCCACCGGCAATGGCGCCGAATAGAAGTTCGTCAACGCCTTGGCGCACCCACTGGCATTGATCTCCGGAAAATGCAGCGAGGCCAGATCGAAGCCCTCTTCGGCCAGAGGCAGAAGATATTCCCGTTCGGCGATCATCCCCGCGCCGATCGATTGCGTGCGGCCCTGGATCACCCGCTTCTGCTCCTCGCGCGATCCCGCCGCCAGCAGCAGGTTCAACTCCTCCAGGTGCTGCACTCTCGGCACAGGCACCAGATAGTTCCGCCGGAACTGGCCCCCTTCGCCCTCCACACCTCCTTTTTCGTGTCCCTCGCCTGGCGTACAGAAGTCCGCTGCGAATCCCCAGTGCGAGCGAAAACCGATGAACCGCGCGGTCTCTTCTCGTTGATGGCCGCGCAGAATTTTCTTTACGGCGCTTTTCAGATTGTCGTAACGCAAAACACGAAACACACCGCCAAAATAGGCAAAAGCCAGCTCGTGCGCTTCCAGAAACGCTTGCTGATTGGCGTGCGGATACGCCCGGTGAAACGCGCCACCGCTGGCCATGCTGCGCAAGCAGAACACGTAGGTTTTGCGGGCCTCGCCGTCGAACTCGACCCAGCCTTCGTACCAATCCACCTGCGCCTCGCCACCGAACTGATAGGATTGCGGCACAAAGATTTCATGCCCCAGCAGGCCCATGGCAGCCTTCCTGGCGCGCACATACTGACGAACCGTCGACTCCGCTACCTCGGCTTCAGCTCTCTCGCGGCGCAGTCGCATCCATATCCGGTGCGCCGTGTGCCGCTGCTTTCTGGGCGCCTTGCGGTCGGCCTCCAGAATCGCGTCGATGAATGGGATCGCCGCTCCCAGTTTCGGCCGCTCGCGTTCCGGAACCTTACGTTCCGCCGGCATCGCGCTGGCCAGCGCCTTCCGCACCTCCCGCCGGTGCACCCCCAATTTCCGGGCTACCGCCCGGATCGTTCCAGTCCCATGTTCGTACTCCTGCCGGATCTGCTCGTATAGTTCCACTTTGGCTCTCCTGTTCTTCAAAACCGTCCTTCCTTCTGGGCCCGGAGGCCCAAAACAAGATACACGGTTTATGGTTTACAGGTGGGGCCAGATCAGAGCATCGAAAGGGGCCAATTCAGAGTAGCGAACTCAGGAAATCGAAATCGGCATCTTCTCGCGGCAATGCCTGGGGGCCCGAAGAATCCCTGATCTCAAGACGCTGCGCAGGGAAAGCCGGGCATGGAATCGTCGCATGAACCGCGACCGCATCAAGATCAACTGGAGGTTCGACCGGAGAGCTGCCCGCCGCAAATTCGGTTACAAAAGGAACTCTTTCAAGCGGTCATAGACCTAGTCGGTTCGATTCCGACCCGCACAACGTATGCCCCGCATTGGGCACAGACGCACGGCGTACTGTAACCGTGTACTACCGCGTGCTGATCTCGATAAGCGCCGGCGAGGGTGGGGAAGGGGCACTCGTCCAGACGCATCTCAAGGGCTGGCTCACTTCCGCGTCCGGCCCTCGCAGTGACATTCACTTCGGCGCAGGTCCGGGCGCCTCCGCCCCACTTACTTCGGCCGTTTGGCGATCAACTCCGTCGTGTCTTTCGACAAGCCGTCGGCAGTGGCGACGATCTTGATTCTGCCGGGTTCGCCCTCCTTGGAGCGCACGATCAGTAGCGCCATGCCGCTGAAAGCCTTGCGGTGATCTGCCTGGAAGGACTCCGTGGTGGCGGCATTGCCGTTATCCACGCCCGCGATGGTTCCGGCGCCGGTAACATCAAAGTGCACCAGGTTATCGGCCATGGGGCACAGGTTACCGCTGTGGTCTTCAATCCGCACGGTGATAAAAGAAAGGTCGTCGCCGTCGGCTTGGATAACGGCGCGGTCCGCCATCAGCTTCACTTTGGCCGGCGCGGCTGCGGTGCGCACTTCATCCACCGCGACTTTCTTGCCGTCCTGATACGCCACGGCTCGCAACGTACCCGGCTCGTAAGGTACCTGCCAGACGCGGCGATACTTAGTCGTGAACTTACCGGTCTCGCTGACTTTCGGGTTCACTGGCATCTCCCACAAGTCGGAGTAACGCGCCTTCTTACCGAGCGATTTGCCGTTGAGGAATAGTTCGACCTCATCCGCGTTGGAGTAAGCCATCACCGGAATGGCCTGACCTTCCTTGCCTTCCCAATTCCAATGCGGCAGCAGGTGCACCATGGGCTTGGTGCTCCACTGGCTCTGGAAGAGGTAGTAACGGTCCTTAGGGAATCCGGCCAGGTCAATCATTCCGAAGTAGGAACTGCGCGCCGGCCAATCGTTCGCACCCTTCCAACTCCAGAAAGGAGTCGGCTCGCCTAGATAATCGAAGCCGGTCCAGACAAACTCGCCGAGCACTTGCGGGAACTTATCCTGATAGGTAAACTCGACGTCCGGACAATAGGCCCATTCCGGGGCGACGGTGCCATAACTAGAGATCTGGAGCGACCTGGGCTTTTCGTAAGCTACGATCGGCAGATGATAGACGCCGCGCGAGCTGACGCAAGAGTCCGTCTCGGTAGCGACGATGGTCCAGGTCGGCTGCTCCTTGAGGATCTGCCCGTAGTACATCGGCGAGTAATTGAAGCCGGGGATATCGACTTCGTCGGCCATCTTGTTCTTGATGGCGTTTTCCCAGCTATTGAACGCCGAAGTGGTAGGCCGCGTGGGATCTTCTGCGTGGAAAAAACCGGTGAGGCGCCGCGCTTCCTTCCAGCCCTGGGCCTCCGGGTGGTCCTGCTCCGGAATCTCGTTGCCGATGCTCCACAAAATGATGCTCGGATGATTGCGGTCGCGGCGTGCCATGTCGCGCACATCGTCCTCCGACCAGTCGGCGAAATACTTGCTGTAGCCGTTGGGCACCTTGGGGATGCGCCACATGTCGAAGGCCTCGTCCATCACCAGGAGACCAAGCCGGTCGCAGTATTCCAGGACTTCCGGCGCCGGCGGGTTGTGGCTGGTGCGCAGCGCATTGACGCCCGCGGCTTTGAGGATCTGCAACTGGCGTTCGACGGCGCGGCGATTGACGGCCGCGCCCAGCGCGCCCAGATCGTGGTGGTCACAGACGCCGTGCAGTTTGAGATGACGGCCGTTCAGGGAGAAGCCTTTCTCTTTATCGAAACCGATGGTGCGAATGCCGAAAGGCGTGGTGTAGCGGTCGACGGACTGATTGTTCTCCATTACCTCTGTTACCAGCGTGTAAAGGTTGGGATGGTCGATGTCCCAGCGCATCGGGCGATTCACAGTCAACAGGGAGGGGACCACCAACGGAGTCGTCCGCGCGCCTTCGGCTGGAATCGTGGCGTTCACGAGGTTGCGGCTCACCATGATTCCGTCGGGACCAAGCACCGAGTTCTGCACCACGGCCTTGACCTCCTTGCCGGAACGGTTGCGCAGCGTGGTTCTCACAGCGACGGAGGCTTGATCTTCGCTCACCTTAGGCGTGGTGACATAGGTGCCCCAATGGGCGACATAGACCGGGCCGGTAACGTCCAGCCACACGTTGCGATAGATGCCCGCGCCCGGATACCAGCGCGACGAGTGAGCCTCGGGCTTGAGTCGCACCGCGATTACGTTCGCCTCGCCGCCGAACTTCAGGTAAGGTGTGAGATCCAGGCTGAAACCGATGTAACCGTAAGGACGCCCGCCCAGCTCATGCCCGTTCAGCCACACTTTCGAATTGGACATTGCGCCGTCGAACTCAATGGCGAAGTATTTCTGCTTGGCGTTCGCTGGAAGCGCAAACGACTTGCGATACCAACCGGTGCCGAAAACCGGGAGCGCGCCGGTCTGCGGGTTGAGCTTGGGATCGAACGGGCCCTCGATCGCCCAATCGTGGGGCGGTCGGACGGAGCGCCACGAGGAATCGTCGAACTCCGGCTTCTCCGCACCCGGGGCTTCACCCTTGTAAAACCGCCAGCCATCGTTGAAGCTGAGGCGGCGCGCACCGGAAAGCGCAACCGTCGGGGCGGCCGCGTTCAATTGCGGCAGCCAAGCCAGACATGCCAGAACGCCACAGGCGGCACTGACATGGCGTCGGTAATCACTCATCGAATCTCCTCGGAAACTTGGGATCGCACCTTTTCTATCCTAGTACCGAAACGGCCTTTCCCGCGATGCAAGGTCAGCCTGGGCGGGCCGACTGCCTTCGCCCCCGGAGATCTCAGAGAACGCCGTCGCCAATCAGACTCAACTGGCGAGGATCGTGCGCCGGCGCTTGGGGAGAAAGCTTCGCGAGATCATCGTGCCGGGGATTGAATTTGCGGATGAGTTGATTCAGTTTGAGAGAAGATTCCCAGATTTCAAACAGTAGGCGGCAGCGCGGGCAGGCGCCCTCACTCGCAGGGCAGCCATCAGTGGCAGGATTGTATCGCTTGTGGCGCCCGCAACGGCCATCGAACTTGCGCGATCGGATCTTCAATGACTCGCGTTATACCCTTCTCTTGGAATTCACCCTTGCAAGCAGAGTACAGGGTGGCTTACCCGGTCAGGGTAACATGCACATTGTAGCCCGCGGCACGAGACACGAGGTCAGGGAATGCGAGTGGCGCCCGCAGCCCGACCCGTGACGAGCGGCTGAGACTCAGTGCGGCGGGTGTGGCGGGACGCACCAAAAAGAAATGGTTCCAAGTGACCTGATTCCCAGCCTTGCCCACCGCCGTCATGCACGGCACTGAACACTGTGTTTGAGAGCGCCGGACGTTCCGCCGTTCCGCTCCCCCAAAGCTGTTTTCTCCAGCCTCGGGATTAACGCTTCCCGGCTCGCCGCAGCCTTTCTTCTCTCTCAAGCCGCACCGCCGGCTCGTAACGGCCTTTCGCTCGCCCGCAACGGCTGCCCCTTTCAGAGCCTCCATTCCGGGGTCAAAGTTCCCGGCCTGCTACTTCGCCTGCTTGCCACTGGCTTCCGCAACCCGTTCGGCTCTTCGGCTCCGCTACCGCCCGCGGACTCTTGCCCGCCACGGCCGCTTCCTCGCCTCTAGCCCGTTGCTGCTTCCACCTATGACTCCCCGAATGGCTCGCCCAGCTTCCACTCCCCTTCGGGACTTTTACCTCCCTAAGGATCAAAGCGTTCGACTGGCCCGGTCACCCGGCGGCCGCGCCTTCCGAACCCGCCCGATCTCCGTTCGCTCCCCGCAGCCTCAAAACTAGTGAACTAGACTTGCTGGCTGCGGATCACCGTTCCCGGTCCGCTACGTTTCCGGAGGCTTGCTGTTCCTCAAACCTCTTGGAACCTTCATCAATATGCGCCCGTATGCGAAAAGCGTCAATCGGTTTTTGCGGACAAAACGGGCTTTTCCTCAAGATAGTTCTATAGCATTTCGTTCAGGTTATGGATTCAACCTGTGAATCGCACGTGGATAAAACAACGGCGTGGCAAGTTGTTGCGACGGGCAGGACGCCCAAAGGGATCATCGGACTGCGTATCGCGGAACGGGGCAGAAAGCAAGCGTCTCCCGTCAACAACTGCGCGCGTCATGGAAAATCGTTGCCCGCCCACTTACCGATATGCTTCGCATGGCTGCGATCGCGACCATCGCGCTCCAACGGGCAGGACAATTACCGTCACGAACATCCGTGTCCTGTTCGCACTAACCTCCGTGCTTGGGTCGACGCTTCGCCCGAAGGGTCGGTTTGAGTGGTTCGGAGAGCGCCGGCTTGGGCGCGCTAAGCGGTGGCTTTCGCTGCGACCTGGTCCGATCCAAGAGCCAGGTTCGGATCACTTGCGGGTGACGTGGTTTGTCCATGCGCCCTCCCACCTGAAGTTTACATCCGCATTTTGCGGCGCGCAGCCGTCTACCGCACGGCGGCTTCGCCCAACTGCATGACGACGGCGCGCGCGGGACCGCCGGTGTTGTCGGAAACCTGAACGAGCAGGATGCGGATGAGGTCGTTGTGACGATCCACCCAGCCCTCTGTGCCGAAGGCTCCGCCGTGGCCGAAGGTGCCGGGACTGTGGAGCAGCAGCGTCCCTTCCGGCTTGTCGACAATCTCGAAAGTCAATCCGTAGCCCGTACCGCCCAGCCATCCGGACGGATCCACATTAGGCGTGAAAACTCGCGTCATGGTGTCGATCGCCTGGCGGGAAAGATAGCGGTGCCCCTTGTATTCGCCATTCGAGAGCAGCATTTGATAAAACTTCACCAGGTCGCCGGCGGTGGAGTACAGGCCGAGTTCGGGCCCGGGATAGCGGGCGCCGGCGCGATATTTCGTCGGGTCGCCTGCCAGAATCTCATCGCCCGCGCGCACCAGTTTTCCCCCAACATGCTTGTAGACCAGCGCGATGCGGTCTCGCTTATCGGGCGGCGCAAAAAAGAATGTGTCGCTCATGCCCAGCGGCCTCAGAATGCGGCTCTCAATGAAATCGGCGTACCCCTCACCACTGACCTTCTCAACAATACGGCCCAGCGTGGCGATTCCCATATTGCTGTAACGCCAGCGCGTGCCAGGTTCGAACTGCAGATGGCGGGTCGAGTAGAAGCGCACCGCCTCGTCCAGGGGCACGCGCAGGGTGCGCAGGTTGTCGCTCAGTTCGCCGTCCGGATTCTCAGCCAGGCCGGAGGTGTGGCACATCAACTGCCAGACCGTGGGCGGGCGCGCGGGCGGATGCGTGGTCATGTTGCCGTTAGGCAAGCGTTCGTCCACCACCTGACCGCGGAATTCGGGAAGGTAGTCTTCAATCGGGCGGCGCAGTTCGAGCTTGCCTTCCTCGACCAACATCATGGCGGCCACGCCGGTGAACTGTTTCGTCATGGACATGATCTGAAAAATTGAATCCTTGGTCATGGGCTTGCGGCCCTCGATATCGCGCCAGCCCACGGCATCGAAAGACGCGATTTCGCCGTGGCGCGCCACCAGTGCGACGGCGCCCGGAATGGTTTCGGCATCCACCAACTCCTGCAATCGAACGGGAATCAGTTTCAGACGGTCCGGATCGAGGCCCGTTTCAACCGGGGCCTGCGGCCTCACCGGCAACGCGGCCAGCAGAGTCAAGGCAAGTGGAAACAGTCTACGCATAGGTAGATTTTGACGCGGTACTGGCTATAATAGCCAGCCCGTTTTCAACAAACCCCTTTCAAACCGTGCGTGCGGTTTTCCCGCACACGGCTTAACGATGATCTTCCTGGTGCGGCTTGCGCCGGGTAGCGCACGGTCCCACGCAGGCGGTACAGGCCCATACTCCAAAACTGTTCGCCGGTCCAGATGCCCCGCCGCGTTGCCCGCTGCCCGCCTCGCCGATATAACCAGCGCACCAGCCGCGAGTACACAAACCGGTCCATCTTTAGAAACTCCCGTGAGCTCGTGCCCGTTCGGAAGTAATTTCCCCAGCCTCGAAGAACGGGATTCAGCTTGGCGATAATCTGCTTCACATCTTCCCCGCTGCTCCGCGCACTCGTGATCTCACGGACTCGGCCCCGGAATCGATTCATCGCCTTGGGCGACGGCCAACGATGCATGAAATGACATCGCGGGTTTCGCAGAATACTTCGCTTCTTGCGGATCGTACACCCCAAGAATACGAATCCCTCCTTGCCTTTCCGTAGATCCACCATACGCGTCTTCTCGGGATGCAGTTGCAGTCCGAGCCGTTGCATTACCAGCCCGATCCGCCGCAGCGCTTCCCTGGCCTGCGACTCCCTCCCACACATCACTACGAAGTCGTCGCAGTACCGCACCAGCAACCCCAACTGTCTGCATCGGGTCTGCCACAACCGGTCCAGGTAATTCAGATAGATGTTCGCCAGCAACGGCGAGATCACTCCGCCCTGCGGGGTTCCCGCCAGCGTTTCCCTCACCGTTCCGTCTTCCATCACTCCTGCTGCCAGCCACTGCCGAATCAACTTCAATACCCTTCGATCCGAGATTCGCTCCTTCACCAACTCCATCAGGGTTCCCCTCTGGATGTTGTCAAAGTAGCCCTTGATGTCTGCGTCGATGACGAAGTTGTAGCCCCGGTTGCCCGCTTCGCGGATTGCTTCCAGAGCCTGGGTAGCGCTTCTCTTCGGACGAAATCCATAACTGCACTCTTGGAAATCCGCCTCAAAGATCGGTTCCACCACTATCTTCGCCGCCATCTGCACCACCCGGTCCCGCACCGTCGGTATCCCCAGCGGCCGCTGCTTCCCATCAGCTTTCGGTATCCATCGCCTCATCACCGGGGATGGACGATATCGGCCTGCTTTCAGGTCGGCCTGTATCCCTTCGAGAAACTCCGTCACTCCTTGCTCCTCGATGGATCGCAACGTGGCTTGATCCACGCCCGCCGCCCCTCCATTGCTGCGCACCCGCATCCACGCTCTCCACAGAACGTCACTCCTGTAGATCCGGTCGTACAACGCATGGAAGCGCCGTGTCTTACTCTGCTTGGCACACACCCATAGCTTGCGTTGGAGTTGTCGTACTTTATCATTGGGGATTTTGGCCGTTTCCGGCATGCCCTCGCACTTACCTCCTGGCAGCTCGATCAAAGCAGGGCCCCTTCCCTCCAGCGCGTTATCTTGCGCGCCTTCACCGGTACTGTGGACCCCTCGGACTCCCTCCTGGCTCCTCGCGATTTCAGCCGTCCGGCTTTATACGCTCGGTCTTTGCCTGACTGGGCTGCCAGGTAGGGTCTCTCCTGTTCCACGCTCTTCTTTGGAAACGTGCCACCGCCCCTTACCCCGGAAAGGTCCAGCAGTCCTTCCGGTCCAGACTGCTGTCTGTTGCCTTCGCCATGACATGACTGGCTCGGCCCTTTCAAACACCTTTCGGCTGATACTATGACGTGGCTGCAGCGTTCACTTGATGTTGCGGCCCGCTTCCTTGCTCTCCACAAAATGGACTTTTGACGCCCCGCTGTGGCCGGCGACATCTCTGCCTTCGGCTGGGGCCTGCTACCGGGCGCTCCGGCGCTTACCCGGACAAGACTTTCACTTGCTAGAAGAACGCGTCTTTCAGGACGCACCATGGAGGATGAGTGTAACGCGATGCAGGCCGTGGCGTGAGTTGCGGCGACTACGCCGGCTCACTCGCCGGCCGTGTGGAGAGGGCCCACCCACCGCGATAGATATGATTCGGCTGCCAGTTCCTCCAGTTCCTTATCGCGCGCCAGGCGCCAGGTTTCGAAACGGCGTTCCTTGAGGCGTTCCAGCAGGCGAGCGCGGCGGCGCGCCTCCAGCATGGCGCTGCGGCCGGCCTCCAGCCGCTCTGCGCACTCGGCGCGCCTCGCCGCCAGTTCCGCGTTCTTCTTCCGCACGTGCAGGCGGAAGCTGCCCAGCGCGGCCAGGTCGCGCCCGCACACCTGACTCCAGTCGCGCACCAGAATTTCCGCCCGAATGCCGGCAGTCTCGAGTTCCGCCAGCGCCTTGTCAGCGGCCGTCACCGCGGCCGCTAACTGCTGGAACTTGAGTTCCGCCAGTTCGAGCTCGCCGCGGCGCCAGTCGAGCACCTTTTCAAGAGGAAAGTGGAATGCGTTCATAGCTGGCCGCGGTGGGCGGAACCGGGGGAGACGATGGTCTTGCCGACACGGCTTTCGGAACGGCCGAATGCCAGGCGACCGTCGGGTTGTGCTCCACTTGGCAAACTCGGGCTCGTATAAAAACCGCGGCACGACCCAAAGCAAAGCGGCGAGGTATAGCGGGCGCGACCTCCATTCGGCGCGCCGGATTGAGCTGTCTCGATCATCGGACTATGGCTTCGCGGGTTTTGCCACAACCATTTGCTCGCCGGCTTCGAGACCACGGGCTAATTCTTCCATGCGCGAGAGGGTCTCTTCGAGCGGTGCGCTTACGCCGTGATCCTGGCGCAGAAAGTCGATCAGCTCGGGCCGCAGCCGTATACTGGCGTCGAGTTGCGGATTGGAACCCGCCACATATGCGCCGAGCTGGATCAGATCCTCGGCGTCACGGTACGCGGCCAGCGCCTGGCGCATCTTCCGCGCCGAAGCCATTTGCGCAGGAGTGGACAGCGCCGGCGACAGCCGGCTGACTGAGTGCAGAATATCGATCGCCGGATAGTGCCCCTGGCCGGCCAGTTGGCGCGACAGAATGAAGTGGCCGTCGAGGATTCCGCGCGCCGCGTCGCAAATCGGCTCGTTGAAATCGTCGCCTTCCACCAGCACGGTGAAGAAGCCTGTGATGGACCCGCGGCGGAAATTTCCAGCCCTTTCCAGGACCTTGGGCAGCAGGTTGAAAACGGAAGGCGTGTATCCTTTCTGGCTGGGAGGTTCGCCGGCCGCCAGACCGATTTCCCTCTGCGCCATAGCCAGCCTGGTGATCGAATCCATGACCAGCAGGACGCTGGCTCCCTGGTCGCGAAAGTACTCGGCCACCGCCAGCGCGACAAAACAGGCGCGCACGCGCAGCGGCGCCGGGCGTTCCGAAGTGGCGCACACCACCACCGAACGTTGGCGCCCCTTTTGCCCCAGCTCATGTTCCAGAAATGCGCGCACCTCGCGATTGCGTTCGCCGATCATGGCGATCACGGTCACGTCCGCGGAGTTGTCGCGGGCCATCGCTCCGAGCAGGGTGCTCTTTCCGACGCCGCTGCCGCCGAAGATTCCGATGCGCTGCCCCTTGCCGCATGGCAGAAGCCCGTCGATGGCACGCACACCGGTCACCAGCGGCTGGGTGATGTGCTCGCGATCGAGTGGATTGACGGGCATGCCGTAGAGGCTGTACTGCGCCTGCTCCTGGATGGGAGGGCCGTCATCCATCGGCAGCCCGAAACCATCGATGACGCGCCCCAGCAGTCCCGGCGAGACCGGCACCCGCGCCTCCTGGCTGCGTGCCGCCACCAGATCGCCCAGTTGGAGCCCATCGATCTCTTCGAGAGGCATGGAAAGCACACGCCCGTTGCGAAAGCCGATCACCTGGGCGCGAACCCGCCGGCCGGCGGAGGTTTCCAGTTCACAGAAATCGCCCACCGCCACGTTAGGCCCGTGCGACTCGACCAGCAGTCCCACCATTTCCGTCACTTTCCCCGTCCAGCGCATTGGGGACACGCGCTCGAGCTCCGCGAAATACGGCTCCAGCGAGATTGGATCGTCCGTCAAGCGTGCCTCCGCAAACAATCCGCCAGCCCCCGCTCAATTTCGCGAAGCTGCGCATTCACCGATGCGTCCAGGTTGCCGCGCTCGCTTTCGAAGATCACGGCGCCCGGTTCGCGCGACGCGTCCGCAATCACTTCCACCGGCTGGCCCGCGCCGCTCTTGCGCAGCAGGCCGCTCACCAGCGCAGCATGCGACGGATGCACCTTTACGCGGGAAATTTCCTGCCCTTGCAGCTTTTCAAGCGCCGCCAGCACCAGACCGCGCATGGCATCCGGATCCACCGCCATCTCGCGCCGCAAGACGCGGCGGGCAATTTCGAGCGCTAGCCGCAGCATGTCCGCTTCGGCCTCGCGTCGCATCTGGCTGCGTAAGCCCGCCAGTTCGCGGATTGAACAAACCAGACGTTCCAGCACCGGCCCCAGTTCTGCGGCGGCGCGCTTCTTTCCGGCCGCCTCACCCTCGCGGAACCCGGCGGCCTGCGCCTCCCGCTCCCGCTGCTCGGCCTGGCGCTCCAGACACACTCTTGCCTCGGCCGGATCCGGTGTTCCTCCCGCAGGCCTGCGCCCTGCATCCGTCTCCGACAAGGGCACTTCTTTCCAGGCGAAGCGAACCGCGCCGGCGGCATGGTCTGACGGCAGCAACTTAGACGACATACTGCTCTCCGACTGTGCCTTTGAGGCTGATCACACCCTCGGATTCGAGTTGCCGTACAACCGCGATGATCGACTGCTGCGCCGTTTCCACCTCTTTGATCTTCACCGGGCCCAGCGCTTCCATGTCTTCCTTCAACATTTCGGCGCCACGCTGCGACATGCATCCCAGGATCTGCGTCCGCAGTTGCTCGCTGGTGCCTTTGAGCGCCACCGTCAACAGTTTGCGATCCACTTTGGCCAGCACCTCCTTGAGGCCCATGGGATCGATTAACAGCAGGTCCTCAAACACGAACATCAGATGACGGATGGTCTGCGCCAGGTTGGTATCCGCCTGCTCGATGTGATCCAGAATCTCCCGGCTTGAACCCGAGTCCAGCCGGTTCAGCACCTCGGCCACGGCGCGCACGCCGCCGTAGGACTCGCGGCTGAATTCCCCGAGGGCCTGCAGCTTCTGGCCGATGACGTTGGCGATTTTGAGGATGATTTCCGGCGAGATCTGGTCAAGACTCGCCATGCGTTGGGCCACGTCGGAGCGCAGCCCGGCTGGCAGCGAGGTCAAAAGGGCCGCGGCCTGGGAAGCGTTGAGGTGCGACAGGACCAGCGCGATGGTCTGCGGATGTTCGCTGTGAATGAATTTCGCGAGCTGTTGCGGATCGGCCTTTTGCAGCGCATCGAAGGATGCGGCATCCGCACCCAAGGCCTTGGTCAGGCGGTCGAGCATCCGCTTGGCTGTGTCCGGGCTGAACGCCCGCATCAACAATTTGCGGGCGAAGTCGATGCCGCCGCGCGCCAGGTAGTCGCCCGCCACTGCCATGTGGTGGAACTCGTTGAGGACGCCTTCGGCTTGCTCGCTGGAGATGGAGGTAATGCGGGCCACCTCGCGACTAACCTTCTGAACATCGTCCTCGGATAGCTGTTGCAACAGCTCCGCTGCCGTCTGTTCACCCAGCACGATCAGCAGCATGGCCGCTTTGCGAAGCGACGACAGCGTTTCGGTTTCCGGCCTGGCGTTGACGATCATTGCCTATCCACGCGCCCCCGGTCTCACAAATCTTCCTCGCGGATCCACGTCCGCAGAACCTGCGCCGGCGTTTCCGGCTCGTGTTTGATTTTCTCCCGCAAGTGTTTGGCCAGCACTTCGGCGGTTTTGGTGATGACCGGCGTCACGTTCAAAGCATTCAGCGCCTGTGCCTCCAACTTCTGTTGCATGGCGTCGCGCTCAGCCAGCTTGGACTCGATTTGCCGCTCCACATTGGAGCCGGCTGCCGTGAGGCTCGGAGTGGTTGGCTCCCCGCTCTCCGGCGCAGCGGGCAGCGCCTGCTGCAGCGCCACTTCCCCGGGCGACGCACGGCCCCTTCCCCGCAGCAGCAATGCGCCCGTGAAGCCCAGTATCACCAGACCCAGCGCCGCTCCCGCCGCCACCGGCAAGGTCTTGCGGTCGACTGGCAGGCCGAAGGGCCCGGTGGGTCTGGCCGGCGCGGCCGGAGCCTGTATCTGCGGGGGCTCCAGGGTCAGCGTAGTCTCAAACGGAAGCGACTCGATGGTAATCTGATCGCCCCGGTCCGCGTTGAACCCGGTGACGCCTGTCACCAGATCGCGCACCACCTTCAGCTTGTCCGCGCTGGGAGGCACCAGCACCCGCTGGTAGCCGGCCTTGTCCTTTTGCCAACTCAACTCATGGTCCACCAGCACTGCCAGCGACATCCTGCGCACGGTTCCCGCCGGAAGACGGGTCTTCTTTACCGTGCGGCTGGCCTGATAGGTGATATTCTCCGACACGCGCGTATTGCGCCCCGCTCCGTTGGCCGGGCGAGAAGTGGGCCTGGGCAAGCTGGAAGCCGTGCCGGGTACACCGCCCGCGAACGCGGAGCCGGAGCTGTCTTCGCTGCGCTGCGAACTCAGCATCACCGAGCGTGCCGGATCGTAGACCTCTTCGCTCTGCTCGCCCGCGGCGAAGTCGCATTCGACCGATACTCCCGCGCGGTACTTCCCAGCGCCTAGCAGGGGCTCGAGCGTGGAATTGATCTTGGCCAGCAGGTCCGTCTCCACCTTGTGCCGGTATTCAAGCGCCGCTTCGGAGGATTCCGGACCCTCCAGCCCGCCCGCCACCTTGGGCCGCCCTAACAGGTTGCCGTTCATGTCCAAAACCGACACCGCGTCCGGCGTAAGCCCTTCCACCGCGCTGGCGACGAGATGGTTGATGGCCTGGACGTTCTCCGCCGCCAGATGCGCGCCGGGCCGAATCTTAACCAGCACGCTGGCCTTGGCCGGCTCCTGCGAGTCCAGAAAGACCGATTCCTTGGGAAAAGTGATGTGGACCCTGGCCTGTTCGACTTCCGCCAGGCAGATAATCGACCGTTCGAGCTCCCCTTCGAGGGCGCGCCGATAGTTGACATGTTCGGTGAATTCGGTGGCCCCCAAGTTAGCCTTGTCGAAGAGTTCAAACCCGATGCGGCCCGACCTTGGCAGGCCAGCCGTAGCCATAGCCAGACGCATCTCCGCCAGCCGCGCCGAGGGAACCAGCACCGCGCCGCCAGACTCCGGCAGGCGGTACTCCACGCCGCTCTCCTTCAGCTTTTGCACGATCGCGCCGGCATCCTCAGGGGCCAGGCTCGTAAACAGCGGCTTGAAATCCGCCTCCTTCTGCCAATGGACCAGGGCGTACAGACTGGCGGCGACGGCCAGCAGCATCAGGCCGATGGTGACACGCTGGCGCAGGGTCAGGTTGGCAAAAATCCTGTTCATGCCGATCGCTCCGGCACACTGCCGGTATGCTTCTCAGATCGGTGGTACAAGCCCAAAACCTGAGGCCGAATAGGCACGGAAAACCGGAAAGGAGATGAAGCCGGCAAGGAACGGGAAGGCACGCGGACCGGGGCGGGCGCGAACGCGACGCCAGCCTGCACGGCAGACCCATTGCAGTCGATCAAATCAAGGCCTCCCACTTGCGAGCCAACACTCAAGCACAAGTCCGGCGCATGCGCGGACTAGAGTTGCATGCGCATGATTTCCTGATAGGCGCTGACCACCTTATTGCGCGTTTGGAGGAACATGTCGAAGGCCATCTCCGCCCGAGTGGTGGCTAGCACCGTGTTGTGGAGATCCTCTCCCTCGCCGGTGAGGAAGCGTTCGACCGATGCCTGCGCATCCTGATTGGCGCCCTCTACCGAGCGGATGGCGCTCGAAAATACCTGGCCAAAATCACCGCCGCCCGAGGCGCCCGTCGCGCCCAGCGGCTCCGCCAGAACCGGGGCTGAAATGGGAAGAATGGGAGACGCCATGGTTTCAACCTCACTTCAACAGGTCGATGGAGCGCTGGATCATGTCCTTGACCGCGCCGATAGCGGCCACGTTGGCTTCGTAGCCGCGCGCCGCCTCCAGCAGATCCACCGTATCTTCGGCTGGGTTCACCCGCGGAAAGGCCACGTACCCGTTGGCGTCTGCATCGGGGTGCCCCGGCATGTACCGCTTCTCGGGGTCGCGCGTGTCGGTCACTACCGCGGCCACGCTGACGCCGTTTGGGGCATTCATTTCCTGGCCGAATAGCGACGAAAACGGCGACTCGACGGGCGCACTTTCGAACACCGCGTCCTTGCGCCGGTACGGACCTCCTTCCGGAGTGCGCGTAGTTTCGGCATTGGCCAGGTTCTCCACCAGCAGTTCGGCGCGCGCGCGCTCCGCCGCCATGCCGGATGCGCCCACCGAAAGCGCCGAGAACAGGCTCATGAGCTTTGTCCTTCTTTGATCGCCTCGCGCAGTTGCGTAATCTGCACATGCAGCAGGCTGGAAGCTGCCTGAAAGCGCAGCGCGTTCTCCGCCAGCAGCCGCGATTCGCGGTCGATGCTGACGTTGTTGCCGTCATTCTTACTGGGCAGGCCCGCTACCGGGACAGCTTGCGGAGCGCCCACCGCGTTCTGGAACTCGCTCTGAAAGTCGATGTCCCGGGTCTGGTAGCCCGGCGTGTCGGCGTTGGCGATGTTGGAAGCCACCAGTTTCTGCCGCGCGCTGAGCAGATCCATGTAGCGTTCCAGTTCTCCGGCCATCGGACCTAGCGTCACACCCGGTCTCAGGCACGCAGGCTGCCAGGGGTCAAGTCTTTTGACGCCAGCACGCCGTGCGATTGAGGCGCGGCATTTTCGTGCCGCGCGGCAAAAACATGGCGCTCGCAAGAGCCGGCAAACCGAGACCTAACAAGATCTTGGAGCCACAGATCAACACAGATGAACACAGATAAGGCCGTTTTCTTTCATCTGCTTTTATCTTTTATCTGCTTTTATCTGCCTATATCTGCTTTTGTCTCTTAATCTGCTTTTATCGGCTTTCGTCTTCTTTTCCGTTTGCTTCTATCTGTGTTTATCTGTGTTCATCTGCGGCTTAATGCCTTGATGTTTTTCAGCCCGGCTTTAGACCATGCCCTATTGCTGAAACCGCAGGCAGGCGCGGCCCAGGTAGATCTCGTCGCCGGAGCGGAGTTTCTCGCCGCGGCGGTTGCCTGCCGGGACATCGATCGAGCGGCCGTCGCGGAATACGCGCGTGCCGAATTCGCTCGAGTCATCGGCGACGCGGTATTCGCCCCCCGCGAATTGAATATGCGCGTGCTTCCGCGAAACGGTGTTGTTGGCCTCGTCGCCACCTTCGAGAAAGACCACATCGTTGCGGCGCACCACGCGCTGTTCGGCATCGGTCAACTCCGCCATACGGCCGATGTTGGTGCGCGGTTTAGAGATCGCGTAGGTTTCGGCCTCCGCCTTTCCCTTCACCACCACCAGGCTGGCCGGCGCCGGTGCATCGTGCCGGGCGGGTGGCGCGGAACCGTATTCAATCTGAAACGTGCGGTCGCCTGATTCGGCGGTTTTGACAGCGACGGAAAAGCGGCGCGGCAACTGGCATCCGGCGCCTTCCAGGGCCTGCCGCACGTCGTTCTCGAGGCGGCCTTCGTCGCCGAAAGCCGCAGCATAGAGCGCGCGCCGGTCGGGATCGGCGGCAACCAGGGTGACCGTTACCAGCGAATAAGGGAAAATGCGCTGACCCCGGCTGGCGGTCTGGACCTTGGCTTCGATTTCCTCGAGCATGGCGCGATGCACCAGCAGCAGCTCGTCGGATTGCGCGGCGCCGAAGACGTGCTCGGTCCATTTGCGGAAGCCGCGCTCAATGGTCTTTTCGATATCGGAAAACAATCTCATGGCTGAATCAGGCCCAGTTGCAGCGCCGCTTCGGCAATCTGCGCGGCGGCGGGCGCGGCGGCTGCCCCTCCGTACACTCCATTTTCCACCAGGATGGAGAAGGCGATCTTGCGCGGCCCGGCGCCATACGGGGCGAAGCCGATGAACCAGGCGTGCGAAGGCGCGCTGGCCAGCTCCGCGGTGCCGGTTTTGCCGGCGATGGGAACGGACGCCTCCGCTCGCTGTCCGGTGCCGGAGGTCACCACTTCGCGCATGAACTTGCCCAGCGTGGCGGCGGCATCGGCGGTCAACACAGGCTGGGGCGGCGCGGTGCGCGCGTTGGTTTCGTCGGTGATCCAACGGCCCTGCGGCATGGCTCCGCCAGTCGCTACGGTGGCCGCTACGCGTGCCATCTGGAACGGCGAGGCCACCACCTGCCCCTGCCCGTAAGACGATTGCGGAAGCGACTTGCGCAGTTGCGCGGCGGTCGCGGGCGAGGCCGCCGAAATACCCAGCAGGCCGGCGGTCTCGAGCAGTGGCTCCGCGCCCACGTCATACGTACCCAATTGCGCGAAGTAAGCATTGCAGGAGACCACAAGTCCTCGCTCCATGTTGACGGTTCCGTGCGGCACCTTATCTTCAATGTCGTCCCGGATGGGACGTTTCCATCCTTTGATGAAGTTGCCCACGCGCCCATCGGGGAGCCGGATACATTCGTATGTCTTGTCGACCAGTCGCGGGTCCTTGCGCAAAGCGGCCATGGCGGTGACCACCTTGAAAGTGGAGCCGGGCGGGTAGAGGCCGAAGCGCGCGCGATCCAGGGACGGACTGGCCTGCTCGCCGGTGGGTTCGGCCGGAGGATTATCCGGCGGCAGCGGCAGGCTGGCCGCAGCCAGCAAATCGCCCGACGATGGATCGAGAACCACCGCCGCGCCTTTCTCGAGACCGGCTTTCTCCAGCGTGGCGCGCAGAATTGCCGCCACGCGCACAGTGAGGCGCGCATCGATCGACATGTGGATATCGCGGGGCCTGTCGAGCACGCGCCGCACCTCGGGACTGTTGGGATCGTACCGATGGCGCACCAGCGGCACCAGTTCACGGTAGTCGTAGCGGATCACGGGCTCGCGCACGCCAGTTTTCGGGTTCTTGACGTCCACCAGGGTGGGCCGGTCGTCGTAGCCGCGCAGGCGGCGGGCGGAATCGCGTTCTACAAACGCCGTGTTGCCGGCGCCCCAGCGGGCGCGGGTGCGCAGATCGCCCAGCAGGTCGAACATCAGGCCGCCGAACGGATAGTGGCGGATCTCGGTGCGGGAACAGGCGCGCTCGATATCGATGCCCAGCGCGGCGTACTCGGCGCGGTGTTTTTCGAGCTCGCTCCAGTCGCTGGTTGCGAGCGGCAGGCCGTTGCGGTCGTAAATGGCGCCCATGGGGATTTGGCGCATCACTTCCTGAAAACGCGGGTTGTATTCGAATCGCCGGGCTCCGTCTGCCTCCACTACCAGAGCGCCTTCACCCATCACCGCGGCCGGGTGCAGCACCTCGACCCACGCGGCCTTGGCCAACACCGTAGCGCCCGCCACGGCGATGAGAATGCCTGCCACGGCCACCGGCGCCCGAAATGGCGCGGGACCATCTTGCTCTCGACGGCGCCCCTCCGGCCCGCTGCGCGCGGAGACGGATTCGAGGATGCCGATCACCAGAAAATTCGCCACCAGCGCCGTCCTGCCGTAACTCAGGAATGGCGTCACCACCCCCGACAGCGGCGCCACGCCGAGCGCGCCGGCGGAGATCAGCAGAAGCTGCAGCGCCGTGGCTACTCCCAAGCCTGCGGCCAAAAAGAACTGGTAGTCCGAGGCGGCGCGCAAGGCGATGCGCAGCGCCCGCCACACGATGAATCCGTAGATGGCGAAGACCGCCGCGACTCCCAGGAAACCGCATTCCTCACCCAGCGCGGAGAGGATCAAATCGGTGTGCACGGCGGGAACCAATTGGGGATCCCCCAGACCGATGCCCATGCCCGAGGCCCCGCCGGTGGAGAAGGCCCAGAGCGATTGCGCCAGTTGGTCGCCGCCATGAACGAGGTTGTCCCAGGGCGAAAGCCACATCGAAACGCGCTCGCCGACCGTGTGCGGCACTCCCAGGTAAAAACCGGCCACAAAACCCAGCACCACCAGCGCCAGTCCAACCACCGGCACGAACACGCTTGCGCGTGCAATGCCGTAGAGCGTCAGAAACAGGCAGCAGAAAACCAGCGCTGGTCCCATATCTCTTTGCAAGAAGAAAAACAATAGCGACAGCGCCACGCACGCGGCAGCCGGCAGCGTATATTCGAGCGGTGGCATATCGAT
Organism: Bryobacterales bacterium; assembly: GCA_963761855.1. Lineage (GTDB taxonomy): Bacteria > Acidobacteriota > Terriglobia > Bryobacterales > Bryobacteraceae > Bog-375. The sequence goes on along the minus strand of CAVXJY010000006.1, from coordinate 90,993 downwards.
GTGACGAGTGAGCCCGGCCACCGAGGCGCGGGTCTCGCGCGCATGCCGCAGCACGTCCCAATGCCGGGCAAAGTACCCGGCGAGAAAAAAGACCAGCAGCACGCGAATGATTTCCACCGGCTGAAAACCGAGCAGGTTGACCTTGGCATCGCTCGAACCGGGACCGGAGCCGAACACGATCAGCAGAGCGGAAAGCGCGAAGCTGGCGAACAGCGGCACGAAGCTCAATCCGCCGGTGAGGCGCTCGAAATCGAGCAGCGCGGCCGCGGCCATCAGCAGACAGCCGAGTACCGCGCCCTGGGCGAAATCGGCGAACAATAACTGATCGCGCAGCGGATCGCGCAGGCTGATCATCAACACCAGGCCAACGCCGGTGAGCAGCACCAGCGCCGGCACAAGATATGGATCGCCGCGGAAGCCGCGCAAGCTCCAGACCACGTTGACCAGCAGAAAGGCGGCGAAGAAAAGTGCGACCCAAGTTTCAAACGAGCGCCGGAACTCCTCCGGCCGGCGCACCACCAGCGAAGGTTTAAGCAAGCGCAGTTGGTCGCTACTCACCAGAGGCATGGAGTCGCGGCCGCCAAGCCGGTCGCGCAGCGCCCGCAGTCTGCGGCCGGCGACGTCCTCGCGGGTAACGCGTATGCGGGCGATGGCGCCCACGTTGGGCAGGCCGCCGGAGATGTTATAGATCTTGCGGGCAATGAATTCGCGCTCGTCCGGATCGGGGTACAGCGTGAGCACGGGCAGCAAATCCTCACGGGCGGAAAGCGCGTTCAGATTGACGACTTGCCTGTCGTCCAGCGCCTGTTCCGCGGCGGCAAAGCCGGCGGTCTTGGCGCGCCAGACGAACCACAAACCCACGGCGACAACCGCGCCGGCGGCAAGCATCCACAGCAACTCGCGCACGCGCCACCCAGGCCGGCCAAAAGCGCCGCGCCCGGCATCCGGGCGGCTGGCGGCGCTGCTGCGGGTGACGGGCATGTTAGCGGGGAGATCGCGCAGCTACTTGCGCCTGCCGGCTGCGGGCGGCGTTTGGCTGCTTGCAACCGGCGGACTCACCTGCGGAAACGGCTGGCCGGCGGAAGCGCCTGCCCCGCTCCCGTTCCACGGAAAAACCAATCCAAGCCGCCCCGGTCATTTCTGCACCGCAGCTCCGGAATCCGCGATCTGTTCGAGACGCGCATTGACGACTGACAGGCTGGCTTCGACGCGCACGATGCCGGCGCTGGCGTTGCCATAAGGGGCGGCGCTCTGATACAGGTCGAGCGCGCGCTGGTAATCGGCGGCGGCGCGGCCCACTTCGTCCTTTTCCTGCGGCAAGCCGCGCACGTTGCGGGAATCCCAGAAGGTGAGGTCGGCGCGGTCGCGGTAGCCATCGGCCAGTTGCAGCTTGTCGCGGTTGGCGAGTTGGTAGCCGCGGTGCTCGGCCTCTTCAAGCGCGGCAGACGCTTTGTCGATGTCCTTCAGGTTATAGTAGACGCGCGCCAGCCCAAGCTCGGGATCGGGCGAGTGAGGCAGCAGGCGCTCGGCCTCGGTGAAATCGTCCACCGCCGCTTGCAATTGCTTGGCGTCGTGGTGAACTGCGCCGTCGATGCGGGCCACGTGCCCCTCCGCCAGGCGCAGCTTGCCGCGCACCTGATCGTCCGGATCCAACATCAAGGCGCGCGCCAGGGCGTTGCGGGCACGCTCCCAATCTCTCTCATAGACTGGCTGGCCGCCCGCGTTGCGATAAGCGGTAATCACGCGATCGCCTGCCTCCACCAATTCTTCCTTCACCGCTCTGCGCGGCGAGTACAAGAGAAGAGACGACGGATTGTGCTTGGAAAGTTCCGTCCAACGGCTCCAGATCTGGTCGGGATCGGTCACCTGCTCGGCCTGAATGTCGCGCTTGAGCTGCTGGCCGCGCTGGTACATCAGGTAATTGGCCACGATCTCCCAGCCGCCATACATGATCGCCGCCACCGCCAGCAGCACCACCCCACGCATCGCCGAGCCGAAAGGCGTGCGCCGCTTGGGAAGCTGGGATGTGAGAGGCCAGTTCCGCGCGGCCGGCTTGCGCCGCGTCTCCTCGCCCCGGGGCGCGGTGCGGCGGGTGGCATCGTCAGCCTCGGCTCGTGTGGTGCGCCGCGTCGCATCCAGGTCCTCGGCCGCCGCCCGCACCGGGGCGCCCTGGCGGAACGCGATTAAGTCGTCGGCGAACTCGCGAGCGGATTGGTAGCGCACGGCGGCATCCGGCGCGGTGGCTTTGATAAGGATACGCCGCAGCGGCTCCGGGCAAGGATCGGGCGCGGGAGGCGGCGGGATGCGCGAGCGGATCATGCTCTCCAGACGCTCGGTCGATTCAGCGTGATACGGCTGCAGGCCGGTCACCATTTCGTAGAGCATCACGGCCAGCGACCACAAATCGGAAAGTGCGTCCACCTCGCCCGAATCGAGTCGCTCGGGCGACGCGTAGGGCACTGAGCCGAATTCATTGCGCGTCAGCCGGCGCGACAGCGAAAGCGCCTTGGCAATGCCGAAATCGAGCACCCGCACTTGGCCCCGGTTGTCGATGCGAATGTTCTTGGGCTTGATATCGCCATGCACCACGCCGCGGAAGTCCTTGCCGTCGATCGTCGCCTCCAGGTTATGGGCGTTGACCAGCGTCTCCGCTACAGCGATGGCCGTATCGGCTGCGAACTCGACCACCAGCGGACCGCGGCGCAGCAATTCGGCCACGTCCTGCCCCTCGATGTACTCCATGGCGACGTGGAAGTAATTCTCCAGATCGCCGGCGTCATACACGCGGACCACCCTGGGGTCAATGGCGGCCAGACGGGCCTGCAGTATCGCGCCGCGGCGCTCGGCTTCGATGGCATCGACGGTGTCGGCATCCGTGCCGTGTTCGATCAGCTTCAGCGCCACCGTGTGCCCGGTTTCGGTGTCCTCGGCCAGGTACACGTCGGCCATGCCGCCGCGTCCCAGCTTGCGGCGGATTTCATACTTGCCGAGGTGCCGGTCGGCGGGGGCAATCATGGCTTCCTGCCACCGCGCCGCATCGCGGCCGGCTTCGCATCCAGCAAAAAATTCTGCTCGCGAACGCTGTCCATCTTGAGCTCAGGCGGCAGAGCGAGCGAACTTTTGTCGAACACATTGCCGCTGAGCGACAACTGCACACCATCGCGGGCTGCGAGGTTGGCGCCGTGGTTGTGCAGGAACGAATTGTGCGACAGCCACAGCGAGCTGGGACCGGAGGCGAGCAGTCCCTCGGCCAGCGAGTCGCGAAGCGTGGAGGCGCGCAAGAGCAGCCTGCTCGAGCCGCGGACTTCGATGCCGATGGTGGCGCCCTGGATTTCCGCATCGTCGATTTCGACGCTGGAATCGACTAGGAGAACTCCCTGCGGCAGCCGCGCCTGCGGATCGGCAAGGATGCGCAGCCCCTCCACGCGTACGTCGTGAACGCGGTCGGCCAACACAGCCGGGCCGGCCGCTCCAGGAGCGAGACGCAGGATGGCACGCGAGCCATTCGCCATTTCCCCGGCCTGGCTGCCACGAAACGTAACGCCGGATTTCAGCCGCACCGGCTGGTGGTATTCCCTATCGGCGGCGAATTGAATGATGTCGCCGGCGCGGGCTTGCGCCAGCGCCTGGGAAAGGGATTCGCCAGGAGTTCCTGGCCCGCCGGGCGAAGCATCGATCTGAAATATCCGCGGCCCGGTGGCTACCGGTGGCACGCTCTTGGCTGGCTGGAAGACCCGCACCACTCCGATGGAGAAGAGCGCCACCAGCAATACCCCCGCAGCCAAAATCATCGCCCCGCCCATGCGGAACCCCTGGCGCGGAACATCCACCCTGGACGCGGCGAACCTGGGGCCCTCCGCCAGCACCACCGTGACGTTATCCTTGCCGGCGGCCGTATTCGCGGCTTCAATCAACTGGCGCGCCGCAGCAGCGGGATCGCCTGCGTTGCGCTCCACCACCACGCGAATGTATTCCGCCGTCACCTGGTCGCTGAGACCATCGGTGCACAGCAGCAGCGCCGCATCGGGCTCGAACGGCACGCGTTCGATATCGATGAAATCGGCATCGTCGGGCGAATGCTCCTCGCTGCCCACGTCGCGAAAAACTTCGTTGCGGCGCGGATGGAGCATGGCCTCGAGCTCGGAAAGTTCGCCCGCATCTTCGCGCGCGCCCACCGGCGAGTGGTCGTGAGTGATCTTGCGAATCGCCCCGCGGCGAATCTCGTAGAGTCTGGAATCGCCGACGTGCCCCACCACCGCCGAAGCATCATCCACCACCACCAGCGTCAGCACGCAGGCCATGCCCTGCCATTGCGGATTGGCGCGCGCCGCACGCAGGATTTCGTTGTTGGCCATGGTGATGGCCTCGCGCACGCGCTGCTCCACCGAGCCGGTCTGGCGTTCCAGGCGGGCGCGAATGCGGTCCAATGCGATTTCCGCCGCCTTCTCGCCCGCCGCCTGCCCGCCGATGCCGTCCACCACCAGGAAGATGCCGCGCTCGGCGTCCATGTACCAGGCGTCTTCGTTGTTCTGGCGCACGCGGCCCAGGTCGCTGGCCCCCGCGCATTTCAGCATCGTCTTAACCATGCGCGGTGCTTCGGAACTCCAGGAAGCAAACGCCCGCCAGGCCGAGTCGCGCCTTCTCCGGCACGGGCGCTTCCACGTTGCGATCGCGTTTCTCGTTGCCGACGACTTCGATGCTCGAAGGCGCGGTCACGCCGTCGATGGTGGTCCCCAGGCGGCTCAGATCCTTGAGAAAAAACTTGCCGCTTTCCGGATCGCGCCGCAGGCGGAAGTGCTCGCGCGAAACGTCGGGCAGCGTATCTAGTTTGAGATCGGTCCAATAATCGCGCCCGCCGCGGCCCACCACGATTTCGCTCTTGGTCATGTAGAACGTCCTGCGCACGCCGCGATCGTCATACTCGATCGCCGCAAACGCCTCGGCGGGAACTGGCGCCGGCGTCACGGGAGCAGCCTGCGCCGGCCGATAGGACGATTCGGCGCTCGCCGATGCACCCGCCCTGCGGCGCGTAGCGATGCGTTTGGTCATGCTGCCGGCGCCGAATTCCTCCTTGGCCGGCAGCGCGAGCTCGGAGTAGATGACGATGTCGCCCGGGTCCACATCGTCGTCGGTATTCTCCAGAATGCGGATCTGCCACCCGCCTTCGGGGGCGGCGATCTTGGGCTCACCGCGCCGGGCCAGCTTCAGCCGCGCGGCCAGCCCGCCGCGGTTAAGCGATTCCATCTCCGCATCCAGCGCGCGCCGCGCTTCATCAATGATGCGCGGGGCGATGCCGCGCAGCCGCTCCATATCGTCCGGGTGCAAATAGACGTGATAAATGGCCGGCGGGAGGGTCGAGTAATGCAGCGGTTCGAGCCCTTCCCGCATATTGCGCACGATTTCCAGAATGATGTCTCGCGCAGTGGCGGATGTAGCAGCGGCAGGGCGGTCCATGGCGGCCTAGTTACGAGTTTAGCAGCGCCGGCGTGGCGCGGGCTGTCCAGCCTGCTGAGCCGAGAGTCGTCTCGGCTTTTCTTGCAGCACGCTTCACCTTCCGGGCAGGCCGCGGCACCTTCTCGGAACTGCAGTGAAGTGAGCGAATTGCTGACGGTACAATATCGATGATCCGGCGCTTTGGCATTCGCTCTCTAGCTGCATATGCTGCAGGTGGTGCGTTTATCGGGTGGCTACTGGATTTGGCCCTCGCGACCCTCGCCGGAGGGCACGTCGCGACGGCACTCAACCCATTCTCTGCAGGATGGTGGAGCTTCGATTTCCCTTTCGCGGCGTCTGCCTCGGCTTGCGCGATTTTCTTTTGGGTCATTGCGTTTGCCGGGCGCGCTCCAATGAAGCAGGATTAAGTCAAATCCGCATCCTTCATAGTCCGGTCTGCCGGCGTGGCGCGGGCTGACAGCCTGCGCCACGCCTAACGCTTCTTCCTCCGCGGCTTCGGTTCCTCGTACACCGCGAATTGCAGCTTGCGTTCGTTGGCGTCGATTCTCACCAGCACTACGCGGACGCGGTCGCCGATGGAGAACTCGCGCCGGGTGCGTTTGCCGACTACCTTGCGAACGTTTTCGCGGTAGGCATATTCGTCGCCGGGGAGGGTGTCGATGGGCACCAGGCCTTCGATGAACAGTTCGGTCAGCTCGACGAAGACGCCGTACTTGGCGGTGCTGATGATGAGCGCGTCGAAATCTTCGCCCACGCGGTCCGCCATGAACCGCACCTTCTTCCACTCCACCAGCTCGCGCTCGGCTTCGGCCGCGCGCCGCTCGGTCTGCGAGCACTCGGCGGCAATGGCGGATAGTTCGGGTTCCGAGAAGCCCGTGGCAACCGCTCCCTCACGGTCGCGGCTCCGTTCGGCGTCGCGGCTCCGGGACGAATCCAACGTGGCGCGCAATAGCCGGTGCACCACCAGATCGGGATAGCGGCGGATGGGCGACGTGAAGTGCGTGTAAGTATCGGCGGCCAGCGCGAAGTGGCCGGTATTGTTGGTCGAGTAGCGCGCCTGCTTCAGCGAGCGCAGCATCAGGTAACTGAGGATACGCTCTTCGGGCTTGCCTTCGATCTTCTTGACCAGCTTTTGATATTGGCGCGAAGTAATCTTCAACTCGGGCGCTGCCAGCTCAATGTCGCGACGCCGCTTGCTGCCGTCGCGGCGCCGGTCGGTGATGCCGAACCGCTGCACGGGGATCGCTCCCACGCCGAGCGAATAGCCGAAGTGGGCGGCTACTTCTTCGAAATCCATCACGCGTTTAGGATCGGGCTTCTCGTGGATGCGATAGATACTTGCCGGAACCGCCGCTGCCAGGTGCCCGGCCACAGCCTCGTTGGCGGCCAGCATAAATTCTTCGATGATGCGATGAGCGATGTTGCGCGAGGCACGGCTGACGCCGGTCATGGCGCCCCATTCGTCGAACTCGATCAAAGGCTCAGGCATGTCGAAATCGATCGAGCCGCGGCGCACCCGCTTGCGATTCAGCGCCAGCGCCAGTTCCCGCATCAGCTCGAAGCGCGCAACCAGCGGCTGGTAGCGCTCGCGCAGTGCGGCATCGCCTTCAAGCAGCAGGTGCACGTCGGTGTATGTCATGCGCTCGGCGCTGCGAATCACGCCGGCGGTGAATTCCTGCGCCACCGTGTCCCCGTGGCGGTCGATTTCGAGCAATGCCGAAAGCGTGAGCCGGTCCACGCTCGGCTTCAGCGAACAGATGTCGGTAGAAAGCTCGAACGGCAGCATGGGCACCGCGCGGTCGGGGAAATAGACGCTGGTGCCGCGCAAGCGGGCTTCGACGTCGATCGGCGTGCCGGGGCGCACGTAGTGGCTGACGTCGGCGATGTGGACTTGCAGGGTGTAATTGCCGTTCGCCAGGCGCTCCACCCACACGGCGTCGTCAAAATCGCGGGCGGTTTCGCCGTCAATCGTAACGATATCCAGGCCACGGAAATCGCGGCGCGAGGCGAGCTCAGCGGCGGCGATCGAATCCGGAATCGAGCGCGCCTGCTCCACCACTTCCGGCGCAAAGCGGTGCGGCAGGTGATGCTGGCGGATGACGATCTCCACGTCAACCCCGAAATCGTCCGGAGAACCGAGGATCTCGATCACGCGCCCCACTGGATGCTCACCGCGCTCCGCGTACTCGAGCAGTTCGACATTGACGATCAAGCCGGCCAGTTCCGCGGGCGAATTCACCTGGCGCGGGGTGACGCCGATGCGGTCGATGGTGGCGCCGGCCGGCGGCAGCTCCATGCCTTCGGGAATCTCGATCCACTGCCGGATGCGGTCATCATGCGGCACCACATACTGGCCGCGTTTTCCAAAGCGGAACTCGCCAACCACGGTCAGGTGAGCGCGCTCTAGGACCTTGACGATCTCGCCATCGGCGCGTCCGTTAGCTTCGATGCGCGCGATGCGGACCACCACCCGGTCGCCGTGCATGGCTTTCTCAGCCGTTTCCGGCGGCAGGAATACGTCGCCCTGAATGCCTTCGATGGGCTGGTCGGAAATCAGGAAGCCGTAGCCATCGCGGTGCATGTTCACACGCCCCACGGCGAATTCACGGCTGCGCGCAGTAGCCGTGTAGTGGCCGGAGCGCAACTCGATGAGGTCGCCGCGGGCCGCCAGGCGGGCGAGCGCGGTTTCCAGTTCCGCCCGCCCTTCACCCCTGGTGCCCAGCTCCCGCACAAGTTGCTTAAAGTTAGCATGCGCGTGCGGCAAGCCGGCGATGTGTTCGAGCAGGGCTGCGTCGGTCACTCCTCGATTGTACAGTTCACGGCAGGCCGGGACGGCGCGGCATTGGTGGCCAACCGGCCTGAATTCTTCAACCTTCACCCGATGCCACGCGGCATAAGCGATGAGCCGCGGGGAAGATCGCGCGCCGGCTCCGTCGCACGCGCCGCGCGCCTCATGGAAATTTCAAAATTTTGGTTTGCAATCGGCGCGCGAGGCGTTATGATTTGGAGTACTCCCCCGATTGATAATCTAAAGGCGCCGTGCATCCCACACAGAACCCGGTTCTCCTGGAGACTGATCTTCCTGGTATCGAACTTCACGCCTGCGGCAAAGTGCGCGATGTTTATCGCGTCGGCGAACAGCTTCTGATTATCGCCACCGACCGCATCTCGGCCTTCGACTACATCCTTCCCACCGGCATCCCGGACAAGGGCAAGGTCCTGACCCAGCTTTCCATATTCTGGTTTGACTTCCTGCGCGACCTGACGCCGACGCATTTTCTCACGGCGCAAGTGGACGCGTACCCGTCGCCGCTCGGCTCGTTTCGCGATCAACTGGAGGGCCGCTCCATGCTGGTGAAGCGGGCCAAGATGATCGAAATCGAATGCGTGGCGCGCGGTTATCTTTCCGGCTCCGGCTGGAAGGAATACAGGCAGCACGGAACCGTGTGCGGAATTGCACTGCCCGCGGGCCTGCGAGAAAGCGACAAGCTGCCCGAGCCCATTTTCACGCCATCCACCAAGGCCCAATCGGGACACGATGAGAATATTTCGTTCCCGCAAGTGGTCTCCCTGGTCGGCGAAGACCTGGCAAAACGGTTGCGCGATTTGACGCTGGCAATTTACTCGCGCGCGGCCGGCTATGCCGAATCGCGCGGCATCATTATCGCCGACACCAAGTTCGAATTCGGCTTCGTCGATGGCACGCTGGTGCTGGGCGACGAAGTGCTGACGCCCGATTCCTCGCGCTTTTGGCCGGCTGGTACGTACCGGGCCGGAGGTCCGCAGTTCTCGTTCGACAAGCAATTTGTACGCGACTACCTCGAATCCATTCACTGGAACAAGCAGCCGCCGGCCCCGCCGCTGCCCAAAGAAGTGGCGGCGAAGACCAGCGAAAAGTACCGCCAGGCCTATCAGGCGCTCACCGGCCACCAACTATGAACTGGCTGGATGTTGTGCTGGGGCTCATTCTGATTGCGTCGGTGGTCGGCGCTTTTCGCAAGGGCCTTTCGCGGGAAGTCATCGAGCTGGTCTCGGTGGTGCTGGGCTTCGTGATGGGGTTATGGTTTTACGGCTGGGCGAGCGGCTTCCTGGCGCCCTACTTGAGCTCGCGCCAGGCGGCGAATTTTGGCGGTTTCATCCTCGTGTTCGTCGGCGTGTTGCTGGCCGGCGCATTGGTGAGTTTTGTGGTGGGCAGGTTTTTGAAGGTGACCGGGCTCTCTTTCTTCGATCACCTTCTGGGTGTGGGCTTCGGCGTATTGCGCGCAGCCGTAGTCGCGGTGGTGTTGGTGGCCGGCCTGATGGCGTTCTCGCACAGCGACACATCCCCGCCCTCGGTGGCGAATTCCCGCCTGGCCCCTTACCTGGTCGGCGCCGCCAATGTAGCTGCGGACATGGCTCCCCACGAGTTTAAAGAAGGTTTTCGCAAGGCATACGGGCAGGTCAAGCAAGCCTGGGCAGCCGCTCGGCGGCAAGCGCCAACGCCCGAGGGAAACAAGGACAAGAAATGAAAAACGAATTTGACGGTTTGGTGGCTCGACTGTTGAACGGTGGCGTTTTTCTTACGGACGCGGTCGCGCTCCTGGAACGGAGCATGATCGAAGCGGCGCTCGGGCACAGCAAAGGCAACCAATCCGCGGCCAGCAAGCAGTTGGGAATCCACCGCAACACGCTGCAGCGCAAGGCCCTGGAATATGGCCTCGACAACGGCCGCGCGCGGCGCAAGCCCGCCAGCCGCGAATTGCGCGCCCGCAAGCGGAGGACCGGCGCGGCCTAGTGTTCGACCTGGTGATCTTTGACCTCGATGGGACCCTCATCGATTCGCGCCTGGACTTGGCCAACGCCGTCAACGCCACGCGCCGGCACATGGGGATGGCGGCTCTCGAAAACGAGCGCGTCTATTCCTACGTCGGCAATGGCGCCCCGGTGCTGATTCGCCGCGCCGTGGGCGACCAGGCCACCGAGGCCGAGGTTCAGGAAGCGCTCGAATATTTTCTCGAATACTATCGCGAGCACGTCCTCGATTTCACCACTCTCTATCCCGGCGTGCGCGAGTCGCTCGACCGTCTCGCCGCCGCCCAAAAGCGCATGGCCGTTCTCACCAACAAGCCGGTACGCATGAGCCGCGCCATCGTCGAAGGCCTCGGCGTCGCGCACCACTTCTTCCGCATCTATGGCGGCAATAGCTTCGAGTTCAAGAAACCGAACCCCATCGGCATCGAAGTGTTGATGGAGCAGGCCGAGGTGAGCCGCGACCGAACGCTGATGGTGGGCGACAGCGCGGTGGATGTGGAAACCGCGCGCAATGCCCGCGTGGCCTGCTGCGGCGTGGCCTACGGCTTCCAGCCCGAAACACTCGACAGCACGCCGCCCGATCTGAAAGTCGACCGCATGGAGCTGATGGTCGATTGGGTGCTGCACCCTCCCAACACTGAAAGGAATCGAATCCCATGAACTATAGACCAGGCTCTGCGGCACCTGTCACCGGCATCTATTGGTGCAGCGTCTGCAAGACGCCCGCCCGTTTCACCAAGGGCCAGACCCTGCCCGAATGTCCTAATTTTTGCGGCCGCGGCCTGTGGGAACTGGTGGAAGAGGAATAGTGGGGCAGGTCCGCGACCTGCCTCACTGGCTCACGCCAGATCGTTCTTGAGGACGATGCGGTAGCGCGCTTTGCCGGCTTCCAGGTGCGCCAGCGCCTGGTTGGCCTGACTCATGGGAAATTCTTCCACCACCGGCGCGATGCCGTGACGCGCCGCGAAATCGAGCATCCTGGCTACGGCCGCCGGCGAGCCCGAAGGCGAACCGCTCACCGAGCGCTGCCCTACCAGCAGCGCGAAGACCGGCACCGGAATCGGGTTGGGTGGCACACCCACCACGTGCAGCCGTCCTTTCGGCGCCAGCGTTTCGAGATATGCGTTCCAGTCCAGGTCCGCAGTCACCGTGGAGAGAACGAAGTCGAAGCGGCCGGCAGCCTTCTTGAGCTCTTCGGCCGAGTGCGTGTCGATCACGTGATGAGCCCCATGCGCCGCGCCTCATCGGCCTTCTTCGCGTTCGAGGTGAAGGCCGTCACGTCGCAACCCCACTTGTTGACGACCTGCAGCGCCATGTGACCCAGGCCGCCGATACCGATCACGGCCACGCGGTCGGTGGGCCGCACGTTCATTTCGCCCAGCGGGTTGAACACCGTAATCCCGCCCCACAGCAGCGGCCCTGCTCGTCCCCGAGCGCTCCTGGATCGTAAGCAAACGGCTGCAGTGGGCCCTTCGCCTCTTTGGCAGCCAAGGCATGAATCTGGCTCATAAGTGTCTCCGGCCGGATGGCCGCGGTTCTCCTCAGTCAAACAGATGCGGCACGAACTGACTGAGATTCCCGATGACCGGCGTGTCGGATTCCCGAATTCCCATGCCGCCGGCAGCGTTGCCTTCTTCGTGTCCAATCACCCAACTGCCGAGCACCGCGAACTTGCCGTCGAAGGTTTTCGGCGGGGCCATCGCCTGGTAGATGTATCCCTCCGCACCATAGCTGCCGCCCGTCTCGATATCCTGCCCCGGCTGGTGCCAGGTGATGTTGGCGCCCTCCCGGCCCAGCAGCGGCTTCTTCACCCAGCTCATAAGCAGCCCCGGCCCGTCGAAACTGGCCTCCAGCAGGTAAGGGTGGCGCGGATAGAGTTGCCAGAGAACCGGCAGCACGCCCTTGTTCGACAGCAGCATTTTCCAGGCCGGCTCGATCCAGATGGTAGGCGCCGCACCCAGGTGCCTGGAGAAAGCGTCCTTCATCATCCATTCCCACGGGTACAGCTTGAAGACCGATTGCAGAGGCTCGTCCTTGGGTCCCACGAACGCCGTTCCGTTCCAGCCGATTTCACCAATGGGAAAGCTGGCTGCCGCAAGTCCCGCCTGCTGCGCCGTGTCCTGGAGGTAAGTCACCGTCATGCCATCCTCCACGTCGTCCATCGAGCAGAAGTCGACGCGGCCGCCAGGCAGATAGGGAGTCAGCTCCTTCCACAGCGCGATCAGGCGCTCGTGCAGAGAATTGAACTGGTCCCGCTTAGGAAATGTATCTTGCAGCCAATCCCATTGCACCACCGCCGCTTCCAGTAACGATGTGGGCGTGTCGGCATTGTATTCAAGCAGCTTGGGCGGGTTCACGCCGTCGTAGGCCAGATCGAAGCGGCCATATATGGATGGCGGCTCGGCCTCCCAGGAGGCCTCGATCAGCGGCACCGCGATTGCCGGGATGCCCATCCGCGCGTATAGCTTGTTGTCGATGATATGCTGCGCCGCGGCCAGCGTCATTTTTTCGAGCTCGTTGGTGGCCGCTTCAAGCGCATCGATTTCCTTGGCCGTGAACTCGTAGAATGCCGATTCATTCCAGTAGACCTGGTCCCCCGAGTGCCAGATCAAACCCGCTTCTTCCACCTTCTTTTGCCAGTTATCGCGTGGCGCCGCTTCGACCCGTCGCATTACTCCCCCGCTCCTTCGCCACCGTGCGCGCCGCCGGCCTCACCGAAACCGCCGCGCTCGACCGAACCCGCCGCCGGGCTATAGGAGCCGGCGGGCGCAGCCGTTACCGTGCCGCCGTTCGCTACGTAGCTTCGGTAGCTGTCATAGTAATACGGGTATGGATGCGAATAGTTCATCGCATACCAGGATCCGTCCCAATAGTATCCGCCCTTGGCGACGGCGTCCTGGCATGCCTGATCGTTGAATGAGGCGGCGGTGCAGGGGTCCGCACGTTCCGCCGAATTCCGGCCGCAGGCGGCCAGCGCCACGCCCGCGGCGACAGTCAAAGTGACTTGAACGGATTTACGCATCGGATTCAACCACATGCTAGCGCGATTCCGCGGTCCGGACTTGCGGGCCATGCCCAGGGCGTCCCGTCTGGTGGCGCAGGCCAAAACGGGAAGAATCGTCCCGAAATCAAAGGTTAAGTGCTTTGTTTCCGGTGAACTTTTGGGCGATTCTTCCCAAAATGGTTCTTCCGTTCCGAAACCCCGGCACCTTGATGGCGCGCTCGATCGCGATACCCAACCCCGGCCGCCCCGTTACAATGGGGGCATGCCGCAATCATTCACCATCGCGGGCCGCGAATTCCGCTCCCGCCTCATCGTGGGCACCGGTAAGTATCGCAGCTTTCAGGAAATGCAGCGCTGCCACCAGGCCACCGGCGCGGACATGGTCACCGTGGCCGTGCGCCGCGTCAACCTCACCGATCGCTCCAAGGAATCGCTGCTCGATTACATCGATCGCGAGAAAATCTTCATCCTTCCCAACACCGCCGGCTGTTACACCGCCGACGACGCCATCCGCACCGCTATATTAGCGCGCGAAGTGGGTCTCTCGAATTGGATCAAGCTGGAAGTCATCGGCGACGAAAAGACGCTGTTCCCGGACAACGCCGGCCTGCTCGAGGCTACGCGCGCCCTGGTCAAAGAGGGCTTCGTGGTGCTGCCCTATACCAATGACGATGTGGTGAACGCGCGCCGCCTGGTTGATGCCGGGGCCGCCGCCGTGATGCCGCTGGCCGCGCCCATCGGTTCTGGGCTCGGCGTGCAGAACGCAACCAACCTGCGCATCCTGCGAGAGACGATCACGCAGGTGCCGCTGATTGTCGATGCCGGTGTCGGCACGGCCTCCGATGCCGCCATCGCCATGGAATTGGGCGCCGATGGCGTGCTCATGAATACCGCCATCGCTCTCGCCGAGGAAGCCGAAAAAATGGCCCGCGCCATGAAACTCGCCGTCGAAGCCGGCCGCCTCGCGTATGAAGCCGGCCGCATGCCCAGGAAGCTCTACGCCTCGGCCAGCAGCCCGCTAGCCGGCGTGGTGGGTTCGTAAGGGTCGGAGCCATGCGGCGCGCAGACGCCTGCGCATTCGTGCCGGCGCGCTGCGTGGTGCCATAGTTCCTGGCAAAAGCCTATCGTGTTCCCCCGAAAGTCATTCGCCCGAAAGTCGCGCGGCCTGCATCGCAAGATAGTCGCGCTCCGGCAGGTTCGCTGTCTTGGCTGCCGCCGCCCTGTAGTGCCCGATAGCGCCGTTACGGTCTCCCGCGAGTTCCAGTAGATGCGCCCGGACCGCGTCCAGCCGGTGATGATCCGCTAAGCGGGCGTCTGAATTCAGGGCGTCCAGTAATTCCAAGCCCTTCTTCGCGCCGTGGACCATGGCCGCTGCGATCGCATGATTCAATATGACCATTGGGTTGTCTGACATGCGTTTCAGGAGATCGTAGAGCGCTAGGATTTGCGGCCAGTCGGTGTCTTCGGGTCGTGTAGATTCGTCGTGAACGGCGGCGATGGCGGCCTGCAATTGATAAGGACCGACCGTGCCCTTGGGCAACGTGGCCGACAGGAGTGCGACCCCCTCCTCGATCTTTTGCTTATCCCAGAGTTTTCGGTCTTGACGCGCCAACGGGATCAACTCGCCTTCGGCGCTGGTTCGAGCCAGGCGTCGAGCATCGGTCAACAGCATGAGCGCCAGTAGTCCAGCCACTTCAGCGTCGTCTGCTTGCAGTTTGTGGACGATCCTCGTCAGTCGGATCGCCTCATGCGACAGGTCGTCACGACGCAAATCGGGTCCGCCGCTGCTCGTGTATCCCTCATTGAAGATGAGGTACAGAACGTGCAAAACGGAGCGCAGGCGCTGCGCTCGTTCCCCGGCGGTCGGCAATCGGAACCGAACCCCGGAGTCTTTGACACTTTGCTTGGCCCGGCTGATCCGCTGCGCCATGGTGGTTTCGGGCACAAGGAACGCGTGGGCGATCTCCGCGGTAGTCAAGCCGCCCACTGCCCGCAGCGTCAATGCAATCGCCGAAGCCGAAGTCAGTGCAGGATGGCAACACATGAAAAGCAGGAGCAGCGTGTCGTCTGCTTGAGGCGCAATCGCGCCGGTCTGCGATGCCGATGTGCGGGCCGTCTCGACAGCAACCTCGCCCTCGCGGCGGCGGCGAGCGGATTCACTGCGAATGTGGTCGGTCATGCGTCGGGAAGCGACGTGGATCAACCAGCCGCCAGGATTGTCCGGAACGCCCTCAAGCGGCCATTGCACAGCCGCCGCTATCAGAGCGTCCTGCACGGCATCTTCGGCGGCGGCGAAATCGTGAAAACGGCGGATCACCGCGCCGAGTACCCGCGGAGCCAGGTCGCGCAGCAGATGCTCAAGCGTGGTGATCCCCGGTGTGGGCGACATGGCTGGTCTCGCTACAGCATTTCGGGAGGCGGACCGCTCATTACCGGCCGCACCTCGATCGGCATGTTCAATGGCGCTCCGCCCGGTCCCGGCGCCGCTGACGCTTTGGCGGCAATTGCATAGGCTCGCTCCGGGCTCTCGACATCGACGATCCAATACCCCGCGAGAAACTCCTTGCCCTCCGGAAATACGCCGTCGGTGATCGGGGTTCCATCCTTGCCCGCCCGCACGAGCTTCGCCTGGTTCGGAAAGGCCAGCCCTTCGGCTGACACCAACTCGCCGGATTCGTGGAGCTCTTTGCCGAGGCTTCTCATAAAGGCGACGTGCGCCTGGAGATCCTTCTTAGGCCAGTCGGGAACACCTCCGCCGGCCCTCATGGTGTTCATCATCACGATGTACTTCATGTTCTTCCGTCCTTTCATTTTCGCGCCGGTTTCTGCGGCGTTCATAGGACAGTCGGAGCACACAGGGCTTTCTCGACAACCCGGACGATAATCTTTGCCAGCGAAGCTGCGCGATCAGATTCGCTGCGCCACGGACTTGGCTTGCAGGAACAGCAGCAGGTAGTCCGGGCCGCCGGCCTTGGAATCAGTGCCCGACATGTTGAACCCGCCGAAAGGATGCGCACCCACCATGGCACCGGTGCATTTTCGGTTGAAGTAGAGGTTACCCACGTGGAATCGCTCGGCCGCCTGGCGCAAGTGTTCGGGATCGTTCGAGAATACCGCGCCGGTGAGCCCGTACTCGGAATCGTTGGCCAGCTCCAGGGCGTGTTCAAAATCTCTCGCCTTAGTCACCGCCAGCACGGGTCCGAAAATCTCCTCCTGGAAAATCCGCGCGCCGGAATCGACGTCCGCAATGATAGTGGGCGGAATAAAGTAGCCGTCGCCCGCCACCGGCTGGTCCCCAGCCACCATGCGGCCCTCTTTCCTGCCCACCTCGATATACGCCTGGATGGTCTTGCGGGCGCTCTGGCTGATCACCGGCCCTAAGTAGTTGGCTGGATCGTCGGCAGGGCCGATCTTGATGTTTCGCGCCTTCTGCGCCAGTTGCTCCAGGAAAGCGTCATAGATCTTGGCATCGACGATAGCCCGCGAGCAGGCCGAACATTTCTGGCCCTGATAACCGAACGCCGATGCCAGCACGCCGTCCACGGCCTTGTCCAGGTCCGCATCGCCATCCACCACGATCGCGTCCTTGCCACCCATCTCCGCCACCACACGCTTGATCCAGATCTGTCCGCGCTGCGTCCTGGCCGCCAGCTCGTTGATACGCAAGCCTACGTCGCGCGAGCCGGTGAAAGAAATGAAGCGCGTCTTCGGGTGGCCCACCAGCACATCTCCCACCGCCGCGCCGCTGCCGGTAAGCAGGGTGAACGAACGCTCCGGGAAACCCGCCTCCAACAGCACTTCGGCGAACTTGGCGCCAATCGTCGGCGTTTCGCTCGACGGCTTCAGCACCACCGTGTTGCCCGCCACCAGCGAGGCCACGGTCATCCCTACCAGGATGGCGGCCGGAAAATTCCACGGCGGAATCACCACACCGACTCCTAGCGGAATATAAACCATCTCGTCGTGCTCCCCGGGGAGTTGCACCACCGGCTGCGGTCCGGCAAGCCGCTGCATTTCGCGCGCGTAGTACTCGCAGAAGTCGATGGCCTCGGATACATCGGCTTCGGCTTCCGGCCAGGTCTTGCCGGCTTCGTAGACCAGCCAGGCGTCGAATTCGAGCTTGCGCCGCCGCAGGATGCGCGCGGCCTCGAACGTCATGTTAATGCGCTCCGCGGCCGGCACGCGGCTCCATTCCGGGAAATATTGCCAGGCGGTTTCAACGGCGCGGGCGGCCAGCACGGCATCCGCCCGATGGTGAACGCCTACGATCTCGCTGGGGTTCGACGGATTCAACGATTCCAGCTTGTCGCCGGTTGAGATGTACTCGCCGCCGATGCGGAGCCGATATTCGCGCCCGAACTCGGAGCGGACCTGCCGCAGGGCTTCCTCCATAGCGCGCCGGATTGCGGGCTGGGAGAAATCGGCGTACGGTTCATTGTGGAACTCGGTCAAGGTAGCGGTAGCCATGTCTATCATGTTGTCAAAAGCACCGGGGGAAATCCAATGCGCCTCATGCCCCTGCTACAATTCCGGTGTGATCCGCGTCCTGATGATCTCCTCTGAGGCTGCACCGCTCGCCAAAACCGGCGGGCTGGCGGACGTGGTGGGGGCATTGCCCGGCGCCCTGCGCGAATTCGGATGCGAGCCTGCCGTGGTGATTCCCCGCTATGGATCGATCCCGCTCAAAAACCTTCGGCGGGTTTACGACCATCTCCCGGTGTACCTTGGGCCGGCCGGCTTCGATATCGCCATCTACCAGGCGCCGGCGGAGTATCCGCTCTACCTGGTAGAGTGCCCGCGTCTGTTTGACCGGCCAGGGCTTTACGGAGAGGCGGGGGTTGACTACCCGGATAACCACGTTCGATTCGCGGTATTCGCGCGCGCGGCCTTGGGTGTGGCGCGCCGCCTGTTTCCTGCCGACGTGTTGCATTGCCACGACTGGCAGGCAGGCCTGGTGCCCGCCTACCTTCACTCCACACTTGCCGGCGATCCCACGTTCATGGGAGTGAAAACGTTGTTCACCATTCACAACCTGGGCTACCAGGGTTTGTTCCCCGTGGCCGCGCTCGAAGAGGCGGCCCTGGACAAAGCCATTTTCCACCCGGGCGGCATCGAATTCTTCGGTCAGGTCAGTTACATCAAAGGCGGCATTTCATACGCCGATGCGCTGTCCACCGTCAGCCCCACTTACGCCCGCGAGATCCTGACGCCGGAATACGGCTTCGGCCTGGATGGCGCCTTGCGCGCGCGCGCCGCCGTGCTGAGCGGCATCCTCAACGGCGCGGATTACAGCCAATGGAGCCCGGAGAACGACCCGCTGATTCCCGCGGCCTATTCGGCGCAGGATCTAAGCGGCAAGCGCGCCGCCAAGCAGCAGCTCCTGGCGGAACTTGGAGCGCCGGCGGAAGCCATGGAGCGGCCGCTGCTGGGCATCGTTTCCCGCCTTACGCCGCAAAAGGGCACGGATATTCTGGTCGAAGTAGCCGGTGAAATCGTCGCTGAAGATGTCTACCTGGTGGCCCTCGGCACCGGCGACCCGGAGTATGAAGACTCCTTCCGTGCCCTGGCCGAACAGTTCCCCGGCCGCATCGCGGTGCGTATCGGCTACGACAACCGGCTGTCTCATTTGATCGAGGCCGGCGCCGACATGTTTCTCATGCCCAGCCGCTACGAGCCCTGCGGCCTGAGCCAGATCTATAGCCTGCGCTATGGCACCGTACCCGTGGTTCGCGCTACCGGCGGCCTGGATGATACTATCGATGAGGGCACCGGGTTCAAGTTCCAGGAGTGTTCCGGGGCCTCTTTGCTGGGCGCCCTTCGCGCTGCCATTCAAGCTTTTTCTCGCCCGGACGAGTGGCGCGCCATGATGCTCCGCGGGATGCAAAAGGATTTCTCCTGGAAGGTTTCCGCGCAAGCGTATGCCTCATTGTATGAGCGGTTATCGGGACGGGCGTGAATCCTTTTTGGGGGCGCCGATTCTAATATCACAGGAGATAAGATGGCAGGTTTGAACACCCTAACCTTCACCGACACTTCATTTGACCAGGACGTCCTCCGGTCGGAGGTTCCGGTTTTGGTGGACTTCTGGGCAGAGTGGTGCGGCCCTTGCAAGATGATGGGCCCCACCATCGATACGGTGGCCACCGAATACGCGGGCAAAGCGAAAATCGGCAAGCTGGACGTCGACTCGAATGACAAAACCGCGATGCGGTACAACATCCGCGGTATTCCCACGCTGCTGCTTTTCAAAGGCGGGCAGGTAGTGGAACAGCGCGTCGGCGCTGTGGGCAAATCCGAAGTTCAGAAAATGCTCGATTCGCACGTCTAAGGGGCGTCAGGGCTGCCGGCGCTCGGGGGGCCCGATGACTCGCGCCACGAGCTACTTACCCGCCAGCCGGCGGTGATCTTTCAGGATGCAGCGGTCCATCACCACGGCCAAGCCGGCGGACTCGGCGCGGTGGGCAGCCTCTTCATGCACCACGCCTTCCTGCATCCAGATCGTCTTGGCGCCCTTGCGAATAGCGGCTTCCACAATCTCCGGCACGTGCTCCGGCCGGCGGAAGATGTCGACGATGTCGACTGAATCGGGAACCGCATCCAGCGACGCATAAGACTTTTCGCCCAACACTTCGGTTATGTTCGGATTGATCGGGATAATGCGGTAGCCGGCCCGCTGCAGGTATTCCGCCACGCCATGGCTGGGGCGGGAGAGCCTGGCCGAAAGTCCCACCACCGCGATGGTTCGGGCTTTGGCGAGAATGTCCGCGATCCGGTTCATGCGCCCTCTTGGTGGGCCACCGGCGCCTTCGCGCGCAGCGCACGCCGCAGCTTGCCGACCTCGTCTTCCGTCAGATGGCGAAAGCTGCCGGGCTTGAGCGGTCCCAGTTCGACCGGGCCTATGCGCACCCGCCGCAGTTTTTCCACCAGCAAATCGAAGTGCCGGAACATCAACCGGATTTGATGATTCCTGCCTTCGAAAAGACGCACCTCGTACCAGGGATTCTGCGCGGCGTGGATGAGCTTCAGCCCGGCCGGCAGCGTACGCTTGCCGGAGAGCGGAACACCGCGGCGGAACTGTTCTTCCTGTTCGGCGGTCAGCGTGCCATTGGCTTTCACCACGTAGGTCTTGGGAAGATGCGTGGTGGCGGACATGATGGCGTTGGCCAGCTCGCCATCGTTGGTGAGCAGCAGCAGCCCTTCGCTGTGATAATCCAGCCGGCCTACCGGGTAGACGCGCTCCTTCAGCCCGTGCAGCAGGTCCATTACGGTGGCGCGCTGCTCGGGGTCGCTCACCGTGGTGACAGTGTTGTCCGGCTTGTACAGCGCCAGGTAGACCAGCCGCTTGGGCGGGTGCAAGAGCTTGCCGTCCACCTTGATGTGATCGCGTTCCAGGTCGGCCTTCGAGCCAAGCTCGGTGACTGCGGCGCCATTGACCCAAACGCGGCCCTCCGTAATCATCTGCTCGGCATGCCGCCGCGAAGCCACGCCGGCGTGCGAGAGAATCTTCTGCAGCCGCTCTTCGGCCATCAGTTGTCCCCGGAAGGCGGCTCTTCACCGGTGGCTGGAACTTCGGCTTCCGCAGTCGCCGGTTCCGGTGCCGGGGGCTCAGGCGCCGGCTCACTGTCGGCGAACGCCATGCGGCGAATCTCTTCGAATTCCTTGAGCGAGGGCAGCTCGCTCAGGTCCTTCAAGCCGAACTGAATCAGGAACTCCTTGGTGGTCTTGTAGAGGATCGGCTTGCCGATGACGTTCTTGCGACCGGCCGCTGCAATCAGCTTGCGGTCGAGCAGCGTCTTCAGCACGCCAGCGCCCTGCACGCCGCGAATCTCCATGATTTCCGGAGCCGTCGCGGGCTGCTTGTAAGCGATTACCGCCAGCGTTTCCAGCGCGGGCAGCGAGAGCTTGAGCGGCGGCTTGAGGCTCTTGACGAACGTCCGCACCGCGTCATGGTGCTCGGCCTTGGTGGCCATCTTGTAGCCGCCCGCCACTTCGCGAATCGCCACGCCATGCTCGGCCTTGTCAAATTCTTCGATCAGCCACGTCAGCGCTTCCTGAACGCGCTCCGCGGGTTCGAGCAGAGCCGCTCCAATCTGCGCCGCCGTCACGGGTTCCTCGGCGACATAGACGATCGCCTCCACCACCGCGCGCAACTGCGAATCGGCGAGCGAAACCGGCGCACCGTCCGCCGCCGGCGCGGCCAGTAGCTCGTCCATCGAAACCGGCTGCGGCGGCGTGCCCGTTTCTTCAGTTGGCGGCTGCTCCGATTCCGGCGAGCCCGCCCCGGTGGGTGTTTCCAGTTCTTCCATTCCCGTCAAAGGTAGTCTTTTTCAATTGTGGCGATGGGCTGTTCGTCGGCGAACACCGCGTCGAAATTCCGGTGACGCCGCAGCGCAATCTCGCCAAACAAGTCTTTCTGCGTTACTTCCACCGCCTGCATCCGCACCATCTCGAGCACAGCCAGAAACAGCGCGATCATGGCGCGCCGCGAGCGCTGCTCCTCGAGCACGCGCAGGATAAAGATCGGCTGGTCCGGCGCCACCGCAAGAAACCGGTCGCGCAGGTTGCGCATCATTTCCGGCACCGTCACATCGGCCGCTTCCACCTCATACACCGGGCGGAGCTTGGCGCGGTCCAGCACTTCGCCGAACGCCTTCACCAGGTCGAACAGTGTGATCGCCAGGCCGGGATCCTCGTCCTCGCCGGCGAAGGCTTTGATCTGCGGATTCGACCAGACGTTCTCTTCGATCATCCGTTTCTGCTGCAACATCTCGGCCGCGTTCTTGAAGCGCTCGTGCTCCAGCAGCCGGTCCACCAGTTCCTGCCGGGGGTCTTCCGCCTGCTCGCCATCCTCGCCCAGCGCCGGATCGCGCGGCAACAACATTTTCGACTTGATGTGGATCAGCGTGGCCGCCATGTAAACGAATTCCGCCCCCAAGTCGATATCCATCTCACGGGCTTTCTCCATGTACTCCAGGTACTGCGACGTGATGGTGGCGATGGGGATATCCTTGATATCGATCTGCTGCTTGCGAATCAAATCCAGCAGCAAATCGAGCGGCCCCTCGTATTGCTCCAGGTGGATATCCAACGGCGATGACACTGCTATCACCATAACACGGGACAAACCGGAAACCGCGCCGGCCGGGCCTGTTCAGCTCGCCCGCACAGGCTACTTCCCGCGCCGCAGAGCTACCAGCGATTTGGCGACTCCCAACAGGCGTTCGCGCAGAATGCGCGCTTCGGGAAACAGCGCGCGCAATTGGCCCGGTCCGATCAGGCGCACGTCGCGCAGGTAGTGAGCGATGTAGAAATCCCGCCGGTCGGCCGAAAGCGGAACCAGCACGCGCCACCAGTTGAGACGGGGAACGAGCGCGCGCTGCCATCGCCGCGGCAGCCAATGGATGAACGGCGTGAGCAAGTGCTGCTCCACCGGAAACCAGCGGTTGGGAGTTTCCACCCAATAAGCGCGGCCGACGCGCGTCACCTCGCGGGCGAATTGCCGCTGGCTGGCGGCATCGCCGACATGTTCGATCACCGAGTTGCTGAAGACCACGTCGAACGCGGCGTCGCGAAACGGCAGCGCCCGGCCGTCGCCCGCCACCCAGGCCGGGGCTCCTGCCAGGTCTGCAGCGGCGCGCGGCGTATTGAGCATCACCAGCCGCGGCGGCGCGGCCAGCAGTTGCCAGTTATCCGGCGTGCCGCCGATATCGAGCACGCGAGTTTCGGAGGTGATGCCCAGCTCGGCAACGAACCGCGCCATGCGCCGGCGGCGGAAATGGCGGGAAGCAGCGGCGAAACGCTCGGCGGCATTCATGGCGTGCGCAACACGGAAAACCCGATTCCGAGCCACAGATGAACACAGATAAACACAGATAAGAAACCCAAAACTATGACGTCAGGACCCGCAACACTGTTCCTTCCGCAATGAATTTTCCCTCCCAAAGTCTGAAACGGACGCCCGCCTCGAGCTTCTCTCGTACCAACTCCGGCGCCAGAAACCTGACCGGAACGGTCATGGAGCATCCCGGAGCGACGTTACCCACCGCAGTGAGATCGAGCCTGCACGTCGGAAATTCGCCCGCTATTTCCATCGGGCAGGTGGAGTGCGGCGCAAGAAGGGCGGATGAGCGGCCGCCTTCAGCGGTCCGCAACAGCTTTACCTCACCGATAATATGTGGCGCGTTAAGGTCGATCTGGGGCATGTGCGGGGACAGGTCGATTAGCCAAGTATATTATTGCCAAGACCATCCGTTTCTTGTTTTCATCCGTGTTCATCTGTGTTTATCTGTGGCTAATATTTTTTTCGCGGCCTGCGCCTGCCTGCACAATCCAGCCATCGGCCAGATTAACCACGCGGTGGCTGTAGGCGGCGTTGGCTTCCGAGTGCGTCACCTGCACGATCGTCGTCCCTTCCCTGAAGTGCGGCGCAAGAAGGGCGGATGAACGGCCGCCTTCAGCGGTCCGCAACAGCTTCACCTCACCGATAATATGTGGCGCGTTAAGGTCGATCTGGGGCATGTGCGGGGACAGGTCGATTAGCCAAGTATATTATTGCCAAGACCATCCGTTTCTTGTTTTCATCCGTGTTCAATTGTGTCTATCTTCGGTCTGCCGATCGTCGGAAGCCTCGATCCGCACATTCGAACCGCACCACGGACAGATGCGATCTCAATGACGGACGATCCACCATCATGGACAAGCAGGCCATAGCCGCCATCGACGGCGGCGTTCAAAGCGTCGGGGCACTCGGCTCGGGAATCATGAATGGCACATTTCCGGCTCAGGTCGAAGCCCATTCGCTCGCAGCGATCTACACTCACGGTTGATTTGCCTTCGGCCCGTCCAGCGGTTACCGTAATTGTGTCAAATACAGCAGCCCCCAAGTTATCCGTTTCTTGTTCTTATCCGTGTTCATCTGCGTTCATCTTCGGTCTGCCGATCGTCGGAAGCCTCGAGCCGCACCACGGATAGATGCCGCTCTCAATGACGGACGATCCACCATCATGGACAAGCAGGCCATAGCCGCCATCGACGGCGGCGTTCAAAGCGTCGGGGCACTCGACTTGGGAATCATGAATGGCACATTTCTGGCTCAGGTCGAAGCCCATTCGCTCGCAGCGATCTACACTCACGGTTGATTTGCCTTCGGCCCGTCCAGCGGTTACCGTAATTGTGTCAGATACAGCAGCGCCCAAGTTATCCGTTTCTTGTTTTCATCTGTGTTCATCTGTGTTTATCTTCGGTCTGCCGATCGTCGGAAGCCCCGAGCCGCACATTCGAGCCGCACCACGGACAGATGCGATCTCAATGACGGACGATCCACCATCATGGACAAGCAGGCCATAGCCGCCATCGACGGTGGCGTTCAAAGCGTCGGGGCACTCGACTCGGGAATCATGAATGGCACATTTCCGGCTCAGGTCGAAGCCCATTCGCTCGCAGCGATCTACACTCACGGTTGATTTGCCTTCGGCCCGTCCAGCGGTTACCGTAATTGTGTCAAATACAGCAGCGCCCAAGTTATCCGTTTCTTGCTCTTATCTGTGTTCATCTGTGTTTATCTGTGGCTAATATTTCTTCGCGGCCTGCGCCCGTCTACACAATCCAGCCATCGGCCAGATTCACCACGCGGTGGCTGTAGGCGGCGTTGGCTTCCGAGTGCGTCACCTGCACGATCGTCGTCCCTTCCTCGTTCAGCTTTTTGAACAGCTCCATAATTTCCTTGCCCTGGCTGGAGTGCAGGTTGCCGGTCGGTTCGTCGGCCAGAATCAGCTTGGGGCTGGCGATCACGGCGCGCGCCACTGCCACCAGTTGCTGCTGGCCGCCGGAGAGCTGGCTCGGATACAGGTCGCGCTTGCCCACGATGTGAAAGCGGTCCAGCGAGTCGCAGACGATGGCCGCTCTCTCGGAGCTTTTCACATTGCGGTACGAGAGTGGAATATCCAGGTTCTCGTACACCGTCAGGTTGTCGATCAGATGATAGCTTTGAAAGACGAAGCCGATGTACTTCTTATTGAGCTCCACGCGATCCTTGGGCTTCATGCGGTGAACCTGATGCTCGACGAACTCGAACTCGCCGGTCCAGGCCGCGTCGAGCATGCCGAGGATGCTGAGCAGCGTCGACTTGCCGGCGCCGGAAGGGCCCATGATGGTCACAAACTCGCCCTCGCGGATCTCCAGATTGATGCGCCGGAGAACGTAGGTGCGCCCGTATCCGCCTTCATAAAACTTTTCCACGTTGCGAAGAGTAATCATGATGTCCTATTCGTGGCGTAGTGCCCGGACTGGATCGAGGCCCATGGCGCGCCGCGCCGGCAGGTAGCTGGCAGCCAGCGCCACCACTGCCAGGCCCGTAGCGGCTGCCGCATAAGTGCCCAAATCGCGCGGCTGCACGCCAAACAGCATCGATGCCATCAGGCGCGTGAGAACCAAGGCTGCGCCCAGCCCCAGTGCGATGCCCAGGGCCGCCATGCGCACGGCATTCCACAGGATCAGGCTGAGCACGTCGCTTTTCTGCGCGCCCAGCGCCATCCGAATTCCCAATTCCTGCACCCTTTCACCGGCGTCGTACGAAGCCACGCCGTAAATGCCCACTGCCGCGAGCACGAACGCAATCACGCCAAACAAGCCCAGCAGCAGGGTATTGAAGCGCGCTCCCGAGACGGCTTCGGCGACGAGGGCCTGGCCCGTCCGCAGTTGGCCTAGCGGCTGGTCGGGGTCCAGGTGGCGCACCTCGCCCTGCACGCTCGACGCCAGTGCCAGCGGCTCGCCGGCAGTCTTAATTACGATATTGGTGGCCGGGCTGGGCCGCTGGTCGTACGGGCTATAGATGGTGGCCCAGTCTTCGCCCTGAACGGTTTCCGGTTTCACACTGCCGACCACGCCCACCACCTGAGCAACCACCGATGGCGACCAATCCAGGACCAGGCGGGCACCCAGCGGACTCGAGCCAGGCCAGAAACGCCGCGCCAGCGTCTGGTCGATGACGGCAACCGCGGGCGACTGCGCGGTGTCGGCATCCGTGAACTCCCGGCCGGCCACCAGCGGGATCCCCATCACGCGGAAATAGTCCGGAGTGACCGAGCGAGTCAGCGCCATAGGGCGCTGGTCCGGGGGCGGCGCGGGCCGGTCGGCGACGGCGAACATGACGCCCACGTCGAGGCCGGCCAGTGGGAGCGCATTGCAAGCGCCCACGCCACGCGCGCCGGGAAGCGCCGCCAGCAGCGGCATCGCAGCGTGCAGGAAGGCCACGCGGCGCGCCGGAGCGCCGTTTCTGCCGCCGGAAAACGGCAGGCGCATGGCCAGCAGGTTAGAGGCGTCGAAGCCCGGGTTGACTGACCGCAACCGCGTGAAGCTCCGCGCCAGCAGGGTGGCGCCGATCAGCACCAGCAGCGCGAGCGCAATTTCAAGCACCACCAAAGCGCTGCGCAGCTTGCGCCCGGTGCGGCCCACCGTGCCGCCGCGCCCGCCCTCCACCAGCGCTCCGTTCAAGTTGCCGCCGGAAATCTGCAGGGCAGGCGCCGCGCCGAACAGGATGCCGGTGAGGACGGAGATGACCACCGCGAACAGCAGCAACCGCCAGTCGGCGTGGATCTGCGCCAGTCGCGGCATGCTGGCCGGGCCCAGCCGCGCCACCAGGGTAACGGTGCCGGCCGCCAGTATCGCCCCCAGGGCTCCGCCGGCCAGCGCCAGCAACACGCTCTCAGCCAGCAACTGCATGGTGATGCGAAAGCGGCTGGCCCCCAGGGCGGCGCGGATCGCGATTTCCTTGCGCCGCGTGGCGCCGCGCGCCAGCAGCAGGTTGGCCACGTTGGCACAGGCGATCGCCAATAGCAGCCCCACCGCCGCCAGCAGCACCAGCAAGGCCTGGCGCGTCTTGCCCACGATCTGCTCGGCCAGCGGCCGGACCACCGCGCGGTATCCGCTGTCGATCGCCGGATAGGCGGCCTCGAGACTGGCGCCCATGCTATCGAACTCGCTCACCGCCTGCTTGAAGGTTACGCCCTTCCGCAGGCGCGCGATTGCAGTGAGGCTGCGGCCGGACGCCACGCGCGGATCGTTGACGTTGAAGTTGAGCGGAGTCCACACGTCCACGCCTGGTTCGATCACGGAAAAACGGGGCGGCAACACGCCCACCACCGTGTAATTTAAGCCGCGCAGGCGAATCGATTTACCAGGGATCGAGGGATCGGCGCCGAACCGGCGCTGCCATAACTCGTAGCTCAGCACTGCCACATTGGATTGTCCCGGCGCGTCTTCGGAGGGCAGGAAGCCGCGGCCCAACACCGGCTGCACGCCCAATATCGGGAACAGGTTGGCCGATACGCGCTCGGATTTCAACTCTTCGGCATCCATGCGGCCGCCGGGGGCGCCGGTCAGGATCATCTTTCCGTCAAAGATGGCGGCGACGCCCGTCACCGTGTGGCTGCGCCGGCGCCATTCGTCAATATTGATGCCAGCCACGTACAAATCATTCTTCCGTTGGGGAATGTTCTTTTCAAAAATCGCCAGCAATTGGCCGGCGTCGCGGAATGGGAGCGGCTGGAGCAGCACCACGTTCACCACGCTGAAGATGGCCGTTGTGGCGCCAATTCCGAGAGCCAGAGCCACCAGCGCCAGCGCAGCCAAACTGCGTGCTTTCCACCACAGGCGCACCCCACGCCGCAAATCCTGAACCAGCGGGTGCATAGGTAGATTTTGACGCGGTACTGGCTATAATAGCCAGCCCGTTTTCAACAAACCCCTTTCAAACCGTGCGTGCGGTTTTCCCGCACACGGCTTAACGATGATCTTCCTGGTGCGGCTTGCGCCGGGTAGCGCACGGTCCCACGCAGGCGGTACAGGCCCATACTCCAAAACTGTTCGCCGGTCCAGATGCCCCGCCGCGTTGCCCGCTGCCCGCCTCGCCGATATAACCAGCGCACCAGCCGCGAGTACACAAACCGGTCCATCTTTAGAAACTCCCGTGAGCTCGTGCCCGTTCGGAAGTAATTTCCCCAGCCTCGAAGAACGGGATTCAGCTTGGCGATAATCTGCTTCACATCTTCCCCGCTGCTCCGCGCACTCGTGATCTCACGGACTCGGCCCCGGAATCGATTCATCGCCTTGGGCGACGGCCAACGATGCATGAAATGACATCGCGGGTTTCGCAGAATACTTCGCTTCTTGCGGATCGTACACCCCAAGAATACGAATCCCTCCTTGCCTTTCCGTAGATCCACCATACGCGTCTTCTCGGGATGCAGTTGCAGTCCGAGCCGTTGCATTACCAGCCCGATCCGCCGCAGCGCTTCCCTGGCCTGCGACTCCCTCCCACACATCACTACGAAGTCGTCGCAGTACCGCACCAGCAACCCCAACTGTCTGCATCGGGTCTGCCACAACCGGTCCAGGTAATTCAGATAGATGTTCGCCAGCAACGGCGAGATCACTCCGCCCTGCGGGGTTCCCGCCAGCGTTTCCCTCACCGTTCCGTCTTCCATCACTCCTGCTGCCAGCCACTGCCGAATCAACTTCAATACCCTTCGATCCGAGATTCGCTCCTTCACCAACTCCATCAGGGTTCCCCTCTGGATGTTGTCAAAGTAGCCCTTGATGTCTGCGTCGATGACGAAGTTGTAGCCCCGGTTGCCCGCTTCGCGGATTGCTTCCAGAGCCTGGGTAGCGCTTCTCTTCGGACGAAATCCATAACTGCACTCTTGGAAATCCACCTCAAAGATCGGTTCCACCACTATCTTCGCCGCCATCTGCACCACCCGGTCCCGCACCGTCGGTATCCCCAGCGGCCGCTGCTTCCCATCAGCTTTCGGTATCCATCGCCTCATCACCGGGGATGGACGATATCGGCCTGCTTTCAGGTCGGCCTGTATCCCTTCGAGAAACTCCGTCACTCCTTGCTCCTCGATGGATCGCAACGTGGCTTGATCCACGCCCGCCGCCCCTCCATTGCTGCGCACCCGCATCCACGCTCTCCACAGAACGTCACTCCTGTAGATCCGGTCGTACAACGCATGGAAGCGCCGTGTCTTACTCTGCTTGGCACACACCCATAGCTTGCGTTGGAGTTGTCGTACTTTATCATTGGGGATTTTGGCCGTTTCCGGCATGCCCTCGCACTTACCTCCTGGCAGCTCGATCAAAGCAGGGCCCCTTCCCTCCAGCGCGTTATCTTGCGCGCCTTCACCGGTACTGTGGACCCCTCGGACTCCCTCCTGGCTCCTCGCGATTTCAGCCGTCCGGCTTTATACGCTCGGTCTTTGCCTGACTGGGCTGCCAGGTAGGGTCTCTCCTGTTCCACGCTCTTCTTTGGAAACGTGCCACCGCCCCTTACCCCGGAAAGGTCCAGCAGTCCTTCCGGTCCAGACTGCTGTCTGTTGCCTTCGCCATGACATGACTGGCTCGGCCCTTTCAAACACCTTTCGGCTGATACTATGACGTGGCTGCAGCGTTCACTTGATGTTGCGGCCCGCTTCCTTGCTCTCCACAAAATGGACTTTTGACGCCCCGCTGTGGCCGGCGACATCTCTGCCTTCGGCTGGGGCCTGCTACCGGGCGCTCCGGCGCTTACCCGGACAAGACTTTCACTTGCTAGAAGAACGCGTCTTTCAGGACGCACCATGAGGTGAGGTTAGCAAACCGCGCCGCCCGGCGCAGCGCGCACGTCTAGTGCTTGCCGGCCGACTCCACCTTTTCTTCCACGATGCGGCCATCGAACAGGCGGATGGTGCGGTCGGCGAATTCGGCATACCGCGGGTCGTGCGTCACCATGCAGACGGTGGCGCCGGCCGAATGCAGTTCCTTGAGCAGGCTCATCACAGCTTCGCCATTGGCTGAATCCAGGTTTCCGGTAGGCTCGTCGGCGAGCAGGATGAGAGGGTCGCCTCCGAGGGCCCGGGCCACCGCCACGCGCTGCTGCTGGCCGCCCGAGAGCTGCGAGGGGTAGTGCTTCATGCGGTGCGACATGCCGACGCGTTCCAGCGCCTCCTGCACGCGGCGCTTGCGTTCCGAGCTGGGCATGCCGCGGTAAGTGAGCGGCAACTCCACGTTCTCGTAAACCGTCAGATCGCCGATCAGGTTGAACGCCTGAAAAATGAAACCGATCTCGCGGTTGCGGATGCGCGCCCGCTCGCTCAACTTCAGGCCGGTCACCGGCTTGCCATTCAGGTAATAGGTGCCGTCGCTAGGGGTGTCGAGCAGCCCCAGAATCGCCAGCAGCGTGGATTTGCCGCAGCCGGACGGACCGGCAATCGACAGGTACTCTCCCTTCTTCACGTCGAAGTGAATGCCGGCGAGGGCGTGTGTTTCCACCTCATCTGTGATGAAAACCTTGCTCACCTGTTCCAGGCGAATCAGCGGTTGCGAGCCGTTTTCCATATTTGCTCTACCTCAAAGACGATATTGACCATGAACTAGTTCAGCTTAATCCGGTCGTATTGATCATAATTCGACATGTCGGAGAGGATCACGCGATCACCGACGTTCAGTCCGCTCTTGATTTCGATGGTATTGACCGAGCTGCGGCCGAAAGCGACCTTCACCTTGTTGGCATACTTGCCGTCAGGCTCGATCTTGAATAGCTGCACGGTGCTGTTTTCCTGGCCGAACACCGGCCGGCCGACGTACAACACGTCGTCCAGTTTCTCGAGCTGAATGGTGCCATCCACGCTCAAATCCGGGCGAAGGACCGGCGGAATGGGCCCCTTCAATGCCACGTCCACGGTGACTGTGCCGTTAAGGACGGAGGGATCGATGCGGGAAACCTTGCCGTCCACCAGACCGTTCCAGCCGCCTCCGGCGAGCCGCGTATCGATCACCGCCGGCAGGCCGATGGTGATGTCCTTGACCTGCGTTTCGGCGATTTTCAACTCCGCCTTCAAGTGCGAGGGCTGCGCCACTTTGCCCAGCGGCGTGCCGGCCAGCACCTTCTGGCCTTCCTCGACCTCGGTGAGCGGGGCCGGCAGCGCCTCCAGCATGCCATCAAAGCCAGCGCGCACTTTCAGCTCGTCCACCTGGCTCTTTTTCAGGTCGTATTCGCCCTGTAACTGGTCCACTTTCACCCTGGCGGCCCCGAGCTGCGCTTCGTCCGCTTTGGAGTTGATTTCCAGGCGCTTCAACTGAAGCTGATATTGCTCGGCGAGTTGCTGGGCTTTGGTGGCGGAGATCTTGGCGTCGATTTCCGAAACCAGGCCGTCCTTGACCAGCGTCTGGTCGCGATCGGCTTCTAGCTTGGCGTTATACATGTCGCCCTTGGTCTGCGCGGCCTGCGACTGCATGTCGAGCAGGGCCTTTTCGAGCGTAACCCGGAGGTTTTCGTAATCCGCCTGGGCGGCCTTGAGCAGGTATTGTGAGTCGAGCAGCGCCGTCTGCAGTTCCGGGCTGGTCATGACCATCACCAACGAATCGGCCTTGACGGGCGTGCCGGGCTTGATCAGAATGCGCTCGATGCGGGCATCCGTGTTGGCCGTGATCAGCATCGTGTCTTCCGGGACCAGCGTGCCCAAGCCGCGGACTTCCCGCACCATGGGGCCACGCCTTACGGTGTCCGGCCACAAGGCTGACATTTCCACGCCAGGCGCGGCGGGCTTCAGGCGGGTGACTCCGTAGCCGGCACCACCCACCACCGCCGCGACCACAACTCCGATGATGGTCCAGCGGATGGCCTTGTTCCTGCCCACGTTCTTGCGTTGTATGTCCATTACCGTTCCCGAGAAGAAAAGGCACGGCTTCTGCCACTCCGCGCATAGGCTAACATATGACGTTCAAAGGCGAATCTTCGTTAGGCGCTAGAGTGGACTGTCCGCTTGTGGGACAGCCTGTGCCTGGGTGGGACGAAAGCTTCCGGCCCTGGCGCCTAATGCCCGTACCAGCCCGGCCCGATCACCAGGTGGTGGCTGATTGAGTCCGGAACCACGAGAAACAGCAGCACGCCCACCGTGCCGTGAGCCAAACCCAGGAAGTAGAGGTTGCGGTAGCTGCTATACAGGCGCGCGGCAATGTAGCCCGCCACCAGCGTCACCGGCATCAGGAACCAGTTGGGCGCGTGCACGGCTGAGAACAGCGCCGCGGCTGCCAGCGCCGCACCGCGCCCCGGCAGCACAATTTCCAGGCGCTTCAGGCAATAGCCGTTCAGCAGGTACTGCTGAAACAGACCCCACGGCACGTAGACGGCCCACGCGATTGCGGCCCTATCGAGCGGGATGCGGCGGACGGTATCGAGCAACAGCCCCGACGCCAGCAGGAGCAAAACCAGGAAGCCGAGCGCCGGAGCGAAACGACGCAGGCATTCAGCCAGGTTCTGCAGGCGGAAGCCAAGCGCCGCCGCTCCTTCTCCGCGGCACCAGTGGGAGGCCAGCGGCAGGGCCAGGATCGGCGCCCACGCCCCCGGAAAGTGATAGCGCAAACTCCAGATGTAGGCCAGGATCAGGCCGAAAACCACTATCGGCTCCAAAATAGCGAGTTTGCGCCCGGTGCCCGCAGACATCCCTGTTTCAATTGTATGACGCCGCTCCGGGGCCGACGCGCGTGCCTTGGCCGCCACGATGTTAACTCCGCCTGCTATCCTGCCTCGGGTATTTACCTGTTATAGGTTGTAAGGTACCTGTGAAAGTACCAACGGGTCTAGCCTTCGAGCACCAGTTCTGGTGAAATCAGATACGAGAGCGGAAAACTCCCATGACCCTACTGCAAAACCTGTCGTTCTCAGTGCTCCTCTTCGGTGCCCTCAATTGCCTGCTCGCTTGGAAGCTCCGCCGGCAACGCCGTTTGTCCCTCCAAGCAGCGTTACGCTGAAACGACCTGACTAGATATTCGGGGATTGGATCGGCAGGCAGCGGCCTGCCTGCCCTGCTGGTGCATTTGCGGCCAAACTGTTCACGCCTTCTGGCGCAACTCACGTTCGGCGCGCAGCCAATCCTCCCGCTGCGAGCCGCCCTGTCGGCCACGGGCTTCCCAGTAAGAATAAGCCAGCGCCGCGATCTCCTGGTGCGAGGGCGAAGCCGCCGCGGTCCTCGCCGGCGCCGGGCCGGTCTGGCAGCCGGCAACACTCCTGCCGGGCGCGCCTTGGTCCTGGTAATGCCGGTGGAGATGTGTGTGTCCGCAACAGTGGGTCATCGGAGTCCGAGACCATTCGTTATATCAGAGAAGAGGCTCGAAACGGAATAAGCGAGCGGGCGTTTTCGTACTGGAACGGTTATGGTTCGCGGCCACCACTCACGCGGTTGCGGGTGCCCTCGCGCTAACGGACCGGGTTTCGCCGAATGCTAGACTTGATGGTTCATGGCGAGAGCAACCCATTTGGAATGCAGCCTGTGCGGCTCCAGGCTGGATGCGGGCGCGCCGGCGAACCTTTGTTCCTGCGGCGGTCCCCTGCTGGTACGCTACGATCTCGATACCATTCGGCACCGTTGGCGGCGTCGCGAAGTGTCGGCCGGGCCTTCGAGCATGTGGCGATACGGACCGGTGCTGCCGCCGTCGGAAGCTTCGATCGTCAGCTTGGGTGAGGGCTGGACTCCGCTCGTGCGCACCACCCGGCTGGGCGCGCGGCTCGGCTCCGAAGCGCTATGGGTCAAAGACGAGGGATTGAATCCCACCGCGTCCTTCAAGGCGCGCGGCCTTTCCTGCGCCATCTCGATGTGCGTGGAACTGGGCATCCGCAAAGTGGCGATTCCGTCGGCGGGCAATGCGGCCAGCGCCTTGGCGGCCTACGCAGCCGCGGCCGGCCTGGAGTCCCACATCTTCATGCCGCGCGATGTTCCGCAGGCGAATTACCTGGAATGCAAAGCATACGGCGCCAACGTCACTCTTGTCGATGGCCTCATCAGCGATTGCGGCCGCATGCTGGCCGAACGCGCTCCGCAGGAAGGCTGGTTCGATGTCAGCACGCTCAAGGAGCCGTATCGCATCGAGGGCAAGAAGACCATGGGCTACGAAGTGGCCGAGCAGATGGATTGGGAACTGCCCGACGCCATCTTCTATCCCACTGGCGGTGGCGTGGGCATGATCGGCATGTGGAAGGCGTTTGACGAAATGGAGAAGCTGGGCTGGATCGGCAGCGGACGGCCGAAGATGATCGCGGTGCAGGCAGAAGGTTGCGCGCCGGTGGTCCGCGCCTTCCAGGAAAACGAGCCGCGCAGCCGCTTCTTCGATGGCGCCCACACGCTGGCCGCCGGCTTGCGCGTTCCCAAACCGCTGGGTGATTTCCTGGTGCTCGAGGCGGTGCGCTCCTCCGGCGGCACGGCGATCGCCGTGAGCGACGAGGAGATGCTCGATGCAGGCCAAGAACTGGCTTCGAGCGAAGGTATTTTTGCGGCGCCCGAAGGCGCCGCCTGCGTGGCTGCGTTGCGCAAGTTGCTGGTCACTGGATTCCTCAAGCCGGCCGATCGCATCGTGCTTTATAACACTGGCTCCGGCCTCAAATACCCCGAGGTCTGGTCGCTGCGCTTTCCACGCCTCACGGCCAGCGAACAAGACAAGCTGGGCGGCTTGATCACGCCCCGGTAGGAGGGGCGGCATTAAACGGGAAAACGGACCGTCTGACGAGCCTCATCCCGCAGCCTTCGGACGGCCGTCACGGGCGGCCCGGGCTGTTGTAAATTTCCACATACCGAATCGGCACCCTGACCCCCGGCTGAAAAGCCCTCTGATGGCTCCCTCATGGCGAATAGGAAATGACTTAGCTGCCCACCCGTCAATCCCCCAAAAGACAGGGGATAGACGTCACCCTTCGCCAGTATATGAGCAAATACCCCGAAAGGTGTACGATTGGCAGCGTGGACGTTGGAAACGTTGAATCTTACGCGGAGCTGAAGAGGCTCGACGAACAAATCCAGTTAGTCAGCGAGCTGGCGGCACTGAAGCCGATCTACTTCCGGTTGAACGAGATCATCCAGGCGTTCCCTGGCGATTTCGATATACAGTTCAGCGGGAACGAAATCAAGCAGCGCCTGATGGCGCGCGGCACGCTGCTCAAGCAACAAGAAGCGTCGTCCCCACCTCCGCCCCCGGCGGCGGCTCCGGCTCAAGCAGCCCCTCCGCCTGCGATGCCGGCGGAGCAACCGCCTACGTTGCCAACTCCGGTTACGGATGTTGTGGCGCCGGCGCCGGTCGTCCCAACGGAACCAACCATCCTGCCTGCGTCGACTGCGTCGCCGGTGTCGTTCCCGCTATTCCCGTTATTCGCCTCTGCACCGCCCGAACCGCCTTCGCCGCCAGCTTCTTTCGCGGATGCCATGGGGCCGGCGCCGGCGGCTCAACGCGAACCAACCGTGATGACGGCGGCCACGCCATCGCCCCTGCAATACGCATTGCTGGACCCTGGTTCGCCGGCACCGCCTCCACTCCCGCTGGGCGTGACGGCTGAGCAGCCACCCCGGCCGCCCGTGCCTCCGCCGTCAATTTCTCTCCTGGATGCTTTGGCGCCGGCGCCAGTCGCCTCGCCCGGACCGCCCGTGGTGCCTGCGGCGGCGCCGCCATTGTCATCCCCTTTATTCGACTCCGCGATACCGGAACCGCTTTTGCGCGAAGTCTCTGTGCCGGCGGTGCCTTCGCCGCAACCGTTCACGCAGCCGCCCGCTCCGCCGCAGCCGCATCCCGCCGCAATCGCTGTAACGCCTGAGAAGCCGCCTCGGCCACCCGAACCGCCGAAACCGCCGAAACCGCCCAAGCCACCCAAACCGTCAAAGCCTCCCAAGCCGCCCGCTCCGCCTCGCCCTCCCATCAATTGGAAGCGCGCGGCGGTGATCGGACCAATCGCCGGGTTGCTGGTGGTCCTGGTAATCGTCTTCCTGGTAGTGCATCAAACACGCGCGCGCAAAGCGATGGACGCGGCGCGCAGCCGGGCGGCCGTGCAGGTGGACATTGCGACCACGCCTGCGGGCGCGTCCGTGACGGTGGCTCGGGAACAGTCGGCGGCCGGCAGCAGCCAAGGGGCCGCCTGCACATCCAACTGCAAGCTGGCGCTGGCGCCGGGAACCTACCGGATCTCCGCATCGCTGGAAGGCTTCGAGCCTGCAGCGGGCGTCGTCACCCTGAAGCCGCGACAGCCGGCGGCGATCAGCCTGACGCTCCAGCCGCAGGCACAATCGGTTCGCCTGCTGACCGATCTGGACCAGGGCAAGGTGGTGGTGGACAACCAGCCTCCGGTCGCTCTGCAAGACGGGCAATTGGTGCTGGATAAAGTTGCTCCCGGGACACACACCGTGAAGGTCATCGGACCGAAAGGGGACGCCTCATTCTCG
Organism: Bryobacterales bacterium; assembly: GCA_963761855.1. Taxonomy (GTDB): domain Bacteria; phylum Acidobacteriota; class Terriglobia; order Bryobacterales; family Bryobacteraceae; genus Bog-375. Next base: position 54,510 of record CAVXJY010000006.1, on the reverse strand, counting down.
TTTGAGACCGCGGATGCGCGGCTGCCGTCGGTGGCCGGCCCTGTCAGCGCGCGGAATATGATTGCAGTGCTGGTGGCCAGCTACGGAAAGCAGGCGCGCGTCGTGACCAATGCGGGCCCCTGGAAGCTCGCGGTCAACGGGCAGCCGCAAAGCGATGCAGGTCCGGCGGGTACGGATCTCACAAGTTTTCAGCCGGGTGTGAATGAGATCGTGGTAGGCGAGGGCCGGGATCAGCACAACATGAGCGAGAGCTTCGGCGCTGCGCCCATGTTGACTGCGTTCCTGAAAACGGACGTCAATGCCGGCACGCTAATTGTCTCGACCGTCCAGGACGGCGTGACTGTGTTTCTAAACGGCAAGGAGTACCGCGGGCGCACGCAGCGCGGCCAGTTGCGTATTCAGACCCTCGGAAAAGTTACGGTGCGAGTGACCAAGAGCGGTTTTCAGGACGAGCCCGCACAAACCGTGGAAGTGAAGAAGGGCGCCGAAGTGCGCCTGCAGTTCGACCTGAAGCCGCAGCCGCAAGTCGGCTCGCTCGAAATTCACGGCGCGATCGCCGGCACTGAGATTCTGGTGGACCGGAAAAGCGCCGGCACGGTGGGGCCGGATGGATTGTTCAGCGTTGGCGCCATCCAGCCGGGCGACCACACGATCGAACTGCGGCGCGAACAGTACCTGCCGAAACGGCTGCAGCGATCTTTCCGCGCGGGCCAGGCTTTGGTGCTGGCGGGCGCCGACGTCGTGTTGGCTGCCGCCAACGGCACCATCCGGCTCTCACGCAACCCCGCATCGGCGACTGTCACTTATCACCGCAGCGACGAAACGGAGTCGCACGAAGCTCGAGGAAACCAGATGGAGCTGCCTCCGGGGACCTATGTGTTTGCGGCTACCGCTCCGGGATTCAGCGAATCGACCAGCCGGTTCCAACTGGCCGCCGGCGAGAACAAGGAACTGAACCTCACCCTGACTCGCGAGCGGGCGGCCGCTCCCGTGGCAAGGGGAATGGCGGATTTCGAAGACGCGCAGAGCTGGACCAAGGAAGGCGACAACTGGGTCCACCAGGGCGGCGGATTCGTGCCCTTTAAGCTGCCGCCGAAGGGCGTTTTCACCTTCACGGTGCAACTGCTCAAAGGCGGCGGAGTATTCCGATCGGGCCAGATCCGCTGGTGCCTTCAGTATCTCGACTCGAAGGACTACCTGCTCTACGAGATCGACCGCAAGAATTTCTGGGCCGGGGTAATCGCCAAGGGCAAGCGGTTCGAGCGCGTCAAGACGCCGCACAATCTCGGAAATCAGAAGGCGTTCACCATTCAGATCGAGGTGACACCGGATCGCGCGGTGCAAAAGCTGCGTGTAGGCGACGAGTGGAGAGTGCTCGATACTTTTACCGAGCCGGGCCGCGATTTCACGCAAGGCAAATTCGGGTTTCTGACGCAGGGCAGCGATGAGATCGCGATTTCCGATTTCAAGTTTCTGCCGAGGTGATCAGCACCCGGCGGGCATAATTCAGGCGTAGCCAGCCTGACGGCGATCATTCGAGCAGATCTTCCACGCTTGCCGGCAGCGGACCCGCTATGCTGCGGAGCTTCTCGAACAGCCGGTCATAAAGGAGAGCGTAGTTTTCGATTGCGGCATCGCGGCCGCGCGCCTCCGCGAAAGTGCGGCGCATATGACGCACCGCTACCAGCAGGAGCTTCAGATCGTCGTCGGTGAATCCGAGCGCTTGCGCCATCGCACGCCTCCCAGCAGAATCCACAGGCCGCCGCCAGCCAGCGCCATCACGCTGGCCGGGCGCGCCAGCCGCAATTCGCCGCCGCCACCGTAGACCAGGTCCACCGTGCACGCGCCATCGCAGCGCGGCTCCACGACGATCTGCCCCAGTTCATCGCCCCAGATGCGGCGCGGCGCGCCGTTCACGCTGGCGTGCCAACCTTTATCGAAAGTCACCTGCACCGAGAGTAGATGCTCGGGACGCAAATTGCCGGTGATGCGCGCGGCGCCGGTGCCCGTCCAGCGGAAATCGGCCGGCGGCAGGGTGGAATCCTCGAGCGCTGCGAGGTAGGCCCTGGCCGCCTTCAGTTCGTACGCCTTCGGCGTCTCTGTCACCAGGTCGGCCGCTCGCACAGCGTGCGCCAGCGACGAGGAAGCGCGCGGCACGGCGTAAATCGTTTCGGTCGCATCGCGCCACAACACCGGCAGGGAATGCAACTTGCCGGGATGGGCATACGGGTGATAGACCTCGCGGGACTGTGCGTCGCCGCCCACGATGGCATCGACACCGTAGGCCTTTAGCCAGCCGAGCGCGACCTCCAGCGAGTCTCCGGCATACACCTGGTAGATGACGTCCTGCAGCAGGACATTGCGCATGCCATTGTCGAAGCCGCCATTCATCATCGGCGTATCGCTGAACGCGTTCATCCAGAAGCCGATGGTTCCGGGCGCGAAGACCCGCCGGCCAGGCAGGTGCTCGCCCAGCCAGTGCGAGACCCGAAATTCCGCGGTGGTTTGAATATCGACCGGCTTTTCCATGCCGCGCGCGCGGTGGAGCTGGTGAATCCAGATCGGCACGGCGATAAGCGCCAGCGCGCAGCAGACGGTAATCGCTGCGCGGCGCGGCAACCGCACGTACGCGGGGCCGGCGACCAGCGCCATCGCCATCCAGAAAGCCAGATCCATCTCGAGGTGGTATCGCTGCGGCTGCGGCAACAGGGAGAAGTGGCGCCAATACGCTGCCAGCGTTATGGAAGCCGTCGCATAAAGAAACAGAACGGCGAATCGTGCCGGGGCGGCAAGCCGCGTGCGCCGCAACGCCCAGGCCAGCACCGCAAACCCGGCAACGAAAGCGGCGGCTATTGCCAAGTGAGCCGGGCTGGATTCGAACCTGCCGCCCACCAGCGGGGCGTTGGCGCGTATGGTAGCGACGGTAGAAGGCGAAACATACGGCAGCGCGATGCAGTACGCGTAAAAGGCCAGACCGGCGGCGGTGAGCCACTGGCGGATTGGGCGCGATTCAAAACCGGCGACGAGATAAGCGCACGCGCCCAGCGCCAGGGCGAAAGCGCCGAGCCAGTTGCTCAACACGGTCGCGGCCATCGCCAGCCCGGACGACACGTAATAGACGGGCCGGCGTTTCGTCAGGGCGAGGTGCAGCAGCGCGATGGCGAGCGGCAGGAACATCAGCGAGGCGAGATGCGGACCTTCGCCATACGGCAGCAGTGTCGCCAACCGGCGCGCCCCGAACCAACCGCCGCTATCGGCGCGAATCTCGCGCACCAGAAAGCAGCTTGGCGAAACCAGTGAATAGCCGAGTGCCGCCAGCCAGGCGGGCACGCGTCCGGCGCCCAACCTCCACGCGGCCCAGAACATTGTCACCGGACCCAGGGCATAAAACATGGCAGTCACGGCATGATATGCCAGGGCGGGTGAAATGCGCGCCGCGGCGGCAACGCCGGCTACCGTAAAATGCAGCAGCGGCGGATAAGTGTCCGGGTAGGGAATGCCGCAATACCACAACGGGAACCAGGTGAGATCCGGAAAGTGAGCGACGATGTAGCGCGCCAATCCGATGTAGGCCGCTTCGATCGACCCCATGTACTGGGTGTAAGGAATGTGAAACAGCCGCCATACCAGGCCGGCGTTGAGGCAGAAAAGCGCCAGGGCGGCAGCCGCCGTCCTGGAGGCTTCGCGGAAGCGGGACACTGCCTTCGATTATAGACGGGCGACGCGCGGGGCCAGGGTTGCGGTTGCGGGCCGGACGCCGCCCAGCCGGGATTCGCATGGCGTGCATTTTCGATACGGCCGGAAATCTTTTGCTTATGTCTCAAATTTGATACACTTAGCCGCAGATTGGCTTGCCGAATTCCCGACCAATGGCCGTGGTGGCTCCGGGCGTGTCGGAGCTCCGGGTAAAGGGCGCGGACGGCGTCTTCCGGGGTCTTCTACTTCGCGGCGCCACCCCTTGGCGTCCTTGTGTTTCACGCTTTCGTCAAGAAGACCCAGCGGACACCTCCTCTCGAAATGGAGCTTGCAAGAAAGCGTCTAAAGGAGCTTCTCGATGCGTAGACTCAAACCGATCGTGGCAACGACACCAGAGGACCTGGCAGCGGCGCTGGGGCTCTCCGCCGCAGCGGCAAAGGAGTGGCAGGTTCAACACGAACTGCTTAAGCGCCTGAAGGAAATCGTTCGCCGGCGGAAGATCACCCACGCGGAGGTCGCCAGGCGGGCAGGCACTGCACGAACCAGGGTGACTGCCATTCTGAACGACGATCTCGAACACGTCTTCGAGCGATCTTCTGATCCGCATTCTCGCCTCGCTTGGCTACCGAGTGAGAATGTCGGTTGTCAGATCCGACAGCGCGGCATGAAGAGGGCAACGCGCGTCGACTTATTGTACAGATTAGCCCATGCGGGCATTACCAAGCCTCCATCCGTAGAGCGGAGAATTCCTCGGTGACTCCCAGCGGGCAGACGGAAAGCGCTCCTTCGGCACTCTCACCCCACCGGCGCTGGAATGCCGACCATGGTCTCTCCCCATCCGGACGGGCATTGGATTCGGATTTTGAGCTCGCGCGCTTCCTGGGACAGGGTCTGATAGGCGATTTCGTAGCGGGCGTTGAGATTGAGGTAGGCTTCCTCCATGCGGGCGATAATCTGCTCGGGCGAGGCGGCATAAGTGTAGCTGATGCGGGTCTTGTTGCAGAGGTTCTCGAGGGCGGAGTTGGGAACGGACGAGATGACCTGAACCAGGCCGCGGGCAGCTCCAACGGTGGCTACCAGGCCGGGGCCGGCGACGCCGCGGACCTGCTCGGATGCGAAGACGATGACGTGGCGTTTGCCGCGCTCCAGGCTGGATTCGGCCCGCAGGGCGCGCCAGAGAGTTTGCCACAGGTCGCTGCAGTCGGCGCGTTGAGTCATGCGGTGGAAGGAATCGGCCAGGGCATCGTGGTTCGGGGTGAAGGGCAGCTCTTCGTTGGCCTGGGCTGTGGATGAGGTTGTGGCGCTTTCACTGGCTGGCAGCCACGGCAGATACGCCCACAGATCCGAAGACCGTTTCTCAGCCAGGCAAGCCAGCGCACCTGTTACCCAGGGAGGCTGTTGCGCCTCGCCGGCGCGGGGGAATAGGAAAACGACGGACATGGCGGGCGGACTGGGGCGTACCGTCACGTGGTAGTTCAGCACCGCGTGCCCATCTTCGGAGAGCATAAAATGGATGGCGCGGAGAGCGGCTGGCGCAGGGCCAGCGGCTCCCACCGCGATTTGCAAGCGCCGCGTGTGTTTCGGCGCGGCGGCCGACGCTGCTGCCATAGTTTCCAACATCAAACTGGAAAGGCGCCAGGGCTTTCCCATGGCTGCCCGCCCCATGGCTGCCTTGATTTGCGCCACCGACCGCAAGGCCCGCGAACGTACCATCGGGTGCGGGTCCCGCAGCAACTGCGGCAGCGTATCGCGAAATCGCGAATCCCCGGTCCGTCCCATCACCCAAGCGGCGGTGGCACGGAAGACCGCCATGGGATGGGCGGCCAGCTTGATGGTTTCGGCGAGGGATGCCGAGTCCCCCATCGCGTAAAGCCCGTAAAGCGCATTGCCCACCACGCGGTTATTGGTATCGTGCAGAGCGGCCAGCATCAAGTTGCGGGCTTCCTCGGTTTCCACCCCCCACAACCCCTCGACTGCGTTGGCGCGCAGCCGGGGATCCGCGTCGCCCATGTGGCTTTGGACCCACGTGGCGCTGCGATTGCTGCGCCCCATGATGAGTGCGGCCTTGGAGCGCAATTCGGAATCCGTCGAGTGCAGCAGGCGGGCGAGCGAAGGCAGGATGCGGGCGCCGTCCGAGACGCGGGCCAGGATGTCCAGCAAACGCGAAGCATTCGCCGCAAGCACCGGGTGTGTGCCGGCGGTTACGCCTTCGGCCAGGTGCCGGGCCAGGCTGAGTTCCACCGTGGGGTCGATCTGAACCGCCACATGGGCGGCGGCTGCCGCTTCTTCGACGCGCAGCGACGCTTCGCACAACAGCGGCTCCAGCAGATCGTTGGCTATCAGCAAGCCCATCAGGAAGCGCAGGCCGCGGGACTGTCCCTGGGCACGCAAGGCTTCGAGCGCGCCGCGATAGAAGATGTCGGGTTCGGTAACCAACAGTTCTTCGATGAGCCTCTGATGCCCTATCGCCCCCGACGAAAGGCTCGCCACTAGCCCCGCGAAAACCGCGGGGGTGATCTCCCCGTCATTGCCGCTGCTCGTGGCGTATGGCAGCACATTCAATAAATCGGTCAACGTCCTTAAAACTTTAGGGTGTTTCCCCTGCCCCCATTAGTTGTGGCATACGGCAACTGGGGCTAAGGCGGTGGCAGAAGGGCGCCGGCGGCAACGGAAGCGCTGGTCCCCGGAGCGAGGGCTTTGCGTCCGCAATTATAATCGAATTGATGCACACCAACAGCTTTGGCGCGAAAGCGAAGCTCCGTGTTGGCTCGGCTGAGTACGAGTACTTCCGGCTTCAGACGGTGGAAGAAAAGGGCGTGGGCAATGTCGGACGGCTGCCCTTTTCGATCCGAATCCTGCTCGAAAACCTTCTCCGCTGGGAGGATGGCCGCCGCGTGCCGGCTTCCGATGTGGAGTATGTGGCGCGCGGCCAGGCCGCCGCGGAGGGCAAGGAAATCAGCTTCATGCCGGCGCGCGTGTTGTTGCAGGATTTCACCGGCGTGCCGGCGGTGGTGGATCTGGCGGCAATGCGGGATGCGCTGTCAGCGGCCGGCGCCGACCCCAGCCGGGCCAACCCGCTGATGCCGGCCGACCTGGTAATCGATCACTCGGTGCAGGTGGACCGGTTTGGGTCCGCGGACGCGTTCGGGATCAATGCGGTGCTGGAATTCGAGCGCAACCGCGAGCGGTACGCGCTGCTGCGCTGGGGGCAAACCGCATTCCGCAATTTCCGCGTGGTTCCGCCGGACACCGGCATCGTCCACCAGGTGAACCTCGAGTACCTGGCGTCGGTTGTGTTCCGGGGCAACGGGCAGGCTTACCCGGATACGCTGGTTGGCACGGACTCGCACACCACCATGGTCAACGGCCTGGGCGTGCTGGGATGGGGCGTGGGCGGCATTGAAGCCGAAGCCTGCATGCTGGGCCAGCCGATTTCCATGCTGCTGCCTCCGGTGGTGGGGTTCAAACTCCACGGCAAGCTGCCGGAAGGATGCACGGCCACCGACCTGGTGCTCACCATCACGCAGATACTGCGCAAGAAAGGGGTGGTGGGAAAGTTCGTCGAGTTTTACGGAACCGGCCTCAGCGCGTTGAGCCTGGCGGACCGCGCTACGGTTGCCAACATGGCGCCCGAGTACGGCGCCACTATGGGCTTCTTCCCGGTTGATGCGGAGACGCTCGAGTATCTGAGATTCACCAACCGCGATGCCGGGCTGGTGGCGCTGGTGGACGCTTACACCAAGGCGCAGGGCCTGTTCCGCACCGATGCCACGCCCGACCCTGTGTATGCGGACAGCCTTGAACTGGATTTAGGCAAGGTCACGCCCTCGCTGGCGGGGCCGAAACGTCCGCAAGACCGCGTGGAACTGCCCGACGTGAAGCAGAACTTCCACGCCGCGTTCCCGGCCAATGGGAAAAGCGCGCAGGCCGAGATCGACGGCCGGCCCGCCACCATCGGCAGTGGCGCGGTGGTGATCGCCGCCATTACAAGCTGCACCAACACCTCGAATCCCTCGGTGATGCTGGCCGCCGGGCTTGTCGCGAAGAAGGCCGTTGAACGCGGCCTGACTGTGAAGCCGTGGGTGAAAACCAGTTTGGCGCCAGGGTCGAAAGTGGTGATGGACTATTACCGCGAGGCCGGACTGATCGAGTATCTCGAACGCCTCAAGTTTCACCTGGTAGGCTTCGGCTGCACGACTTGCATCGGCAACAGCGGGCCGCTGCCCGAGCCGGTGGCGCAAGCGGTGCAAAAGGAAAACCTGGTGGTGGCGGCGGTGCTGAGCGGCAACCGCAACTTCGAAGGACGGGTGAACGCGCTGGTGAAGGCGAACTACCTGGCGTCGCCGCCGCTGGTGGTGGCGTACGCGCTGGCCGGCACGGTGGATGTGGATCTGGCCAACGACCCGCTAGGCGCAGATGGCGCGGGCAAGCCGGTCTACCTTCGCGACATCTGGCCGACGAATGAGGAAGTGCAGGACACCGTGCGCGCGGCCGTAAACCGCGGCATGTTCGAGCACCAATACGCACACGCCTTCGATGGCGACGCCAACTGGCAGGCGATGCCGATTCCGATCGGCGACACGTACGAATGGGACGGCCGGTCCACCTATATCAAGAAGCCGCCATATTTCGAGAATATGGTTGACCCGGACACTTCCATTCACGACTTGGCGGGGCTGCGCGTGCTGGCCAGGCTGGGCGATTCGGTAACGACGGACCACATTTCGCCGGCCGGATCGATTCCTAAAGATACACCGGCCGGCCGCTACCTGATAGCGCAAGGCGTGGCGCCGAAGGATTTCAACCAATACGGCGCGCGCCGCGGCAATCACGAGGTGATGGTGCGCGGCACGCTGGCCAACATCCGCCTGCGGAATCAACTCGCGCCGGGGACGGAGGGCGGCTGGACGGTGCACCTGCCGGATGGAGAGCAGATGTTTATCTATGACGCGTCGGTGAAATACCAGGCCGAAGGCGTCGGGCTGGTGATTTTAGCCGGAAAAGAATACGGCTCCGGCTCCTCGCGCGATTGGGCGGCCAAGGGCGTGATGCTGCTCGGAGTGAAAGCCGTGATCGCCGAAAGCTTCGAGCGCATCCACCGCAGCAACCTGGTCGGCATGGGCCTGCTGCCGCTCGAATTTGAGGATGGGCAGAACGCGCAAAGCCTGGGGCTGACCGGGAAAGAAACGTACCAGGTAACCGGCATTCCAGCGGCGCTAGGCGGCGGCCCGAAGAAAGCCACGGTCCGCGCCACAGCCACCGATGGCACCGAAATTAACTTTACCGTGACGGTCCGCGTCGATACGCCGCAGGAGGTGGAGTATTACCGCAACGGCGGAATTCTGCCGTATGTGCTGAGGGAGTTGGCGAAATCCGCAGCGATCGATACTTTGAAAGATTCAGCGTAGACTGCCGCCAGATTTCGCCTAACGACAGAGTTTCCGATGAAGAGAACGATTCAGGTGCGTATCAGCCGAGGCGATCGACAGTTTGTGGCCGACTGCCTCGACCTCCCGGTGGTGACGCAGGCAGCGACGCTGGATGAGCTGGCGTCCAATATCCGCGAGGCCATTGGGCTGCACCTGGAGGGCGAGGACCTGGCGGCGCTCGGATTTTGCCCGAACCCAACGATCCTGGCGACCATGGAGCTTGAAGCCGTAGCCTGATGCCCAAGCTGCGCGTTCTCTCCGGACCTGAAATCCTAACGATCCTGAGCGAATTCGGGTTTCAGAAGTTCGCACAGAGGGCAGTCACATCAAGGTCCGTCGCGTTCTCGGGACCGGCCAAACGCAAAGCTTGACTGTCCCCAACCATGAGGAGATCGATCGTGGCACGCTGCACGCCCTCTACCGTCATGCTTCCCGATTTGTCCCGGAGGCGGAACTGCGCGCCAGGTTCTTCACGGAATGAGACGGATCGGTTTTCCAAGAGTTCGAAAGTCGTCCGGCGCGCCGGTCATGCCGCGCGTGGCCTGGCCCCGCGCAATCCAGCTTGCATGCTCTGCCTGAGGTCATCAGTTGTGCTACAATGTAGCTCATGCGGAAGACGTCGGTCCGGGAACTCCACATTCATACTTCGGAGCTGGTCCGCGAGGCCGCGGAAGGCGGCATTGTCGTGATCGAACGTCGCGGCGAACCGGTTGCGGAACTGCGCCCGATTACGACGCCGTCCCGAATGCCGGCCGCCAAGAAAGCTCAGATCTTCGCCTCCATGCGCAAAATCTGGGCCGGCATGCCGCAAGTCGGCGACAGTACGAAGATCATCGAAGAGGATCGCGACCGATAGGGCGCCGTGTATCTGGACACCTCGTATATCGCCAAGTTCTATTTCAACGAACCCGAATCGCCGCGGGTTCGCAAGCTTGTGCGGACAGCCGCCACGATTCGTTCGTCCGCGTTGGCGCTAGCCGAGTTCCACGGGGTGATCCATCGCCGCCTGCGCGAAGGCTCCTTGTCGCCGATTGACGCCCAGCAACTCTCCGCGCATTTCTATGAGCATGTGCAGCAGGGCTTATGGAAACTCCTGCCGGTTACGGAAGCTCTGCTACGGAGAACCAGCGCGCTGATCATGTCCGCTCCACTCGATCTCTTCATTCGTACGGCCGATGCCGTGCACCTTACCTCCGCGCACGAGGCCGGAGAACGAGAGGTATGGACTAACGACCGCCACATGCTCGCGTCCGCCGCCTACTTCGGCCTGACCGGCCGGTCTGTTTAGCTGAGAGCCCAGGTTCGGAATCACCGTAGCGTCGCGGCGGGCCATGCCCGGTTCCGATGCTAAACCCCGAGCAGCATTACCTCCTCGGCCTCCGCGGCGGTCCGCAATTCCTGATCGAGTGTCGCGAGCGGAAGACTTCGGCGGCGAGCCAATTCCAGGTATGCGGCGTCATAGAGAGTCAGGCGGTGGCGGGCAGCCAATTTCGCGGTCGTACCCCAGGCCTGACGGTCAGTTTCCGGGTCGACGGCGATAGGCAGAAGAGCCAGGTCGGCAAAGGCGGCATCCCGAAAAGCGGCGTCCGTGCGTCCTTTTCGCACGCCCATTTCGAGAACGTTGGCAATCTCCAGACGCCAGAGCGCCGGGACCCAGGCTCCGGATTCGATGACATGGGCAAGCACATCGGCGATCGCTTCCGTGGTTTCGGGAGAGTAAACCCAGGCGAGAGTTACGGAACTGTCGAGAACCAGACTCAAGCCCGGCCCTCATCGCGGTCGGCCTTGAGGACATCCCAGTTGAAAGGTCCAGTCTTCAGAGTGCTGGCACGGGAGCGGATGCGATCCGCTGCCACCTTTGCCTGCATGCGATCAATGCCCCCAGCGCTGGCCACTAAACGGGCGACAGGTCTACCGTGTCTGGTGATCACGATTTCTTCACCCCTTTCTACTCGGTCCAACAGAGTGCCCAGCGTGTTCTTGGCTTCGAAGGCTCCGATTTCCTGCATAACGTCCTCTTGATCTAGCTTAAGCCAGCTTAATGTGGGTTCGCAACCATCGGGGCGTTGATTCAATGGCCAAATTCTGGCATTTGCCCTGCTCCTAGCGCGCCGCACCCTTCGCAGCTTCAACGCTTATGGTGTCAACCCTGTCACGTCCCGGCTGTCTTTGACGCTCACGCGGCTGCCGTCCGCGGTTTGAATCCGTGTGTTGGTGAACTTCCAGTTCTCCGCGTTCTGAATGCTGCCCGCAGTCTTGGCTGCGATGTCCAGATCTCTGAAGGTGAAATTCTCGAGCGGCGAATCCGCGTACGAACTCACCGCGAACGCGCGCCCGGCGCCGGCCGCCTGGATGGCGGAAATCTGCACGTTGCGGACATGTGGCAGCCCTAACGCGGGAGGCACCGGCTGGAGCAGTACGCGCCAATAGTCCGGCACGCTGATCATTCCTTGCGAAAGCTTGGCATAGCTGTAGCTGGGGTTCCAATTGAGCGCCACGCCGATCGCCGTGTTGACTCCGTGTATATCCATGTCGTGGATGACGATATGCTCCACGGTGCCGCCGCGCGTGCTGGCCGACTTGAACAGAATCCCGTTCGACACCGATCCCAACACGTGTATTCGATACGCCTCCACGTCGTCGATGCCGCCCGAAGTTTCGCTGCCGAAGGTAACGCCCGCCGCACCTGCGCGAACCGTGTCGTCCCGGATCACCACGTGGCCGGTCGGCCGGTTGACGCGCAGCCCGTCGGCGTCCCGGCCCGCCTTGAGGCAGATGGCGTCGTCATTGCACTCAATGTCGCAGTGTTCCACCAGCACGTTCGAGGACGAATCCACGTCGATGCCGTCCGTGCTCGGCCCCTTGCCGCCGATGTTGTTGCGAATCGTGACGCCCTGCACCGTGACCTGCCGCGAGTAGCAGATGTGCACCGTCCAGAAGCCGGAGCGCTGCAACTGCAGCCCTTGTAGATCGACGTTCGACGATTTGTAGATTTGGATCAGCCGCGGCCGCTGGCAATCGTAGTCGGCTGCCCAGCGTAGGCCCCGCGGCTGATAATCGCGCCTCAACGTCCAATACTTGTCCCACCAGATCTTGCCGTCGCCGTCAAGCGTACCCTGGCCCGAAATCTTCACACCCGATTGTTCGTACACGTTGATCAGAGCCGCCGGCCATTTCATCTCAATGCCGGCGACGCGCGTCGGCATAATGGGGTATCCCGCCAGGTTTTCTACACCGCGAACCACGACCCCTTCGTCCAGCCGCAGGTGCGTGCCCGACTTCAGAAATAGCGCGCCGCTGAGATAGACGCCCGGTTTCAGCACGACGGTGCCGCCGGTTTTCGCCGCCGCGTCGATAGTCCCCTGGATGGCTGCGGTGTCGTCCGTTTTGCCGTCGCCTTTAGCGCCATAATCGGCCGCATGAAAGTCCGCGCACCATGCTGCGGCCGCCATCACAGTTGCGCACAAAACAACGCGCGTCGATTCCGTCACGATGTGAACCTCTCTCCAGGCGGAGTGCAACAGATCGTGTCTTTCTCCGCGTCAAAGACTTACGATTGTTGCACACGCCGAAAGGCGCTGAGGTGCGGTGCTCACCGGCGTGAAGCAGGTGTCACGCAAGCATGGTTAGAGCCGATCCCTACAGTTGGACGGTCAGCGCATACTCGCGAATCAATTCACCGGAAGTTTTGTAGATGCGCACAAAATAACTGCCGGGAGGCATCGCCTTCAGCAGCGTCGCCGCGCCGACGGAAAACTGCGTAACGCGGGTCCCCGAGGCGTCAACCACTTCGCCGACGAAAGGCTGTCCATCGTTCAGGCCGGTCAGGTCGAGTTCGAGCAACAGGGGGCGGCCGGCGGGCGCTTGCCCCGGCGCAGCTCCGCGGACGGCAGTCAACCCGACGGCAAATGGTAAGGGCGCCGGCGCGCTGGAACGGCGGCCGGCCCATAACGCACAAATCACCAGCAGGGCCGCGATCACTAACACCGGCACCATGTGGCGAGTCCAGCCTAACATCCATTTACGGCCGGCAATGATGCCGGCCGTACCTCCTTCCACTTGGTCCTTAGACCATTCGCGGCTTGCCTGACGCATGGCGGCGATGAAGCTCTCCGTCTCCGTCAACCGGTCGCGACATGTTTCACACAACAAAAGATGCTCTTCCAGACGGGCACGCCGGACTTCTGCGAGGCCGCCCAGGCAATATTGTTCCAGTTCCTCCTCGGGTATATGATTTCCCTTTCGCGGCATATCTCCGCTCTCCTCACATGGTACGTGCAGTACTGCCTGTAAAATTCTCAAATAATTGGCACCAGAAGTTAGTACTCCAATCGATGGCGTTATCTGAACCTGCTCGAAAAACCCGCATGGCGGGAAAGCCGCGCCTTGCCCAATTCGCCGAAACGCGCTTTGGCGCGCGACTTGATCAGCCGGAACTGAGTTTCGCTCAACTCCATCTCGCTGCAGATCTGCTCTGCAGGCTGCTCGTTAAGATAGAAACGAACCAGCACCTCACGATCGCGCTTGGCGATGCTGTTGAGGATGCGCAGAGCGACATCCACATTCTGCCGCTCAATGGCTAGACGCTCCGGATCGGGAGCGTGATCGCGGAGCACGATGCCGTCTTCCAAGGAAGCTTGCCGGCGCCGTGCATGCACGTTGGCATCAATGCGGGCCGCCACCTGGCGGCGAACCACGGTCCGCACGTAGCCCATCAGGCGTTCGGGCTCGCGCAGTTCTCCGCTCTGAATGGCTTGAGTGATGGTGAGGAAGACGTCGTGCACCCGGTCGTCGAGGTCTTGCGGGCCCAGTTGCCGGCAGAGATAGAAGCGGATGCCCTTGGAAAACAGGCCGTACAGTTCTTCCATCGCCTTCGGATCGCCGGCGCGGACGCCTTCTACCAGGGGCGACCAGGCGGCCGCCTGCGGTTCGTTGCCAGGCGCAGTGTTCTCCGGCTCGTGGCTCATTGGTTGGGCATTCGTTGTTATGGCCGTGGCTTCACTCATTTCCCACCACAAAGTACGCTCCCCAGTAGCGCGGACGAGCCCGCCAACCGCCGGAGCGGATCATTTCCCGCTGGGCTGAAGCCAGCGCCAACGCTGGATCGGGCGTTGGCTGCGATCGCAATTCTCGATACAAAGCGGCGAACAGAGCGCCACTGTCGTCGGGCGTATCCCAACGGCTGCCTGCCACGCTGTGGGCGCCAGCGGTGAGCCAGGCGCGAGTGAGGCCGAGCAGCCCGGCCCCGGGCAATACACGCCCTGCATCGGAGTGGCAGCCGCTCAACACGACCAACTCTGCCCGGGTCTTCCAATGGGCAATCTCCACGGGCGTCAACAACTCGGTCTCGCCGCGGCCGTTAAGGCTCAGCGCAATCAAGCCGTAAGCACCGCCGGCAGAACCGGTCCGCCCCGTCTGGGGCGTTGAGGATTCCAAAAAGTGGGTTGCGAAGTGAATGATTTCGGGGTCGCGGCCGAGCGCTTCGGCGAGTTCCGGGCGCACCGCGCGGGCGCCTTCGAGCAGGGTAAAAGGCCCACCCCAGGCAAGGGCGCAGGATTCCAGCTCGCTCGCGCTGGCCGGCAGCCTGGGAAGAGACAGGGCGACTGGCGTGGCGGCGGCAACCACGCTCGGCCGCAGCCACTGAGGCCAACGGTAACGCAGGACGCTGCGTGACGGCAAGCGCGAATCGGCGACATTGTAGATCGCGTCCCCGACGCCCAGGAACCGGCCGCTCGAGGACACGCTGCCGCGCCGCGCCATGGCGTCAACCCAATACCCGGCGCCGGGTATGACCTGGGTGACGTGGCGCTCAGCCACAAAGGCGGACCGCCCGGAAACCCTTTCCATCAGAGCGGCAAAAGGAACGTCAAATAAACCTTTATCCAGCGACATTAGCCAGCGGGTTTTTCGCAGGAAACGTGAGGACACGCGACCAAACAGGCCGCGATACAGGTCCGCCATGGCAGCGTCGGCGTCAGGCTTGCCCAGGCGGATGGCATCGAGAGCGGCGGCGGTTTCCTGTTGCAACTGATCCTGGGGAGGCAGCCGGTAAAGGACCAATCCCTTGCGGTCTACTGCCCATAGCCAGGACGCGGGCTCGCCCAGGCGGAAGCTGAAAAGCGCGGTATCGGGAGACAAGGCGACAAGGACGCGAGCCAGCAGGTTCTCGGCGGAAGGTTCCGGCGGAGCCGTCGCGGAAGCCTCGAGCCGCGTAAGCTCGGCACGGCAGTCTTCGACCTGGGCACGCCGCTGGGCGTCCGGGAATTGAAGCGCGGCTGCTTCGGCGCGGCGCAACCGTTCGATGGCCTCCCAATAGGAGGGAGGCAAGTCGGCGGGAACCGCGCTGCCGGATACCAACGCGCGCAGGCTGACAGCGCGGTTCTCTTCGGCGGCCTGAAATGTGCTGGCCGTAAGCCGGGGATCGCGCGCCCGTTCGTTCAGGCGATTCCCCACGTCAATGAAAGCCGCGTAGACTTCATCGAGCAGACTCTCGGCGCCGATACGCGTCGCCTCGGCCGCTGGAGCCGACCAGCGAAAGGCTCTGGCCCGGCCCAGGGCGTTGCCGAGATCGTCCAGCGCTTCCGGCAGCCGCCCTTGTGCCCGGCGGACCAGGCCCCGCGCGTAGTAGATCTGCCAGACTGGCGTGACGGCTGTGGGCAAGAATGCCAACTCGATCGCGCGATCGAGCAGCACCGACGCCGAAGCCAGGTCCCCTTGCGCCAGCCGCAGCCTTCCCATGGTGCAGTAAGTATTGCCCATCGGAAAGTGACGAAGCTTGCGAACCCGGTAGGCCTCGAGGAGGGCTGGTTCGGCGGCCATATAGTCCCCATGGAGAAAATACGCCTCCCCCAGGCTGTTGCAACCGGTGGCGTACAGTTTCCAATCGCCGTCGGCGGCGGCGGCTTCGATACCGTCGCGGAACGAAGCCAGCGCCTCGGGCATCTGCCCGCCCTGCGCGCGCAAGACACCCCGTTGAATCAGCATCGCTGCAAGATGCAGCCGGCGATCGGCGCCGGAAAGCCGGTGAATGGCGGCATCCAGCCAACGGTTACCAGCGTCGGTATCTCCCATTTGGTAATACAGAGAGGCGATGTTGGCGTCCGTCACGGCTACGTTGCTGTTGTCTCCCAACGATTCCAACTGGCGGCGCGCGCGCAGAAAGGACTCCAGGGCGGCCCGGTATTGATGGAGGGCGAAACGGCAGGCGCCGACATTAGCGTCGGCGTGAGCGGCTATGCGGTAGTTGTGCGCGGAGCGCGCCTCCCGCGAAACCCGGGCGAACGTTTCAGCGGCCCTTATATATTGGGCCTGTGCGAAGAACTCGGCGCCTTGGCGCAGCTCCGCCACAAACGGCGAGGAAGCCGTGCTGCCCATTGTTCGTGGGGCCCGCGCCCGTCCGAGAAACCGGGGAAGGTACACTGTCGCCGAACCGGCGATCAGTAGCAATAGGCCGCACACCAAAAACCTCGCCTTTCTCAAGAATGAATGGCTCCAGTCCAATATGGTGGTACTGACCCTGAAAAAATCTTTGGGAATATTACATAAAGAATATTCCCGAAGATTAGTATGCAATTTTTTAGGGAAATTGACTTCCCCCCAAACAGGGGTTTTTGGGATTTAAATCGCGTTTGTGGTAAACGGCGACAGCGGCTGCTGGTAGCCAGGCCGCTATAAGACCCACGACCAGGTGATAAATGATAATCGGTTCGCTCGTCAATGTTGCCGTTGTGAAAGACCGCGCTTACTGGAGTAACTTCTTACGAGTTCAAGCCCGTTCCCGTGACTATGGCTCTGCTAATTCTTATCGATAAATAATCGAAGCGACAAGGATGATTTCTATGATTTAATCCGTGATTGGCGGTCAGGCCGGCGGCCGGAAAGCCGGCTGCAAGACGCGGCCCCTTGGCGCGAGTGGCCGCATCCAGGGAACCGGAACCCGGACAGCCGCTGGACCCCGCGAGCACCACGCCCGAGGGGGTTCTCATCGCTGCTGTTACGATAGAAGGCGATGAATCCCCAACCTCCCACTGCAGTGCCGAAGCTGCCGATCTCCGGCGTCAAGAGCCTGATCGCGGTCGGATCCGGCAAAGGAGGCGTCGGCAAGACCACGGTGGCCGTGAACCTGGCGGTAGCGCTCGGCCAGCTCGGTTACAAAACCGGCTTGATGGATGCGGATGTCTACGGCCCCAATGTGCCGCTGATGATGGGCATAAACCGCACGCCGATGGCTTTTGGGGAACGCATCCAGCCGCTCGATCAATACGGAGTCAAGCTCATGTCGATGGGTTTCCTCAACCCGGGCGACAAACCGCTGGTCTGGCGCGGGCCTATGCTGCATTCAGTGATCCAGCAGTTCTTGCGCGGTGTGGATTGGGGCGATCTGGATTATCTGGTGATCGACCTGCCGCCGGGAACGGGCGATGTCCAGCTCTCGCTGATTCAGACCGCGCCGATCACCGGCGCGATCGTGGTCACCACGCCCTCGGACGTGTCGCTCGAAGATGCGCGCAAAGCCGTATTCATGTTTCACCAGGTGAAGGTGCCGATCCTGGGCATGGTGGAGAACATGAGTTACCTGATATGCCCGCACTGCCAGGAACGGATCGACGTGTTCAGCCATGGCGGCGGCCGGCGCACGGCGGAACAGATGCAGGTGCATTTTCTGGCGGAACTGCCGCTGGACCCGAAGGTGCGCATCGGCGGCGACGGCGGCAAGCCGGTGGCGCTGGATAAAGACGAGCAGGAACCCTTCCTCGCGCTGGCGCGCAATACGGTAACGCGCGTCCAGGAGGTGGAGCGCGAGACCGGTCCGAAAATCGAGATCGGCGAATAAACGGGGCATCCTTATATCTGGTCGTTGGTTTCAAGGAACATTCCATTTCCATGTCGCGTACACGCTACTTGGGCCGGATGGGCCGCCCCGCGCTAACGTTGCCGGCGGCGGCTTACACCGGCACTATCGGAGGCTCACATCGGAATCTCGGCTGAAGGGAAACTCACGGCGCCGCGGGTGATCGCGGCTTTCTTGCTGGTGCTCCTGGCCGTGCTGGCGGGCAGCTCCACGTTTCGCGAATCGGTGGCAGTTGACGAACTGGCGCACATCGGGGCCGGCGTGAGTTATTGGAAGCTCGATCTGCGCATGAACCCCGAACACCCTCCGCTGGTAAAACTGCTGGCGGCCGCGCCGCTGGCGATGCGCGGAGTTCACGTGGATTATAAGGGCCTCATCTGGACCTGGAGTAGCCAGGGGCCTTTTAACCCCATGCTCGCCGAATTCCCGTTCGGCGCCTGGGTCATCACCCACTGGAATGACCGCGACGCCACCTTGCGCTGGGCCCGCCTTCCCATGTTGTTGCTGCTGCTCGCCACAGGCTTGGTGATCTACCTCTATGGCGAACGGCTCGCGGGCGGCTGGGGCGGCGCCTTTGCGCTCTGCTGGTTCGCCACCATGCCCACTTTTCTGACCTTCGGCCCGCTGGTGCTCACCGATACGGCAGTCGCGCTGTTTTCGATGATCGCTCTCTGGGCCTTCGCCACCTTATGGCGGGACCAGTCGCGGCATGCCACGCGCCGCTTCGCGCTGGCGCTTACCCTGGCGTTGCTCTCGAAATTCTCGGCGGGGCTGCTCCTCTTCGTCTTCGCGGCGTATCCTTTTGTGCTGCGCTGGCTGCCACTGGCGGGCCAACCCACAGGCGCTGAGTTTCGCGCCTGGTGGCGCCGCGGTTGGCGCCTCACAGGCAAAGGCGTGCTAATGGCGGCGTTGCTGATCTATGCGGTCGAATTTGTGCTCTCTTGGAACCAACCCACCGATCTGCTCAAAATCATCGGCAGTGGATGGGCTGCTCTGGCGCTGCGCCGGCTGCTGCTGCCGCTGGTGACCTACCTGGGTGGAATCGTCATGTTCGCAGTTGGCTCCATCCGTCCGGCATATCTTTTCGGCCACGCCTATTCGCACGGTGTCTGGTTCTTCTTTCCGGTGGTGACGCTACTTAAATCCACGCTGGCGTTTGTGGCCGCGCTGGCGCTCAGCCTGGCGGCGGCGCTCGCCGGCCGCTTCGCATCCGTGCGCGTCATCGCCGTGCGCGCCGGCATGGAGTTTCACTGGCGCGCCGTGTGGCTGGGGATGGTAATCATTACCTTCTTTTGCCTGATCAGCCCAATGACGATTTCCATTCGCCACTTTACGGTCCCGCTGGCGCTGCTCGCTCTTCTGCTGGCTCCGGTGCCGCGACTGCTCGGGAATCTGCGGGATGCCGGCCGGCGGTGGGCGCGCCCCGCGATCTGGGTTGCGGCTGCGCTGGCCGCCGCTTCGGTGGTCACGGTAGTTCGCGTGTGGCCTTATTACATGTCCTTCCTGAATTCGCTCGCCGGCAGCCGGCCCGCTTACGAACTGGTGAGCGATTCCAATCTGGATTGGGATCTGGAGCTACCCGAGGTCGAGCGCTTCGTCCAGGCGCACGGTCTGGACCATGTGCTGGTTGATTCGTACAACGTCGCCGATCCGTCCGTCTACGTGCCGCAGGGCGGCTTGTGGGATTGCCAGGCGGCGACGGCGGCCGATGCGGGCCGGTGGGCATTCGTTTCCGCCAACATGTTTGCCGACGCAGCGAACTGCACGTGGCTGCTGTCGACGCCGCACCAGGCTCTGGCCGGCGGCAGCATGTATGCATTCCATCTGCCCGCTGCGATTCCCGCGCCGGGATCGCCGGGTGGTCCGCCTCTGCCCGCCAACTACCGGTATATCGCCGGCGCACCCTTCGATTGGCGGGCGGCATTCTATCGGGCGATTCGCGATCCCCATCAAATGCAGAACATCATGGACGACATGAAGGAGATGTTTAGAGAGATGCAGAAGAAGCGGGGGAAGAAGTAGCGCGATATCCCTGCGGAGATGACGGAACTCAGCGGAACGTGTAGCTCAAGAGAGCTCGAACGTTGAACAGTCCGTCGTTGGTGTCGGGCGCGTCAGCCTGGCGCGTTACCCAGAGCGGGCTGTAGAACGCGTCGACAGTGAACGCCGCTCGACGGGTAACGAGATACGTGATGCCGGCGGTGGTGGAGAATGTTCCACCGTGGGTCCACATCCGCGTTTCATCGAGTCCACCTTGCACGGGAGCGTGGAGCTGGAAGACGCCATCGATGAAGTTGCCGCCCACACTCACATGGGGCACAATTCTTGGCGCCATCCGCAGGCGGTGTGAGTATTGAAACTCCATTCCGGCATAGCGTAGCGTGGCCACATCCGCCGATTCGCCCACGCAGCCCGTCGGGTTATTCGCGGACCCCGGCGCATAGGCCAGTACGCTTTGCGGACAGGTGAATGCGCCCTTTACCGACCCGCCTTGGCCATAGCCCCGCCAGCGAAACGCCCAATCCCGCCGTTCCACAATTGGATGCTCCAGGCCCAATGCCAAAAGATGCGAAGTCTCACCGAAGAGCTGGAACGGTGGAGGCGCCGCAACCAAAACCGTGAACTTCCGTGGCAGAACGATTCTTACGGCCGGCCGCGCGAATATCGGCGCCTTGTTGAGATCTTCTGGCGAGGTGCCGTCGAAGCCGATTCGTTCCTGGCCGGCAGTGAGCGTCGGCAGCCATCCCACCTCAAGCCCGATAGTGAATGAGCCGGGGCGCTGGCCTTCCGGAGAAGGCGGCTCCGGCTGCAGGCCGCTCAGGAGCGAGCTGGATGCAAAGTATTTGAGCCCCCACGCCTCCGGCCGATCAAAGCCAATGTGATAGTCCGGCTGGAAAACGTTTCCCGAAGCGGCCCCCGTGCTTGCCATCGAAGTGCGGGCGGTTCCGCTGCCCGTGCCTCCACCGTAAGTCTGTCCGGCGGCGTGGAACATGACAAGCGCGACTATGGGCGCCAATGTCCGCGCTGCTCGTTTGTGGTTCAGTGCAAACATAAAGAAGTGACCTCTCGGCTAAGTGCTTAAAGCGCGGCTTAGTTCGCCAACTGGATGTCGAACTCAATACGCAGTTCGTCTTTGACCTTCACCGCGCCTCCGGCCACCTTCACAGGTTTGATGCCGAACTCGGATTGCGCAATCTGCGCGGCTCCCACGTAGTGCCCGTTCTGCTCGCGCACTTCGACCGTAACGGGGCGGCTCTGTCCGTGCAGTTTCAGTTCGCCATGAACGGTCCACGCGTTCGCGCCAGTCGAATCCGCGGAGGTCGCGTGAAACGCAATCTCCGGGTATTGCTTCACATCGAGAACTTCGGGACCCGCCATCGTCTTCTGAATCTCATCCCGATCGCTCGGTGAGGCGTTCGGGTCGCGCACCCGTAGGGCGGCGGCTCGTACGTGCAACTCAACCCGGCGGCCATCCACATCCACACTGCCGGAGGAGACCGGTGCGACAATCTCATGGTCATGGCCGAAGGCGGAGAATAGGCCGGCCTTGTAGACCCGAACCGTTAGAACTGATTTCGCTGTGTCGATCGCCCGCTGCTCGGCAGTGCAGGTCGATGCCAACGCTACGCCCAGGACCAGAATAGCGAGGGCCCCCCGATACTGCCCTTTCGCCCCAGTCCGCAGCGCGTTCGCGGCCGAGATCGAGGATGGGATAGCCCTAAGGAAATGTCGTCCAGCCATATCCGCACATGCTCCCGGCGCTCTTAGGCGCTCTGACATCAGGTTAAGGAAGTCCGGCTGCGGCAGGCGTTCGCAAACCGTAAAAGATTTGCAACATTCATGGCAGTCTGTCTCTGATGTCACGGGCGGAAAAGTGCTGTTTCGGACGCTCGTCGCCAGTCGCTTGTCGAGGAGCTTGGAGAGCCCTTGGAGGCCATATGTTGGTTACGGCGATAGCAGATAGTCGCCGATCTTATAGCCTTCGAACTGCCTGACGCGCTTCTTACCCGCTATGGCAGCCATCAGGGGCGCGGCGAGCGAGGCCGCCCAAACGAAGAGCGTAAGTTCAGAGGGCATGACTGGAATCATGGTTTGACCTTCTGCCTGAAACGCGGCTGAATCGCAGCATAACATTTCTTCGGAGCTTCGGGCCCTTTCAGCGGTATCGTAAGATAGTCTTATGGGGCGGGTTTTCCAGGTGGGTGCGCTGCTGTCGATACTGCTGCTCGACGTGGCGCCGGCGCAGGTCATCCAGTTCGAGTCGAACGGTCTCCGCTATCAGACCTTGACGCGGTCCGGAGTGACCATCATGTTTGCCCATCTGCCCAGCCGCGTGCACGAATATTCCATCATTCAAGTCGCTGTCTCCAACGGCTCGGGCGGGCCGTATGTGATCCGGCCGGAGGACTTTAGCATTGAGTACGGCGGCGGCGCTGTGGTTCGCGGCGCGCCTGCCCACGAGATCATCCAGACGCTGATGCAGAAGGGCACTGGCGGCGACGTAGTGAAGCTCATCACTACCTACGAAGCGGGGATTTACGGCAACCCGCATTTTAAATCCACCAGCGGCTACGAATCCCGCCGCCAGGCTGCGCTGGCGGTCAGTTCGACCAAATTGCGCGCTGCGGCCGCTGCCAGCGCGCTTGCCCTGGTGCAAACCCGGCTGGCCCCGGGCGACAGCACCGATGGCGCCGTTTTCTTTGCCGAAAACAAACTGCTCACCGGCGGCAAGCTCATGGTGCACACCAACACAGACGTGTTCCAGTTCAACGCTGAATAACCACGGTTGCTTGCCTTGAGGATGCGCCGGGCAGGCGGGCGCCTGCCGATGACAGACCGACGCGTAATTCTTGCGGCTTTGCTTTCAGTTGATTACAGCCGAAGAAACACCAGGCTTCCCCGGCAGGAAAGATATCGTGTGAGCGAGAGGGAATTCGGATCTCGTCTTTCTTACCTGGCAGTTCCTCACCGCCTTCCCAAACCGCCCACCCGCTCCGCTGGAGCGTTCCCTTCCCAACGGCCGGATTCCCTCGGATTACTTGCGCGAGCCGCGCTCGGGATTTCGCAGCCGCGTTTGACGCGTCTTGTGCTTCTGCCGCTTGGGCTTGCGAATCACGAAGGTGCCGCTGCCCAGGTATTCCGCCTGGTAATTCTTTTCCGCTGCCAAAGAAACTCTCCTCTTGGTGGGTAAAACTGCCATTTCATTGTAGCGCGCTATGCTGGGAACAGAATGCTGGGCCGGCAGCCGATCAAGTACCTGAGGCGCGTGTGTGCCGCGGCGCTGGCGGCGGCGTGGCTGCTGCTTCTGCCTGCGGCGCCAGTCCGCGCGAACGATGGCGCGTCAGACCAGACTCAGTGCCAACAGGTTCCCGAAATATCCCGCGAGCTTTCTGAGATCACCGGCCTTGCCTGGCGCCACCCGGTGCCGTGCAGTTTCATTGACAAGCAAAGAGTCAACGCCTTCCTCAAGAAGCGGATGAAGGAAGTGGCCAGCCCGGAGGACATCCGCGCCGAGGAATTGACGCTCAAGAAGTTCGGCCTGGTTCCCCAGGATTACGACCTGGCCACCAGCACCGTGGATCTGCTCACCGAGCAAGCCGCCGCTTTCTACGATTACAACCAGCGCAAGCTCTTCCTGACCGATTCCACCCGCGGAGAATCCGAGGACACCGTCCTGGCGCACGAGCTTTCCCACGCCCTGGCCGACCAGAATTTCAATCTGGCGCACTACATCAAGCAGGGGCGCAAAAGCGACGACGGCTCGACCGCCCGGCTTTCCGTGATGGAGGGCCAGGCCACCTGGCTGATGAGCGAATACGCGGCGCGGCGCATGGGCGAGACGCTGATGGGCAACCAGGCTTTGGCCGCCAGCATGGCCGGCATTGCCGATACCGGCGGAAACCAGTTTCCGGTTTTCGAAAAAGCGCCGCTCTACCTGCGCCGCTCGCTGGTGTTTCCCTATACGGAGGGGATGGTTTTCCAAGGCGCCGTACTGGAACGCGACCACCAGCGCGGCTTCGCCGAGGTATTCACCGACCCACCCGTCTCCACGCAGCAGATCCTGCATCCGGCGAAGTACTTCGCCAAAGTCAAACCTACCGAGCCTGCGCTCCCCGACCCGCACTTGCCGCGCGGCTACAAAGTCCTGATAAGCGGTGAACTGGGTGAGTTGGAACACGCCATTCTGTTGGAGCAATACGTGGGCAAGCCGCAGGCGGAGGAGGTCGCTCCGCACTGGCGCGGCTGCCGCTTCGAGCTGCGCGAGAATAAGAAAGCCGGGCGCGTAGTGCTGCTGTATGCCGTGGAATGGGACGACGAAGCCAGCGCTGCGAGATACTTCTCCCTATACCGCCAGATCCTCGCCAAAAAGTGGAAGCACCTGACAGTGGACGCCGGGACCGCCGGCCAGATCACCGGCACTGGCGACGATGGCCGCTTCGCTCTGCGCCGGAATGGGGCCATCGTCACCAGCGTGGAAGGGATGGCGGCCGGGAGCGGAGGTCAGGCGGGCGCACCGGTCCATGGTGGCGGGAGTTTTCGTTAAACTGAACGTTTCATGCCCAAGCTGCCGATTTCGTTACTGGCTCTGGCCCTGGCGGCCGCGCCGCTCGCGGCCCAGGAGATTCCTCGCAAGGCGGGTGAGTGGACCATCCAGGTTCCCGGCGGCAAGCCGATCTCGCTGGCGGCATATAAGGGAAAGCCGGTGCTGCTGGGGTTCATTTTGACCACCTGCCCACATTGCCAGCACACTGTCGGGCTGCTGAACAAGATACAGCCTGAGTATACGGGGCGCGACCTTGCGTTCCTGGCATCGGCCATCGACCAGGACGCGCCGGCCGCGGTGCCCCTGTTCCTCCGTTATATGCACCCGCTATTTCCGGTCGGCTTTAACGATCCCATCGCCGCGCTGAACTTCGCGGGTTATGCGCTTTCCCGTTTGCCTCACGTGCCGATTCTGCTGTTCATCGACCGCTTGGGCGTGGTGCGTGAAGAACACGATGGTGCCGAAGCAGTTTACTTCGGCGATCAAGAGGAACAGAATTTGCGCAAGTCGATCGACGCTCTGCTGGCGTCATCGAAACCGTCGCCCAAAAGGGCCTCGCTGCCGAAAACCGCCACCACCCGGCCGCGGCCGTGAATGAGTGGGCCTGGCGCGCCCGCGGCATACCCGGCCTCTACGACGGTTCCGTGCGCCGCAAGGCGCGCAGGTCGATGCCAAGCGCCTGGCATTTTTTGTAAAGGTGGCTACGCTCCAGGCCGAGCGCTTTGGCGGTGTCGGTCATGCGCTGGCCGTGCCGCTTCAGTTCGGCCAAAATCTGGTCGCGCTCAAAACCATCCACGCGCTGAGCCAGCGTGTGGCCGGATGGCGGCGTATCCGCGCCGGACGCCGCATCCGCTGCTGCGGGCAGCGCCAGCCGCGCTGCCGCGGCGTCTACGGGGCCATCGGCCAGCAGCAGCAGCCGCTCCACTACGTTGCGCAGCTCGCGCACATTGCCCGGCCAGCGGTAGCGAATCAGCTCCGCGATCGCTTCCATCGTAAGCGGTTTCACTTTCCAGCCGTTGATTTCCGCCAACTGCCGGGCGAAATGCTCCGCCAGCGGCTGTATGTCTTCCGTGCGCTCGCGCAACGGCGGCAACAGCAGCGGGTAAACGTAGATGCGATGATACAAATCCTGGCGGAACGCGCCTTTAGCGACCAGTTCGTCGAGGTTGCGATGGGTGGCCACAATCACGCGAACGTCGACCGGAATGGCGCGGTCGCCGCCCACACGCTCCACCTGCCGCTCTTCCAGGACGCGCAGCAGCTTAGCCTGCATCATCAGCGGCATGTCGCCAATTTCATCCAGGAAAAGGGTGCCCTTGTGGGCTTGCTCGAACTTACCGAGGTGACGCGCCGCAGCTCCGGTGAACGATCCTTTCTCATGGCCAAAGAGCTCGGATTCGATCAATTCGCCCGGCACGGCGGCGCAGTTGAGGGTGACGAACGGGCCGCCGTTGCGTTGGCTGCGCTGATGCAGCGCGCGCGCGATCAGCTCCTTGCCGGTACCGGTTTCGCCCAAAATGCAAACCCGCGTTTCGCTGGCGGCGACGCGATCCACCTGCGCCATGACGCGGCGCATAGCATCGCCCGCGTGCACAATCTCGTGCTTGCCCACGCGATGGCGCAACTCGCGGTTTTCTTCCTCGAGGCGCTTCAGCTTGAGCACGTTGTCCACGGTGAGCAGAAGCTTGTCGGTAGAGAGCGGTTTCTCGAGGAAGTCGATGGCGCCCAGCCGCGTGGCGCGAACCGCCATTTCGATGTTGGCCTGCCCGGATATCATCACCACCGGTAGCGCAATGCCGGCGGCGCGCAGCTCTTCGAGCAGCTCGAGGCCGTCCTTGCCCGGCATCACCACGTCGGACATCATCAGGTCGAAGGGCTGCGATTTAGCGAGCTCGAGTGCACGCGCCGCGTTGTCGCAGACGGTGGCTTCATGACCGGCGAGGCGAAACGCGCGCGCCAGCGACGCCAGCGTGTTGGCATCGTCGTCGACAATCAGTAAGTGAGCCAAGTCTGAGGTTAGCCTAAGTCGATGCGAAAAGTGGCGCCTTTGCCGGGCTGGCTCTCCACCGAAACGCGGCCGCGGTGATCGCTCACCACCGATTGCACGATTGCCAGGCCCAGGCCGGTGCCGTGCGTCTTGGTGGTGTAGTAGGGCGTGAAGAGGCGCTCGCATTCCTCCTGGCTCAGGCCTTTGCCGGAGTCGGAGATTTCCAGGCGCACGCCCGCGCCTTGCGGCATGGTACGCACCGTCAGCGCGCCGCCTTCCGGCATGGCATCGATGGCGTTGAGCACCAGATTGCGCAGCGCCCGCGCGATCTGTTCCGGGTCGGCGGCCACGCTGGGCAGCTCCGCCGCCAACTCTGCCCGCGCCGTCACGCGCGCCTGGGCGAACTGCGCCTCAAACAGCTTCATGGTTTCGACCACCAGCAGATTCAGATTCACGGGCTGCATCGCCGGCGCCGGCATTTTGGCGAAATCGGAAAAGCGGGCGATGATCTGCTTGAGATTCGCCAATTCCGCCAGCAGGGTCCGGCTGCCTTCGCGGAAGACCTCGTCGAACTCTGCGGGGTGGCTCTCACGGGCGCGCTGCATATTCTCGACCGTGATTTGCAAAGGAAACAGCGGATTCTTGAGCTCGTGCGCGAGGCGCCTTGCCAATTCCCGCCAGGCGGCGACGCGCTCGGTCTGCACCAGGCGCTGGCGCTGCTCCACCAGCTCATGCGTCATGCGGTTGAAGGCCTGCGCCAGTTGCCCGATCTCGTCGCGCGACGTCACCTCCACCGTGGTGTTCCAGTTTCCGGCGGCCACCTCGCCGGCGCTTTCGGCCAGCCGCCGCACCGGGCGGGTGACTCGCGCCGTGGCCCAGGCGGCCATCAACATACCGGTAAGCATGGCGCCCGCCGCCACCCAGGCGCCGTTGCGGCCGAGCGAGTTTTCGAGCTCCACCAGTTCGCGGCGCGAGCTGGCAATCAGCAGCACGGCCAAAAGGTTGTTTTCGACGCCGGCCAGCGGCAGGGCGTGAACCGTCTCCGCGGCGGCGCCGCTGCCCAAAGTGGCCACGCGCGCGCGCCGTTCGAGAATCACACTCTCGATTAACGGCTGGAACTCCGCCGCATCGGCTGCGGCATCGGCCGTGCCGGCTAACAGGCGCGGCGCAAACTGCGGTTCCAGGTTGCGGTACAACAGCACCCGCATGCCGGCAGGCAGCACCAGCGTGGCGAGGAAATCCTGATCGAGCTGCTGTCCGCCCGCCACGTACAGCAGCCGGCCGCCGGCATTCACCGTTTCCACTGCCACCAGCGCCAAAGTGAAACCGTCCGGCAACTCCTCGCGGCGGAGGAACGCCACGCCCGGCTTCCAGCCGGCGGGCGCGGCCAGCCAATCTTCCACGTACCCGAAGCGCACCGGCCATTCCGCGGAAGAGACGATGGCGCCATCGCCGCCAACCAGTTCCAGCAGCCCCAGACCGTGGGCGCGCGCCATGGCGGAAGCCTCGTTGTAAAAAGCCGAGTCGTCCGAAGAGATGGCGACGTTGATGGCGGCATCGGAAAGGGCGATGTCCTTCACGGCGCGCACGATTTCCTGGCCGCGCCGGTCGAACTCGCGCTGGAATTGCGCCGCCAGAGCGTCGGCGTGCTGGCGCTCGACGCGCTCGAAGGCTTCGCGCGTGGCGCGGGTGACCAGCCACTCCACCATCCCCACCGAGGCCACCACGGTCAGCGTAAAGACCATCAGCAGACGGGTCCGAAACGTCATGGCCGGCCGCTTTCCAACCAGATGTTTTCGAAGCGCCATTCACCCAGCGGTGAAATGCCGGGGCCACCCTTGACGCGCGCCGCCACTCCGTAAACGTCGGCCAGGTGGAAGAGGGGAACCAGGCGGAATCCCTCCAGCAGGCTGCGCTCGGCTTTATAGAGCGCCTCGGGCGAATCGGCGGGCGGCGGCGCCGGCAAGCCCAGTGTCTCGGCAATGGCGGCTAACGCGCGCGCCGGATCGGTGGTGGCGATGCGCAGTTCCAACAGGCGCACGTCGGCAGTGCCGCCTTGGGGAGCGAACGAGACGGCCAATCCGGCGTCGCGGGCGTTAAGCGCGATGCGCTCGGCGATGGGCCGCAGCGCGCCTTCTTCCACGCCGATGCTGAAACTGCGCGCGGACGCCGGGACGGCCGCGGCCAACTCGCGCGCTTTGGCGGGGTCGGACGCCGCATTGAACACGAACGCATATCCTGAGAGCCATTGGGGCAACAGCGCGCCGGAAATCTCGCCCTGCCGCTGCAGCAGCACGTTGAAAATGGCCGTGCGGTCCACCGCCAGCGCCAGCGCTTCCCGGGCGCGGACATCGTCGACACGCGCGCCAAAAAGCAATAGCAAGACACGCACCGGTTGCGAGACCCAAGTGCGGCGGCCGGCGGGCTGGCGCCTGGCTTCACTGGGCGGGATTTCGATCATCTCGGCTTTGCCGACGTCGAGATCGATGGCCTGGTCGCGCGGCGGACGCGCCAACTCCACCTCTACCGCGTCCAAATACGGCCGTCCGCCGGGCGCGTTCTCATCCGCAGCGTAGACCGCGCGCCGGCCGGCCTCCCACCTGGTGATGGCGAACGCGGGCGCCAGATCCGGCATTCCAGGCCCGGTCTGCGGCGGATCGGGAGTCTCAATGGAAGCTTGTATCTCGACCCGCAGCGTCCCGCCGTAGCGCGGACGCGTAGCGGCGGAAGCGGCGATGGGAAGCGCGCAGACCAGTAGGAACCAGACCGCTGAACGCCCGAGGGTCGAATTGACGGACGAAAGCGTCTGTCCCACACTGCTGCCGAATAGGTCGCGGGCAAGTGGGGCAGGCGCTTTCGCCTGCCAACTGGTGTTTTCGCGGTCCTCAACTATCGCGGGCTGGCGGGCGCCGCCAATAACGCAGCCGCGTTTCTGAGACGCGCCCGTCAGAAGGCGTGAGGAACGCATTTCGAACCACGGGTCAACACAGTTGAACGCCGATAAGACTTCTTTTCTATCCGTGTTCATCGGCGTCTACCGGCGGCCAATATTCTTTCATGCTTTTACGATCCGCAAGCCAGCGTGACCACATAAGCTTCGTATCTGCCGCTGGCCAGGTTGCGGGCGACGGCCAGGGCCGAATCGGGTCCGGTAGTCCACAGTGCCGTCACCGGACCGGAGAACAGGATCGGCGCGGTGAGCGGGCCGGCCGTTCGATCCACCACCGCCCAGGATTGAATGGCGTCAGGTTCGTTGGCATCGCCGGCGCGCGTGGCGAGCACCTGGCTGGCTGCGCCGCATCGACCATCGATGCCGGCCAGATCGCTGCCCCAGGAAGGCATCGCCGCCAGCGCATTGAAATTGGTGTCGAAAAGTTCGGCGCGCCCGTCCGCCAGAGCCAGCACCCAGTAGGTGAAGGTGCGATCCTCGACCGCGGCGGCGGAAAAGAACGGCGGCGCTGAGCGGGCGGCGCCGGTTTGCGTTACCACGCGTCCATCGAAATAGTTGCGTCCGGGCGCAAAATTGGCGGCTAACAGCGCGCGGCTGCCGGAATCGAGCATCCAGGGCTGATCGCCGGCCCGGCAGTCCAGGGTCAACGCGGGCGCCATCGTGCCTTGGCAGGCCAAGCCGGGAAGAAAGGCCTGGAAATTCGGCGCGTTCAGACGCAGGCGGCCGCGCAGATCGCGAGGCCACGGCGCACGCGGCGTCAGGCGCACGGTTTCGCCTGGTGCCCAATGGTCTTCGCGGCGCGCGAGCAAAGCGATTCCGGAAGGCGACAGCACCAGCATCGAGTCGCCGGAAATCGCCAGGTCCAGAATCTGCTCTTCCTGCTCCCATACCAGTTTCTTTTCGAGACCCACGCCGGCCACCGGGGCTTGGCCCGCGGCGGTGCGCTTCCAGGCGGCAATCCACACCGTGCGCTCGTCGCCTTTGCGCGCTTCTTCCACCAACAGGTAGTCGACCGCGTTCTCGGAAAGCGTGAGCGACACATCCACCCCGGGTGTGCCTTGCCCCTGGTGTCCGCCTGCTTGTTGGAGCAGATTCTCAAACACCGCTCGCAGGCGGGCCACCTCGGCCGAATCGAGCGACGACGCGTTGCGGCAGGAAACCGCAACCGGCATGACTGCGCCCGCCAGCAGCACCGTCTTGGCGGCAAGTTCGCGCACCGCACCATCGAGGTTCTCAGCGGCAAACGCCAGCGGCATCGCCCACAGCAGAAGCGCGGCCTGGACCGCGCGCCTCGCATTCACGGCTGCGATCATAGCACATCGCGATTCCGACTCCCGCCGAGAGCGCGGATGATGCCACGCAGACAGCCCCGCGCCAGGAAGAACGACAGGGGCAGCGTGATCGCCGCCATCACAACACATCCGAGAACGTTTTCCATAGTTGCGCTCCTTAAATGCTTGCCACCTCTCTACAGCGTGCTGCCGCCCACCGGTGCGGCCGCAAAGATCTGTCCGGTTTCGGGGGTCGCCTGGTCGTACAGCTCCACTGCGTCGCCGACCGAAACCATCTCAAACAATTGCTCCACATCGTGGTTGCGCATGCGAATGCATCCGTGCGACGCGTTGTGGCCTATGGACGCGGGGTTATTGGTGCCGTGTATGCCATATCCCTTGACGCTCAAGCCAAGCCATCGCGTGCCCAGAGGATTGGATTTGCCGGGGGGAACAATGCGTCCTTTGGTGTACCAGGTGGGATCGGGAATGCGAACGACAATTCTGTAAGCGCCCGCCGGGCTGGGGCTCTTGGGTGCGCCCACCGCAGTGGGGAAGATGCGCAGCACGCGTCCGGCCTCTATAACCGCCAGCTTGTGGTCGGGAATGCTGATAACGATGCGCCGCACGGGCTGCTGCTTGTCCTGGGCCATTGCCTCCGCCGCAACCAACAGCAGCGCGCCAATCAGTTTCGCCATCTTCCTGATCTGCTCTTGCGTTTGGAACATCTTCCGATCCTCCCTACGCGAGTTGAGGATGCAGTCCGGATGCCGAAGGCTAAGTAATTGAAAACTAATACTTGTCTACCAGATCCGCGTGTCAGGCGTTACACGCGTGTAAAAACCGGTACGCGGGTGCTTTGAGCCCGGTGGCCGAAAACCACCGCGGCGGTGAACAGCGGCCAGGTGAGTGGCACGCAGCCACAGCACGTCATTCCCGGGAGTCACGCCGGTTTCCTCACCCGTGCGGCTTAGGGCAGTTCCTTGAGGCCCAACACCCAGGCGCTTCCATGCGGAGCCACGGCAACATCGACTATCCAATCGTAATCTACTGGGTGTCCCAGATTTCTCCAACGTTCGCCGTCGAGTACGAAAAGCCCGCCGCTGCTGGCGACCCAGATCCGACCATCCGCAGCAGCGAGGGATCTTATTTCCGGCCTCTTGGAAAGGCCCATCTCGCGCCAACTATGACGCGCTCTTACCACGCCGTCAGCCGTTACTGAGACTATCTCAGCATCCTCTGATCTCAGCCAGACGCTGTCGTCATCGTGGCCGATCAGGAGAGCCCGCGTGAGGTTGAGACCTGGAACGCGGATCTCACCCCAACCTTCCCCTTCGCGCCGCCAAAGCCCGTGCCAGAAGATCCACAGCCTTCCATTGCCGGTCATGGTCAGGCGAGCAGGCTGATCGGCATCCAGCCAGTAGCCCCATCCTTGAGGCGGCGGTGCGGAACTGATTGTTTTCAGGTTCTCGACGGTCCAATTCTCCCCGTCGAAGTGCGACAAGTTACCATAGAAATCCACAAGCCAAACGCCGGACCGGCCAGCCACCATGTCAACTGGCCACTCAGTCTTCAACACGCTCTCATACAACCGCCAGGCCTTTCCGTTGAAACTTGCCACGCCTTTGGCCGTCGCCTTCCAGACCTCCTCATCGCGAAGCATAAGGCGATGCATGCCCACCGCCAGCCGATCCTTCGGCTCCCCGAATCCCGTACCGCCGAAGTGTGTCCAGCGCTCGCCATTAAGGCTGCTCAGTTGACCGCTCAAATCCAAGGTCCACAAGACGCCTCGTTTTGACAACGCGAATTGTGCTCGGTCTGTAAACGCTGGAGCCGGCGTCCAGATACCATCGTGGAGGCGGAAGAGTTTGTGCGCATAGCTGGGGCCGTATTTACTTGGCTGAGCGGAGCGCCGGAGCCAGCCTGCCACGTCACCAAGGAGCATCCCAGAGGTCCCGAGAAGGAGTAGGACACGCCATCGACGAAGGTTTCTCGGCAGAGCCAGCGCGCTGATACCGAGTAACGTGGCAAAAACCGAAAGAATCAACGCATCGCCTCTGTTGAGGCCGTGCCCGGGAACAAAAACGGGCTCTTCGAATCCGACGATCTCGCCGAACGCTGCTGCCGCAGCTAGGATGATCAGCCCCCAGATGGTGCTGTGCGACCTAACCTCGCGCCCTGAGCGACCTTCGCTTCGAAGCGCAAGACGGCCCGCCATCAGCGCAAACAGAATCGCGACGGACGCAAAGCCAAGCGCAACTATGCAAATGGCCACGCCATAGTGGGCGTATCGTCCCCTGAAGAGCCACATTCCGCTTTGCCGAATCCAATTACAGCACCTTTCGTTCGAGTCTGCGGTTCCGACGAGCGATCAACGGGCGGCTCGGAAGGAGCTGGAAGCCGGTCTGCCGTGGATTTACTACTGCGGGGCGGACCGGGATGACTCCGGGAGGTCCGCGACGGACAAGTAAAGCTACTGGTCAGGCGTGAGTTAAGAAAATGGAAAGGCGTTGTGACTGCACGACAGGATAGACCGTCGCGTCCGTCAGCCGAAGTGGGCTGCCTGTATCGGGATCAATCGCGGAAGGCCTGGAAAACGTCCCGTCCCGGTCCGCCCCTCACTGTCGGACCGGCCGACTCGATCGTGCGCGGTGACGCGTGGCTGCTGTTCCTCTCCCCGCTTTCCGATATCCTCTATCTCGTCCACAAGCGCGTTTTCTCAGCCACTACCCAGTTGAACGCCGGCGACAGCCATGCGCTGTCGGAGTATCCTGACATCAGGCCCTGACATGTACATCATTCTCCCTCTCGCGTTTCTGCTAATCGGCGCAGTTCAGCAGACCCCATCGAGTCTAGCCCCGGCCGAGCCTTGTTCAGATCCAGGCTACTCCTGGCAAAAGCTGAACGCCATATTCCAGAAATCAAAGGCTCCCGCGAAGAAGGATCTTGTCGGCACGTGGATCATGACCGGGTTTGTGATGACCGGCAGCTTTAGCGGCGCCCGTAAGGACGTTGTCCGAGCAGACTGTGCCGGTATAAAGCGGAATGGGAAATTGGAATGGTCGCTGAAATTCTCCCCCACGCCGGATGACCACTTGGCTGCTAATTCGAAGAAGATCGGAGATAGCGCGCAGGATACAAGGATCGGCTTTGAGTCTGATGGGACTCTGATTCTGCAACAGGACGACGGGGGTGATTCCATAGTGGTCTACCGCTGCCGAATGAGCGACCCCAAGGCGCTGGTTTGCGTGTACAGCGGTACGCCTGGGCATGGGATGGAATTTCGAAAAAAGGAAAAGTGAGAACGGTTTCGACACGCAACGGACAAGAGTTGGCGTTCAGCGGAGAGTGGCCAGCGCGCTCGTCCCAGACCTCCGCCGTTAGGGAAACGGCTGGATTCCTCCCGTGATGCGTCGCTCGCGTCACTTGAA
This sequence comes from Bryobacterales bacterium, assembly GCA_963761855.1. Classification (GTDB taxonomy): domain Bacteria; phylum Acidobacteriota; class Terriglobia; order Bryobacterales; family Bryobacteraceae; genus Bog-375. The sequence continues at coordinate 20,351 of CAVXJY010000006.1, read as the reverse complement.
GCACGCAGCGGTCCATCTTGACGGCCGCCGTCTCGGACTTCGTTCCTGAAACCAGTGGCAGTACCCAATTGCAAAGTTTCCGAATTGCAAGTTTCCGAAGCCGCGCTCGTGCGATCACAACGCCTTTCCATTTTCTTAACTCACGCCTGACCAGTGGCTTACTTGTCCGTCGCGCCCCTCCCGGAGCCATCGTCAACGGCACAGGCGGGATAATCGTATTGGGAGCGATTCCTGGTTTCGCCGGGAAGCACACAAAACGGGGCGAATTCGCCCCACCAAAAGAGACTCAAGTGCCTGATTCCATTGCAAAGCGTCCTCAAAAAGTGGGGCGAATTCGCCCCGTTTTGAGCCGCCTGAATCGTGCCCTGATCCGCCAAGACCAGTGACAGCCAGGCATTTTCCGGACGATCGCTTTCGGAGAACGCCGTTCCATCGGTCAACCCGATCGACCTCGCCATCCCAGGAGGCAAATGCACCCGACGCGTGGCTGGCGGGCCGCAGAAGCCAATCGCCACAGCCGCGGACAAACTCGCCTTCCTGTGTGGAATCGCAACCCGTGCCGGGCCATCCTTTTCCCCATGCTAAAATCAAACCGAAATCACTCGGGAGGTTGCCATAATGTCCCAGGAGACGGATGTTTCGCGTCGCGATCTATTGAAAACTGCCGGCGCCATCGCCGCCGTGACCGCCGCCATTGAGGGCGCGCCGGCCATCCAAAAAGTCAGAGCCGCCAATGAGCAGGTGCAGTACGGCATGATCGGCACCGGTAGCCGGGGCACCTACCTGTTGAAGCACCTCAAAAACATTTCGACCGGCCGCTGCATGGCGCTCTGCGACATACAGCAGACCGCGCTCGACCGCGGCGTCAAGACTATCGGCAACAATCCGCAAACTTACAAAGACTACCACGAGCTGCTGGACCGCAAGGACCTCGACGCCGTCTTCGTCATCACTCCTCTTTACGTGCACTACCCTCTTACCAGAGATGCGCTGTTGAGCGGCCGGCATGTCTTCTGCGAAAAGTGCCTGGTGTTCAAACCGGACGAGGTGCACGAACTGCGCGCCCTATCGGAGTCGCGGCCTAAACAGGTGATGCAGACCGGTCTACAGCGGCGCTACAGCCAGTTCTACCAGATGGTGAAGAGCATGGTGGACAAGGGCGTGCTGGGCAATGTGCATCACATCCATGCGCAGTGGCATCGCAACATGATCAACAAGCCCAGCTCACTGTGGACGATGAAGCCGGGCGGCCCGTCCAATATCAACAACTGGCGCTTGTACCGGCAGTTTTCCGGCGGCTTGACCGCCGAGTTGACTTCGCATCAGGTGGATATCGCCGATTGGATGTTCGGCTGCGAGCCCGAATTTGTGATGGGCCTGGGCAGCCTGGATATGCTCAAGGACGGCCGCGACGTTTACGACAACATACAACTGATCTATCGCTATCCCAACGGCCAGAAGTTGACTTACTCCGCCATCAGCACCAATCAGTTTCTGCCCTACTTCAACGGCACGCGGCCGGAGATGGGCGAGATCGTCATGGGTACCGACGGTACGATTGAAATCACCGTGGGCGACGACGTGCATATGCCGGTGGCCTGGTGGTATCGCGAGCCGCCTAAGTCCTCCACCGTCGAGAAGGCCAGTGACAAGCAGCAGCCCTTTGTAGCCGGTGCCACCATGGTCGCTTCCGGCGGCGCCAATGGTCCGATTCCGCTGATGACCGGCGACCTGACTTTCGACGGCAAGGAGAGCTTCCTCGAACGCGAAGTCAAGTACGCGCGCCGCTGGTTATACTCGAAGGGCGTTTTCGTGCAGGAAGAGTCGCGCAACCCCGTCGACATGGAGCTGGAAGGCTTCTTCCAGAACTGCCGCGACGGCGGCCGTCCGAGGGCGAATCTGCAGGTCGGCATGGCCGACGCCGTGGCCGTGATTCTATCCAACCAGGCGATGGACGAAGGCCGCAAGGTCTACTTCAGCGAAATCGACAAAATGGGCGTGACGCCAGACCCCCACACGACCTCGTGAGCGGAAGCGCAGGTGTGCAATCGCGCAGATTGCCTGGTGGGTTCGTCTCCGGAAATTCATCGATCGAGGCTTGCACGAATTCCTTGGCTGTGGCTACCAGAAGTATTGCTTCACCACCCGCGGCGAACTGGGCGCGCCTGAAATCACTTTCACGTGCAGCACGAGTTGCAGATTCTTTTTCTGCCAGCCCGGGGGAGCTCCGCGCAGCGCTTCGGCCATCAGGTCGGGATTGGTGACCAGGTCGGCCGCGGCGTCGGTGCCGTACTGAGTGATGCCGGCCAGTTCCACCAGCATGGCGTGCGTGTCGGGATGGAAGACGCGCGAGACGATCGCATAGTCTTCCGTGGTGTGACGATCGCGCGGAAGTTCAGGGAGCACCCACCCGGTGGCCTTGCCGTCGTCGGTGATGCCGGCCGGGCGGCGGAAGCCGTCGACGAAAAAGCGCATCTGATTGCTGATCTGTTTCCACTTCGTGTACGAAAACCCTACCAGGATGGCGGGCCCGGAACGAAGGTCGGCGAAAGAAACGTCATTGCCGAGCTTGACACGGTAGGGACGGCGGAGCCGCGTGAGCATGGCCGCAATGCGGGAGGTGGCGATGAGATCGCCGCCGCCTACGAACTGGTCGGTCAAAAGTGTAAAGTCTCCAACCCGCGAAGGCGGCGTGATCGACGGGTCGATATCGACACCATACACCGGCACGTAAGCGGCGCACAACTGCAGGGGCGACGATCCGTTCAAGACGGGCGCCCAGAACTCATTGAGGGGCGTCACCGCGGGGCGGCTCATCACCCAGATCAGCGCGGCAACCGCGGCCAGCACCATCACAGCCAGCGCGGCGCGGCGGGGAGTCACCGCAGACTGCCGGGGAGGCGCGGATGGTAGCCGCGTAGTGGCCGGCGCCGCGTCGGCACCCCCGAGTGGGGCGGACGAGACGCCGCTTACCAGGTGGAATTCGGGGATGTAGGTTCCGGATGGCAGTTCGATGTGCACCGGATTACGCGAGCCATGATCGGAATAATAGAGGCCCAGCCGTTTGCGAACCTCACCGGCCTTGACGCGGACAGTGGCATCGTCGCTGGGATCGTAGCTGGTGGGCCGGCCGAAGACTTCGATGCCGATGGTGCGCTCTTTGAGCATGTCGCCATGGCCCTGAAGCGTGTTTTCGACCACGTACCGGAGGAACTCCTGGCTGCGCTTGCTGGCACGGAATTCGTGACTGGCAAGAACCCGGCTCAATTCCTCACGGACCTGCTCTTCGGTGGCTGGCGCGGACTGCCCACCGTCTGCCGGCGACCTTGAAGAACCCTCCGAAGAATGTCCCTGCGACATCGGCCCACTCAACTCTAGCGCGATTGCTGGTCCGATTCTACCAGATTCGCCAGAACAGGCCGGACGCGCTGAAAATAGTTAGTGTTCGGTTGTGGTAACGAACCGGCCACAACAGCTTCATAACCGTTCGGTACTGGACATTGGGCCTCCAACGGCTCAGATTGGGACTTGAGCACCATGTCGAAAATGCTGGAAGAGACACGCCAGCAGCCGGAGGCGCTGTCGAACACGCTGGAGGACGGGACTATCCGGTTGCGCGAACTGCGCCGTCACCTGGAAGCCAAGCGGCCGCGCCTAGTGATTCTGGTGGCACGAGGCACCTCGGACAACGCGGCACAGTTCGGCCGCTATCTGATCGAGATCACCACCCACATCCCGGTCTCGCTGGCAGCACCGTCGGTACTCACCCTCTACGCCAGCCCGCTGGATTTGCGCGACGTGCTGGTGGTGGGGATTTCACAATCGGGCGAATCCACCGACACGAACGCGGTGCTGGCAGACGCGCGCAGCCGGGGAGCGACCACCCTCGGGATTACGAACGAACCCAAGAGCACGATAGCGGAGATCTCGGAGTACACGCTGCTGGCCCGAGCCGGCAAGGAAGAAAGCGTGGCCGCGACCAAAACTTACACCTGCCAACTCCTGGCGCTGTACCTGGTGGCGTACGCACTGGGAGGCGAGGTGTCCTTCGACGCGCTCCGCCAGTTGCCGGAGTGGATGGAGAACGTGCTGCAGATCGAAGAACGCGTGGGTGAGATCGCCGAGCGCTATATGTTCATGTCGCGGGCGGTCACCGTGGGCCGCGGCTTGAACTACGCCAACGCGCTGGAGTTCGGCTTGAAGCTGATGGAGACGTGCTACGTGGTGACGGAGCGGTTTTCGTCGGCGGACCTCATGCACGGACCGATCGCGCTGGTGGAGCACGCGTTTCCGGTCTTTGTGTTCGCTCCGGCCGGAGTCACGTGGCAGTCCATCTCCGCGGTAGTGGACATGCTGGAGGAGTTGAAGGCTGAGACGCTGGTGATCACCGACGAGAGCAACACCGAGGCCTGCGCCAAGCCTGCCCGGCTGATCCGGCTTCCGAATCTAACCGGCAATTGGGGCGGCCCGCAGGATTTGTACACGCCCATTCCTTACATCGTGCCGGCGCAATTGTTCGCGGCGCAACTGGCGGAGATCAAGGGGCTGAACCCGGATCACCCAAGGCTGCTGCATAAGATCACGCGAACCATGTAGGGCGGCAAGGCCCGGCAAGAAAACAGCCATCCCATTCGCCGGCGGGCGCTCCTCTACGGCAGAGGCTCCTCAACTTTCAGGAACCGATCGGCAGCCACGTCCTTGAGCGTCTGGAGGGTGCCGCGGGGCCAGCGGATTTCAATGGCAGCGATCCGCTTTTCGCCTCCCAGCCCGAAGTGCACCCGCTTGTCGCTCGAAGACATGAACCCTGTGCTGACGGAGACGTGATTGTAGAGCACGCGGCCGGAAGCGGTGGTGAGCTTCACCTTGGCGCCAATGGCGTCGCGGTTGCTGTAGCGGCCCACCAGCTCCAGCGTCAGCCAGTGGTTGCCGTTGCCGGCCGAATTGAGAAGGATGCGGGGGCGCTCCATCAGCGAGGTCACCACCAGATCCTCGAAGCCGTCGTTGTTGAGATCGCCGATCGCCGATCCGCGCTGGTAGCCGACGCGCAGGAAGCCCGCGCCCATCTGACCGGACACGTCCCCGAACTGCTTCCCGCCCAGATTGCGAAACATGCTGTCGTGCTGGCGCGAGTTCGGCTTCACGTTGTCGATGTCGCCATTGGCGGAGTACAGGTCCTTCCAGCCGTCGTTATCGTAGTCGATAAAAGCGGTGCTCCAGCCGGAGAGCGGTTGGCTGAGCTGCTGCAGATGGACCTGATCGGGGACGTAGCGGAAGAAGTCGCCGCGGTTGCGATAGAGTTGCCATATCTGGCCCATCAGGTTATTCGTGAAGATGTCCACGCGGCCGTCGTTGTCGTAATCCTTGGCGTCGCTGCCCATGGAGGAGACCGCTTTGGCATCGTCATTGTAGGCGACGCCGAGTTGCAGGCCCTGGTCCTCGAAGGTGCCGTTCCCCTTGTTGATGAAAAGAGAGTTCGGCTCGGTATCGTTGGCGATGAAGACGTCCTGGAAACCGTCGTCGTTGAAGTCGGCGATGGAGATTCCCATGCCCTTGCCCGGCGCGGCGGCGAAGCCGGACTTCTCGGTCACGTCCTCGAACCGGCCGTGGCCCAGGTTGTGATACAGGCGGTGCGCGGCACGCGGGTAAAACGTCGGACTGCAATAATATTGCACGCCGTTGACGGCGCAGCGCCGGTCGGTTTGAGGAGTCCAGGTAGTGTAGTTCGCCACCACCAGGTCCAGCAGGCCGTCGTTGTCATAGTCGAACCAGGCCGCGCCGACGCTGAGGATCCCGGGAGGCTTCCGGCCGATACCGGATTGCTCCGTGACGTCGGTGAAAGTCCCGTCGCCGTTGTTGTGATAGAGCGTGTTGCGCGCGGCGCCGCAAATGAAGATGTCCTCGTAGCCGTCATTATCGTAATCGCCCACAGCGACGCCCAGATTGTAGTCGAGGTGTTCGCCGAGGAGGCCGGCTTTCCTGGTGACATCTTCGAAGGTGCCGTCTCCTTTATTGCGGAGCAGGCAGTTATAAAACGCGGGGCTGGTTTTCTTTAACTGCGGCAGCTTGGCGCCGTTGGTGAAGAAGATGTCCATTCTGCCGTCGTTGTCGTAGTCGAAGATGGCGACACCGCCGGCCATCGGTTGCACAAAGTATTTCCGCGGCGACAGATCGTTATTGGTGATGTAGGAGAACTTCGAGCGTGCGGTAATGTCGACGAAGTGCGGTGGCGCCGATTGCAACGCGATTGCGCCGGCGACAAACGCGCCCGCCGCGCCGGCCGTGAGCAGCGCCGCTCTCACTTGCCGCCGCTGTCCGGCGAGGGTACGCCGGAGACGTTGCGCTTCACCGTCTCGGTATTTTGCTGGATCTTTTCGGCAGTGCTTTTCTGCAGCGCGAATTCGCGGGCGGCGTCCTGCTTGCGTCCCAAGGTCTGGTAGGCGTGGGCGAGGGTGAAGTGGATTGTCGGATTGGCGGGCGCCAGCTTTGCGGCCGTTTCCAGCGGCCCTACCGCGTCGGCCGCGCGGTCGGAATCGAGCAGACACCGGCCCAGACCGAAGTACGGCTCCGCCAAACCAGGATTGAGCCTGGTCGCGTTCGTATAATGCTCGATGGCCTGCGGCAAGTGGCCGCCCTTGCGCGCCAACTCACCCAGGAAGTATTCCGCCCCGGCGTTCTGCGGGTAGACCTTCAGCTCCTGTTCGAACTCTTTGCGCGCCTCGGCATTGGATGTGGCGGTGGCGGGCAGAGTCAGGATAATCTGGCCGATGCGGGAGTGAATCCCCGGCATCTGCGGTTCACGCTGCAGCAGGATTCGGTACTCGGCGATAGCCTTCCGCCACTCGCCCATCTTTTCGAAGTTCTCAGCGTTGATTTCCACCACCAGTGGCGAATCGGGAGCAGCGTCCATGAGCTCCCGCGAAGTCCGGGCCGACAGATCCGAGTACACGTGAGTGGCCATGAACAGGATCTCGGGATCGTGCGGAAACTGCTCTTCCAGCCAGGCCAGCAAGGTGGTGGCGGCGCCTTGATGGTTCAATATCATCGCGCAGCGCACGCCGGCGGCGCCCATGCGGCGCTTCAGATCGCGGTCCTGTATCTGAGCGTCCTGTTCCAGCGCCTGGTGGATCAGGGGCATAGCCTCGGCGCATTTGCCGTGCTCGGCCAGATCGGTCGCGCGCTCGGCGACCGGCTCATCGGGCGCGGCAAGGCCGAAGCCAATCGAAAAAGCCGCGGACAGAAGTGCCATGATGACCGGCCGACGCATGCGGGACTCGCTCACTATATTGGAACACACCCAAGCTTACGCTTTTGCCGCAAGACCTGAGTAACGGCTAAATCTGCATTGTTTTGGCTGGGAAACCCCTTCCGCAACGAGCGCTCTGTGCGAGGCTCGGCGCCGTCTGTCGGCCAATGCCAGAGGCTGCTCGTCCCCTTTTCGTTACGGGCTCCAAATAGATACGCGGCTCAGCACCACTTGCGATGCTGAGCCGCGGCCGCGACAGGGGGGAAACTAGAACACGTACTTCAAACCAAACTGTATATTGCGAGCGCCTTGCGACGTGTTGATGACGCCGGCTTGCGAACTGGGGAAAATGTCGGCGGAATAACCGACCACATCGAGAACCGGGGTGTTGAAGAGGTTGATGGCCTCAGCCCTAAACTCGACATGCTGGCTCTCGTGGCCCGGAATCCCGAAATTTTTCCCGAGGCTGAAATCGACCTGCTTCAGTCCGGGACCCCGCTCCGTGCCGACACCACAATTGCCGAAGTAGCCGGCCGGGGGGTTGGACATGTTGGCGGTGCCGAACCACACATAGCCGCCGCCATTGGCTGCGGAGTTTTCGGCATACGGAGTGGCTATTGACGGCGAGTTGCAATTGGGGCGGGGATCGAAAGATCCGGTGCCAGGGTCGCCACCCCAGTCCTGCATGGTAATCGGGAAGCCTCCATGCACGGTGAAAATGGCGTTTACGTCCCACCCGCCGAGGACCGCATTGAGAACAGGACTGGCATCCTTGCCATACATGCGGTTCTTGCCGAAGGGCAACTGGTAGGTGACGTAGCCGTTGAATACATTTGTCAGGTCATGGTCGCAGTAGCCGTAGTCGGCGGCTATGTCATAGGTGTTCTGCGGGAAGCTGATGTCGTTGCTGGCCTGGCTGGCCGCGTCGTCTCCATACCGCCCGTAGTAACCGTTGTTGTTGGTCAGGCATTTGGACCAGGTATAATTCGCCTGGAACGATAGTCCCCGGCTGAGCCGTTGCTGGAACGAAAGCTGCAAGGCGTTGTAATTCGCTTCGCCCGTAGTTTCGTTGAGCCTCGTTTGACCCGGTCCATCGGCGACGAGGGCCGGATTTCCAGCGAGGAGCGGGCTGGGCAACACCACGCCCGGCGACTGGAGGAATCCCTGATTGGCGTTGACGATGGTCGCCAGGTGGTCATTATGTTGTCCTACGTAGGCTGCCTGGACGGTGGTTGAGTTGCCAAACTGGTGTTGAACGGAGAGATTCCACTGGTTGGACACAGCGGGCCGGTAATTCGGATCCGTGAGATGTATCCTGACACCCGTGAAACAGGCGGCGGGCGCGGTGATCACGTTCGCGAGCGTGCAACTGCCCGTGGTGCCGAGTCCCGCGAAGCCTTGGTCGAGGGTGACTTGATTCGACGGGATGCCGCTGGTACCATCCCAATTACCCGATAGGTCGGCGTTCCAGGGAGCATTCGTGGGCAGGCGGTTATACTCGCCCGTGCCTTCCTGAAAGCTGGAGCGGCTGAGCGCGGCGCGAAACACCGTGTCTTTAAAAGGAGTCCAGGCCAAGCCAATGCGCGGCAGGAAGTTCGCGATACCGTTGTACTGGCTGTACATGGCGTCACTGACGCCATTCACCCCAGCGAGCTCTATCTTGCCCGTGTCTTCCTGGACGTTGGTCTCCCGATTGCCAATTTCGTAAATTGGCGTGAACAGTTGCCAGCGCAAGCCGGCATTGAGGGTCAGGTTCGGAGTTATTTTCCAGTCGTCCTGAATATATGCTCCCACCGCATTGTTGCGCTGTCCGACGGTAGCACCGAACCCGGTGCCGATACCCATGTAGGAGGGAAGGCCGAGGATGAAGTCGGTTTCTGCATTTCCAGTGTAAGTCCCATCGAAACCGATCTGCCCCGCGCCACCATCGGCCACCACTGAGGGAATGTAGTCGTTGCGGTAACGAATGAACTGGAGGCCGAATCTCAGGTTGTGTGCTCCGTGGGTCCAAAGCGCCGTATCTTCGAACAGGATGGAGGTCTGATGGAAGATCTCCGGGGCATCGACGGTACCGAAAGCGAACGGGCCGTTGACGGTGCCGCCGAGAGGCGCACCCGAGAACGAGAAACCCGGGAGGTAGTCGGTTGGCTCGCCCGGCACCAGCGCGCCCAGGTTCGAGGAAGTAGCGGGTTGTATATTCCCTTCGGCCGGAAAGTAATTGACGCCGAGGCGGAACTCATTGACAAAAGTCGGGTTCAGGGTTCTCGCATAGTTAATCACGCCGTTCCAGAGGGGGAGGCTTTCGTTGCCGTTGGTGCTGTACAACACTTGCTGGCTGTTTGCGAACTGCTGCACCACGTTCTGCTCTGAGTAGCGGACGGACACGTGATCGCTGTCGGACGGGTACCAGTCGAGCTTGACGTCACCCTGATCGCCATTGGTGAAATCGTGTTCGGAGTTGGGTACGTTGTTGACCAACGCGGAGCCGCTGGCTTGCGGAAGATCCTTCATGATGTTCAGGGCCACCTGGCTGAGGGTGATGCACGGATTGACGCCCATCTTCTGCCCGGAGCCGCATTGCGTAGCCTGGTTGAGGTTCGAAGGCATGGGAACGCTCGTGCCCGGGTAGTGCAGAGCAACTCCGAGGTCCGTGAAGTTCAGGCTATCTTCGGCGGACGTGAAGGTATTGATGGTGCCGACCGTGGTCGGGTGGTCGAAGCGCGATCCCTGGTAGTCGACGAAGAAGAAGAGTTTGTTCTTCTTGATGGGGCCGCCTAAGGTTCCGCCAAAATCATTCCAGCGTAGTTTTTGCGGGCTGCCGCTGACGTCGGGGTCAGTGCTGAAGTTGCGGGACCACTCGTTGGCATTCAAAGCGTCGTTGCGGAGGAATTCGAACAGATCGCCATGGTAGGCGTTGGTTCCCGATTTGGTGACCACACTGATGACGCCGCCCATGAACTGCCCATAATCCGCCGGGGGATTGTTGGTGATGACGTTGAATTCTGCGATCGCATCCACGTTCGGCGCGTAGGCGACGTTGTTGTCGACGAACTCAACGTTCTCCATGCCGTCCAGCAGGTAGTAGTTCGCCTGCTCGCGGTTGCCGTTGATATAGGGGCGGCCGGAATTGAATGTCGACTGCCCGGTATTGAAAGCGCCAGGGCTGGTCGTGACCGCGCCAGGTATCAGCAGAGTCAGTTGGTTGTAGTTACGCGTTTCGAGCGGCAGGGCGGTAATAGCGTCCCCTTGCAGCACCGTGCCGACGGTGGTGGTTTCGCTCTGCAGGATGGGCGCAGCGCCGGTGACCTCCACCGATTCGCTGACGTTGCCAACCTTCAACTGAAAATCGATTTTGGCAACCTGGTTGATTACGAGTTCCACCTTCGACTGGACCGCGGTCTCAAACCCGGCACCAGTCGCCTTTACGTCATAGCGGCCGACGGGAAGCCGCGCCAGGTTGTACGCGCCGGCACTATCGGTGACCGTGGAGAACGTCGTACCGCGCTCTAAATCCGCAGCCGTGACCTTGGCGCCAGCGACCGTCGCACCGCTGGGATCGGTGACGATGCCGGTGATGGACGCGGTAACGTCCTGGGCCCGGAGCGGAAGGGTCGAGACGAAGGCCGTGAACAGACATAGCGCAAGAACCCCGACTGTCGAGTAGCGCTTTCTTTGCATAGAAGCTCCTTTCATTCGATCGCTTTCGGTTAGGAGAGCCCTGTCTTGCCGGTGCGTCGCCGTGACAGCCGACGCAAAAACACGCCCAGCGGAAATCGCATTGAGCCGCCGGGCCACCGACCGCGAGTACCCTGAACCGCTGTACACGCAATCCTGTGCCGTCTGGAGGCCCCTGTCCAGTTCCAAACCGTTGCACAAGCGGTTCGCAACATGTTCGGTACACCTGAATTTGCAGCGGCACGCCGGATGCGCCGCGATGACCCTCGATCTGGCCTCCTTGGCGTCGATTCGTGCGGATGCGCACAGAGGTTTGAGAGCCCAGACCAGCGCCGGCAAGCTTGCGTTCGCCGCCTCGAAACCCACGCCCATGGTCCAGCCCGCTGGGAACATTCGGGCGGCCGGCCCGAGGCGTCCAGAGCGGCCTATTGCAAGCCGTTCGCGAGGGTGTTCAGGAGCGTGGCGGCGGAATCGTCGTTACTGAGTTCCCACGACATCGCGCCCGCCAAGCCCTTGCTCTTGATGTAGTTGGTCTTATTCAGCAAGGAAGCCGGGTCGTCATACGACCAGAAGACCCCGGCGGATGGACTGTAGACCCAGAACGCCTGCGCCATCGGATCGCGGAATGAGGGGTAACCCAGGTTCTTCAGTACTCGAAACGGGTCAATGCCGGGCTCGCCGCTCGCTTTCGCGGGTCCGGCTGCCGGTTGATACAGCCCGTGGTTGGTGGCGGGCACACCCTTCCAGCCGCGGCCGTAAAACGGCACGCCCAGCACGAGTTTCGCAGGAGGAACGCCGGCCGCCAGGTAGTCCGTTACCGCACGGTCGACGTTCCGGTTGGCAGTGTCGGCCGGCTCCGCCGGATTGGCGTACAGCGCGGCGAGATGATTGGTGACTTTCTCCCAAGCCCCGTGCAAGTCATACGCCATCAGGTTGATGTAGTCGAGGTAGGGATGAATGGCGTTGAGCTCGAGGAGCGAGTAGTCTTCGTGGCCCGCCGGCGCCGCTATGGTCAGCAGGTAGCGTTTATCCAGAAGATCGAGTTGGCGCCGGAACTCGGCTAGCAGCAAGGCAAAGTTTCGTGGATCGGCGGGCGAAAAGGCGCAGGTGTTGCCGCAGGCACCGGGGTACTCCCAATCGACGTCGATGCCGTCGAACAGGCCCGCAATCGACATTCCGTTCCCGAGGTCGCCTTTGATGAAGAGGCCGATGCAGGAAGCGACGAAAGCCTGGCGCGAGGCGGCACTCGATGCCGCCTCCGAGAAATGGGATGAGAGCGTCCAGCCTCCCAGCGAGATGAGCACCTTCAGCCGCGGATACGCTGCTTTCAACTTCAGCAATTGGCCGAAGTTGCCGCGCACAGTTTGCGGCTCAACGCGGTCGGCCTTCCCATCTACGCTGTCAGCGGCAGCATACGGTTTTTCATAGTCGGCTTCCGGGTTCGAAACCGCGCACCCACTGGCCGTCGGATTGCCAAATGCGTACATCAGGTGGGTGATCCGCGCCGCGGCTCCGCTGGCCGCGATGTTCTGGGGATGGTAATCGTTATCCCCGTTGTAGAAATACGCGATGTTGACCCGCTGTGCGTTCGCCGCCAGCCCGAATAGGAGCAGGAAGGCGACGACAGGGGCACGATGCGCCATGGTTCATCCCATCACTACGGTGACTTGATTGACGGAGCCCGCCGGCTGGGGCGGTATGGCGCCATCGGCCGGCTTACCATTCAGCGTAATCGAACGAACGCCCTTCTGTACTCCGGAGGGATTGGCGACCGCGATCTCGAACCTGGCGCCACGCCACTGGCGCGTCACCTCAAAACCCTTCCACTCGGCCGGTATGCAGGGATCGACAATCAGCCCCGCAAAACTCAGCCGGACTCCGAGGATCCAACGCGTCGCGGCCGTGTAGTTCCATCCGCCGCTGCCGGTCAGCCACGGATGCCGCGCGCGGCCGAAAGCCGTGTGGTCGCGCCCCATGACAAACTGGCAATAGGAGTACGGCTCCGCCTCGCGAATCTCGATGATGTCGTTCTGGTTCGCCGGCAGCAACGCGTCGTAGAACTTCATGGCACGTTCGCCTCGTCCGAGCTTGCACTCGGCGATGACGGCCCAGGGATTGGGATGGCTGAAGATGGCCGCGTTTTCTTTGACGCCCTTGTAGACGCGCGTCACAAACCCGATATCGTCATCCGGCTTGGAAAACGCCGGCCACAGCAGGTGGATGCCGTACGGGGAGTAGAGGTGCCGGTCGACGGCATCCATCGCCAGCCTGCCGCGCTCCGCAGAGGCCGCATCGGAAAGCACGGCCCAGGTGTTGCTTTCGAGAAAGATCTTGCCTTCCTCGCTTTGCCGCGTGCCGATGCGGACTCCTTTGGCCGTGATGCCGCGCAGGTACCACTCGCCATCCCAAAGCTCCCTCTCGCAGGCCGCTTTGACCTTGTCGGCAAGCGCGCCATATTCGCGGGCATCTGCCTCGCAGCCCAGGTGCTCCGCCGCCTCCACAAAAGCGCGCAGCGCCCAGTGATGCATGAAAGAAACCATGGCGCTTTCCCCGCCGCCCAGATTCAGGCAATCGTTCCAATCGGCACGCAGCCCTTTGCAGATGCCATTGGCGCCGACATGGCGGGCGGAGAAATCGAGCGCGCGTTTGAGGTGGTGATAGACCGTGGCCTCGCCCTGGTCGGCGAACGGGACCACTTCCCCGAACAGCGCGCCGTCCCCCGTCTCTTTCACGTATTCGCAGATCGAGACCACCAGCCACAGCGCGTCATCCGAACAAACGTCTTCGAGACCATGAACGATGCTCTTGCGGTCCGGCGTTGGCGTCACCGTGGGCGATTTGAACTTGGGCGCTGTCTGCCTGGCCGGATCGAACCAGTCCGGGTCAAAGAGGTGCAGCCCATAGCCCTGGCTTACCTGCCCTTTCAGCAGCTCGAGAATGCGCTGCCGGCATTTTCCGGGATTCGTGTGCACCACGCTCATTACATCCTGCGAGGTGTCGCGATATCCCAGGCCGGTGCGCCCGCCGACCTCGATGAACGATGCGAACCGCGACCAGACCACGCAGGTTTCCGCCTGGTATAGCGTCCAGGTATTGATCATGGTGTCGAGACCCTGGTGCGGGGTTTTGCACTGGAATGCCGCCAGCTTCTGTTCCCAATAGGACTTGAGCGCCGCAAATGCCCGGTCCACTTCGGCTGGGTCCGAGTACTTGGCCTTGACCTCCCGGCCTTTGCTGCGCGGGCCGACTCCCAGCAGGAAAACCAGCCGCGTTTCCTCGCCGGGCGCGAGCGTCAGGCGTTTGTGCAGCGCGGCGCAATGATTTCCGCCCAGCTCCGAACTGCCGGCGCACTCTCCACGCTCCACTGCCACCGGGTTGGTCTCGGTGCGGTAGTTCCCCAGGAAACGGTCCCGCACGCAGTCATAGCCGTCCGGCACGAAGTTCGAGGTGAAATAGTGAAAGGTCCACGGCTCGTAAAAGAAATCGTATTCGACGATGCCATCCTCATAGCTCGACCCGGAGGCGTAAAGGCTCATTTGCAGGTTCTGATTGTCGATTTCGATATGGTGGAAGGAGAACTCCAGGTACGAAAACACGCTGAGCTGGCGCGGGCGCGAGCCGGTGTTCTGGATCCGCACATCCCACAGTTCGGCATCGTCGTCAATCGGAATGAAAACGGTCTGCTCCGCATGCAGGTCCCGATAGTCGCAAGAGAACTTCGAGTACGAGAGGCCGTGCCGGCACTGATAACCGGCCTTCGCCAGGTCCTTGCCCACGGGCTGCCAGGAGACCGACCAATACTCGCCCGTTTCGTCGTCGCGCAAGTAGACATAGCGCCCCGGCCGGTCCAATGGAACGCCGTTGGCCCGGAAGCGCGTAATCCGCTGGTGCTCGGCATTCTTGTAGAAGGAGTAACCGCCGGCGTTGTGCGAGATCACGGTGCACAGGTCCCGCACTCCCAGGTAGTTGGTCCAGGAAACCGGCACGTCCGGCCGCTCAATCACATATTCCCGGTTCTGATTGTCGAAATAGCCGTAGCGCAAGACTCACCTCACGCGGACACAAACTGCCTTAGCCAGCGCAGCAGTTCGTGGGCCTTCTCCGGCGAATCGGCTTCGACGGCAAGCCGCAAAACCGGCTCAGTCCCGGAGAACCGGAGCAGCGCCCAGTTATCGTTCTCGAGCATCAGTTTGGTGCCGTCCATGTGCGAGATCCCGGTCACGGGGTAGGGGCCGATGTGGCTGCAAGGCGCTTCCTTCAAACGCCGCGGAACCACGATCCGCATCTCCGGGGTGGCCGGCAGGCTTTCCTCGAAATCGTATAGCCGCCCGGTGATGGCTCTCACACGTTCGAGCAGCGGAGAAATCTTCTGGCCCGTACGCGCCAGCATTTCCACCACCAGGGCCGAAGCGAAGATGCCATCCTTGCCGAGGATATGCCCGCGAATGGTCAGCCCGCCCGAGGATTCGCCTCCCAGAAGCGCGCCGTGCTCCGCCATGGCGGCGGTGATGTGCTTGAAGCCCACCGGAACTTCGTAGCACTTTTCACCCAACCGGCCGGCGAGCCGGTCGAGCAGGTGGGTGGTCGCCAGGTTGCGCACCACTCCGCCGCGCTCGCCGCGCACTTCGTGCAGATACCAGTAGAGCAGCACCAGAACGTCGTTGATCGGGATGTACTCGCCGCGCTCGTCCACGATGGCGATGCGGTCGGCGTCCCCGTCCATCGCCAGCCCCAGGTCGTACTTGTAATCCAGCATCTGGGAGGTCAGAAGCCGCAGCGCCTCCAGATTGGGGGCAGGCGAACGGCCGCCGAACAGCGGATTATGCCGCTCATGGATGAACGTCACCCGGCAGCGGGCCTCTGTGAGCACCGTGCCCAGCGTGAGCTGGCCCACACCGTACATGGGATCCACGATCACGTTGAGTCCGGCGTCGCGGATGGCGTTGAGGTCGATCAGCTTCTCCACCGCATCCACATACTCATTGGTGAAGTCGTAGCGCTTGACAATGCCGGCCTCCAGCGCCAGGTCCAGCTCGACTTTGATGACCTCGGCCGGCGCGAGCGCGTTGGTCTCGTTCTCGATCAGGCGGGTCTCGTCGTCGAGCAGCAGCGATCCATCGCCATGAAAGACTTTGAGCCCATTCCATTCGGGAGGATTGTGGCTGGCTGTAAACGCCAGGCCATATGCCGATCCGCGCGTGGCCGTGGCGTAGGTGATGAGCGGAGTGGGCGCATCTTCGCTCAGCAGAATGGTCGAGATGTTATTGCCGGCAAACACCTCGGAGGAAGCCTCGGCAGCTTGTTTCGAAAGAAAGCGCCGGTCGAAGCCGACGATCACCCCGCGCTTTTCCTCGCCCCGCCGTGTGATCCCGTTAGCCAGCGCCTGGCTGAGCCGGCGAACGTTGTGCATGGTAAAGCCTTCGCCGATGATGGCTCTCCAGCCTCCGGTGCCGAACGTAACCAGGTTCTGTTCCTCCTGGCGCCGCGGCCGGAACAATCGCTTTTCGAGGATGAACTCGGCGTGCGCCAGGTCCGCCGCCGTGTTGATGCCCTGTACTTCGTCCTGGTCGTAGAGTTGGTAACTTTCCACGCGCCGGCCCGATCGAATCAATTCGTGAACCCAGTCGGTGAGGCGGCGAGACGGCGGGACGGCGCTCGCGGCGCTCGAATCAATGACATATGCACCCACGTTCACTTCCCGGATTTCCCGGACGGCAGGCGATGCCTCGGTGTCCTCGATGATGTCGATGATCTCGCCGGCTGCGCTGCGAACGATGCGTCCATAGGGAAGGGCCCGGTCGACAACCGCCGTGAGCAGCGTCAGGTGCGCCTTCCGCAAATGGTGCCGGTTGAGCAATCCGCGAATGGAGGCAGGCCGGAAAAGGGGTGTGTCGCCGTAGAGAATCAGCAGGCTGCCATGGAAATCCCGTAACAGCGGCAGCGCCTGCGAGGCCGCGTGGCCCGTGCCCAGAGGCTCCTCCTGCAGCACATAGCGAACCTTGTCGCCCAGGTGCGCCCGCACTTCCTCCTGCCTGTACCCGACCACCACGTAGATGTCGCCGGCGCCGACCGCGCCGAGCGCATTCTCCACTACGCAATCGAGGATGGTTCGATCGCCCAGGGGCTGAAGGACCAGCGGCCGGCCATCCGCCGCGAGGGTTTGCTTGCCGGCAGCCAGAATGATGGCCTTGGTTTGCGCAATCCCGGCCGGCGAGGCCGCTTCCGCGGTCCCATCCAGCGTCAACGGCATTGCGGCACCTCCTGCACGAGCTCCGGCGCGGTGGCTGGCGGGCCTCCACCGCGGATGGGGATAATCCGGGAAAGAATCAGCGCCGGGATTGAGGACAGCAGCACCCACACAAAGAAATTCCGGTAGCCGACTGCTACCTGAATCTTCCCGCTGATGGTGCCCGGGATCATGAGACCGAGATTCATCAGCGAATTGGCGAAAGCGTAGTGGGCCGTCTGGTATTTTCCCGGCGCGATCTCCTGCATCATGAGCAGGATCACGCCCACGAAGCCGAAGCCGTATCCGAACATCTCCACGCTCAGCGCCGCCGTGACCAGCAGGTGACTGGTCGGCAGCGCCGTGCTCAAGTAAACGTAGGCCAGGTTGGGGAAATTCATGGCGCAGACCAGCGGCAGCAGCGCGCGCCGCAAGCCCAGCCAGGAGGTGAAATAGCCCCCCAGAATGCTGCCCACGACGAAGGCTATGGTGCCGAATGTGCCATATATGGTTCCGAACTGGTCCGTAGTCAGGCCCAAGCCGCCCGCCAGCCGTTTATCCACCAGGAACAGCGGGCCAATCTTCACAACCTGGCCCTCACCGGCGCGGTACAGCACAATGAAGAGCAGCAGCAGGTAGATGTTCGGCTTCTTGAGAAAGCTGGCCACCACTTCCCTAAAAGTGGCCGCCATCTCGCGAATGCTTTCCGAGCGGCGCTCGGCGCCGCCACTGGGCAGCACCTGCGCGTGATAAATGCTCATCGCCATGAGGATCAGTCCCATGGCCGCGAAGATTGCCATCCAGGCGCGCTGCACACCCACGCGGATCTCGAGGTATCCCGCGAGGATGATCAGGCCGCCCTGTGAGAAGAAGCGCGCCGCGTTGTAGAAGCCGCCCTGCCAGCCCGTGTATGCCGCCTGCTCTTTGGGAGACAGGCTGGCGATATACAAGCCATCGGCAGCGATGTCGTGGGTCGAAGAGCAGAACGCGACCACTGCCAGCAGAGCCAGCGTGTAGCGGAAATAGCCCGGCAGAGGCAGGCACAAGGCCACCAGCCCCAGGCTCAGCCCGCCGCCAAGCTCAAGAAAGACCACGAAGAACTTCTTGGTCTTGAACATCTCGATGAGCGGGCTCCACAAGGGCTTCAACGACCAAGGCAGCAGCAGC
The DNA here is from genome assembly GCA_963761855.1 of Bryobacterales bacterium. Classification (GTDB taxonomy): domain Bacteria; phylum Acidobacteriota; class Terriglobia; order Bryobacterales; family Bryobacteraceae; genus Bog-375. The sequence goes on along the minus strand of CAVXJY010000006.1, from coordinate 2,040 downwards.
AGACTGGTGTAGAAGGTGATGACGTCATTGCGCAGCCCGAGGCGCTTGTAGAGGATCCCGGCGATGAGCGCGACAGCGAAGAACGGCACGCCCTCTGCGAAGTACAGAGTCGGCACCCAGCGAGCGGGATGCGTGCGACCTGGCGTCCGGGTGCCCGTCATTAGCGTTTCCCGGTCAGGCTCTCGAGCCAAGCCACAGCTACCTGACCGCTCTCTGCGATGGTGGCCTGGGACTGGTGGCCTGTCCAGTTCACAACGGTTGCGGAAACGTTATGGCCGGTATGTTACGTGTAGCGAACGTGCCTAGGGTCTTCAATTTCGGCCGCTTGGGCGCGTGCCGAGACCGGATGGCTCGAGTGGTGCAGCCGTCTCCATCGATGAAGGCAAGATTCCCGCCACATCCCGCGTGGAAGGGGGTGGATGAGTGTCGAGCGCCGTCGGAGTGGGTGTGGATGTTCGCTATTCCGGCGGTGTTTGGCCCCTGGCCCTACCCGAGCTTTCGCAATTGCTTCTGCGCCAGGCGGCTCCACTTGGCGATATACCGCCGCCGAAAGCGCGGCGCTGTTCTGGCCGATTCAATCGCTCGCCGATACATCTCGCGCGCCGCGCCAAGGTCTCCCAACCCCTCCAGCGCCTGCCCGTAGTAAAAGAGACCCTCCGTGTCGTAAGGCCGGCGCTCCACGTACACGGCCAGCTCATTGCGGGCGTCCTGGTATTGCCGGTTCGCCAGGTAGACCGCGCCCAGCTCGCGGAGAATCTCGCTCAGGCTGTACTTTTCGTCCTGATCCACAACCGTCTGAAAGTGCGAGAGCGCATCCTTGAGCCGGCCCTGCTCGCGTGCCATGCGGCCCAACTGAAAGTGAGCGTCCGTTTCTGTCGGGTCAATCGCTATGGCGCTTTTAAACCGCTGAATCGCCTCGGTCGTCTGCCGCCGCTGCTGGTAGATCAACCCGAGCTGGTACTGCGCCTCGGCATCGTGCGGATTGATCGCCGCCGCTTCCAGCATGCGGCGAAAGTTCTGCCGGCTTCGCAGACTCGCGCCCACATTCGCAAACTCGCTGCGCAGGTAGTAAAACGCGAATAAGAGGAAAAATGGGGACGCCAGCCAACCGAAAAGGAATTGCAGCGGCCGCCAAAACACGACGGCGACGGCAACCGGAACCCAGGAGAGGCAGACTGCACCGGCTGCCACGCCGTTTTCCACCCCAAACACGGTTCGGATCACGAAAAACATGAGCACCGCAAAGTAGACATACGCCAGCGCGGCAACCACGCCCAGCACCGGAAATGGCGCCACCCAACCCGTCAACACCCGCGGGATCTGCGTCGCCGCCCATGCCATTGAGGTGCAGGTGAGCAGCGACGAATAGTCGCGCTGAAAGACCATCCCCAGCCCTCCGAGCCGGCCAATCAGATTGGTCACCAGCAGCGTTCCCGGAACGAAGATTGCCGCCAGCACCAGAAGCGGCGTGTAGAAACTGAACGACCACTGCGGCTGCACGTGAATGGGCACCGGTGCTTCGCTCTGCTCCGCGCCCATCTGTGTAACCGTCGTTGGCGTCTGCGGAACCGGCGGGCTGACCGTGAATTCGAACAGAAGCGATACCGCCAGTACGGCCAGGCTTGCGAAAAGCAGGCTGCCTCGATCCAGAATGGCGCTCATCGCCGCCGCCGGCTGCCACAACAATCGGAACAACAGTTTCGTGTTCTCAAATACCATGAACGGTTTCAGGATATCAGCCCATCGGCCGCCCGTTGCTCGACAGTATGCCGAGAACCGTAATGCCAGGGTGCATGCAGGCCCGCTATTCCGAAAGGAGAGGCTGCGCTCAGAGTTGATTCCGTTGCGCGTGCTGCACAACGGATCTGTTGCCGCCAGTGTCCGGGCCGGTATGCGGCGGCGAAATCAACGGTGAAACAGGTGGAACCTCACTGGGCGTGCAACCCGTGAACGGTGGAAACGCATCCGAAAGAGCGGCGGTTTCTCCCGCGCGGCGAATGGCTCGCAACAAGTCAAGCGCGTCGGGCAGGGCGAACTGCT
>CAVXJY010000005.1:0-4590 GCA_963761855.1 Bryobacterales bacterium | reverse complement strand
CCGCGGGGAGAAGAAGTGGCGCCAGTTCACGTTGCCGTTCAAGCCCAGCGCATCCGAGACGTCCACCAGGTCGAACAGGTTGGGAGTATCGGAACGCGTGTCCTGGAAGGCGAAACCGCCATGAATCATATTCTTGCGATCGAGCAGCTTGAAGAAGCGCGATTGCATGCTGTCCTGATGCATGGTGGTCTGAGTCGCAGTCTGATAGTTGTAGCCGTTGGACCCGCCGAAATTGGGCTGCGGGTAAAGGCTCAGCAGCGCGGCCGCCTGCGGGCTGATGAGGGACTGCGGAATCCTGTTCCCCGGGAACCCGGCTATTGTGAGCGGTTCTCCCAGCAGGTTGAGAGCATTCGACAAATCGCCGCCGCGCTCGGCCGCGGTGGGCATCAGGCCGGTTTCGACGGTGTCGGTGCGATTCCGCGTCCATTGATAGGCAACGAAGAAATTGGGCCAGTTGTTGTGCTCCCCAGGGATCTTGAGCGGGCCCCCCAAGGTGGCCAGGCCGGTGATGCGGTTGTAGGCCGGCTTGGGCGTGTTCTGGCCGGTGATGGAGAACGGGCTGGCATCCAGGTTGGAATTATCCATGGTGAAACCGATGCCGCCGGTGTAGAGCCCGCGGCCTCCCGGCCGGAAGTTGCCGAATGCACCCGACTGGCTGAAGGCCGAATTGGCGCCGTTGTTCACGCTGCCGTTGATGAGGAAGCCGTCGGTCGACTCTTTGCCGGCCTCGACCACGGCCTGGCTGTCGGATTGAGTGTCCGCCTTGGAGGCATCCGGGGACGCATTCACGTCAGCCTTCTGAAAGCCGTTCTGCGCCGCAGCTACGGTGGGAATCCGGTTCTTTTTGCGGCGAATGGAGGGCACCGGCGCCGGCGCGGCCGGTTGCGGCTGGCTGGCCGCACTCGTTGTCGAGGGCGCGGCAGCAGCGGTATGCATGTCGGCCAGCGGAAGCATCTGCAACTGCCATTCGGGGCTGGGCGCGCCGGGCGCCACCGCTACTTCGCGCTCAATTGGCGCAAAGCACTGCATCTCGACGCGAATCTTCCAAATCCCTTCGGCCAGGTCCCGGAACTCATAGTCGCCCTGCTGGTCCGTCACCGCCGTCAGGCGTTTGCCGTCTTGGGTCGCGGACACGGTTACACCCGGCACCGGCAAGCCGTTGAAGGTGACCCGCCCGTGGTGCTCCATGGCCATCAGATTGAAGAGCGCCACCAACAACAGCAAGGAGATTTTAGCGGTCTGCGCAACGCCAGCCACGAGCCTGGTCCGCACTCCGGGAATTCTTTGGCGCCGGCATGAGGCGGCACAATCCAATAAGTTCACCAGGTATAGACTCCCGCCGGCTCGAAACGTTGACTTCGCATAAAGATTAAGACGAACGGCTTTTCTGAATATGACGAGAGCCGGATCAAAAAGGTTCGGTCCTTTCGGTTTTGGCGGCAAACCGGCATTTATGACAATAGTAGCCGGACCGCGGGCCGTGGACCCGAAGCCGGGCAGGACACGTTCGGCGGCTCCAGGTTTTGCGGCTCACGGCAGGCCGGTTATGGCTGCGGTTGCGGCGGAAGCACGCGTTCGGCCATTGCATGTTTCAGCGCTTCAATTCCCTGCCCCGTTACGCTGGAGATTTCGAAAAACGGCAGGCCACGCTGCTCGGCCAGGTGGCGCAAACGGGCGACGCGGTCGGGATCCTGGGCGGCATCCATTTTGGTGGCAATCACGATCATCGGTTTTTGCGCCAGTTCCGGACTGAAACTGGCCAGCTCGCGCATGATGATTTCGAAATCCTCCTCCGGCTGGCGGCCGCTGGATGCCGACACATCCACCAGGTGCGCCAACAGGCGGGTGCGCTCGATGTGGCGCAGGAACTGAATGCCCAGGCCTGCACCTGCGTGCGCGCCTTCAATCAGGCCGGGAAGATCGGCCACCACGAAACTACGGAAATCGGCGAGCTGGACCACGCCCAGATGGGGCTCCAGAGTGGTAAAGGGATAATCGGCGATCTTGGGACGGGCGGCGGAAATGCGCGAGATCAGCGTGGATTTGCCGGCGTTAGGGAAGCCAACCAGGCCCACATCGGCCAACAGCTTCAACTCCAGGCGCAGCCGCTTTTCTTCGCCCGGGTGGCCGGGCTCGTGCTCGGTCGGAGCCTGGTGAGTGGCAGTGGCGAAGCGGGTGTTGCCACGGCCACCGCGTCCGCCGCGCGCAGCCAGGAAGCGCTGGCCGGGCTCGGTGAAATCGAAGAGGCGGGCGCCCGTGGCCTCGCTGTAAACCACGGTGCCCACCGGTACCAGCACGTCGAGCGAGCGGCCGTCGGCGCCGGTGCAGTTGCTGCCTTCACCATGCCGGCCCCGCTCGGCGCGGTGCTCGGGGTTGTAACTAAACTGAAGCAGCGTGTTCTGGTTCAGAGTCGCCACCAGGCAGACGTCGCCACCGTGGCCGCCATCGCCGCCCGATGGGCCGCCTCGCGGGACGTACTTCTCGCGCCGAAACGCCATGCAGCCGTTGCCGCCGTCGCCGGCTTTCACCAGAATGCGCGCGTGATCGAGAAATAACATGCAGTTGGAGCCGCGGAGTGCGGCGGAGTCCGGAGCTGCGGACACGGTGCAAGGGTCCGGCGTTCCCGGCCACTCCAGAGGAAGGAAATGTTATTGGGCAGCGTTGATGCGGACGAACTTGCCGAGGCGACCGCGGTCCTTGAATTCGACCACGCCGGTTACCTTGGCGAACAGCGTGTCGTCCTTGCCCCAGCCGACGTTGAGGCCGGGTTTGATCTTGGTGCCGCGCTGCCGCACGATGATCGAGCCGCCGGGAACCAGTTGGCCGCCAAACACTTTCACGCCCAGCCGCTGCGCGTTGGAATCGCGCCCGTTCTTAGAACTGCCTAAGCCTTTTTTATGCGCCATGCGTCACCTATGCCACAACCTCGCCGACCTTAATTTCGGTGAAGGCCTGACGATGCCCGATGGTTTTCTTGTACTGCTTCTTGCGCTTGAACTTGAAAACGATCACCTTGTCGCCGCGGCCGTTGCCCACGATGGTTGCCTTCACGGCCCGCGCCGAGACCATGGCGCCATCCTGGAATGCGACTTTCACGGGCAACTCCACCTCTGCGCCCGCTTCGCCAGGCAGCTTTTCCACGCGGACGACCTCACCCGGGGAAACCACGTACTGCTTCCCGCCGGTTTCAATTATCACTTGCATTTCAACCTCTGCTTTGGGAGCCGGAACACACGAAGTGCGTCGGAACCACTGGAGTAAACTTCGAGTTTACTACACATCCGGCGCCGCAGCAAATGCCATGCCAGTCCTGGCAGTGCCTTCAAGAAATGGAAGACGCGCCGCACGGCCTGGGCGAGCGCAGCGCGGTCAGCGGGAGGCCCTGTAAGCTATACGACCTGAGCACCGTGTCGCTTCCTACCGGCGTGGTAGTACCGGCACACCCGCGCGTGACTTTCACAGGGCGCACTCGTGCCAACCTATGATAAGCTGTAGACGGGGCTGCCGAGGCAGGAACTTTCCATAATTTGGTAACGCCGGGGCCACCGAGGGCGTCCAACCAAGCGAAGGATAGCGGCCAATTTGGGGAGATGGTGGCATTAAGACATGGCTGATCTCTCACATCCCAGTAACTCTTTCGGAAACAGCCCGGACGATCACCTCGCCCGGTTGCTCGTCGCGGATATCGAAGATCCCTGGTACAGGTCTTTTCTGAAGAATCTCAAGGAGGCCATAAGACCTCCGAAGCTGCCACCACTCGAGATCACCTCGCAGCCGGTAGCGGTGAAGGATATCTGGGGTCTCTACGGACGGCAGAAAAAGTCGTTCGTGATGTCGACCAGTTTTCAGGTGTTGGTAGTAGCCGGGGCCTTCTGGATTTTTTCGCTTCCCGCAGTGCAGCAGGGAGTGAAGAATGTGGCGACGGTCTTCCTGCCGGATTTGTCTCCAGCGCCTGTGGTGCAAGCCAATAAGGGTGGCGGCGGTGGCGGCGACCGCTCTTTGCTGGCAGCCAGCAAGGGACGCCTGCCGAAGATCGCACCGCGCCAGTTCACTCCGCCCGCCCAGGTCATCAACAATCCGAATCCCAAGCTGGTGATGGACCCCAGCATCCTGGCACCCCCGGACATGCCCATGCCCAACAACAACATGAGCAATTACGGCGATCCGCTGGCCAAGCTGGGACCTCTGTCGAACGGGCCAGGCTCGGGTGGCGGTATCGGTTCCGGCCACGGCGGCGGAATCGGTCCCGGCAGTGGCGGCGGCCTTGGCCCCGGATCGGACGGCGGATTTGGTGGCGGCGTCTACAAGGTGGGCAACGGCACCACGGCGCCGATCGTGCTGTACAAGAAAGAGCCGGAGTATTCCGAAGAAGCCCGCAAGGCCAAGTACCAGGGAACCGTGGTTCTTTACATCGAAGTGGATCCCAGTGGCCGCGCCATCAACCCGAGAGTGGTTCGCAGCCTGGGGTTGGGGCTGGACGAAAAGGCTCTGGAAGCTGTCCGCCAGTGGAAATTCAAGCCTGGCTACAGGAACGGCAAACCCGTCACCGTGGCGGCGCAGATTGAAGTCAACTTCCGGTTGCTCTAGGAG
>CAVXJY010000004.1:0-4989 GCA_963761855.1 Bryobacterales bacterium | reverse complement strand
CTTTGCCGATCTGGCTGGTTACTCCCACCTCGCCGCCCATCAGTTTCACTAGTTGTTTGGAAATCGCCAGCCCCAGACCCGTGCCTCCGAATTTCCGCGTGACCGACCCATCCACCTGGCTGAACTCCTGGAACAGTTCTTGCAGATTTTCCGCCGCGATCCCCGGACCGGTGTCTTCAATTGAGATCCGGACTTGGGCTTGTCCCTCGTGCTGGGATTCACAATTCACCGTCACCAACACATGGCCAACCTGCGTGAATTTCACGGCATTGCCCACCAGGTTCGTCACCACCTGGCGGATTCGCCCCGCGTCTCCGATCCAATGCTGCGGCACGTCCCGCGGATACTCCAGCAGCAAGTCGAGCTTACGATCCTCGATTCTCGGCGCCAGCATTTCGTTGACCTCTTCGAGCACCACGCGTAGATCGAACGGGAACGATTCGATCACCATGCGGCCGGCTTCGATCTTCGAGAAATCCAGAATGTCGTTGATGACCGAAAGCAGGGCCTCGCCCGACCGCCGGACTGTCTCCGCGTATTCGCGCTGCTCCTCCGACAGCTCGGTATCGAGCAGCAGCCCGGTCATCCCGATCACGCCGTTCATTGGCGTGCGGATCTCATGGCTCATGTTGGCCAGGAAGCGGCCCTTGGCTTCGCTGGCCTCGTCCGCGCGCTTCTTCTCTTCCAACACCTTGGCGTGTTCCAATTCCAGTTCGGCCGTTCGTTGGCGGACGGCGCGTTCCAACTGGCGGTTCCTCTGCCGCAGCAGTTCGTTCCTCCACAGAATGAAGCCCCATATGGCGGCCGCAATAAGGAGCGCCGCGGCTGAACGCAACCACCAGGTTTCCCACCACTTCGGCTCGACCCGGAACTGCGCCACAGCCACGCTGGGAGAAACCGGCCCCTCACGAACCCTCGACCGGATCTCCAGCCTGTGTTGACCCACGGCAAGCTCGGCAAAGGAGATGGCCCGCTCCGCGGTTTCGGTCCAGCGTCCCCCATCCAGACGGTACGCGAATCGCGCCAACTGTTCGCTCTTGAAGCTGAGCGTGGAGTACTCGACCCTGACACGCCGCGACTTCTGGTCGACCTCCAGCCCGGTAATGATCGGATCGGCAACCGGCAACGCCGCCGAGCGACCGACAGGCGGCCGGTAGTGCGCCAACCCGCCGCTGGTGCCGATCCAGACACTGCCGTCTGGGTCGCCCCAAAAGGCGTCCCCATCGGTGTCATTCCAGATCAACCCGTCCTCCGTACTGAAGTGCCGCCAGGATCCACCGGCCAGGACGGAGGCTCCGTTCGCGCTGCCCCGCCAGAGTTGTCCGAACGCATCAAAACCGTGAAAGGCCGTGACTTCGACCGACAAGACATTGGCAGGCAGGACTGGCGTCGAGCGAAGAATACGCTCTCCCGAGAACTCCACTCTTTCAATGCCGGCATCGTAGCGATGGTGCAGCCAAAGAGTGCCGTCGGGTGCAATGGCCGTGATGTATGGGTCATCGCTGAGCAGCCCGTCCGCTTTCCGGTACTGGCGCCATCGGCCATCGCTCAGCCTCCACAGCCCGTCGGGATTGGTAATCCACATGGTCCCCTCTTTGTCTTCCGACAGGGCCCACGCCACGCGTCCCAGCGATGCGGGTTGATTTATGCGGAGAAATCGACCGGAAGCCGACGGCTGGTCGTCGCGAAAGACCCCGCAGGCAGTGGCCAGCCAGAGCCTCCCCAGATGGTCGACGAAACCACGGTGCGCGCTCCCGCAGAGCCCGTCCGCTTTGCCGAATAAACGAATCCTGCCGGTTGCCGGGTCGATGCGTGCCACGCCGCCCGGCTTCACAACCGCCCAAATAGCGCCGTCGGCAGTCTCGCCCAGCCATCGCACGTTGTCGCCCCCCAGACCGTCTTTCCTGGTCCAAATGCGCGGCTGTCCCCGGCCATCCAGACGCGCCAGGCCCTGGGAAGTCCCCACCCAGAGCGCGCCTTTCCGGTCGCGCCGGATGCTCCAGATCAGGTCGGACGGCAGGCCCTGCGCCTTCGTCCAAGCCTCCCATTCACCGGACCCCAGCCAGCGGGCTACGCCGGCGCCGATCAGCGCAATCCACAGAGATCCCTCGCGATCTTCGAGCACGGCGCTGGTCATCTCCCCCGGCAGCCCCCGCTGCTCGTCTATGACACTCCAGTTGCCATCGCGACGGATGGCTAACCCCTTATCGGTGGGGACCATAACCGAGCCGTCACGGCCTGCCGTTAAAGCTCCCCAGAAGAGGCTGGACGCTATATCCGGTTTTTCCTGAACGAACCGCGTGGCGCCGGGTGGCTTGCGGTAGAGTCTGCTCGGGCTACGGGTCCACACGGAACCGTCCGGCGTTATGCCGATCGCGTCCCAGGCGTCGTCCGGCAATCCCTCCGCCGGCCCGAACATCGAAAGACGCCCGCCGTCTTTGACGCAGAGTTGTCCGCCGCAACCAAACCAGAGTTGTGAGCCGCTTCGAGTGATGCCGCGCATGGACGTGCCGGCAAGCTCCCCTCCCCGCGCATAGGGGTGCGCGAAGAACAAACCGTCGCTCTTTGGGGCCGCTTCGTACAAACCGGAGCGAGTCGCCACCACCACGTGACCGTGCTCCTCATCCGCCATGCGCTGCGCGCCGGATAACATGCCGCTAAGCCCGGCGATGGGTTGGAAACGTCGTCCGTCGAAACGGAAAACCTGGGAGCAGATGTTGGCCCAAAGGGCGCCATCCGCCGCCACATGCAAGGCGCCGACTTCCGTGGCGCATGGCAATCCTTCGGCGGCCGCCATGAGGCGAAAGCGTGTCCCGTCGTATCGGTACAGCCCCCCCTCCGATCCGGCCCAGATGTAACCGGCTCCGTCCTGCGCCAGAGACTTAACTGTTAGATTCTGGAGTCCCTCGGCAGTTCCGTAGTGGCGGAAACTGTACTGCTGGGCCATTCCAGCGCCATGCATCGTCAGAATCAGCGCAGCACACGCAACGATGTGCCGGAGAAGCATCGCTCGCTGACACAACAGGCCAGGGGCCGAGAACTCCGCATGACATGTTTTAGGGCGCCCTGCCGCTGGACCGTTTGAGCATGATGAAGGTTTCATCGGGCATCCCGCTTGAGTGCAATCTCGGATTTCCAAGCCAAAAGATAAGGTTCTCCCTTATTTTTCTCCTGATTTCTAAGCCTTTACCATACTGGCGGTTGTTAACCAGCCACCGCTATCAGTGGACATGATCGGTGCCTGTCCGCCATGGCGGCCCTGGGGGATGCCGGGAAACTGGAATTCTATCTATGAGGACCCTAATTCAATGATTTGACGTTAGTTGCAAGCTCCCCGCAGTCACGCTGGCCGCGTTACGTACACTCGGTCGAATGGTCGGCCGGCGCAGCCAGCCGCCACTTGCCTATAGGACCGGGACAGTTACGGAGCCTGCGCGGTTGGTATTCCGATCGATCACGATGATGCGCACCCGTTCGATCGGCGCCGGAGTGGCGTGGCCTTGCGAAATACGAATACCATCTCTCATAAAGACCACTGAAGAAACCCGAAATTGTGTGAGCAAAATCGACGGTAGGCGGCCACCCTAACGGGATTAAGGCGAGATGTGCTTGTGAGTTGTTGAAGGGTTGGTAGCGCTAACGGGAATCGAACCCGAATCGTCTCGGCCGTGGCGGTCCGATCCAGCCGTAACTAGCTGAGTCTGCGTGGATGCAGGACCGTCTTTTCTGGGCGAGGACCCTTATGGGACGCTACGGTGTGATCAATGTGTGATCAAAATCCTTGCGCCGAAACTGCCAACCAAGGTCAAGTTATTGGTGACCATTGCGATACAGGCCATGCGACGCAATCCTCTTTAGCCATGAGAGTCGCAGACGCCGGTTAACGCCGCGATGCGCTTCCTTGTCGGTCGCGCGGGGGCTTCAATCCGCGGGGCACGACTGGGCTAGCTTACGAGGCGCTGCTTGGCGATGCTTGCCGCGCTGCTCCATTCCCAAAGTGTTGCACCCGGAAAGCGCGGTCACAGCTACCGTCGGGCGTGGCGGAGGAAGGCATCGCCGCGCGATTACCATCGCGGAGCGCCGCGAAGTGCGGTGAGCAGATCTCCACCCCCGCCTCGTTGAACTTGTCCTGAATATTCTGGTGCAACTCGGCGTAGATGTTAGCCATCGCGTGGGCATTCTCGGTGTAGGCGTTGATCTCGTACGTCACATAGAAGTCGTTCAGCGCAGTTTGCAGCACGAATGGTGTCGGCTCGGGTGAGATGTGGGAAGTCGCGAGCGCTGCCGTGACGAGCAACTCGTGTACTTGGCGCCATTGCGCGTCATAGCCGATTGTTACACTGGTGTGCAGAATGAGCCGTCCGTCGCGGCAGGAATTGTAATTGACGACGTGACTTCCCAGCACCAACGAGTTGGGCACTGTCACGTCCTCGTTCTTGATAGTGCGGACGCGTGTTGTCAGAAGGTTCTTTTCGATAACGTCGCCAACAGTATCCGCGATCTTGACTCGATCGCCTACCCGGAACGCGCGCGTGTACGTGAGGAGCACTCCCGCGATGATGTTGCCAATAGCACCGGCCGACCCCAATGAGAGCAGCACACCGAAGAAGATGGAAACGCCTTTGAAAGCCGGCGAGTCGTGACCCGGCATATACGGAAACATCACGATAGCGGCAAATGCAAGAATCGTTATGCGCCCGATCTTGTAAGTCGGCATGGCCCACTCGGGATAGAAGCCGCTGATTGAGATTGTTCCCTTGTCAATTTCGTTGAACACCCGGCGGCATAGCTTCATTACGTACCGCGTAATCACGGCGATCAGGGCGAGCGTGAGCAGGTCCGGTCCTGAAGCAGCAACCGCCCGTGCGAACACGTTCACTACGGCGCTCAAGTATTGCACCAGCGCCGATGCCCCCTGCCGTGTCCCGGGAAACACGCTGAGAACGGCGAAGACGTAGAAGTAGAGCAATATGAAGCCTAGGAGCTTGT
>CAVXJY010000003.1:0-37469 GCA_963761855.1 Bryobacterales bacterium | reverse complement strand
TCCCACTCCAATTGCCCGGTGGATTCGGCAGCCGGATCAGCCGCGCGGGCTTGGCACAGGCCTCGCGTTGCTCTCGTCGGTGATCACCAGCGTCTCAGCCTTCAATTCCTCCAGCATGTCCACCACCGCGGAAATCGACTGCCACGTCACCCCCGCCGGCGCGAACACGAACACCGGAAACGCATGCTCCACCAGCGCGATAGGCCCGTGCATCAGATCCGCCGACGAAAACCGCTCCGTCACCACGTAGCACGTCTCCATCAGCTTCAAGCCGAACTCCAGCGCGTTGGCGTAGTTCAAGCCGCGGCCCACCGTCACCGCCCGCGTCATGAACATGTAGCGTTCGGCGATTTCGCCCACCCGCTCTTCGACCTCCAGCACGTCCTCCACCCATTGAGGCAACTGGCGCAACACGTCGAGCGACACCTCGCCGCCCAGCGCATACGCCACCAGGTACAGCGCCAGAAGCTGGCACGTGTAGGTCTTGGTCGCCGCCACGCTCTCCTCCTTGCCGGCTCGCGCCAGCAGAGTGAAGGCTGCGATCTCCGCCATGGTGCTGTTCGGTTCGTTGGTGATCCCCAAGGTGGTCGCTCCCCGGCTGCGCGCGTCCGCCAGCACTGCATTGGTGTCGGTCGATTCGCCCGATTGCGAAATCCCCACCACCAGCACCTCCCGCATATCCACCGGGCTGGCATACAGGGTCAGTACCGAGGGTGCTGCCAGCGACACCGGGATGTGCGTCGTGATCTCGATCAGATACCGGCCGAACTGTGCCGCATTGTCCGAGGTGCCTCGCGCCACCAGAATCACCAATCGCGGCCGGTTGGCTTCCAGGTGACGGCGCAGCTCGCGCAACCGGACGGCCCCGTCCTCCAGCGTGTTCGACAACGCTTCCGGCTGCTGGCGTGTCTCTTCCAGCATTTTCGACATGGTGCTCAAGTCCCAATCTGAGCCGTCGGCAGGCCCGATGTCCAGTACCGAACGGTTGCGAAGCTGTTGCGAGCGGTTCGTTACCACAACCGAACACTAATACTTTCAGCGTGTCCGGCCGATTGTGGTGGATCTGGTAGCGCCGCCGGTCTCTGCCGGCGGTGTTCTTCGTTCGGGTGTGCTTCCTTCGCGCCCCAAATCGCCGCCGGCAACCGTACGCGCCTCAGCCGCCAGGATTCACTTGCCAACACTCACGTCGATCGTGTTTGAGCAGACCGTGGTGTTGAGGTAATCAATCGTCCCGCCGAGGCTGACGCGGTAAACGCCGGGGGCGGACATATTGAAGACCTCGCCGACCTTCCACGTCGAAGAGATCTCCTCGTTCGGCAGGAGGGGCACTAGGGCCGGTGGGTTGGAGGCGAGAAAGACCGCCGCCGATCCGGGTAGGTACAGCCACTCAAAGCCCTTCGCGACGGCGGCGTGGCCTCCAGTCGGATCCAGCACCGTCGCCGAGAAGGTGCCTGCCGCATCCTGTTGAAGAAAAGCGAGCGGTTCCTGGATGAGGCTTCGCAGTGTGACGCGAATCACGGGCACGGTGCTCTGCGCCTGCGGCACTAGCTCGATACTCAGCGACAATATCGGAGGCACCGAAGGCGTGCATGGCTGAAAGGGAGTAACGAGCGTCTGGCCGCCTCGACGCGCCAGGGTTAGAGCGTATACTGGCTTCCCGAGCGACGCCAGTGCCAAACGCATGGCAAGGTGGGCGCAGCGATTCTTCTCCCCTACTATGGCCGCCAGGATCACGGGAATGGCCGAGGTTCCTTCCGACATCGCCAGCCTCGCGGCCGCTACGGACCTAAGGTCCGTCGAACGGTCGGTGAGCGCAGACGTCAGGCTCGCCCTCGTCGATGTGTAGCCTGCGTCCCGTAAAATGTGGTCCAGGGTCGCCGGAGTCTCAGCGGTTGGGTCGCGCTGCGGCCAGCAGCCGCCAGCCGCGTTCTGGGCGTTCGCCCACGTCAGTGCCGCGGCCATAAGAATGGCGGCCTCGAGTGATTGTCTCATTATGTCACCTCGCATCTGTTCATTGGCCCTGCTGCATCGGGCAGCTGCTCTGATAGCCCGCAACCGGCCCATTCCACCCGGGATAAGTCGTGGTCGCCTGGGCTTGCCCGCTGGGTGTGGGCGCGCCGCTCAGTACCCAGGACGTTCCGGACCAGGTAACGGCACCCGACCAGCTCCACGTGTATACGCCCAGCGGCACCGGAAAAGCCGTACCCGACACGCTGGGTGTCCAAAAGGCGTACGAAGTAAAATAGCCCGATTGTTGGAGGCCTGCGTAACCGGCTGGCGGTGGCACCGGCAGATTCCCGCCGGCGTCGTCGTACAATGCGGCGCCGTTGGAGCTCTGGGTAACGTTCGGATAGGGCGCGCTTGTGTCAAGGAGCGGCGGAGTCCCGTTGAGCTGACACGTCGCCGTACACGGAGGGGTGTTGCACCCAGGATAGGCGCCCGTGACCGTGACGACCTGCGTTCCCCCGTTCACCGTTTGGACAAAAGTCGTGGTCCCCGCATAATCCGGTGGGTTGGTCACGATCGCCGAAGGATTGTATACGGATCCCACATAGGTTCCCCCCTCCTGCAAAGTCGCTGCGGCCGGAACCACATTGCTCGAAGTCCAGCTAGGCGCCTCAACGGTGAAGCCCGCAATCGCCGTGTTCCCTCCTGCAGCGTACGTTACGAGAAAGTAATTATCATCTCCCGGAACTCCTGTCCCCTCAGCCCAGAAAAACGAGACCGGGTTCGACGACAGGTTCGTCTGTGCAGGGCCGTTCCTCGGCCAGTTGCTATACTGGGCCCAATTCGTGCCGCCTACGTACCAAGTGCCCCCCGCCGGGCTCCCGGTGAGCATGATTTGCTGCCCGACTACAGCATCGCAATAGTACCCGGCGTCGGGGTTGCACGCGCCCCCAAGCACGCCATCCTCGCTATCCGCAATGACTCCAACGCCGCTTTGTGTAATCGTCACCACGTTAGCCGGGGCGCCGCTGGTGGTCGGCACATCGGCCCGCGCGCAACTACAGTAAAGAGAAAGCGTGCCGAGGACGGTCCAATCGCCCCCCTCGCCGCCAGTCGGGGCTTCCAAGCTGGACTGGAAGCCGTTTTCAACGACGGGCCCCGCGCCGCTGAGGCCGAAAACCGAAACCGTCGTCTGGTACTCGCTGTGCGTGCAGCTCCCCAGAATGCTCTGGTCAGCGGTCGTGGCCTCTGCGTAAATTGTCTGACCATCGCTGCTCAGCGTGGCATCCGTATATATGCTTACTTTGTACACCATCTGGGCGTGCAAGACAAGGCTCGACGCAGCGAGCAGAACTGCGAGGCTGCGCAGGGTAGCGCTTGCTATCCAATGGGCGCGGCTGGTGCTGTACATATGCTGATCTCCAGTAACGTCTCCAACCCCGGCTACGGCTGAGATCCGGGCGAGCCGTAAATCTTGATCTTGGTCTTGACCACTTTCTGAAGGTATTGATATAACTGCGCCTGGCCGTTGCCGCTGAGGGTTGTGCCGAGCGCGCCTATGGTGGTTGCGATCAGCGCATCCTCCTGGGTCTTGAGGGCCGCGTAAGCCGACTGCATCTGGGTGCTGGGCAGTGAGTCTGCGCTGTTTCTGGCCTGCTGGATGGCGTCGAGTTGCGCGCGCAACTGGGCGAGTAGAGCGGTCAGCGCGGCGTGATCGGCATCGGACAGGCCGACCGGCGCCAGCCGCACCTTTTGGTGATCCGCCTGGAGGGGCGTAGGAGAAGCAGGCTCGGCAACCGCGATCAGAAAATGGCGGTAAGCCATTTGATCCGGGATGCTGGCGGGGGTCTTCGATCCGTCCACCAGAAGCACAAGGCCAGTCGAGTTGACCGGAGTGGCCTGCATGGTATGACCGCTCTGCGCGAAGCATTGTGCGCTCAAGGCACACATAGCAAGCGGGAACAGAAACACGGTCTTCCCAATTCCCGTGACAAAGGACGGATTACAAACAAAGAAGCGCATACAGGCTCCGTAGTTACGCTGTTAGTTTGTGAGCCACGCGCCAGCCTGCGGCAATTGTCAACAGTCGAATGACTTCCGCGATCGGCGGTGCCGACTTACCCAAATCTGGACTTAGCCAGGTTAGATGTACTGTACCCCCCCCCCCGCGGGCGGAATGCAAGAGAAAAGTTAGTAAATATTAGTTGCAGATCTTAATAGTCTAAATGGGAAACTACCCGGAGTAAGTTGATTGAATCGGCGGGGTGCGGCGCGCAGCTTCTCCCTGGCAGTCGGAAGCGGAACACCGATGGGCAGCCGCGCGCTCTCCATGTTGGCACGAAGCCGCAGCGCCGGGGCACAATGGGAGGAGTGAGCAACCAACGTTTTCTGATCGTCGGCGGCGGTATTGTGGGGCTGGCCACGGCCTACCGCCTGGGCGAGCGGTTTCCCGGCGCATCCATCACCGTGCTCGAAAAGGAAAGCCAGGTGGGACAGCACCAGACCGGCCACAATAGCGGCGTGCTGCATTGCGGGTTGTATTACAAACCCGGTTCGGTGAAGGCGCGGCTGGCGGTCACGGGCATCCGGCAAATGGTGGAGTTCTGCCGCGACAACGGCGTGGCGCACGCAATCTGCGGCAAGCTGGTGGTGGCGGCCGACCAGAGCGAAGTGCCGCGGCTGCGCGACCTCGAACAACGCGGCGCCGCCAACGGCCTGGAAGGGCTTCGCTGGCTGGACCGCGAGGCGATGCTCGAAATCGAGCCGCACGTTGGCGGCGTCGCCGCTCTGCGAGTGCCGCAAGAGGGAATAGTAGATTATGCAGCGGTGTGCGCGGCGCTGGTGAAGCGCCTCGAGGCACCCGGCGCGCGTGTCGCCGTGGGCGCCCGCGTGGTGCGGCTGCGGCGCCAATCGGGCGAATGGATCGCCGAAACTCCCGCCGGCGAATTCTCGGCCGGCTTCGTGGTCAATTGCGCCGGCCTGCACTCGGACCGCGTCTCCCAACTGGCCGGCGAGCGGCGCAGCGTGCGCATCCTGCCCTTCCGCGGCGAGTATTACAAAATCCGCCCCGAACGGCAGCACCTGGTGCGCAACCTCATCTACCCCGTGCCCGATCCGGCCTTCCCGTTTCTCGGCGTCCACTTCACGCGCCTGATTCACGGCGGCGTCGAGGCCGGTCCCAACGCCGTGCTGGCCCTGGCGCGCGAAGGCTACCGCAAGACGGACTTCCGGCCCGCCGACCTTTTCGATGCACTCAGCTACCCCGGCTTCTGGCGTTTTCTGCGGCGCTACCCATCCATGGCCTGGTACGAGCTGCGCCGCTCCTTCAGCCGCGAGCTGTTCTGCCGCGCATTGCAGCGGCTGGTCCCGGAGATCCAACCCGGCGATCTGGCGACCGGCGGCTCCGGCGTGCGCGCCCAGGCCATCACGCCGGAAGGAGAGCTGGTGCAGGATTTCCAGTTGATCGCGCGCCCCGACGCGCTGCACGTGCTGAACGCCCCCAGCCCCGCCGCCACCGCATCGCTCGCCATCGGCGCCGAAATCGCCGCCACCGTGGCCGCCGCGCTGTGAGGTAGGGAATGCTTCACCTTGCCAGGGTTGGGTGGGGCATGCTTTAGCTTGCCAACGCCCGCTTGCGGGCGCGTTTTTTCGGCTTGATATTTCCCGCTTCCGGCTTGACGTCTTCCGCTTCGCTCACGCACGCCCCGGACCTTGCTAGACTAACGGGCGTAGCGGCGGGATGGCGTAATTGGCAGCCGCACCGGACTTAAAATCCGGTAGTCCGCAAGGACTGTGTGGGTTCGACCCCCACTCCCGCCACCACTTCGAGACCGTCCCAACCCAACTTCGTCAGGCTGCCCGATGGGGCTGGATTCGGCCGGCGATCTCAGAGCCACGCGCGTCTTCGGCCCGCTCGAGATCGTAATTAGCCTGGAGGTTCATCCAGAACTGAGGTTCACCCGCGTTACCGGTACGACCAACTCCATCGCCAACCGGTTCGCGCTCAAACCGAGCGGCTTCAGGAAGTCCTCCCGAGGCGTTTCACCCGGATGGATGGGAGGCATGGTCTTAGTTTTTTTGGCTCGTCAGAAAAAATCGTGGGTGCATTCCGGCTCAGGCAGCTTGCCAAGTTTGAGGCGGCCAGAGAGGACGAATCAACCACCCGAGCTGGTGAGGCGCGTTGGAAAGGTTTTGGGCATCTTCAAGATGCGTGGCCATGCATAATTCCGGGGCTCGACTTCGTATATAGTGTATGGTTGCCGTGGTGACGGCCTTTTCGAGTGTAGCGGAACCCGAGTCTCAGTGCATCGCGCGTGGACTGCGGCGCAGAGACTCGGAATTCATTGGCCGAATGGTGTCGCGGTATCACTATCGGCTCCTCCGATATCTGGTCTACTGGACATCCAGGCGTGAACAGGCCGAGGACCTCGTTCAGGAAACCTGGTTGCGTGTACTGGAACGCGCGGGGCAATATAACGGCCGCCTCCGTTTCGAGCCGTGGTTGTTCTCCATCGCGCGAAACCTGGCGATCGATCACCTGCGAAAGCAACAAACGGCGACGGCAAGGCATCCGATGTGCCCAGAGGACGAAGCGGGCCTGAACCTTCCGGCGCCGGATTTCGAATCGCCGTTCTTCGCGGCCGCAAGAAACGAGGATGCCAAACGAATCGCGGCCGCTTTGGGTGTGCTAGAGCCAATCTACAGGGAAGCGCTTCTCCTGCGTTTCCAGGAAGAACTGTCGCTCGCGGAAATTGCCCAAGTCGCAGGCGCTCCCATCTCGACCGTTTCGTCGAGGATTCATCGCGGCCTGTCGATGCTGCAAGCCTCTCTCGGAGGAGGCGCCGATGCCGCTTGAGAACCATGAAAAAGCCCGCTTTCTGCTTCATCGGTCCCTCGTTGAAGGAATTTCGCCGGAGGACCGGCGCTGGCTCGATGCTCACGTCGGACAATGCGCCGAATGTGGCCGGTATGCCGATCTCTCGGCGCGTGCCGTCCGAGCGCTGGATTGGTTCGCGCTTGAACTCGACCCGGCAGCAGCGCTTCGGGTTGAGAACGTAGTCCGCAGCCGTGCCGAGGGGATGAGATCGGCCGAGGCGCATGCAAAAACCCTTTGGATCGGCACAGCGGTCGCCATATTCCTCACGTTCACGGGATCTGCCGTTACGTGGCGCCCTTTGGCATGGCTGGCCAGTCAATGGAATGTCTCCAGCCGCGTATGGCAGATCGGATTCGCGGCGTTCTGGTTGCTGCCATCCCTTTTACTCGCGTTGCTGCCGCTTTTTCGAAGAAGGCTTTTGGGAGAAGATTCCGATAGCAACGGGGAAACTGTATGAGCTGGCGCAGCGGATTCGGTCTCATTCCAGGCGCGGCCAAAATCGTGGCCGCTTTAGCCTTCGTGTTTTTCTTTTTCGAGGTCTGCAAGGAGTATCGGGCGAGCGGCCTCGCGATCTTGATCGGTTTGGTGGGCGGTACGCTTGCCGCCGGTTACTTTCTTCTCGCCGGCTATATTTACGTAGACGCAGCGCGGCGCGCTATGCCGCCGATTGCCTGGACGGCGCTCGCGGTGGTCATTCCGAACTGCGTTGGCTTCGTGCTCTACTTCCTGTTGCGAAAGCCGATCCTGCATCCGTGTCCCAGTTGCGGGCGCGGAGTTGCACCCTATGCCGCGTTCTGTCCCCGCTGTGGCCAACCGCAAACGAACATGGGACCGCAACCCTCACGGGAAGAATCTTGAAAAACGACCGTCGGACCCCGGTGCGCGTACATGAGGCGCAGAAAGGCGAATCTCACATGAAACAGACCGCTATGTTGACCACAGCATCGCTGCTCACCATTCTATTGATGACGTTTCACGTCGCCGGCGACATCCTGTTCAAAATGTCCCCGGCAGGTCTCGCAAATCTGTTCGCGGTGTTCGTCTTCGTAGTCATGCTGTGTGGAACGCTGCTGCTCGCCGGACGGAGATCGGGATACATCATCATCTTCTTCGGGTCGGTCCTCGGGCTGCTCATCCCGGTCATCCACATGAAAGGGACGCGGGGTCTTATCGGTGGCGACATCGGCAACTCAGGCCAAGCTTTCTTTTTCGTGTGGGTACTCCTCGCGTTGGGTGTCACCGCGTCGTTCTCCATCATCCTATCGGCGCGCGCACTGTTGAGCTTGCCCTGGCGCCGGAGCCGTCGCGCGTCAACTGCCGCATAACGCCCGTTGCTGACATTTGCCGGGATCGGCCCTGTCTGACGGAACGTTTACGGGAGAGCAACTGGTTCAAAAGGCAACTGGCTACGAACAGCAAAAGCTGAAGCCCGCACAGGTTCGCGGGCTGAGCGAACCGGGCTTCCGCCGCCATTGGAGCGTATCAGTGACCCACAGATTCCTCCGATGAGGCGTTTTTTTCGCCAGCGTTCACGTCCTTCAGTGATAATCTACGATTGTCATATCGCGAGCGACCGCTCCCTATGGTCGCGGCTCCGATACGACGCCGATTCTCCCGCGCAGCTCGCGCAGCGCGTCTTTGGCAATCCAGTGCGCGGCCCGCGAATCCATCAGGTCGATCCGTTCGGCCGTGGCAATCGCCTTTTTGAGCAGCCGCGCATTGCGTTTGCCGATCTGCCGCAGCGCCCAGTTCACGGCTTTCTTCACCATGTTGCGTTCGTCGGCCGAGGCAGCGGCAACGATCTTCAAGAAGGCTTCGAACTGCGCGTCTCCAATCTGGTTGCGCTGCGCCGCCAGGGCAGCCATCAGCGCAAAACCGGCGCGGCGCACGAATTCGCCGCTCGCGGCTGACCACTGCACAGCCTTGGCGCAGGCAAATGACGTGTAGCGGAACACGTTCTGGCAAGCCTGGTCGCAAACGTCCCAGGAATCGAAGTCGCGCGCCCAGCGGTCCATCTGGCTACTGGTCATGCGCGCCGGTTCCTCGATCATGGTGGCCAGGATGCGAGCCTCGTGAATCCCGGAGGCCCACAATTCGCCGGCCAGCCGATGATTCTTCCCCACCCGCCTGGCCAGCCCGCGCAGCACCGGAATCGGCACTCCCAGCGCGCGTTCGGTCGAGATGCCGTAGCGCGCCATGCCGGCGACGTTGGCGGGATTGGCATGCGCCTCCAGTTCCGCAATCAGCTCTGCTGCGCTGGAGCCTTTCGTCATGGGGAGGGTCACGCCTCGGCCTCGGCCAACTGGTGACGCGCCGTTCGCACCATGCCGAGGAAGCGGCGCGCCAGCTCGCGGATGCGATCCGGATGGCGGTGCTCGATCGACTCCGGCGGGATCAGTTCGCTGCCAACGCCCAGCGCCGCCGCACCCGCAAGGATGAATTCGACGGCCGTGGTCTGCGTGACGCCTCCGGATGCGATGAATCCGACGTCTGGAAACGGCCGCGTCAGGGCGTGAATATATTTTGGACCGCCTACCTGCGCGCACGGGAAAACCTTAACCAGATCGCAGCCGGCCCGGCGCGCGGCCATTACTTCCGAAGGCGTTAGCACGCCCGGCCACACTGCCAGTTTCTCGGCGAGGCCGAATTCCACTACGCTCTCATCCAGGCCGGGACTGGTCAGGAAACACGCTCCCGCGTCCCGACAGCGGCGCGCGGTTTCCAGATCGAGCACGGTACCCGCGCCCACGATCATTTGCGGATGCTGCCGCACCAGTTCCGCCACCACCTCCAGGGCGCCGGGCACCGTCATGGTTACCTCGACGATGGGGATGCCCCCGTTCGAGACCGCCTCCGCCGCAAACAAGGCATCCTCGGAGGACCAAACGCGAATCGCCGGAATGATGCCAGTTTCCTCCACCCGCCGCCGCACATCGTCTGGTGTCACCATCAGGCTCTCCTGTCAATTAAGGCCGCTGCTGCTGCGGCCCGCTCGAAATCATTATTATGACTTACTCGCCTCCGCGTGCTGCGGCCCGATGGGTGGAGAGGGCGATCGAGACTGTGACGTAACCGGTCAGAGCGATTCGGCGGCGTCCAGGAAGCTCTGTAAGTCGCTCGCGGCAATCTCCGGCAACCCCGGCGCCACGTTGTTCAGCTTCGCTTCGCGCATCCATTGCTCCAACTGACCCACCAGGCTGAACAGGTGATCGAAGGAGTCCACGACAAACAGCAGCGGCTGGTAATGGTCGATCTCCGCGCCCTGGTGGATCAGCCATTCCAGTTGCACCGGGTAGCGCTGCACGTTGTCGGATTCGATGGCGTGTTCCAGCTCTCCGTACGAGCTCAACAGGCCGCTGCCGTACGCTCGAATGCCGCCTGGCATTCGCATCAGCCCGAACTCCACCGTGAACCAGAAAAAGCGCGACATGGCGCGGATGACGCTGGTCAGGCGGCGCGTTTGTTCGGCGCGGTCGTGGACGCGCGCCGCCATCTCGACCGCCGTGTGCGCGCAGCCTCCCAGGCGCACCAGGACATCTGCGAACGCCTTCTCGGTGTGCATGGGAATATGGCCGGCCACGTCGTGGAAAATATCCGGCTCCGGCAGATAGTCCAGGCGCGTCTGATCGCGGATGGTGATGGTGGTGGGAAACTCCCGCCGCGAGAGGCAATCGAAGAAAAGAAATCCCGGGACGTAGCCGCTAACCGGACGCGCCTCGAACCCCGACATCGCCTTCAACTTCCGGTTGACGTCGCTCAACAATGGGATCCGGTCCGACGGCAAGCGAAGTGCATCGAGCCCGCGTAGGAAATGGTCGTTCGCGTATCTCTCCCAACGCCCCTGCATGCGTCCGTAGAGGCTTGCCCAGGCCTCATGGTTTTGTTGCGAATATAGCTCGTAAGCTTGTGTAATATAAAGCTCGCCGCGATTGCGAGCCGCCTCCACAAAGGGGGCCGATCCGGTGGTCAAGCCCACCGCCGCCAGCGCGCCTGCCATGTTTCCCTCCTTGCACCCAGCCTACTGCTCCAAAGATATCACCAGAAGCACCCTCTTTCAAGTGGTGCTATCTGGCCGCCGCGCCACCAGGTTGGAGGATAACGTCTTCGCCGGCGAGCTGAATGCGAACCCGGCCGGTTGATTCAGACGATGGCCGCCACCTCGTAATCGACCACGTTGGGAACGGTAAACTCGATCGTTGCACCGTGGCGGGTGAACGGAACGGTGCGGTTAGCGCGCAGCAGCCGAACCTGCGACGGGGCGGCGCCGCTCGGGAGCGTGAAGCGAACCCGCTGCGGCCCGATGACGTAGGCGCGTGTAACCCATCCTCGCTGCATGTCCGGGTTCGTGTAATTGAGGATGTGGACGGCGTATCCGGCTGCGGTCTTCCAGGCGAAGATTTCGGCCATGCCTTCGCCGGTGACTGTAACCGGCGGCGCATCGTGCAGCATCCAGCGCAGGGCGTTGACGAGCAGGCGGCTCAGGTCGGGATTCTGCGAGCGCCAGTAAGCGCGGTCGGTGTCGCCTGGGATGAGCACCGTGCGCGCGGCGCCATGTTCGCCGAGCACGATTGCCGGCTGATCGGTATGTGTAGTGCGCGGGTAGACCATCTCCGGTGGGAAGGCCGGGTAGGGCGGCAGCACGGTCAAAATAGGATTCGCAGCCGAGTGCAGCGGAAGATAGTATTCGGCAAACGGAAGGATGCTGGTATCGCCGAAACCTTCGAGGATAGAGTGATTGCGTTCGATGCGTGCGTAAGCCGCGTTGCCGTTCGGTCCCACGCGCTTGCCGGCGCTGGAGACGCCGAACAGTCCGGCGAGCGCGGATTCGGCGCGCGGGCGGCCGGCTTCGTCGTAACAACCCGATTCGAAGGTCGCCAGCAGCGAGCCTCCGCGATTCACGTAATCGGTTAGCTGGCGCGCCTGCGAATCGGAGAGCGCGGCTGCGTTGGCGAGGACCAGCCCACGGTAGCGGCCGAGCGTGTCCGCCGAGAGGTCGTCTTCGTGAACGAAGTCGAAAACAAAGCGGCCGTCAAGCAGCGCGTTGTACATTCCTTGCATGAAGTCGGTGACGTCGCCACCGCCGGGAGGCTGGTAGAACGCGTTGGTGCGTTGCGAGAACACCACCGCCAGATTCGCTATCGGCTCGCGGACCTCGAAATGGGGCGCGTTGGCGGCGATCCACTGGTAGAAGCTGCGGCCGGTCTGCTCCCAGCGGTGATCCTCCGGTTTGCCGCCGAGCCAGTGATACCAGGGCGTCATGCCGCTGGCCGTGGTCTGGGCCAGCCACATGGTGGCTTCGAGCGGCGCTTTCGCCGAGTGCCGCCACAGCGGGTGGGTGTTGGCATAGGCGCCGGTCACATTGGTGACCGTGCGGCCCTTCATCACAGCGCGTGCCACGCGGCCCATCTGTGCGCAGTCCCAGAGCGGTATTTCGCCGGAGCGTCCCTGGTGGTCGGCATTGAACCAGCCGGCGACCGCCGCCACGCGATAGAGATTGAGCACGGCGCGAATCCCGCCGCCCAGGTTGCCGACGTAGACACTGTCCCACTTCTTCTGTTTGGCGGTCGAGTCCCACAGCTTCCAGATTTCGAGTACGCGCGCCAGGTGCTGCTCGAAGCCCTCCGGCGTGTCCGGCGGCGCCATGTTCCGGCAGGCGTTGCAGCCGCAGCGCGGCGGGCGGCTAGGGCTGGGCCAGCCGTTGGTGAAGAAGCCGTCGACATCGTAGTTGGAGTTGAGTTCACGGATGATGGTCGGCATCTGCTCGGTGAAGTACGTCGAGTACATGCAGGTTTTATACAGCCATGGCGATTCGGCATGGGTGACCGGGCTGCCGTCGGCTGCGCGTTCCACCCATTCGGGATGCGCTTTCCAGGCTTCCTCATACACGTAGTTGCAATCCAGACGCGCCACCACGCGCATCCCCTTGGCCTTGGCGGCTTTGGCGAAGTCGCCGAACAGGTCGCGGTTTCCCAGAAACTGGCTTCGATGATGGTAGGGAATGCGCGTGGGATAGAATGCCACGATGCCGCCGGCGCCGAGCAGAAGCGCATCGAGTTTCAGGCTGGTCCAATAATCCATCCACCAGGCGATGTCGAGCTCAATCGGGTCGCGCTCATTGAAGTTGGTCTGGCCGCAGCGCTCGATGGTTGCGTACCAGGGACGCGCATCATCGGCCGCGCCGAATAGAGCGGCGGGCGCCAGGGCGGATCCCGCGACCACTGTCAGAAGATCGCGGCGGGTTATGGGAGGGAGGCTCGATTCGGAGTGCATATTCTTGATGTACTTTATCGCGAACCGGGGGTGCGCGAGGAGGTGGCTGACCGAGGCGTGTGCAAACGTGGCGCCCGCAGTCATGCCGGCAGCGTCGCCAGTCGTGGCGACGTTTCCTGGCAGCGGCAAAACGCTGCCCGGGTTAGGAACGTCGAAGCGAATCTCGACACACCAGGTATGACTGCCCGCGTCACGCCGCAGTTCCGGCGGATCCGAGCCGCGGATCGAGTCGATTGTTATTTCGTCTTTGCGGTGTGGCTCGCGTGGTCCATCGATCCCATCGGATAAATCGAGATCTACGGCTCTATGGCGGGTCTATCCACGATCAGAAATACAGCGTCACGGAAAAACCCAAGCCAACCGGCGGCAAGGACTTCAGAAGCTGCGGAACGAATCCACTGGTTGCCTGGGGCGGATTCCATTGGTTGTAAATGCTCTGCATGACGGCGTTACTCTGGTCGAGCCGTTCGAGGTCCGTCGGCATTTCGCGGGAAAGCTGGCCCTGCAAGCTCTTGTCGAGTAGCGCGTCGGCAAGCGTGTCGGACAGCTTCAGTCTCAGGTCCGGCGCCAGGAATGGCGCGGTGCCGTCGAGGATGCCGCGGATCGTCCTGACGCCTTCGTCCCGTCCGGCCAGGATGGATTCGAGCTCATGGTCGCGCACTACGATGCCGTGGTTCAGAAACTGGCGGTAGATCTTAGCGCTCGGCGGCAGCGGTGGCTGCGGGTTCAGCTTCAGGTGAAAGCCAAACATAGTGCCGTTCATAAACGACCAGTCCCACTTCTTCTTTTTGTGCATGATAATCCCCTCCTGCTCGCCTTCGCGGCGCCAACCGTCATTTAGCCCGGCTAGTGGCGGCCGATTCCACCGCGCGGCCAAAGCTCAATTAAGAGTGAGTTTCACAGCGCCAGCGTTTCACGGCTTCGATTTCGAACGCGCTTTAGAGCTTCTCTGCTCCCGCAGTCTTTGCGAGGGCACGGTCGAACGTGCCGAGGGGCAAATGTCCGGCCTTGCGCGCGAGGTGCAGCATCAGGCAATCGGAGAAGCCCAGGGTGGGACGTGAGCGAAAGAGATCCAGCGCGGCCGCCACGGCGTCGGAATCCTGCAACGTCAGATCCCTGTGGTTCAGCAGCATGCCGAGCGCGGTGGCAAGGTCGGCGGCGCTAAACTCGTAGACCGTGGTGAGGACCCAGGTGGCTTCGGCCAGTGCGAGGACGGACACCCAGGCGCCCTTTTCGACAAAGCGGTCGGCGGAGCCGGCCTGGCGAAGATCGTCGCGCGTAATCAGCCGAACCAGAACATTGGTGTCAACCGCGCGCATGACGATTCCGGATGCGCTGCCGGATACCCCGCTTCATGTCGTCGATCGTCCGCCGTTCCGGCGCCGGCCCGGGGAACAGCGCCCGATGGATATCCTCGGAAGAGAACCGGGCCGACCGCCGCACGACGATGTTTTCGCCATCCTCGTCCCACTCGATCACCGAGCCGGGACCGACGCCAAGCCTTTGCCGGACGCCGACGGGCACCGATATCTGCCCCTGCGCCGTGAGCTTCGAGTGAGCGATTGCCATGCTTTATATTACCACGGTAATGCAGAGATGCCGCGAACCCGCGAGTGTGCGCTCCCGCTCGCTGGCACTCGCGGGCGACGACCCGGAAAATGCGGCTGTCCCGCGACGCTTTTTGCGTTCGGGGGCCTTGCATCTACCGATGGGAGGCGTACAAGAAAAGGGGACAGACGCATTGTTTTTTGTGAGCCCATGTGGTGTCTCGTGCGCAAGAAAATGCGTCTGTCCCCTTTTCCCTTGAGTTTCGTTCATGCCCAATCGAGCTCCCACAGTAAACCGGTGACAGGCCACCTGTTTCCACTTTCCCCCAAGGCCTACAGCAATTCCGCTGCGCTAAAGAAGAACCCTAGCTCGGTGGCTGCAGTCTCCGGGGCGTCGCTTCCGTGGATGCAGTTGCGCTCGATGCTGGTGGCGAAGCGTTTGCGGATGGTGCCTTCGGCGGCTTTTTCGGGATTGGTCGCGCCCATTACCTCGCGCAGGCCGGCGATGGCGTTGTCGCGCTCGAGCGCCATCACGATGATCGGTCCTTCGGTCATGAACTTGACCAGGCCGGCGAAGAATGGCTTCTCGCGATGCACGGCATAAAAGCCGCGCGCCTGCGCTTCGCTCAAGCGCGTCATGCGGAGAGCGAGTATCTTGAAGCCGGCGGCTTCGATGGCGGCGAGAATCTCGCCGGCGTGCCCGGCAGCAACCGCGTCGGGTTTGATGATGGAAAATGTGCGTTCAAGGCTCATAAACAGCTTTTGATTTTTTCTCCAATTTCGGCCGGCGATTCGCAAACCGCGATCCCGGCTTCCTGCATGGCCTTGATCTTGTCAGACGCTTTCCCCGAGCCGCCGGCGATGATCGCTCCGGCGTGCCCCATGCGGCGTCCGGGCGGCGCGGTCCGGCCGGCTACGAATCCAACCACCGGCTTCTTCACGTGTGCTTTGACATAGGCTGCCGCGGTCTCTTCCGCGTTGCCGCCGATCTCGCCGATCATCACGATGGCATGCGTATCCGGATCGGCGTTGAACAGCTCGAGCGCATCCACGAAGTTGGTGCCTATGATTGGATCGCCGCCAATGCCGATGCAGGTGGATTGGCCGATTCCAAGGTGGCTCAACTGGCCCACCGCTTCGTAGGTCAGCGTACCCGAGCGCGAGATCACTCCCACGTGTCCCTGCTGGTGAATGGAACCTGGCATGATGCCCACCTTGCACTTGCCCGGCGAAATGATGCCGGGGCAGTTGGGCCCGATCAACCGCGTGCGGCGCCCCGCAAGAAATCGCCACGCCTTCACCATGTCCAGCGTAGGAATGCCCTCGGTGATGCACACCACCAGCGGCAGGCCCGCGTCGGCGGCTTCCATGATGGCATCGGCTGCGAACGGCGGCGGCACGAAAATCACCGACGCGTTGGCGCCGGTTTCCTGCACCGCGGCGGATACGGTGTCGAATACCGGCAAATCCAAGTGCCTGCTTCCGCCTTTGCCGGGCACCACGCCGCCCATCACGTTGGTCCCGTATGCGATGGCCTGTTGCGCGTGGAAAGTGCCTTCCCGGCCGGTGAAGCCCTGTACGATCAGCCGCGTGTGTTCGTCTACCAGTACGCTCATGCCATTAGCCCTGTTGCACTGAACCCTGTTGCGCGGCCAGCTTGACTACCTTTTCGGCCGCATCGCGCATGTCGGCGCCCACCGTGAAATTCAGCCCGGAATCGAGCAGGATCTTTCGGCCCGCTTCCACATTGGTGCCTTCCATGCGCACTACGATCGGCACCTGGATGCTGAGATCGCGAGCCGCTGCCACCACCCCGGTGGCCAGCGTGTCGCAGCGCAGAATGCCGCCGAAGATGTTGATCAGCACCGCCTTCACGCTCGAATCGGCGAGCAGAATGCGGAAAGCGTTCTTCACCTGGTCGGCACTGGCGCCGCCGCCCACATCCAGAAAATTGGCGGGGCTGCCGCCGGCGTATTGAATGATGTCCATGGTTGCCATGGCCAGGCCGGCGCCGTTCACCATGCAGCCCACCGTTCCCTCCAGCTTGATATAGTTCAGGCCGAAGCGCGACGCCTCCACTTCCAGCGGGTCCTCTTCGTCCAGGTCGCGCAACTCGATCATGTCCTTGTGCCGGTACAGGGCGTTGTCATCGAAAGTGATCTTGGCGTCGAGCGCGTAGACCTTTCCGTCCGCGGTGAGGATGAACGGGTTGATTTCGGCGAGCGAGGCATCGGTTGCCGCATACGCCCTGGCCAGCGCGATCATCGCTGCCGCGGCCGCATTCACGCTCGCCGGCGGGATGCCGATTCCAAATGCCAGCTTGCGCGCCTGGTAAGCGGCCAGGCCCGCCGCCGGTTCGAAAGCCTCCTTCAGAATCGCTTCGGGAGTTCTGGCGGCGACTTCCTCGATCTCCATCCCGCCCGCTGCCGAGGCCATGAACACAGGCTTGCCCTGCACGCGGTCGAGCACGATGCCCAGGTACAGCTCGCGCTCGATGGGCAACGTTTCTTCGATCAGCAGTCGCTTCACGATTCGTCCGGCCGCACCCGTCTGGTGAGTGACCAGCCGCATGCCCAACATGTTACGAGCGAGTTCGGCGGTTTCCTCCGCGTCCTTCGCTATTTTGACCCCGCCGCCCTTGCCGCGTCCGCCGGCGTGAATCTGAGCCTTGACCACAACGCTGCCGCCGATTTCCTTCGCCGCCCGGTCCGCCTCTTCCACCGTGGCCGCGACCTCACCACGTGGCACAGGGACGTTGAACCGGGCCAGAATAGCCTTGGCCTGATACTCGTGGATTTTCATGGGATTGCGGTGTTAGTATGTCGCTAAACGCCGATAAATCAATATAACATGTCTCTTCTTCCCTATATCGAACGTGTCGCCGCGAGGCGTGAATTGTCTGAGGCCGATGCGCATGGCGCCATGCACCAGGTGCTCGCCGGCCAGGCCAGCCAACCGCAGCTAGCTGCGTTTCTGATGGCTATACGGATGAAGGGCCCGAACGTGGATGAGTTGGTCGGCTTCGCCCGCGCCATGCGGGAAATGGCAACGCCGGTCGAGGTCGGACTTCCCGGCGTTCCCTTGCTCGATACCTGCGGCACGGGCGGCGATGGGCAGGGCACCTTCAATATTTCCACGCTGGTAGCGTTGGTGGTCGCCGGCGCGGGCGTGCACGTGGCCAAGCATGGCAACCGTTCGGCATCGACCGATTGCGGCAGCGCGGACATCCTGGAAGCCCTGGGCGTCAAGCTCGCGATTTCGCCGGCTGATGCCGCGCGCGCCATCCGCGAGATCGGCATCGGCTTTCTCTTCGCCCAATCCATTCACACCGCCATGAAGCATGCCCACCCGGTGCGGGCCGATTTGAAGATGCGCACGGTATTCAACCTGCTGGGTCCGCTCACCAACCCGGTCGCCAACGTGCAGGTGGTGGGCGCGCCGTCGCCGGAAACGGCGGAGCTGCTGGCTGGAGCGCTGGCTCGGCTCGGCATGGTGCGCGGGTACGTGGTTCACGGCTTCGACGGTCTGGACGAGGTGTCCACTACCGGTCCCACCCTGGTCTATGACGTTCAGGAAGGCCAGGTGAAGCAGCGCACCCTGGATCCGGAGGACTTCGCGCTGCCCAAGGCCGCGGCCGCCGATCTCAAAGGCGGAAACAAGGCGCGGAACCTGGAAATCGCCCGCGCCGTGCTGGCGGGTGACCGCGGTCCGCATCGCGATATCGTCATCGCCAACAGCGCCGTGGCCCTGGCGGCCGTCGCTCAGGTCGAGACTTTTCTGGAAGGCGCCGCCGTGGCCGCGGTATCGATCGATACCGGCGCTGCGCGCAATAAGCTGGAAGCCCTGGTCCGGTTTACGCAGGCGTGCGCTTGAAGGCAAGTGCGTTTCGACGCCGTCGCGAGGCACTGCAGGCGCCTGGCGTTTTTGGGAAATCAAAAAACCGGAGGCAAAGACCTGTACGGCGCTACCACGCAGCGTTTTTTCCTGTAGCGCTGGCGGTCTTTGCCGCCGTTTGGCCGTGAGCCTCTTTAGTGTGGCGAAGAAGCCACGAGAAGAATCTCAGAGCGGCAGGCATGGGAGCCTGCGGCTCGGCTAAAAGCAGGCGGCCCGCTTGATTGGGACCGTCTCCACCGCGAACTGGTCCAGGACTTCACGCAGAATCCGTTCCCGGAGCTGGAGCAAGGCGCGATCCTTTTCGGCAGGACCATTCAGCGCCGGCAGCAGGTGGTGAGCTTCGCACCACGCATCTTCCGCGCGCTGCTGGAATTCCCTCGTCGCCTCCCATGGCGCTTTGGAATCCCGCGACGCCAGGGCGCGCGCATATGAAAACCCGCGATCCAGCTTGGCGGAAATCAGTTCCACCAGTTGCCGATCGGTGCGGGCACGAAGCTGCGCGAGTTTCTGCACGTGGGGTTCCATCTACTACAACCTTCCGGATCTAATTCGGTGATTTTCCGGGGTCAAACTATTAGACGAGTGAATCCGCCGTTTTGATCGCCCAAAGCGAAAAAATCTTGAGGAAATCCGTTGGCCCAGGCAAAGACGGGGTGAGCCTCACTCCATCAAAAGGACTTGGCCGTGCGGCTCGCGGTCACCAAACTTGCCGCACGCCGCCGATATAAACCGCTCGCGCGGTGTCCCGGCCGAAAAAATACGGCAGCTCGCGGTAATCGTGGCAATCGTGAATCGCAAAATCGGCCAGCTTGCCGGCTTCGAGCGACCCTATACTTCCACCGCGCCGCAGGCTGTACGCGGCGTTGATGGTCGCCGCGGTGACGGCCTCTGCACAAGTCATTTTCATTTGCGTTACGGCTAGCGAGAGCACCATCGGCATGGAAGCCGTGGGCGAAGAGCCCGGATTAAAATCGGTTCCAAGTGTTACCGCCAGCCCGCGCTCGATCATCTGCCGCGCCGCCGGGTACCGGCCCGAACCGAGGCAGTAAACCGAAGCCGGCAGCAGCACCGGCTGCACATGCGCGGCGGCGAGCGCGTTCCAGCCGCGTTCGGTGGTCGATTCCAGATGATCCGCCGTGTCGGCGCGCATCGCCGCGGCCAGCAGCGACCCTTCATCGGCGCTGAACTGATCGGCGTGCATGCGTATGCGGTAACCCAATGCGCGCGCCGCCTCCAGAATGCCGCGAGCCTCTTCCACCGGGAAAACCGACGGCTCGCAGAAAATATCGCAAGATTCGGCCAGCCCTTCGCGCCGCACCGCGGGCAGCATTTCTTCCATCAGCAGGCGAATGTAATCGCCCCTGCGGCCGCGATATTCGTCCGGCACTTCGTGGGCGCCGAGAAAAGTGGGCAGCAGGCGCAGGCTGCCCTCCGCGTCCAGTTGGCGAATCACGCGCAGGATCTTGAGCTCGGCCTCGAGCGTCAGCCCGTAGCCCGACTTGGCTTCGATGGTGGTGGTCCCACCGCGCAGGAACCAGGTACGGTAGCGGCGCGCCGCGGCGAGCAATTCCGTATCGCTCGATTCGCGCGTACGCCGCACAGTGGAGCGGATACCGCCGCCGCGCGCGGCTATTTCGGCATACGTGGCACCTTCCGCGCGCTCCTCAAATTCATCCGCACGGTTGCCAGCGAAGACCGGGTGCGTGTGCGCGTCCACGAAGCCCGGCAGCACGATGCAGCCGCCCGCGTCCACAATCTCAGCATCGGCCGAAGCCAGGCGTGCGATCTCCGCGCGCGTTCCCACTTGCAGGATGCGTCCCTCGCGCGCCAGCAGCGCGCCATCCGGAATGATCCCTAGTTCGCGCATCTCGGCGCGAACGCGCGGGCGCGCCGGCCCGGCGAGCGTGACTAGTTGGCGGCAATTGACAACGGCAAGATCAGCCATAACGGCTTTAAGCCACAGATGAACACAGATAAACACAGATAAGACAAAACAAGCCTTTAAGACTAAAACAAACTTTTAAGGCAAAACAAACTGTTAAGACAAAACAAATTTGCCTTAAGCTGTTCTTGTTATCCGTGTTTATCTGCGTTCATCTGTGGCCCACACCTCTTTTGTTTTGCTCAGTGGGGCAGACCCCCATTGCCCTCATACGGCCGGCAGGCGCGCCTCCACTTCAGCTTTGAACGCAGCGTCCCGAATGCTGTCCAGATTGATTCGCACGTTTTCCAGCGCGCCGGTTTTGGCGGCCGCGATGAGCGCCTTGGCCACCGCGAGATCAGACGAAAACCGCGCAGGCACCTCCATCTTCTCGAGGCGCGCGTTCAGAGCTGCGGCGCGCTCCAGCACTTCGAGCGGCACTAGCGCCGCGCCGTGGAGCGCCTCTTCCACCAATGGTGCGCATTGTTCCTTAGGCTGCTTGTAGGCGGCCATCACGCGCTGGAAAGCTGCGGCGTCGCGCTCCACGGCCGCGGTAAAGAAACTGCGGTCGTCTTCGAACGCTGCTGGATCGAGTTTCGCCAGCCGCGAAACCATCGCGCCCAGAGCCGCGCCCATGGCCGCCGCTGCGGCTGCGGCGCTGCCGCCACCAGGCGTCGCCGTGCCCGCCGCCAGCGCATCCAGAAACTCAGGCAAGCCGCTACGCGCCCCAATCGCGTCTGCTATGCGATTCTCCAGCACCAACTCCGGGCGGAAGTTTTCCGCGCGCAGAAAATACTCCGCCGCCAGCTCAATCGCCTTGCGCGGCACCAGCCCCACGATTTCGCTGCCCACCACCGGCACGCCATACCGCTCGGCCTCGCGGCGCACGGTCTCGAAAACCAAGTGCATCGGCGTCTGCTCGAAATCGGTCAGGTTGATCGAAACCTGCGCCAGGTTGCGCGAACCCAGCATCACGCCCATCGATTTGACGAAGCGGAAACCGCCGCTCGAAAAGCGAATCGCTTTGGCGATCCGCTTGGCGATGCCCACATCCGCGGTTCCCAGGTTGACATTGTAAGCAATGAGGAATTTGCGCGCCCCCAGCACGACCGCGCCGGCCGTGGGATGGCAGACCGGCTCGCCGATGTCCGGCGCACGGCTCGCTTCCGTGCCGATTTCTTTTAAGAGCGCTTCAAACTGCCCACGGCGGATGTTCTCCAGGTTGACACGCTCCGGGCGCCGCGCGGCGGCTTCATAAAGGTAGACCGGCACCTTCAGCCGGCTCCAGATTTCGCCGCCCACGCGCTCGGCCAGGCGCACGCATTCTTCCAGCGTAACGCCTTCAATCGGAATGAACGGCACCACGTCGGCGGCGCCGATGCGCGGATGCGCACCCTGGTGTTGCGTCAGGTCGATCAGCGCTACCGCCTTTTCCACCGCGCGCAACGCCGCATCCGCCACCGCAGCCGGCGGCCCTACGAAGGTAAGCACCGATCGGTTGTGATCGGCATCGGCTTCGCGATCGAGCAGCGTCACATCGGGCGCCGCAGTGATGGCCGCAACGATGGCGTCCATCTTGGCCGCGTCGCGGCCCTCGGAAAAATTTGGAACGCACTCTACCAGTTGTCGGGGCATAGGTTTTCGGGCTCGCGAAAAAAACGCCGGCGCTACGGCTGCATCGGAATCTTCACGCCGTGTTCTTT
Organism: Bryobacterales bacterium; assembly: GCA_963761855.1. Taxonomy (GTDB): domain Bacteria; phylum Acidobacteriota; class Terriglobia; order Bryobacterales; family Bryobacteraceae; genus Bog-375. The sequence goes on along the minus strand of CAVXJY010000003.1, from coordinate 15,311 downwards.
GGCAAACCGCACGGCTTCATCGTAACCCGCGTCGACGTGGCGCATCACACCGGTGCCCGGATCGGTGGTGAGTACGCGCTCCAGGCGCCGCTCGGTTTCCTCCGTCCCATCCGCCACCACCACCATGCCGGCATGTTGCGAATACCCAATGCCCACGCCGCCGCCGTTATGGATGGATACCCAACTTGCCCCGGCGGCGATATTCACCATCGCGTTGAGCAGCGGCCAATCGGCGATGGCGTCCGATCCGTCGCGCATGCCTTCCGTTTCGCGGAAGGGTGACGCCACCGAGCCTGCATCCAGATGATCGCGGCCAATCACGATCGGCGCCTTCAACTCACCCGACCGCACCAGCCGGTTGATGGCTACGCCGAATTCGGCGCGCTCGCCATAGCCCAGCCAGCAGATGCGCGCCGGCAGCCCTTGGAAATGGATGCGCTTCTGCGCCAGCGGCAGCCAGCGCGCCAGGGTTTCGTCGTGCGGAAACAGTTCCAGCGCGAGTTTGTCCGTGCGATGGATGTCGGCCGGATCGCCCGACAGCGCCACCCAGCGGAACGGGCCGCGGCCATGGCAGAAGAGCGGGCGTATATATTCGGGCACGAAGCCGGGGATATCGAAAGCGCGCTCCACGCCGGCCTTCCGGGCGTGGGTTCGTATGTTGTTGCCATAATCGAACGTCACCGCGCCGCGCTTCTGCAACTCCAGCATGGCCGCAACGTGCACGCCCATCGATGCGGTGGAACGCTTCACGTATTCGGCTGGATCGGCGGCTCGCAGCGCAGCCGCCGCGGCCAGCGTCATGCCATGTGGTACGTAGCCGTTGAGCGGATCGTGCGCGCTGGTCTGGTCGGTGAGAACGTCGGGCACAATTCCGCGCCGCGCCAACTCCGGCACCACGTCGGCGCAATTGCCGACCAGCCCCACGGAGATGGCTTCGCCGCGCGCCTGCGCCTCGCCGAGCGCCGATAACGCAGCGTCCAGGCTGCGTTCCATGCGGTCGCAGTAGCCCGTGTCCAACCGCCGGCCGATGCGCTCCGGGTCGACGTCGATACCCAGGAAGCACGCCCCGTTCATCACCGCGGCCAGTGGCTGCGCGCCGCCCATGCCGCCCATGCCGCCCGAGACCACCAGTTTGCCCGCCAGCCATCCGCCGAAGTGCTTGCGCGCTACTGCCGCGAACGTCTCAAACGTTCCCTGCACGATGCCCTGGCTGCCGATATAGATCCACGACCCCGCCGTCATCTGCCCGAACATGGTGAGGCCCAGCCGCTCCAGGCGGTTGAATTCGTCCCAGTTCGACCAGTGGCCGACCAGGTTCGAATTGGCGATCAGCACCCGCGGCGCCTCCGGGGTGGTGCGGAAAACGCCCACCGGGCGCCCCGACTGCACCAGCAGCGTCTCGTCGTTTTCGAGCGATTCGAGCGCGCGCACAATCGCGTGGAACGCGTCCCAGCTTCGCGCCGCGCGGCCCGTGCCGCCATACACGATCAACTGGTCCGGCTTTTCGGCGACCTCCGGATCCAGGTTGTTGTGCAGCATGCGCAGGGCAGCTTCCTGGTGCCAGCCCTTGCAGGTAAGTACGCTGCCTCGCGGCGCGCGAATGGCTGTTCGGGTGCTCATATCAGCCCCAATCATACCGCCGGTGTCGCCGTGGGGCGGACCCCAAGTCAGCGGCGGATGCCTTTATCGGCCGGTATAAGCCTGCGGCACTGTGCGAATTCGGGATGCGCAATTTCGAAAACGAACGCAGCCAGCTTATTCCCGCCGTTACGTCTGGTTGTACCATAGTGAATTCCGAGTAGCCGGGCTGGTCGCTCATGTGCATGTCCCTGTGGAACCCGTTCGCCAAAAGCTGCGTAATCACCCGAGTGCACCCGGCCGCCGCGCCCAATCCGGGCATCCAAATGCCATGCCGCTCAACAGGAGAAACGAAATGCCACGTCGCCACCGAAACCTCTTCATCTTCGCGTTTCTGAGTCTTGCTTTTCTCTGCGCTTTTATAGCGTGGAGTCAGGAAGGAAGCAGCGCGCCGGCCGCGTCGCCCAAGTACCGCGACCCGAAGCTGACCATCGATGAGCGCGTCGCGGATCTGCTCAGCCGCATGACGCTGGAAGAAAAGGTCGATGAAATCTGCGGGGGTGAGAATTCGCACCTCTCCTTGCTCGATACCACCGGTACTTACAAGCCCGAGCAGGCCAGCGCCGTCTTGGGCGAGCTCAATAACGAAGACTCGAAAGATACGCCGCGCCAGGCGGCGATCATCCGCAACGCCGTGCAGCGCTACCTGCGCGAGAAGACGCCGCTAGGCATTCCCTGGCTGTTCATGGGCGAAGCCTTGCACGGTTTCATGAGCAACGGCAGCACCAGCTTCCCGCAAGCGCTCGCGCTGGCAAGCACCTGGGATCCCGCCCTGGTCCGCCGCGTCTTCACCGCCGCCGGCGATGAGGCGCGCTCCGCCGGCGTCGCCCAGGCGTTTACACCCGTGCTCGGCATCGCTCGCGATCCGCGCTGGGGCCGCACCGAAGAAACCTACGGCGAAGATCCGTACCTGGTATCGCGCATGGGCGTCGCCGCCGTCCTCGGCCTGCAAGGCGATGAGTTCTATATCAATAACCACCACGTGATGGCCACCCCCAAGCACTACGCGGTGCACAGCCAGCCGGAGGGCGGCACTAACACCGCGCCCGGCAATTATTCCGAGCGCGTGATTCGCGAGAACTTCCTGGTGCCGTTCCAGGCCGCCGTCCAGGAGGGACATGCGGGAAGCATCATGGCGTCCTACAACGAAATCGACGGCATCCCTTCGCACATCAGCCATTGGCTGCTTGACCGCGTGCTGCGCCAGGAGTGGGGTTTCCGCGGTTACATCACCTCCGATGGTGACGGGCTCCAGATGCTGGTGCAGGTCCACCACGTGGCGACCAACATGTCAGAAGCCGCGCGCCTGGCGCTGGCGGCGGGAGTCGATTTCGATCTCTCCGACGGCTCGGTCTATCGCACCTTGATCCAACAGGTCAAGGAGGGCGCAGTCCCGGAGAGCGAAGTGGACCGCGCCGCCGGGCGTCTGCTCGCCGCTAAGTTCCGCCTCGGCCTGTTCGACAATCCTTATGTCGACCCGGATTACACCGAGAAGATCACCAGCGGCCCAGAGCATCGCAAGCTGGCCGTCGAAGTGGCGCAAAAGGCCGTTGTCCTGCTGAAGAACGACAAGAACCTGCTGCCGCTCGATCTCGCCAAGCTGAAGACCATCGCTGTCATCGGTCCCAATGCCGCCGACGTTCATGTAGGCGGATACGCCCGCGAGCCTGGGCACGGCGTCAGCATTTTGGACGGCATTCGCGCGCGCGTCGGCTCCTCGGCCAAGGTGGTTTACGCCGAAGGCTGCCAGATCACCACCGCCCCACAGGGCTGGCGCGGATGGTACGCGAACAACGTCAAGCTCGCCGATGCGCAGGCGCAGGTGCCAAAAATCGCCGCCGCCGTGGAACTGGCGCGCAAAGCCGACGTCGCCATCCTGGTGGTCGGCGAAAACGAAAGCACCAATCGCGAAGCCTGGGGCGAATACCATTTGGGCGACCGCGATTCGCTCGATCTGCTCGGCGCACAGAACGATCTGGTTAAGGCGGTCGTCGAAACCGGCACACCCACCGTCGTCTTCCTGATCAACGGCCGGCCGCTCTCCATCAATTACATTGCCGAACACGTGCCGGCCATCTTGGAGGGCTGGTATCTCGGACAGGAAGGGGGCACCGCAGCAGCTAACGTCTTGTTCGGAGATGTGAACCCGGGTGGTAAACTGCCCATCACCTTTCCCCATTCGGTCGGCGACCTTCCCGATTTCTATAACCACAAGCCTTCCGACGATCGCACTTATGCATTCAGTACGCGCAAGCCGCTCTTCGCGTTCGGCTACGGGCTGAGTTATACCACGTTTAGATTCGACAACCTGCGCCTTGAGCCCGCCCAAATCGAGCTCGGCGGCGTTACCAAGGCGCGGGTGGATGTCACCAACACCGGCTCGCGCGAAGGCGACGAAGTTGCCGAGCTTTACCTGCACCAGCGCGTGGCGTCGGTTACGCAGCCGGTCATGAAGTTGATCGGCTTCGAACGCATCAGCCTGAAGCCGGGAGAAAAGCGCACCGTCGAATTCACCATTACCCCACACATGCTCTCGATGTTGAACACCGATATGCACCGCGTAGTCGAGCCGGGAATCTTCGACGTGATGATTGGGCCCAGCTCGGACGACACCAAGAAAGTCGCCCTCAAGGTGACGGACCTGAATGGCCAGGCCGGCACACCCGTGGCGCCGCGTCCCAAGGGATCGGAGTCCGGCGTGGTCAGTAATTTTGACAATCTCAAAATCGGCGCCAATTTTGGCTCCTGGCAAGTCATGACGGATTCGGTCATGGGTGGCAAATCGACGGCCACCATGGAGGCCGTCGCCGGCGGCGCCAATGGCACCAAGGGAGCCATGCGCGTGGCTGGAGAGAACGTTAAAGGTGCCGGCTTCGTCTTTGCCGGGGCGTTTTACTCTCCCGGCCCGGGCATGATGCAGCCCGCCGATCTCTCTGACAAGAAAGACATCAGCTTCTGGGCCAAGGGCGATGGCAAGACCTGCCGCCTTCTGGTCTTCACCGAAACCAAAGGCCAAAACCCGACGTTCCGCAGCTTCGTGGCCACCCCGGAGTGGAAGCAGTACACGTTCTCGCTGGCCAGCCTCGACACCGACGGCCACGACCTTTCCGGCCTGGCATTCCTAAGTCCGACTGGCTTGGGCAAGTTCGAGTTCTTCATCGACGAAGTGGAGATCAAGTAAAGTTAACGGCTCAAGTAAGAACTCAGGGGCAGGAAGCTGTGAAATAATCCCGGCGGCAGGCGAAGGCGCCAGGCGAAAGCGCCTGCCCCACCCACCCGCGACTCCTTCGATAACAAAGCGGGGCAAACGCTTTCGTCTGCCAACCCGACAGAGGGTGGCTAGGAAGAAGGCGGTCAGCCTCGCACAGCCTCGTTCCTTAGCGCTGGTTTGAATTGGTTCAGCAGGACCGGAATGGCATCCAGCGCTCTCTGCCACGGCATTGAAATTGCGAATGTTACTGACATGACAATAAGAGCGTCGAGAAGCAGGTTGAACAAGAATAAATGTTTGACGTTGTCCCAGGCGTCGCTGCAGATTGCAACCAGAAAAGCCATTAGGCAACACGTACTCAGGACGCCGACGCATTCGATTTGACGGCGCCACCGCGGCAGCCGGATCCAGGTTGCGATGCCGCCGAATGGAGATAGTAACAGGAGAATAATAACGAACTTTCCTATCTTTGTAATGACTTCTTCGTGAACCCAGCTCCACAAACTGAAAGCGCTGCTCTTCGCTCGCGGAGGGAGGCCGGCAATGCGCTCAAAATTCCCGCACCATTCGGGACGGAGTGAGAAGGCGATTGGCAGGACTGCCTTGGCTCGACGCCAGATCCGACCGGGATGCGTCAGCCAGAATCGCGCGACTGTGATCGGCGTTAACTCGCGGCTAAGAACTCCGCGCCGGACCAGATCCGGAAATGCCGTACCCGGACTCCATGCTCCCGTGCCGGAGTAGCGTATCATTTGCGGGTCCAAGTGAAACCATGCCAGATCGGCGGCGGGGGTTTTCGATTCCGGCAGTATGGCAAGGAACAACGTGTCGTAGCAGTTGGCCATGGTCAGCGCTTTCGGCACGGTCACGCCGTTCACCGTGGCGGCAAGCACGATCACGGTGGCACCCACGGATGCGATGTATTTAGTGGAACGGATCATGCTCAAGGCCCCGAAACGCAAGGTTAGAGGGGCGAGTAACAACGCCAGCGGAAAATTCTGCGACTTAGCGAAGACGAAGAGCGCGCCATAGAGTGACCAACGCGCCATCTGCGCAGGGCCGATACTCTTTTGGCGCGAAATCGAGATACCTTCGGCAAGAAGCAACAGAAAAAAAAGACACGACGCAGGCTCGGCGTAGAACGAATTCCAATACGCCACGTAACCGACGTCGGTCAAGACGAGGAGCGCGGCGATCCACACGAACGGAGCCCAGCGCAGGCCGCTGGTGACGCTGAGCAATCGCGCAAACGCCGCCAGGAATACGAGGGCGTGAACCAAGCCGATGACTTCAATATCGAGCTCGCCATCCTTCGAAATCAGCTTGTTCAGCCAGACGGCCGAACCGACGAACAAGTATTCCGATTCCGTGTGTTCGTAAGCCGGGAGACGGTAACTCGGATCCGGCGAGAATTTGCGTGGCACAAATGCGATCAGATAAGGTTCCGATTTATCTACGGGGCCATACCCGAAACGGCCAATGATACGCCGGTAGTCTCCCTGATCGGCAAGGCCGACGATCGGCGGAACGAAGAGTTGTAACACCAGAATCGAGGCCGCCGTGCCGAGCACTGTCCACCGCAGTCGTTTCTGATCTCGCGCGCTCAGGGCGGCCAGTTGCTTAATCATCCAAGAGCCTCTACTCGCGGTTTAGCTCGTTTCAGCAGCGATCATAGCAGAGCGGATGCGATGGCGTGGCGACGAGGCTCGCATGCCGGCGCGCATTCAATCCATCCGCGCTTCGGGCGCAGCTTCAAAGCGGAAGGCCGCGCCGGTGCTTCGCTTGAATGAGGCTATAATTACCTGAAATGCGCGCGCGGCCTTCTCCGCCTGCTGCTGCGGCTCTCGCCGCGCTGGCGGTATTTACGGTCTGGATCACCTGGCGGGCCAAAGCTATTGAAACCGGTCTCAACGGGCATGTCGGCCGCGGCGGGATGATCACCGCCCTGGACGGCAAGACTGCGCCCGATTTTCATCTGGCGGCGCTCGATGGCCGCACGCTGTCGCCAGCCGACTTTCGCGGCCGGAAGCTGGTGGTTAGTTTCTGGGCGAGTTGGTGCGGGCCTTGCAAAATGGAGCTGCCAGCCCTGGCGAAGTTCTACCAGAACACTCACAAGGGCGATGCAGACTATGAAATCGTGTCTATCAGCATCGATGACGAGCGGACTGACGCCGAGACCGCAGCCACCCAGTTGAAGCTGCCGTTTCCGGTGCTGCTGGATCCCGCTTCCAAGACCTTGCAGACGTATGGTGTGGACGCCATTCCAGCGCTGTTCGTGATCGATAAAGATGGCAAGGTGCTGCACGGGCAGGTGGGCTTCGAGCCGGGCTTTGAGTTCATCCTGGCGCAGCAGCTCGGAATCAAGAACTACAACCCTATCACCGGAGCGACGGATGCCAGCGGCCATTGAGTTTGAAAACGTGACCAAGGTGTACCGCCGCATGTTCCGGGAGGAACAGACCACGGCGCTTTCCTGCGTGTCCTTCGAGGCCGGCGCCGGCGAAGTCTGCGCCTTCCTGGGGCCAAATGGGGCCGGCAAGACCACCAGCATCGGCCTGCTAATGGGATTTCATTTCGCGGATTCGGGAGAGATTCGCGTGCTCGGCTGTGCGCCGGGCGACGTGCGGGCCAAGCAACAGATCGGATTCCTGCCGGAGAACTTCGCCTTTTACAAATACCTCACGGCGCCGAAATTGTTGCGACTTCACCTCGCGCTGGCGGGGAACCAGTCAGCGGAGGCCGCGGCGAAAATTCCGGAGTTGCTCGCCAAGGTCAGGCTGCATGGCTACGAGGAGATGAAGATCGGGAGGTATTCGCGCGGCATGGTGCAGCGCCTGGGATTGGCACAAGCGTTTCTCGGCAACCCGCAATTACTGATTCTCGACGAACCAACCTCGGGGCTCGACCCGGCCGGGCGGAAGGAAATCCTGGAATTGCTGCTGGCCCTGAAAGCGGAGGGAAAAACGGTCTTTCTGAGCTCACACATTCTGCCGGAAGTGGAGCAGATCTGCGACCGAATCGTGATCATCGACCGCGGCCGGCTGCTGCGCGCGGGCCGCCTCCAGGAGATGCTCGCTGCCGGCGATCGCGTCGAGGTGATCGCGGACCGGATTACGGAGGAGATTGAGCGGGTGGCCGCGGCGGGCGGAGGGGTGGTGGAGCACGGGCCGCGCGGTGTGCGTATCGTTCTGGACGCCGCCCGTAAACGCGAGATCGCGGAGGCGCTGTGGAACGGCGGATGCGATGTGCTGAGCATCAACCCGATGAAGAGTTCGCTCGAAGAGGTTTTTCTGAAAGTGGTGGAACATAAGGAGGGAGACGGATGAGAATTCGCGCGATCGCGCTGAACACCTTCGCCGGTTTTCTGCATAACAAGCTGATCGTTCTGTTTCTCGTCATCTTTATTGCCCTCCTGGGGCTGTTTTCGTCGCCGCTGCTGGTGATCAAAGAGATGAGAGGGCAGAACGCCGCGCAGACGGACTCGACTTTGCTCACCCTGGTGGGCCTGATGATGACGCTGATCAGCGGATTCGGCAGTCTTCTGGCGGCTTGGACGGCCGCAGATACCGTGGCGGGCGAAATGAAATCAGGCACCATTCTGGCCGTGATGGCCCGGCCCGTACGCCGCTGGGAGTTCCTGCTCGGGAAGTATCTCGGTGTGCAGTTCCTCATGGCTTTCTATGTTCTCTTCATGTTCGGGTTCAGCTACCTGCTCAGTTGGATCGGTGGCACTCACATCCAGACCACGCCGTGGGTGTTGATCGCCTATCCGCTGGTCCGTTACGCGATTTACAGCGCCATCTCGATGTTTCTGGTAACTATGATGCACCCGGTCATGGCAGTCGGTACGGTGTTGGCAACTTCCATTCTGGCGTTCATGGTTTCGCCTGGATCGCGCCCGCCGGCCTTCCTGCCCGGCCCGCTACATACGATCGTATACGCGCTCCTGCCTTCGACCGAGTTACTCTCGGAGAGCAGGTTTCTCACCATCACACAAGCTTCGCTCGAGAAGATCACTTGGGACGTCCACGCCATCACGTTGGGGTATGGTTTAGACTATGCGCTGGTCTGTTTTCTCCTGGCAGCCTGGTCGTTCCATCGGCGAAGCTTGTTGCGCGACTGACTTTCTGCAGGCCCTTGCTGGAGAAATCGGCCTCGAAGTCAATTATTTGGTATCGAGCCCTGACAATATGTGACAGAATGTTACGAGAAAGTGAACCTACCAAAACTTATGGCACGCACACTCACGAATGAAATCATCGCCGCCGCCATTGCGGGCTTTGAAACGCAGAAGGCAAGAATTGACGCTCAGCTTGCGGAACTTCGCCAGACGCTGCAAGGGGGCCCCACTGAAACCGCCGCCCCGCCCAGACCGGTAAAGCGCAGGCGCAAGTTAAGCGCCGCCGGCAGGAGGGCCATCGCGGCAGCGGCCCGCAAGCGGTGGGCAGCAGTCAAAGCCGCCAAAGCGCCTGCGGCGCCTAAGACCAGTGCAGCCAAGAAATCGGCCGGCAAGAAAATCACTGCTAAGAAAGTGGCGAGGAAGACTGCGGCCAAATAACCCGAAGCCCCTTCCCAGCCGGGATAAGCCGGCATAACTCACTGCTCGTTCGCGAGGTCGATGCTTCGTCGCGCCCGGTCGTCATAGCGGTCAGGCCGCGATATATCAGTTAGGCGGGGTGTCGGTTGTGTCCTTCTTGTCAGTCTTATCCTTAGTCTTATCGGCGGGCTTGTCGCCGGGTTTTTCACCGGGCCGGTACAGGGTAGGCGGCTTGCGTTTTTGTTCCTCGATGGCTCTCTTCTGATCGGCTTCCTGCTTGGCTTTGCGATCGGCGGGAGACATGGCATTCTCCAAGTCCTTGTTTTCCTTCTCTTCGCGAGTTTCCACGGCGCGCTCGCGTTGCCCTATGTCTTCTCGCGCCAGCTCCAGGCTGTCGCTAGTGGTGTCGATAGCGTCCTTGAGAACGAAATCGTAGCGATCCGCGTCCCTGGGGTGGCTGTCTCGAATCCTGCGCAGCACAGGCAGCAGTTCGCTCTCGGCGCCGGCTACGGATTTGAGTCCCTCGGAGATATCGGTCTTGTGTTGCAGCGCATCGTCGGCTACATCGTCGAGCGCATCGATAATCCGGTTGTAGTCGTCGAGCGCATCGTGAATCAGAATGGAACGGCCCGGTTTCTCCTTGCCGAGCAGATTCTTCACCATGTCGACCCGCTGTCGCGCAAAGCCGGCGTAGAGGGCCATGCGCTGATTCGGTTCCTGAACCTCGCGGATCTGATCCGCCTCGTCGGTCGTCAGAAAATCGCGCCGCTGCTGCGCAACGGCCGCCGGCGCCATCAGCAAGACGAATAAGACCGGGCACATCAGCGGTTTCATTTCGGTTTGCCCTCCATCAGGCCCATCAGCAGGTTGTCGTGCACCCGCTGCACTTCTGCCTTGGTTTTGTCGAGCAGCGGCCGGTCCGCGAAACTCATGTCCCGCTGCAGCGTGTCGAGCTTGCGGAGCAGGCCGCGCGTCTGGATTTCGGCGTATTTGAACCAGCGGGGACTCTTGCGCGGGTTCTTGCCCGTCTGGTCGAGAGAGGTATAAGCCAGATCCACCGAATCGACGATTCTGGCAGCGTCGGCCTTCACTTTATCGGTGTCCCCCCGTTGATAATCGGAGCGGGCGTCTGCCAGCGCCGCGTCCGATTCTGCCAGAGCCAGTCGCGCGCGCTTTTCCAGGTTCGGCTCGGCGCGCGCCTGCGCCAGGTCGTCCGCCCGGGAGACTCCGGTCGTGCATGCAAGCACAACCAGCGCCAACCAACACCCGCGAGTCATCGCCATGGCCCCCACCATCAATGACCCTCCAATTGATGGCGGATGATCCGCACGCGCTGCCGTGCCTGGAATTCCTGGTCGGGGTTCTTGCCTTGGCTCATGTCGAGAAACTGCTGGTAGGCTTCCAGCGCCGGCTTCAACTGGCGCATCTTGTCGAGGATGATGGCCCGCATGAAGGCGAGGCCGGCGCTGTTCTCGCCTAACTGGTGGGCCTTGTCGAACGCCGCCAGCGACTGCGGCAGGTCCCCGGCCATGTACAGCGCATCGCCCAGCTCGCGCCACGCCTCCACGGCGTCCGGTTTGATCTTCCCGGCTTCGGCGAATTGCGCGGCGGCCGCGGGGAATTGCCGCGCGTCCTGCAATGCGTGGCCATACATCATGCGCAAATCGAAGTTGGCGGGCTCGGCGGCCATCGCCTTTTGCATCAGCGGCGCCGCCTTAACAGGTTGACCGGAAAACAAGTATGCCATTGCCAGGGCCACGGCATTAGCTGTGGACGGCTCCTTGGTGTATGCGGTTTCGAGAACCGGCACGGCCGCGGCGTATTGTTTGCCTTGAAGAAGGAGGTGCCCGAGGTGCGCCTGCGCCACGGGGTCGTCGGCGAAATCGCGATAGATGGCGGCCGCCGCGGCGGGCTGGCCCGCCTTTTCGTAGGCGTCGGCCAGTTCCAGGATCTCACCGCGGAATTTGGGGTCGAGTGCGGCCGCCTGGCGGTAGTGCGGTGCCGCCAGATCGAGTTTGCCCTCGCGCGTCAGCACACGGCCCAGCCCCGATTCGGCGGCGGCGGATTTGGCATCCAGTTCGATGGCTCGGCGGTAGCTGGCTTCGGCCCTATCGAGGGCGCCCGTTTGCTCCTCAGCTTCCGCAATGTAGTAGCGCGGCCGGAACTCGTTGGGCTTCTGCGCGGCGGCTGCTTCGAACAGCGCCTCCGCGCCGGCATCCTTATGCCGCATCAGCAGTAGTCCGCAGTTGAGCTCGGCTTCGTAGAGGCCGGGTTTCAACTCCAGCGTCTTGCGGTATTCCGCAATCCCATCCTCGTCGCGCCCGAGAAACCCGTAAGCCAAAGCCAGGTTGAAATGGGCGCTGTAATCGGAGGGGTCCGCCGCCACTGCCTTGCGAAACGCGTCCGCCGCGGCTTCATACTGGCCCGCGTCGAGCGCCTTCAGCCCCTCGGCAGCGAAATCGGATACCTGCAGCAAAAGAAAAAGGGCGGCCAGCGTGGCCCACATAATTCAATTCTAAATCCTCTTGGCGCCCAGACCGGCCCGCGGCTTGGACTGATGCCGGCCAACTAATCGCCTGAGTGCTGCGCCGCCTAATCCCTGGCCGGCGCAGGCGCGGTCCTCGGCAGGTCCCGGTCCGGATCCTCCGCCGGTTCAGCGGTGAAATTCAGCGGCAGATCGATGCGCGCCTCATGTTGGCTGTCTTCGTCGAGTATGTGCAGAGTGTAATGGCCGGTTGAAACATCAAAAGCTGCGTTGCCGACGAGCGTATCGGCGGGCGCCAGTGTGCGGACTGTCCCGATCCAGTCCGGCACGCCGTCCCCATTGCTCAGTTCGGGAAAGCGTTGCCCGCTACTGTCTTCGACGCTAAGATTCGGCACTGCCGCCTGCGCGCTGCCGCCGTTGCTGACGCTCAGCCGCACCAGCAGAAACTGGTTTCGCGGCGTGCGAGCGCCCGGACCTTCGCCGAACTGGGGAAACCATTGCGTCTCGACAGCGACGTAAGTCAAATGTCCGATGGTCACTTTCTCGCCCAGCGGATAGGTGCGAACCTCCCACGTGGGGTCGGCGCAGGAAGCCAGCACGATGGTGCAGAGCGGAACCGTGATCAACAGCCAACGATGAGGCAGCATTCGCAGAACCATTGTCGCGACCGGCGCCGGGTGTGTCAATGGTTGCCGCCGGTTGCCGCCCGCACCGGCAAACGATTACTGGTGTTGCGCTTCCTGCAGCATGTGATCGAACTTGCGGCGTTGCTCCGGGTTGAGCACTTGGTCGATGCGCGTCTTGCTGTCGCTCAGCACCGTGCGGTAATACTGCCAGAAGTCGTTGAGAATGGACTGCAACTGCTCGGCTTGCGCCGGTGTCAGATCCAGTTCCTTGCGCAGACGCTCGAAGTAAAGAGTGCGGCCCGCGCGGGTATCGAACGCCGGCTGATGGAGATGCTCATGCAAGCCCAGGTTCATGGCCAGCGCACCGGCGGCCACGCCGCATAGAAACATCAGGGCCAGCACCGTGAAGCCCGCCACTCTGGGGTTCCAGGCGCTGCTGCCGGCGGCCCTCTCTACCAAGTTAGCGCTCATACGCGGTCAGCGTGAGCAGCATGTTGTCCTGCGCCAGAGCGCTGCCGGACGCCGCCGCGGAGCTGTCTTGCGCCAGCACCGCGTCGGGCGTGAAACTCCCGCAGTAGGTCACTTCCCGTGACACCAGGACGCTGCCCAACACCGCCAGCGTCAGCATGCAGCTAAACGCCAGGCGTCTCAAGAAGACCAAGTCGAATGCGAAGAGACCGGGAATAGAAGGCGCGGCGCCGGCGTCAATCCGCTCCATCACCCGGGCATAAAAGCCCGGAGCCGGCTCGCACCCCTCGTTCCGGAGGGCGCCGAACAGATGCGCTACGCCCATCAGGCCGTCGGTCTCAGCCCGGCAACTCGCACAGTCGTTCAAATGAGTTTCGATGCGCCGGCGCGCCGCCGGCTCGAGCACACCGGAGAGATACTCTTCGAGGCTCTCCATCACCACAGCGTGCATACGTTTCTTCCCTTAATAACTGCAATACTACGCCCGGAACCTGCCCCACCGCGGGTCTTGCTGCCGCTATCGCCGCCCGCTCCGGAGGCCACAAATATAATACCCACCCAATATACCGCTCGCATCGGCCTCAGCTTGTCGTCAACCCTGCCGGGCGGTCCAGCCGTTGCGCCGCCTTAACCAACTTCTGGCGGGCACGGAAAAGCTTCACCTTTATGGTGTTTTCGTTCATCCCGGTTCTCTCCGCCAACTCTTCCACGGAGTAACCTTCCACTTCCTTCAGCATTAACAGCATGCGCTCCTCTTCGGACACCTTGGTGAGGAGCTTCACAACGTAATCCCGTTGCGCCAGGCTTAGATCGGCCGGCGTCTGCAAGTTCACGGTGGGCTCGGAGTTCTCCACCCGCCGCACTTCATCCTCGCTGAGATCGCTTTCGTAAACCAGCTTGCGCACCTTGCGCTTGCGCAGGTAATCGAAGCACTCGTTGACCGTGATTTTGTAGATCCAGGTGATCAGCGAACTGCGGAAGTCGAAATTGCGAATCGAAACGTAAACCTTGGCGAATACCTGCTGTGCGATGTCTTCTACGTCATTGCGCTGGCGCACGATGCCGTGAATAATGGAAAACACCTTGGCCTGATAGCGCTCCACGATCTCGCGGAATGCGCCTTCTTCGCCAGCTTGCGCGCGGCTAACCAGGACGCCTTCCGGGGTCTTCTGATAGTCCACTCTAGGCCTTGCCGCAACCTTGCTGCCGAACCCCGGGATCGCCAACGTGCCGGTAGCCGCTCCCATATATCGCTTCCGACGTTGACCGCAGGGTCATGGTTTCAAATATCCAGGCACCCATACTAGTTTGCCAGATCGGAGGGCAGTGGTTCCAAACCATTGTTTTCACGGCTCCTGGCTCATGCCGGAGGGGAATTGCCGGCTAGACAATCGGCCGCTGGCCGAATGCTTCGGTATATACCTCACTTTTTCGCGACCGCTGACGCGATGGTTCATCTAAATATATGAAAGCGCGAGTGCCCGGCTCGCCTGTGTATAATATCAACGGGGGGCGAACCCCGCAGAGGAGTCTAAACGGATGGTGCAATTAACCGAAAGAGCCATCGGCAAGGTGAAGGATATCATGAGCTCGCAGCAACCGGCCCCGGCCGGGCTGCGGATTGCGGTCGTGGGTGGGGGGTGCTCCGGCTTCAGCTACTCGATGGCGTTCGAAAACCAGCCCAACATGCTGGACAAGACGTACGATTACGGCGGGTTGAAGGTTTACATCGACCAGGCCAGTCTGCTCTATCTGGACGGCGCCGAAGTCGACTACGTCGAGACGTTGGAAGGGGCCGGATTCAAATTCAACAACCCCCACGTCAAGTCTACTTGCGGCTGCGGCAGTTCCTTCCAGGCCTAACGCTCGCCGGCCACAGTAGCAGTTTCTTCGCGTGAAACCGCCGGGCGAGTCCCCGGCGGCGCGCCCGTTCAGCACTCCAGTGAACTCGCTGCGCTTGAGGTGTGGAGAATACCACAACCGCGCCTCGAGTGATGGCAAAGCCTGCCGGGGCTCAACTCCTGGCCAAATGACCTTTTGCTTGGAGCTGTTTTGTTTGGGTGCCGGTGCATACAATAAACGATGCCTGAGCCGCCCGTATCCTGAGCCTTCGGCTTGCCGGCCAGCCGCCGGCCTGCGAACGCTCTGCTGCGCTCAAACTTCCTCATCCAGCCTCTTCAAGCGGAGCTCGCTTCCGCCGTGAAGTATTGCGGATAAGACATTGTAAATAAATGTCTTACATGCTGAGTACGACGTTACTTAATCGACAAGTTCTGGCCGTAAGCCCACGCCTTCACTCCCGAAACACCGCTCCGCCTAGCTCCCCCTACATGGTTGAGCTTTGTA
>CAVXJY010000002.1:0-3008 GCA_963761855.1 Bryobacterales bacterium | reverse complement strand
ATCGATGGCGCGCGCCATGCCCAGGCTGCCGAATTCGGCCAGTTTCCGGGCCTGCAACTTCGTCAGGCGGGCATTGGTGGCGACCACGGCCAGCGTTGTGTTTCTGGGGGCCGCGGCGCCGCCCGGAAGCGCGCTGTGGCGTTTCATGTATTCGGCGGTATCGAGGAACTCGCGGGCGTCGGGCAACCGGCGCGCGCCGGCTACAATTTTGCCGGTGGCGGGGTCGCGCACGTCGCCCATCGCATTAACGGCCACCAGGCTGGCCACCAGCGTGCCGCCATCGAGTTCCACCGTAGCCGATCCCAGCCCGGATTTCATGGCATGCTTCATGCCCAGAATCTTGCCCACCGTGGCTCCCGTGCCGGCGCCCACTGCGCCTTCGGTAACAGCATCGGCAGTGGCGGCGGCTGCGGCGGCTTCGCCCATCGCCAGATTGGGGTGGGTGCCCGACCTGCCCAGCCCCAAATCGAAGAGGATGGCCGCCGCCACGATCGGAATGCGCTCGCCGCCGAACGCGAAACCCACGCCGCGTCGCGCCAGGTAGCGCCGCACACCGGATGCCGCTTCCAATCCGAAAGCGCTGCCACCGGCCAGTAAGATGGCGTGGACGCGGTCGGCCACGTGACCTGGGTCGAGCGCGGGCGTTTCCTCGGTTCCGCTGGCTGAACCGCGAATGTCCACCCCGCCCACAGCGCCCTGCTCGCAGACAATCGCCGTGCAGCCGGTCAGCGCCTCGTAATCGGAGACGTGGCCGACGCGAATGCCGGGAATGTCGGTGAGACCTTTCACGGTTGCAGACCCGCGGAGCGCGCGCCCGCCACTACGGGCACGGCGGCGCTACGCTTGTATGGTAGCATCGGAGTTCGGAGAACGACCTGCTTGCTGGATCTGCTGAAGGAGCCTGTTCTCGCCATTCAGGAATTCGTCGTGCTGGCCGGCACAGCCTTCCGCGACATCTTCCGCAAACCGCACTACTTTGACGACGTCATCCTGCAAATGGACGCGATCGGCGTCGGCAGCCTGGTGGTGGTGGCGCTGGTGGGCCTGTTTTCCGGCATCGTCATGGCGCTGCAAATGGCGCGCGCTCTCGCGCAATACGGCGAAGTGGAGAAGACCGGCACGCTGGTGGCGATTACATTGGCGCGCGAACTGGGCCCGGTGCTGACGGCCATCATGATGGCGGGGCGCAACTCCTCCGGTATCGCCAGCGAGCTTGGATCGATGAAGGTGACCGAGCAGATCGATGCCATGCGCGCGCTGGGAACCGACCCGATTCAAAAACTGGTGACGCCTCGGCTGGAGGCGACCTGCTTCATGCTGCCGCTGCTCACTATCATCGCGGATTTCGTGGGACTGTTCGGCGGCTGGGTGATTTCGGTGGTGAAGCTGCACCTCACCTCGCGGCTGTATTGGAGCTCCGCCTGGCAGGCGCTCGAATGGAACGACGTGGCGCAGGGATTGATCAAGCCTCTGGTATTCGCCGTGGTGGTTTCGCTCATCGGGTGCTTCTACGGTTTGCGCACCACCGGCGGCACGCAGGGCGTGGGTCGCGCCACCACGCAGGCAATGGTGGCGGCCACCATCATAATCTTCATTACCGACGCCATGATTACGGAATTGTTTGTCAGCCAGGGTGTAAGCTGATGGCGGAAACCGGCGCACCCAGCGTGCTGCAGTTCGAAAACGTCACCGTTTCCTTTGACGGCGAGGAGGTGCTGAGCGACGTTTCCTTCCAGGCCTTCGAGGGCGAATCCCGGGTGATCCTGGGCGCGGCCGGCAGCGGTAAGACAATCCTGCTGAAGACCGCGCTCGGCCTGATACGGCCGGATTCGGGCCGCGTGCTGGTCTTCGGACAGGATCTGAGCAGGATGCGGGAAGGGCAGCTTTTCGATATCCGCAGCCGGATCGGCATGCTGTTCCAGGAGAGCGCCCTGTTCGATTCGCTGAACATCGAGGAGAACGTCGCTTACCCGCTGCTCAATCAGAAATCGATTCACTGTCCGGCGAGCGAGGTGCACAGGCGCGTCGAGCAGGCGCTCGACTTCGTGGAATTGGGCGAGACGTTGGAGAAGTTCCCCAGCGAGCTTTCGGGCGGCATGCGGCGCCGTGCCGCCATCGCCCGCGCGGTGGTGACGGCGCCGCCCTTGGTGCTATATGATTCGCCCAGCGCCGGCCTGGACCCCATCACGGCTCACACCATCATGGCCTTGCTCATCAAAGAGCGCGACATGGCGCAAACTACCACGATCCTGGTGACCTATCGCTACCAGGACGGAAACCTGATGGCCAACTTCCGGTACAATTCGAAACAAGGGCGTCTGGAGCCGGCCCGGCACTGGGAAGGGCCGCTTCCGAGCACCACGTTCATGGTGCTGCGCGAAGGCCGTCTGATCTTCGAGGGCGATCAGGACCGGCTGGAGTCTACGGCCGACGATTACGTTTCGAAGTTCTGCAAGCAGCGGGAATAAACGCATGGCGGATCGCAGGAAAGTTCGTTGGTCGCAACTCAAGATCGGCGTCATCGCCGGCACCGCGTTCATCATCCTTTTTGTTCTGGTTTTCCTGCTGACGTCGAGCAAGAACCCGTTTTCCCATTACGCGCTGCTACGCACGTACATGGACAACGCGGCGGGGCTCCCCGACGGCACCGAGGTTCGGCTGAACGGCATTCAAATCGGCTTTCTTGAGATGCCAAGGCTGACCGGGTCGCCCGACCCGAAACGCGCGGTGGAGTTCGACATGATGGTGAAACCGGAATTCCTGGCGCAGATTCCGGAAGATTCGACGGTCGCCATCGCCGCCTCCACATTGCTGGGCGGCAAAATCATCGATATCACCAAGGGCGTGTCGAAAGTCCCTGTGAAGCCGGGCGGCGAGCTCCGCTCCGCCCAGTTGGAGGACATCCCGCAACTGATGGGTGAAATGAAAGTGGTCCTCGACTCTTTTCAGACCATCGTCGCGCGCGTGGACAATCTGCTGGGCGGTGCAGACGGACCCGCCGAGCCCGA
>CAVXJY010000001.1:0-6826 GCA_963761855.1 Bryobacterales bacterium | reverse complement strand
TATGTTTATGTCTCATTTCTTCGTTCAGTTCCAGTGTGTTCTGCAGCTTGCCGGCAACAAGGTGCCGGGCGTGAAAGTGGAAATCGCGCAGCGGGCACCCGGCACACGTTGGCGATTCGCTCGGCTCGCCGGAGTTTCAGAAGCGTTAGAGGTGAGCGGCAATGATCGAATCGTCGCGTTTTTCTTCGCAATTCGGCGCTGGCGATGGTGGGAGCGGGCACGGCGCCGCTGTGGCTGCAGCGCGCGCTCTATGCCGCCGGGCACGCCGCTCGCGCGCAAGAAGATCCTGGTGGCGATTTTCCAGCGCGGCGCGGCCGACGGCCTGAACGTCGTCGTGCCGCACGGCGAGAAGGCCTACTACGATCTGCGCCCGACCATCGCCGTTCCGCGGCCGTCGCAGCGGCCAGGCGCGGCGATGCCGCCATCGATCTGGACGGATTCTTCGGCCTGCATCCCGTCGCTCGCGCCGCTGAAGCCGCTGTTCGACCAGCGCCACCTGGCGATTGTGGATGCGGTCGGTTCGCCCGACCCCACGCGCTCGCATTTCGACGCGCAGGACTACATGGAATCGGGCACGCCCGGGCTGAAATCCACCGATAGCGGCTGGATGAACCGCGCGCTGCCGCAAGCCGGCGGGCAAGCCGTCGCCGGTGCGCGCGGTGGCGCTGGGGCCGGTGCTGCCGCGCACCATGCGCGGCGACCAGGCCGGCCGTGGCGATGCAAAGCATCGGCGGCTTCCAGGTGCGCGATGCCGCAGGCCGCCGCGGAATTTCGAGCAGATGTACGAGGCGTCAGCAAGGATCCCGTGCTGCAGGCCACCGGCGCGCGAGACGTTCGAAGCCATGGCGATGCTGCAAGCCATCCAGAAGCAGCCGTACACGCCGGCGGCCGGCGCGGACTATCCGCGCGCGCCGTTCGGGCGACAGCCTGAAGCAGATCGCGCAATTGATCAAGGCCGACGTCGGCATGGAGATGGCCTTTGCCGATATCGGCGGCTGGGACCACCACGTGCAACGAAGTGGGGCAGAACGCCGCCGAGGGCCAGCTGGCCAACCTGCTGCGCAAGTTCGGCCAGGCGCTGAGCGCCTTCTGGACGGACATGGGCGACCGCATGCAGGATGTCGCCGCTGGTGACGATGTCGGAATTCGGCCGCACGGCGCAGGAGAACGGCAATCGCGGCACCGACCACGGCCACGCCAACTGCATGTTCGTGATGGGCGGCGACGTGAAAGGCGGCAAGGTCTACGGCCAGTGGCCCGGCCTGGAACGCGAGCAACTCTACGAAGGCCGCGACCTGGCGCTGACCACCGATTTCCGCGACGTGCTGGGCGAACTGGTCTCCCGCCACATGGGCAACCCCATGGTGAACGGCGTGTTCCCGGCTATAAGCCGAACTTCCTCGGGTCTCGGTTTAACGCGACGCATCGACAGCTTGAGAACAGCGCGGACGCTCGGGAAGATCGTTACACGCTCTGTCCCCGGATTCGCCATAGCCCCCAGAGACACCGTCATATCCCTACACTATCAAGGACGTCAGGCAGGCGCACGGGTGCGCCGTCGGTGTCCCGGTTCCCGCCGCTAGCGTACTTTGCGTACCAGTTGGGCGCAGCGCCTCACCGCGCCAGCGTCACCACCGCCTGCGCCTCGGCCGAGCGCCCTTCGCCGACCGGCCCCACCTTCTCGGCTGTCTTGAACTTCACCGAAACCCGGTCGAGCTCGCAGCCCCAGCGCCGCGGCCAGGCTCTCGCGAATGGCCAGGCGGTAATCCTTCAGCTTCGGCCGCTCCAGGATCACCGTGGAATCCACGTTGACGATGCGATATCCGAGCGCTTCCGCCAGTTGCTGGGCATGGCGCAGAAATACCAGGCTGTCGCAGCCCTTCCAGCGCGGGTCGGAATCGGGAAAGTGCATGCCGATATCGCCCAGCGCGGCCGCGCCCAGAATGGCGTCGGTGATGGCGTGCGCCAGCACGTCGGCGTCGGAGTGGCCTTCCAGGCCGAATTCGCTGGGCACCGTCACGCCGCCCAGAATCAGCGGCCGGCCCGGCGCCAGGCGGTGCACATCCCAGCCCAGGCCGGTCCGGATCTCGCTCAACGGCGCGGCTTCCTTGGCCACGTCTTCGCGGAAGAAGAGGCGCGCCAGGTCCATGTCGCCGGGCTTGGTGATCTTGATGTTGCGGTCGCTGCCCAGCACCACGCTCACTTCCACGTCCAGCCGCTCCACCAGGCTGGATTCGTCGGTGCCGATGAAGCCGTCCTCGCGCGCCAGCTTCGAACGCGCGCACCAGCAAGTCGTAGCGGAACACCTGCGGCGTCTGCGCCAGCACCAGCTTTTCGCGCGGCAGCGTGGCGCGGATGCGCACGCGGCCGGTGCCGCGGCTCACCTGCTTCACCGTATCCACCACGGGCACGCCCACGATGGCCGCGCCGGTCTCGGCCGCTTCGTCGAACACCTTGTGAATGGTCTCCAGGTCGATGAACGGCCGCACCGCATCGTGCACGGCCACCAGATCGGTATCCGGGCGCGAGCGCAGCCGAGCGCGTTCTCCACCGACTGCTGCCGGCTGTTGCCGCCCTCCACCACGCGCACGCCGGCCGGGAAACTCGCCGCCGAGCATCTCCGCCACCCACTCCATGTCTTCGGCGCGCACCGCGACCACGATCTCGGCGACGGCGGCGATAGCGGCGAACTTGCGAACCGTGTGCACCAGGATCGGCGAGCCTTCGAGCAGCATGAACTGCTTGCGGCTGGTGCCCGTTCGTTCCGCCGCGGCGCCTGCCCATGCGGGTGCCCAGGCCCGCCGCGGGCAATATGACGGCTACTCTCATGTGATCTACGATTCTATCGTGGTTTTCTCCGACCGCGAGACTGGTCATGGGCTGCGGGTCGCTCTTGCGCGCCGGGCGGTCGTGCCTTTCGCGCCGGCGGCGGCGCCGGCTGCGTCCAGCCAGGTGCAGCGGTCGTCGAACTTGCCGAAGATCATCTTGCCCGGCGGTGGTCTGGAGCACGCTGGTGACGGAGATATCGATGGTCTTGGAGATCATCCTCTTGGCGTTGTCCACCACCACCATGGTGCCGTCGTCCAGGTAGGCCACGCCCTGGTTGTACTCCTTGCCCTCCTTCAGGATGAAGACCCGCATGGTCTCGCCGGGCAGCACGATGGGTTTGAGCGAATTGGCCAGTTCGTTGATATTCAGCACTTCCACGCCGTGAAGCTGCGCCACCTTGTTCAGGTTGAAATCGTTGGTGACCACTTTGCAGTCGTAGACCTTGGCCAGCTCGATCAGCTTCATATCCACTTCGCGGACGTGCGGAAAATCCTCCTCGACGATCTGCACGTTGAGGTGCGCCATCTTCTGCATGCGCTGCAGAATGTCCAGCCCGCGGCGGCCGCGGTTGCGCTTCATCGAGTCGGCCGAATCGGCCACCAGTTGCAGCTCGCGCAGGACGAACTGCGGAATCACCAGCACGCCGTCGAGGAAGCCGGTTTCGGCGATATCGGCGATGCGGCCGTCGATGATGACGCTGGTATCGAGAATCTTGAACGACTTCTTGGAGATTTCTCCCCGCCGAAAATGCCGCCCAGCGCCGCCAGGTTGAGCATGTCGCCCTTCGTTGGCGCCCACGATCAGCCCGATGTAGGTCATCAACAACAGCAGACACACCTGCACGAACGGCTCGGGGTCGGCTTTGCCGAGCACCAGCGACATCAGAAACGCTCCGAAAATGCCCAGTACCGAGCCGAACGCGGCGCCAATCAGCCGTGTGAGACTGACGCTGCTCCAGCCGGATCTCAAAAAAAATGATGCAGCAGCCGATTATCAGGCCTCCGGCAGCCGTAATCCAAGGCGAAAGATTGAAAGGATGTAAGGCATACGCGGAAGCCGAAAGAACCAGGATAAATATTGCGCGGACCATCACCAGATCGAACAAGAATGCACCCCCTTCGGGAACAGAAAACCGCCACCCTATAAATGCCGTGAACGAAAAGAACGCGGCGCGCGCCGCGCCAAGAGTATATCACCTTCCTGGGGGGAACTCCGCTGGAGCGAATTGCTTCAACCTAAAATGTCACCGGGAGGCGATCGGATGGGTCAAATGAAAATGTAACCCGGTGCGGCGCAAAACATGGCGCCCGTGAAAGGTGGACATGAACGCGCGCAAGCAATATTTGGCAGAGGTTGGCAAGGAGTACAGCCGCGCTAGCGAACAAGGTCGCAGCCGGCTGTTGGACGAGGCGAAAAAGCGCCCTGGGCTGAACCGGAAATATTCCGATCCGAATCTTGAATCACCCGCGGCGGCAAAAGCCGCCCAAGCGGCGCCGCCGGAAGGCGGAATACGGAGCGGCGGCGGTAACGGCGCTGATCGAAGCATGGGATGTGCTGCCGGGCTTAACCAGTACCTGTTTTGCGGAGCGTCGAATCGGCAGATCTTGAGTGCGGCATGTAGTATGTATCGCACATCACATACATACCACGCAAGAGAAAAAAGAAGGCACTTCCAATGCCCGATTCCCCGCCGTCACTGAGGCATTACCAAAATGAAGCGATTTCGATTGACATTTCTGGAAGCCCCCTGCCCCAGCAGGAATCTGGCCCCTAAAGCCCGCTCCTAAATACTGCGAAGAACCAACAGCTTGTGACGTAACTTCCTGTCCTCCTTGGTCTTAACTACGCGGTACTACCTCCGCCAGCCATCTGCTCCCTTTCAAGCAAAGTGAGCCAATTCGCGTCCCAACGCGGACTTTGGACATTCAGCCTGCGGCCCTGCCCTAAATGCAGGTGGCTGGCGACCGACACGCGGCTTGACGATCAACTTTCGCGGGCGCACTCTTCCGGCATGAAACCGCGAGGCGTAGGCGATCCGGCTTGGAAATCAGCGTGCCAATTCGCTAGCCTGATTCTCACATGGCTAACCACCACGAACTAGCGAATTTCATCTGGCAGATTGCCGACCTGCTGCGCGGGCCTTATCGCCCACCCCAATACGAGCGCGTCATGTTGCCAATGACCGTCCTCCGCCGGTTCGACTGCGTTCTCGCCCCCACCAAAGAAAAAGTCCTTCGGGAATACGAGAAGCGGAAGGGCGGCAAGCTCAACGACGACGCTCTCGACAAGTTCCTCAGCAAAGCCGCCGGCCAGCGCTTCCATAATCACTCCCCGCTGACGTTCGAGAAGCTCAAGGGCGACCCTGATAACATTGACAAGCACCTCGCCAGCTACATCAACGGCTTCTCCGCCAACGTCCGCCGAATCTTCGAGTATTTCGAGTTCACTAACGAAATCGAGAAGATGCGGGAGTCCAATATCCTTTACCTTGTCGTGTCCAAGTTCTGCGACGTGGACCTCCACCCCGACCAGGTTAGCAACTCCGACATGGGGCTGGTGTTCGAAAACCTAATCCGCCGGTTCAACGAACTCGCCAACGAGACCGCCGGCGATCATTTTACGCCGCGCGACGTCATTGGCCTCATGGTCAGCCTGCTCTTCATCCACGACGACGACCTGCTGGCCCGCCCCGGCACCGTCCGCAAGCTCCTCGACCCGACCTGCGGCACCGGCGGCATGTTGGCCGAGTCGCAGCGCTATATGCATGAGCACCACGCCGAGGCGCAGCTATGGCTGTTCGGCCAGGACTACAACAAGCGCGCCTTCGCCGTCGCCGCCTCTGACCTCCTCATCAAAGGCCACGAGAACAGCGAAGTCCGCTTCGGCGACTCGCTCACCGACGACCAGTTCAGCGCGGATAGATTCGACTACTTCCTCGCGAACCCGCCCTTCGGTGTGGACTGGAAGAAACAGGCCGATGCCATCGAGAAGGAGCACGACGAGCTTGGCCACAGTGGCCGGTTCGGCGCCGGCCTACCCCGCGTGAACGACGGGGCGCTGCTCTTCCTCCAGCACATGGTCAGCAAGTTCGAGCCGGTCCAGCCGGACCAACACAAGCACGGCTCCCGGCTCGCCATTGTCTTCAACGGCTCGCCCCTCTTCACCGGCGGCGCCGGCAGCGGCGAAAGCGACATCCGCAAGTGGATCATCGAAAACGACTGGCTCGAAGCCGTCGTCGCCATGCCCGAGCAGATGTTCTACAACACAGGCATTGGCACCTACGTCTGGATCGTTACCAACCGGAAAGAGAAACGCCGCCGGGGCAAAATCCAGCTCGTGGACGCCCGTGAGTTCTATGTGCCCATGCGCCGCAGCCTGGGCGACAAACGCCGCAAGTTTGGCGAAGGCACGGACGGCGAGCCGGACCAGATAAGCGACATCGTGCGACTCTATGCCCGCTTCGCGGATGGCGGCCATTGCAAGGTTTTCGATAACGAGGACTTCGGCTATACCCGCGTGACCGTCGAGCGCCCTCTGCGATTCCGATTTGAAATCAATGAAGCGGGGAAAGCTGAGTTCCTGGCAAGCTTCCCTGGCCGTCGCACGGACCTAAAGGCGCTGGAACGTGAATTCGGACTGAAGCCGCAGATGAACTGGAATGAGGTTGAAATGCGGTGCGAAACCACCTTGCGAGATCGAAAGTCCGGGTGGACGACTGCTGAAAGGCGCGCCTTTGTCCAGGCGTTCGGCATCCGTGATTCCAAGGCAGAACCGGTCGTTCGGTATTCGTCCAAAGAGGGGACAGAGCATGAACCCGACCCCGACCTCCGCGACTTCGAGAATGTGCCGCTTAAGGAGGACATTGACGAATACTTCCGCCGCGAAGTCCTGCCCCACGTTCCCGATGCGTGGATGGACCGCAGCAAGGACAGGGTCGGTTATGAAATCAACTTCAACCGCCACTTCTACCTTTACCAAGCGCCACGCCCGCTAGACC